>JBEKQD010000013.1:0-84062 GCA_049520075.1 Occallatibacter sp. | reverse complement strand
GCCCACGTTCCAATTGGCTCACGTCGAACCTAGGCAAGTGGAGAAGGTACAGGTCCGGCGTGAGCCAATTGGAACGTGGGCTCGTACTGAATCCAGAAGATCTGTCTGCGCTCTGTTTGCTGGGATGGTGCTACTGCCATCTACACGAGTACCAACGTGCCTTTGAAGCCTTCGATCGAGCCCTGCAGGTTTCCCCCGATTCCGCGTACGCGCGCCTGAATATTGGGGAAGCGCTCTTTTCTTTGGAACGCTATCAGGAAGCGGCGGACTCAATCAGTCGTGCACTTCGGATGGAACCTAAATATGGCGAAAGCGCGCGCACTCTCAAGCTCTTGGGCCTCGCATACGCACAACTTGGCCGGAACCAAGAAGCTTGCGAAAACCTGCGCAAGGCAATTCAACTATGTCCCGGAGATGCTGAAACCATTTATTGGCTCGGTCGCATACTCATCTCATTCGAACAATACGAACAAGCCGAGGGATATCTCCGAAAGGCGGCCGCGCTCGAACCCGACAATTATCACGCCCACGGCGACCGGGGGCTTGCACTTTATGCTTTGGAAAAGTGGGATGAAAGCGCAGCGGAATACGAGCAGGCTATTCGACTGCAGCCTCACTGGGTCGACGGCCATATCGGCCTTGGAAAAGTCTGGCGACAACTAACGGAGTACACCCGTTCTATTTCTGCAATCGAGCAAGCGATCAAACTTCAACCGGACAATCCTGACCATTACCTTCAACTAGGCGTCTCCTATGGCGAAGCTGGACGTTGGGAGGAGAAGCTGGAGGTGGACAGAAAGCTTGTTCAGCTACGACCAGACGACGCAATGAGCTACCTAGCGCTCTCAGCGTCATACCATGCGCTTGAGCAATACCAAGAGAGCGCTGATGCTTGCCGCGAAGCCTTGAAAATTAATCCAGGTTGCGTGCCGGCGCTGGAAGGGTTGGGATACGCATATTTAAATCTCAACCGTTTCGAGGACGCGGCTGATGCTCTCCGGCATGCGATATCGATCAAGCCGAGCACACCCTACACGCATGCATGGCTTGCTCATGCTTATGCCGGCCTGAATAATGAAAAGGCTGCCCGTGAAGAATTAACGGCGCTGGTGCAACTCGATGCAGCGATGGCCAAAGAGCTTGAGCCGCTCATTGAGGAAAAGCTGAAAGCTCCGTTGCCTAATATTGATCAGGGCCTGAAATTAAATTTGTGCAGGCGGCTCCCATAGCGATTCAAATGGCGGGATCAGTTTGCTTAAAGGCTCATCCCGATATCGTGCCCGAAAGCAATCTCATTCTGAGGCATCGGCGGCTCGATTTTCTGTGTCGAGGGATGAGCCAGGCTATGCTCTTGTGCAGGATGAATCTGGGCCTGTTCCCTCGCCAGCTCAGTCGCCGATGGCCGTGCAGAAGAAATACCAAGCGATTCGCGCAGACCGTCAATATCGGAGGTAATGATCGTGATTCCATCACGGCCGCGCGATGCGGCGACGTAGAACTGTTCCTGCTTCATTGCGTCGGGGGAAAGAACCACAGCATCCACCGTTTTGCCTTGGCTTCGATGCGCGGTAATCGCGTAGCCGTGGTCGAATTCGTGATAATTCGCGGGCAAGGTCCGGCCATCTTCCAGTTGAATGCGGCCACCTTTAACACCGAGCACGTTAACCAGTTCGCCGTTTGTAGCGCGGAAATCCGCTTCGCGGCGATTGCCCATCAGAAGCAGCTTGTCACCCGGAGACACTTCGATTTGTTGATGTTCATGCACAGAAAACGAACGCGCCTGGGTCGGAGCTACCGTGTGCTCCGCGCCATGCTGGCCTCTGGCAACAACGTGCGATGCTTCGACGCGTTCAACCGTAAGAGCCTCATGCCTAGATATCCCATGCGAAGAGCGATGGAACAATAGAACCTGCCCCTCCTGATAGTTTGACAGATCCTTCTTTTGTGCCTCAGTCCATTGCAACGGCACATGGCGATCAAAGGCGGCGCCGGGCTGCAGTTCGCCATGCTGCTTCATGTCGCCGCGAATTGCATGAGTGATCCTGCCGATCTCTTCGTGTGTGCCGGCGACGACGAGCACCTGCCGGCATGGGTCAGAAGCGAGTTCCCTATAGGCTGAGGCAACTTCCCTTGCACGCTCCAGGTATGGGACCTCACGGACGGCCCCGAGTTGCTCCAGTTTTTCAAAGCCCTGCTCAGGCGACTGCCGCAGCGTCTGGATTGCATCCCGATATTCAGCCTGCGTTTGCCGTTGCACGCCAGTCAACGAAACGCTTTTCATGCACGATTCCCGCTCTAGGATTCGCAGCGCGTCCGATGCTTCGACGCTTTGAATCTGCCGAGTGTCGCCGGAGAAGAGAATCCGCGCATCTTCGCGCTCTGCCAACTTGAGCAGGCCTTCCATCTGACGGCCTGAGACCATGCCCGCCTCGTCAACGACCAACACCTTACCGAACAGCGAGGCCTGCGCGGAGCTGTCTTCCAGGAGTCGAGAGACCGTCACCGCTTCGTGGAAGCCGACCTTCCGCAGCTCGTCTACAGCGCTGCGAGTTGGAGCAACAGCTACTACTTCACGGCCAGCATCGTGCAGGCCGCGGTCGATCTCGTGTAGCGTGGCTGTCTTGCCGGTTCCCGCCGCGCCACGCAGATTGATAGCCAGGTCACGAGAGTCGAGAACCTGACGAACCGCTCTCTGCTGCTCGTCACGCAAGCGTTCCGATGAGTGAAACTCATGGTTTCTGCCCAACCTCTCAAAACGGCTTACGCCTCGGTCTACCGTTGCAATCATGCGCTGTTCGCGTTCAAGGCTTTCGCGCGTGGCGAGATTGTTCCCAGCACGAATAAGGATTCCTTGCGACTGTTCCAACTCCAAAGCGCCACGCAGTTGACCAGGATCGATCTGTCCGCGACCATGACGCAAGACCTCAGTCATCAACTCGTGATCGCGAACTACCGAGTTGCGCTCAAAGAGATGGGCCTTTGCGTACTTAAGCGACTCTGATACCTGCTGTGACATTTGAAGAATGCGAGGACTCTTCTCCAGGGACTCCGCGCGGAGATGCTGCAGCGAGCGGCTTTCCTCCGGCGCAAGCCGGGCCTGCTGTTGTTCTCTGACCTTTTCCGTTGCGATCTCCGTCAACTTCTCCGCACGGCTTTCGCGAACGAGCACGGCAACTTCGTTATTGGTCGGCTTGCGACCGTGCTCCAACGTGAATTGCTCGATTGCGGCGTCGCGTTGCGCGCTTCGCACGCTGTACTTTTCGAGCAACCCATCCGGAATCCCGCGAATCTCGAATCCGAGGTCCTTTCCTTTGGCATCCCGACAGTGCTCAATCTCGTATCCGAGGCCGCGGACCTCGCGTGCCAGCGCATTTCGGTACACCTCCGTCAGATACGCGCGTCGCTCATACAGCCCCGATGCTTGTAGCGCTTTCCAGCGACCTTCCACACCGTCATAGGTGAGGTTGGCAGCCACGGCGTGCGTATGCAGCTGAGGGTCAAGTTCACGGCTTGTATCGTGACGATACGTTGCAACGACCAGGTTGGCCGTCACCCGATTCTCGTTCGCACCATTCAGACGAACGCGCGCGGCAGCGTGACTTTCAACCTCCAGGAGAGTTTCTCGAACAGCCTTGTCGTGAGCTGCCACAAGACGCTGATCTCCGCCGACGAGCGCTTGAATGGAGACCGACTTCGGCGCGGAAAAGGTCAGGTCGTACAGGGACCGCCCTTTGCTCTGTTCGCTCCCATCCACACCGATGCGATCGGCACTATGGCGAGGCCGAAGGAACTCACCTGTCTCTGGATGCAGCCCTTCGCGGATGGCTTCAAAATGCTCTTGCGTCACTTCGCCGCGCAAACCGAGCAACTCCGCACCCCGCCCATGCCATTCACCTTGCACGCGGCGATGTTCATCGTAGTAATCGCTGTGTTCGAGATGCCGCTGGGCATAACCAACACCACCCGACATGGCTCGTATCGTCAGCACATCCCGACGCTAACCCTGTTCGAAGTCCGGGTGCAAGTAGGGTACTTTGTGGTGCCCTGAGCGTCCTGCACGCAGATACTGCCATAGTTTCCAGCTATGGTGGCATAGATAAGAAGTATTGGACTCGGAAAGACATCTTGGGGCACTGTGGGTGATGAGGTGGATACATCATGATTATTTCGATGGCTCATGTCGGAGATACGCGGACTGGTCAAGTAGGGACGATTATGATTCCCCCCTTCCCAGGGAACACCTATCTCCCTCGAAGTGAGTATCGACCAGAGCGGCTACTGGATAGCGTAGAGGCGGCTGCTATCCTTGGCATCCATCCGAAGACGCTGCAGCGAATGGCGCGGAGTGGCCAGATTCGCGGGATACGTGTTGGAAGGCTTTGGCGCTTTCGACGCTCGGACATCGATGAATGGATTGAGAGAAGGTTGGCTTGCTGAGCAGGGATTCGGTACTACGGTGTTTTGGTGGAAACTATCAAAACCTTTATACATGTGAATAAGTGTAGAGGTTTTGATAGAATACTTGAGTGATTAAGAAAATGGAACATGTCGGGGCCATCGTCCAGAAACGGACTCTCGTGCGCTCGAAAGAGCTCAAAGGCCTTTCTGTGTCCCGTTCGCATCTGTGGAACCTTGCAAAAGCTGGCAAGATCGAGCGTGTGGGTCGAGGTCTGTACCGCTCAAAAGAAGCTCCAATCTCCGTCAATGAAACCCTGTTCGAAGTCGCGAAGATGGTCCCACTTGGGGTTCTGTGCCTCTCCTCCGCCCTCCGATACCACGAACTGACTACCGAAAACCCTTTCGAAGTCTGGCTTGCAATCGAGCGAGGAACCTGGTCCCCAAGACTGGACTACCCTCCAGTCCGCGTCGTCCACTTCTCAGAAGCCGCCTTCAAATTCGGAATCGAAACCCACACGGTGGACGGGCGAAAGCTGCGCGTCTATAGCCCGGCGAAGACAGTAGCGGACTGCTTCAAGTTCCGCTCAAAGATCGGAATGGAAACAGCGATTCAGGCGCTTCGAAGTGCCTACCGTGAAAAGAAAGCCACCATGGACCAAATATGGAACGCCGCCAAGGTGTGCCGGGTCGTTAACGTCATGCGGCCCTACATGGAGTCTCTCGTTTGAGCAAACCAACCACCAACACCCTTGCGCATCAGGTATTGCCGTCGATGCCGTCCGATCCTGCTAGCGTCAATTCGGCAACTGGCCAGCAAAAGCTATCTCGCTACGCTCGTTCTAAAGATAGACACCATCCCTAAGCCTGATGGCTTAGGACGGCCGACCTTATTCTCCGGTATCGAATAGAATCCGAACGACCTCGGGCGTTGTTCGATGATGATCGAGTAATGTTCGAACACGCGCGAGTTCTCGATAGTAAGCAGATGACGGGACTGGGCGATTTAGCTACTGTGAAAGGTATTCGAGCTGATCGATCACGTAGCGAGTGCATCCCTCGATCCACGATACGACTTCCTCTTCATCACAAAGCAACAGTTGATGTGATCCGATCTTGGGAAGGTGCCATGACGAAGCCATCGCCAAGTGAAAGTCACTAATGTCATTTGTTGGCAGCGGCACTTCCTCAACAATGATCTCTGTAGGAATTTCAGTAATCGCCTCGGCGTTTTCACGAGACTGGATGGGTTGCGATTGGGATGTTTGTAGGATCGCCGGGTAGGCGTGCCAGTGTGGCTGAGCATGCAAAAAAGTACTATTGCTATTTGGAGTATCCCATTCGGCTCTGAGTATTGAAAGCTTGGTGTCTGTGGCAAGCCCGCGATAGACTTTGATACTAACGCTCTTTAGCGCGTATTTACCCAAAAATGGTTCAAACGTGAGGTTTGCCCCCAGCCAGTAGGGGTTCTCTGCGTCAATATTCAACGGCACGGCGAGCTGTGTATCCGTAATGGAGACTTCGCCCGGTCCCCGCAAAACAAATGCAATTTCGTTATGGGTAAGCTTTCTCTCCTTCAAGCTAACGTTCTGAATTTTGAGGCTCCGTGCGAGCTTCGACCTGACCGCGTTGACGATACTCGCTGGCTTCTCGACTACGATTCGCGTGGGCGCTTCTTCTCTTACCGCCTTAGCCATTCGTTGTCTCCAGCCCGTAAACGAAATCGACCAGCGATTTCAGATCGGAGTTTTCTACGGAGGAACCTTCAGCCAATTTCCATCCGGTTTCCACCAAGGCTCGGAAAATATCGGCGGAGATTGCAGGCGATAAGAGATTTGGAAGCGGAATCAGATCGACAAATTTCTTCGAGAGATTCCATTGCCCTCCACCTACATGATTCGATGTTGCCGCGAGCAGCGTACTAAACTGAGGACTGCTGAGGATCGCTAGGTATGCGTAGCTTATGCCTTCCAATATAGCCGAGTCGGCTGCATTTCTTGTCTTGGGGATCCAAGCGAAACCTTGGACAACGACTGATGATCCTGCTTTGTCGATTGCAAAAGATCCTGAATCTCCAAAGTAGGTTGAAACTAGCTTTGGTTCCTCCTCTACCTGCCACACCCTATGTCGTGTTAGTTCCCACCACTTATTGGGGTTGATGCCTGCACGATCCTTAAGGCGTTCGCGATTCTTCTCCAAGAACGAGGAATAATATGTTCCAACCTGTTTTGCCAAATCGACTTCGCCGCCAATGGCGTTCCGGCCATAAGGGAAGAATACATATACAGACATCGACAGTACGTTCTTGCGTATCGATTCATTTACGACCGCCGGCCTAAAAAAGCGCCGCTCTCTCGCCGGGAGTGTCCGCCAATAATCCGATGAAATCAAGAATACGTCATTGGCTCCTGTACGTATCCCTTGCTTCACAGCAAAAAAATCTCGAACCCGCGGCAAGCTTGTCGTTCGTTTCAACATTGTCCATGAGCGGTATGGACGAGGGGCCCAGCTCTCTACGTTCTTGCCAAGCTCCCCATTAGGGTAAATGCTGTAGTGATCGGTTTCGATCGGTCGGGAGTCGTCACTTTCGCTGTCGCGAAATCGTCGAAGAGCCCGCAGAGCTGAAGAAGTAGACTCCGATCTGTGATCGGCCCAGAATGCTAGAGGCGACTCGGATGGATTGCCTCCCGCAACTCCTAGATAGACACCGACATCCACGGTTGCATTACTGAAGAGTGCCTGATTACCTAAGCGAGCCAGTAGCCTAGGCGTCAGCATCGTTGATAGTTCTGACCTCAGCGCTCGTGCTGAACTGCTGTCGAAGATCGAAGCTGGAATAATAGCTCCCAGAACTCCTAATTTACCCAGGCTCTGAGCTGCACGAAATAGGAAGGCGAAAGCCAAATCAGGTTTCTTACTGACGAGAACTCCCAAGATATTAGCGACTACGTCTCGGTCCGCAGAGTTCATGTCCTCCCACGATTGAAACGGTGGATTCATCAATAAGATATCCGGTCCCTTTGGCCAGTCTTCCCTTCTCATGGAATCTGTATTTTGAATATCAACTTCGACTATTCCAGGCAGCGTCCTGGCCTCCCACGCAAGGCTGAATCTTGCTATGTCGCATGCCGCCCTCGAAATGTCCCACCCTATGAGGTTAATCTTTCCCTCGTAGTTGGATAGTTTGAGCTGCCTTAGAGCCTCCCTCAGAAATTCTCCGGACCCACAGGCAGGGTCGAAAACGGTTATTGTTGCCGGTCGACTGGTGCCTCCTAAAAACGCGCGCATCGATTCCTCAACAAGTGCTCGGGCGATAGATGGCGGAGTAAAATGGATGCCGACGCCGGTCGCTTCTGTCTGCAACGACACTGGGCGTGGAGCAAAGCCGCTCAGCGACATCTGAGATGCCCCTAGAAACACTGACTGATAATGCGCTTCTTGGAAAAGCTGACCGGAAGCATGGCTCAGCACCAGATCAAAGCGAGCCGAGATGCCTAACCGACCATCTATATCGGTCGCATCGCGGTAGATTGCATCCCAATCACTCTTGCTGATGGTCGAAGATAAATCTGATGCATCTGCTGGCAAATTCCAAGGCTGAGGATTTAGTTTGCCTCGATCTACTCCTTCCTCGGCACAGGCGAGAAGATAAAGGAATGGTGTCAGAGATGTTGGCCCATCAATGTTTGGTTCAAGCGCCGCGCGTAAACTTCGGAAGGTGCGCATTAGCCTGGTGACGATGGAAAACTCCCGATTTGGCTGAGACTGCAATAGGAAGTTGTGAAATCTCTCGGGTTCCTCTTCTATGGCGGAAGCTCGAAAACGCTGTCTAGCTGAGACTGTAGAGTCCCAGGAGAGAACGTCCGCAAATCCGTTGGACAGTATCACATAATGTCCAACGTCTGAGGACCAAGCCCTGCTTCTCATTTCTGAGGGTTTCTGTCCCTCGGAGAGGTCAAGGCAAAAATTGCCTCTGGCGCCATTTAGTAGAACAAACTTTGCCTGCGATTCCATGCCTTGAAACAAGGGCACTGGAAGCATGCCAAGCCGGGATCGCCAAAATAAAATGTCTCCAATTTTCAAGTCTTGCGCCAAACCACACCCCTCATCAACAGCTTACAGGAATTGCACAAATTGTAGTGCAAGTTGCTTTGGCTCGCCAGCCCTCTGGGCAGACTCTAAAGAGTCGTTCGTATCCCGAGCTAGAACCTGAATGCTCGAAAGTGGACTGATTCGATCCAATTATGTTTTCTCCAGGTTCGCATGCTTCATACGTTGATTCTGGTCGGATTAAGGGTATACCGCGCGTGTTTGCGCTCGCCAGTGCGGATAAGTGCGCCCTTTTCTGCGAGGTCCGCCAGATCGCGGGTCGTGGTGGCCGGAGATGCTCCGGTGATCGTAGCGTAGTTGCCTGCACTCAGACCACCTTTGAACCCTTCGGGGCCTTCCTGGAATATGCGGAGGAGTACCTTCTGCTGCCTGTCATTGATCTGGCCGCGCAGCCGGTCAAGCAGCTTTGTTTTGACGATGAGGAACTCAACTTGCGTGATGGTCCGGCGCTGCGCTTCTAGGGCTATGTCAGCAAACCATGCAAGCCATGCAGTCACATCAATCTTCTGGTTGGCCCTTTCAAGGGCATCGTAATAGCTTTTTTGATGGGCAAGGATCGTTGTAGCCAGTGCGACAAGCAGTGGTTGACCAAAGCTTTGCGCAATCGCCTTTTCTGCGATGGCCCGCCCGATTCGACCGTTGCCATCTTCGAATGGATGGATAGACTCGAAATACAGATGGGCGATGCCCGCTCTTGAAATGGCTGGAAGATATTCCGCGCCCTGCGGTGTTGTTCGATTGAACCATGAGACGAACCGCTTCATTTCTGACGGAACTTGCTTCGATGGAGGAGCTTCAAAATGCACTTTCTGAGCGCCTATCCGACCAGAAATGACCTGCATTGGTTCCTTGCCTGTGCGGTATTTCCCTATGTCGATGAGGTCCTTTCTACCGGAGGCCACCAGCCCGTGCCAGCGAAAGAGCATCTCATTTGAAAGAGGCTCAGCGGACGATTGGTAAAGATCGACCATCATTTCGGCAATCCCTTGTTCCGCTGGCGTGGCTCGCCGCTTGTCGGCTACAAGCCCGAGCTGGCGCTGGACGGAAGATTGAACACTGGCCCGGTTTAGGATTTCACCTTCAATCTCGGAGGTCGTCAGTGCTTCTCCGCTCATTGCTTCCACGAGGAGTTGATTGTGTTCGTCTTCGCCCAGATGCTTGACCGTGCCGATGACAACGCCTGCGCCAAGCAAAAACTGCTCTTCGGCGGTGGCCATTCGAGCACGGTCCCACTTGAAATTCGGCCAATCCGGGTCCTGCCAGTTCCAGGTCATGAGCGATAGCGAACCTCTCTATCGCTCATAATACCCGGTCTCTGTGAGTGATACAACAAGATTCTATCGCTCATGTTCTGTGCCGGTTTTTGGCTTCGACTGTACGCGATGAGGCTTCTTTGCATCACCGACCGGCACGGCGTCCCCTTGAGAGGCAGGAACTGGAACGGCTTGAATCGACGTGGGTGTCGGCGCGGCGGTTGCCGTGGGAGCCGAATCCCGGCAGCCCTGTATTTCGATGCCGCCAAACAATCCGATCAACATAGCGGCCCCGGCAATCAGCGGTATCCATATGCGCAGCACGTCGCTCTTCCATTCATGCAGAAGTGCGTCGATTGTCTTTGCCCGGCTTTCGAGGGAGTACGTCAGTCGGTTGTTCGCATATTCCACTTGAGCGATCACTCCACTTTGCGAATCCGATAGTTTGCGCAGCGCCGTTGAGAGTTCCTGTTGGGCGCTCGTCATTGCTGCACTGGCTGCCTGCAGCCCCTCAGCTGTAGCCGGGATACCTGACTTGAGGAAGTTCTGGCGCAGGCTTTCGCCAAGCAATTTCGCAATCTGTTTCGGATCAAGGCTGGCTTCGAGTTCGCTGGGCAGCGCGGAAATCCGCGAATCCAACTCGTGGACATAGCCAAGCATCTTCTCTCTGGTTTCATCTGAAAGCTGCTGATGAATCTCGAATATTTCTTGAAGACGTTCGCGCTCGTCGGCAATATCCTTGGGCGTGTGGCGCGTAAGCAGCGCCAGGATGCCCATCGCTTCGAGAATGCGCAGCATTTCATCGTCTGGACTTAGCGTGTGAGTATGAGCAAGAACACGATAGTATGCAGTCTGTAGTTCTTCAGGGACAAGACGTGCGAGAGAGTCGAAGAGCGTCGGCTCTCCCGCCGAAATCACCGCGACCTTGGAAGCGACTGGAGCCCCGTTCATGGCAAGAACACCTGCCTTGTCCGGTCGAATTCGGAAAAGAGCCGACGGCGAAAGCTCTGTGCGCGCATGACGAGCGAAGCTCTCTTCAGTTCATCAACCTCAGTCTTACGGTCCGCAACCTGCCCAAGCTGGATTCCATGCTGCCGAACCGGGTTTTCAAGTTCAGCGAGCCGGAACTCCATCTGCAAGATCTCAGGCGCGAACGTCTCACGGAAGCGATTCGCCTGTTCGGTGGACCTCCAGTAAGTGAAGTCAGCCAGCGCGCTGGTTGCGTTCTCGACAATGGCGTACTCCACCCGATCCTGAAGGCGGCTCGCCCAGGCAAGGACACTTTCAACACTGGCCGGGTCCGGGGTCACCACGCCGACCGCCGTAAACCGCACGCCGGTAGCGGCCACATCCTCATACATTGAGTCAAACCAGCCTGATGCAACCTGACCTGCTCCAGCCCCCATGTCAGCAAGGATGATGGAGGCACCGCCGTCAAGATGATCGACAAAAGCATCGAGGCCGGCTGGAGTGTGAATGTTAACTTTGGTGACGGTTCCGTTGAAGAAGTGTTTGAGAGAGCCACGCGCCTTATTCTCGGTATCGAGGTCGAGGAGAGTGACAGGAATCTCATTCTCAGCAAACCACTCGGCCAAGGAGACCACGACGCCGGTTTTGCCAACACCGCCTTTGCCGCCCATCGTGAAAACAACACGCTTTGAATACGCCGTCATCGCTCACCTCCGTTGCTTGTCAGGGTCAGGGGTTCATTCTCACGGAAGACGAAGCGAGCCGGCTTCGCATTCCGCACTACGGGCTTCGCCTTGAGGGCGGCGACGCGATCGAGCGCCGACAAATCCGCCGCACCAGATTCAGACGGTGGCAACTCAAATTGCATTCGTTTGCGGTGTTTGGCACGGACCTTCACGAAGGAGTGAAGTGTGCTGGGCGCGACGTACAGTCCCAAGCGGTCATTGAATAGCCGGGCAACTTCGCGGTACGTCCGCCCCCTGCGGCGCAGTTCGCGGATTAGGTCGCGATGCGGTTCGAGTTTCGAGCGCGGTGGTTTGTCAGGAAGATTGTCTATCTCCGAAGCGGATAGACTCGTTACGATTGACTCTGAAGTCATGGCGGATTCTCCTTCGAAAGCGGGCTAAGGAAATCCGGCAGGGTGCCAAGAATGACTGTATCAGCGATTGTTCAAACGCCAGTTACATTACATTAGGGCCAGACCCCACTCGGTTCCCAAACTGTGGTTTCTGACCGTTTCCGACGGTTTCTCACGGTTTCCACCCGTGTCCTGTTGTCAATTGCTTGCCCAGAAAAAACGCCACTCATAACCCAAAGGTCGCTGGTTCAAATCCAGCCCCCGCAACCAACAAAATTAACAACTTGCAGGATTTGAGCGCTGAAACGCAGGTCCAATAAAGGTCCACTAAGAACTGCGCTCGTCCGATGATCGAAAAAGGTTGCTGCGAGCAGCCTTTTTCAGCTCCCTATGCTGTGTTTTCCCGGGTTAGCTTAGGCCGAGGCGACAATTGTTCTGTTCTTGATATATGCAACCTTCGGCTATCGCCAGCCCAGTCCCCCGTCCTTGAGAGAAATCATAATTTCTGAACTGAGCATGCAGCAGAAAACGATGGACGACGGAGGACTGGACACATCCCTCGGCACATCCTGAGTGAAGAAACTTGCGGCGAAAGGGTAAAAAAAGGCGCCTGCTCTTGCGAGCAGGCGCTATGGAGGTTACTTCAACAACACTCAATGGTGAGACTTGGGTTAAGCTCCGTCTGGCGCAATCTCCAAAGTTGCGGCGTCAGGTAGCAAAGCATGTGGCCAGCGTCGCATTACTTTATTACTAGCCCACCAGTTTCTGGCTATCACTCGGCCTTCCCGATGCTTTCTTCCTTGTAAACTTTTTGCAGAATGTAGAACGCCTTCTTCTTCTCGCCTTGATCCGATATCAGACCCTTGCGATTGAAGCCATCCTGAATGCCGGGAAGCTGCCGGCGAGGAGAGTGGAAATCCATCAGAATCCACGGGCTCATTCCGCGCAATTGAGGAATGCGGTTGAGCATGGGAAGTTGATGCTGGAAGAGGCTTGCCTGAAATTCCTCGGTCCAGCGCTCGGTTTCCGGCCCGTGCAGTCCGGCCTTGGCGTCCCCGCCAAATTCGCTGATGATGAGAGGCTTATCGTAGGCGATCTTCCACTCAGTGGTGTCTGCCCCATCGGGTTTCTGTTCATACCAGCCGATATACTCGTTTGCTCCAATGACATCGAGAGCTTCGCCCAGTGTGTCATCGACATACTTTATATGCCCTTCGGAACGAACGAGAAGCGCCGCCGTCACCAACCGTGTCGAATCGAGCACCCTGACATCGCCTGCCAGCGTCTTAAGGAACTTCGTACGCTCGGGAGTGTTCGGCGTTTCATTCGCAATCGACCACAGCACGATCGATGCCTTATCGCGATCGCGGCGAATTTCCTCTGTCAACTGCTGCTCAGCCTTTTGCAGAACAGCCGGATCACCAAAGTGTTCAGCCCAATAGACCGGTATCTCTGACCACACCAGGATGCCCATGCGATCGGTGGCGCGTGTCATGCGTTGATCATGCGGGTAATGCGCGAGCCTGACATAGTTGCACCCGAGATCGTGTGCCCATCCGAGCAGCGTCGCTACATCCTGATCGTTGTCAACACGTCCGCCGCGATAAGGAGCTTCTGCGTGAATTGAGATTCCCCGCAGAAAGATTGGCTTACCGTTTAACAGGATCTTTGTGCCGCTCACTTCGATTGTGCGAAAACCCATCTCGTCTTGCAGCGTATCTTGGTTGGACTTGAGCACAACTTGATATAGCTTGGGCTGCTCGGGCGACCAAAACTCCATGCCGGCAACATCCATTTTGATCGCCGCGCGACCCTGACTGTCCACGGGCGCATCAGCTTTCAGATTGAGTTCTGGAATGGCGACGCTTACGCGGTCGCCGGGAGCGGCATCCTGAACATGCACCCATCCCTCGACCGCTGTACGGCCATGATTCAGATGCAAATCATAGTCGTCGATGAAACTCTCCGGAACATCAACAAGTGTCACGTCGCGCGTGAGTCCGCCGTAGTTGTACCAATCTGTATTTATAGTCGGAACGCCATCCGCCTGTCGGGTATCGTCGACTGCAATTACAGCAAAGTTCTTCCCTGCATGCAGTAGTTTGGTGACCTCACAGTCAAATGGAGTGTAGCCGCCTTCGTGATGGCATACCTGGCTTCCGTTGACCCAGAGGATCGCCTTGTAGTTCGCCGCGCCAATATGGAAAAAGGTGCGGTGATGCTCCTGAGGCTTGAAGTCGAAATCCCGCTGATACCAGATCAGCCCTTCGTAGTAGTAGAGCGACTCGCGCTGTGTGTTCCAGTCGCCCGGTACTCTCAACGTGGGCGATTTGCTGAAGTCATATTCCACGAGGTTATTGCTTCCAGGTCGTGGAGCTTCGTTCAAAAAGTATCCATCTTTGCGAATTTCACGATGGAATGTGTACAGGCCGTCAAAGTATGGATCGATGATGGTATGCCAATCGCCGTTCAAACTGATGTTTTGGCGGTGATCCACGTCAGCCAGAACTGTGGGATTTGACTCCGCATTTAACTGAACACTTCCCAATATCCAAAGACCAATGACTGCGATAGAGCAACGACTCCAAAATGCGGATGCCACAAAAATACCCTCCAGTCGCTCAGTAAGGCGGGACCGGCGGACGATTGTTTGTCCGCCGGCTCGGTGAATGAACAACAATGAGCTAGAAGGTCAACCTGCCGCCCAATTGAATGATGCGCTGTGTGCCGGCGGCTCCAGTGATGTTGCCCTGGGTGCCCTGCGTGATTTTCGAACTGATGGGTTGGCCGAGACTCACCCAGTTCATGACGTTGGTCACTTCGGCACGGAACTGGAAGACGTTTCCTCGCGGTAATTTGAAGTCGCGCAACAGGCCCGCATCCATATCCTTGAGGCCTGGTCCGACCAGCGAATCGCGTCCCACGTTGCCGTCCGCGCCGCCTGGTCCGATGCCACCTGGTTGTCCAGGCCCGTTGAGCATAAACGCCTGCCCTGCCGCCTGGGCTTCCGCGACAGTCGTGTTAGCCGCGCTATACGTACCGTTGAACCATTGCGTCAATACACTTGTTGAGCTCTGGCCAGTGGCGCCGCATACACGGCAGCGGTGCGGACTGAGTTTGGCACTAACGCCAGGAACCGCGTTGGGGCGGCTCTGGCCCGCAGTGTCATCGTTCAGGTTGGACCCTGTGCTCACCGTAAACGGTGCGCCGGCGATCAAATAGATTACCGGTGAGATCGTCCAGCCATTGGCAAATTCCTTCACGATCTTGTTCGTTCCGCGGTAGTAGTCGATGTTCCACATGCCGGAGAAAGCCGCGTTGTTGTCGTGGTTTTGGTCCATCGGGCCACGATCTTCCTGAAGGCCGCCGCCGACAATGGGTGCGCCGTTTTGATCGAGCATGCCGTGGTCGTTAGCCGCGGTGAAGGGCTTGCCAAGAACGCCGGGATTCTGCATGTTCATCCCGCCATTCTCCAACACGTTGGAGCTTTCCAGTGCGCGGCTCCAGACATAGAAACCGCTGATTGAGAAGCCGTGTGACATCGTCTTGGTCGCCGAGATTTGAAGCCCGTTATAGTTGGAGGTCTGGTCTGAGATCAGGTAGGTAATCCCGCTCAGGGTGCCAGGCGCAAGGTTTTGGCCGGCATCCCATTGACGGCGTTGCTCCTGGCTTTGGGCTGAAGTGCAAAGCCCAGTCACAGTACCAGCTGTGCCACCAACTGCGGTCTTACATGAAGCGGAGGTAGCAACTAATGGAGTGCCGCCATTGGCGACAGTTGAGAAAGGCGCGTAGTTGGCGTCGAGGAAGCTATTCAGGTGACGGCCAAGGGTGCCTACATAAGCTGTCGTCACGCTGATCTTGTAAGGCAATTGCCGCTGCACGCTGAAGTTAAACTGGTAGACCGATTGATCCTTGAAACCCGACGGGATAGCTTCAATGCTTTGGCTCGGATAGAATTTCGGAGCTGCCGGCGTGTAGGTGTACGGGAAGATACCGCCACCTGATGGGCAATGGGCGGGGGTACCGGTAGGTGTGCAGGGGAAACCGACATCGTAAATGTAGGACAAGGATGTTTCGTTGCCAAAGCCGTTGCGGATGGCGAACGGCATGGAGTTGCCGGGCTGGTTCCACTCATTGCCGCTGGGAAGTCCGTAGAAGATACCCGCTGCCGCGCGAACAGCGGTCTTGCCATCCCCAAACGGGTCCCATGCAACGCCGAGACGAGGCGAAACGTGGCCGTACTGCGTGTTGACCAGGCCGCGACTGACGCCTTTGTCTCCAGGGAACAAGATGCCAGTCGGAACAATCGAAGTAGCCGTACTGATAGCCACAGTGGATTGCTGGCCGGGAACAAACGTCGCCGTCCTGTTATGGGCTTCGACGGGATACGGATCGATGTCCCACCGGACTCCAAGGTTGAGTGTTAAACGGGGTGTGACACGGTAATTGTCTTGCGCGAACAACGCGTAGTGCCACGAGCTCAGATGCGTCACATAAGGCGAATCCTGCTCAAATGCGTTGATTTGGCCGGTGGCAAGGTCAGCTATCGTATTACCCGTGGTCGTGGGACCGGAGTTCGAGACGGAAAGGGTGCCATAATTATCCAGATTGGCTTGGAACATGGTCTTATCGAGAGCGTACTCACCGCCAAGGGAAAGGTTGTGTTTGCCCTTGGTAACTGTGGCTACGTCGCGGAACTCATAGTTGTCGGAGCCCGTGATCGGGCCGGCGTTCGGCGCGCTGCTGTCCGTACTAAAGCCAGCACCAGTTATATAGGGCATTCCGGTCGGTCCCTGGATTTGGAAGTTCGAGCCGAAGCTGGTGAGGGTTTGATCGGCGGGGCCGGTTACTGGGAGGAAAATGCGTCCGCCCATGGCCCGCGTGAACGTGAGCCAGGCCTGATTGGCCGTGCTGGCGTTGAAGGTGTGTACGTCACTGACATTGGCATTCGTCTGCTTTGAACGGGACTGAATTCCTCTCCAATTGATGGAGCCGCCGCCGCTGGGAGTTGTCGCGGTATTGGTATAAAAGTAGGTCACTCCCACGTGGTCCTTGCTGCCCACGTTCTCGTCAAACTTGCCCAGGTATTCGTCTTCGTCTGTAGGTTGGGCGTACATGCCGACGTAATTGGCGCCGCCGGTTTTTGCGACCTGTGTGCCGGTGGCCTTCGGAATGAAAACACCGATTGTGTTGTTATAGTTCAACAGGTTTGCAGCAACCGCATCCAGGCTGCTGGTCGGGAGGCAAAATCCACTAGTACCGGTACCGGCAGGAGTACCAGCGGGAGATAATGTGCCGGCCTGGCAACCGGGGCCTGCATTTGCTCCATTAGCGGGAGTCGCTTTGCCAGTGCCCGGCATGAAAACATAGTTACCGGCGGTGAGGCCGCTCGCGGTAAAATCGCCCTCGCGCTCGGCGTCCGTGGGCACCACGCCGCCTGTGACCGGCGAGCCTTGTATCTGGCGCAGACCGGCATAGCTGAAGAAGAAGAAGGCCTTGTCACGCTTGATGGGGCCGCCAACGTTGCCGCCGAATTGGTTGCGGTGGTAGGGGCTCTTCATCAGTGCCCCAGTAAAGGGACTTTTGGTAGGACTCCAACTAAAAGCGTTGAAATCGGTGTTGCGGTTGAACTCGAACAAACCGCCATGGAATTTATTTGTTCCCGACTTCGTGATAACCGAAATGACAGCAGCAGAAAATTGGCCGTACTGCGCTGAGAATGCGCTGGTTTCTACGCGGAACTCGTCGATTGCGTCAGGAGTGGGAGCCGGGTTGCCATAGTTGCGCATACCGGTAATGTTGTTGCCGCCATCAAGATAGAATGCGACAGTTCCGTTGCCGGAATCGAGCGAGCCGTTGACTTGGACATCAGTGGACGCGATTCCAACGGTCATTTGGGGCGAACCAGTGGGGTTCGTGGTGGGGCTTTGGTTATTGGCCATCACACCCGGTACAAGCGAGAGTTCGGAATATACATTGCGATTGACCAGCGGCAGGCCGATGATCTCGGACGGCTCAATGGTTCTGCCCAACACCGCGTCAGACGTATTGACCAGCGGGGGAGCCTCGTTGACCGTGATGGTCTGAGACTGTGCGCCCACCGTCATTGTGATGTCAACCGTCAGCGTCTGGTCAACGTTGAGGGCGAGATTCTGTTGCACAAAGCGCTCGAAGCCGGCCGCCACCGCTTCGACAGTGTACTTGCCCACGGGAAGGAAATCGATGCGGTACTCCCCATAGCTGTTTGCCGGTGCCGAACGGGAAAATCCGGTATCCACGTTAGTTGCCTTCACGGTGGTCGTGGTGACCAACGCGCCCTGCTGATCCTTCACCGTACCGACGATGGACCCTGTAATCTGCTGTCCTAACGCGATGATGCTGCCGGTGAGAATGAAAACGAGCGCCGCGAAAATTCGCGCGCTCGGAAATTGCCGCAAATATCTTGAAAAACAATGTGTGTTCATGTTTGAAGCCTCCGAGTGTTGCCCTATCTTGATCAAATCCCCCCCGCCGCGCCTTCGAGCGCCTCCATTGTCTGCATCAATCAACCGCGATGCAGAACACAGAACAAGTGGGGTTGAATCGTCGGGTGCAAGCCTAACAATCAATTTCTGAGCCTGTCATGTAAATGAGAGTGAAAAACATATGGGGCCGATGTGAATGGCTCCTGCAACCCAGAAGGTACTGAAAGATATGGGAGCTGTTACGGATTGCAAACCCGGGCCGTCGCCCTGTTAATATTGTTAATGTTCCTATAACATTATTGGTAACAAAGAGTTAGCGAATGTGATAGAACATTCACAATTGCCTTGGAAGCGTTACAAAGGGCACGCAAAGTCACGGGCGGGGCCGGTGGCGGCGATCTGATCCGGCGGAATGCGGCTCAAATTTCAGTCCTGGGCGGTGACCTTCGCAGCGCGTGACGCTCCACTGCACGAAACCGCGCAGACCCGGCTCACAGAAATGAGAACCCGGACATGGTTCGAATCTGTGCTCGATCAGCGCGAAGGCTCAGGGGTCACTTCGATTGCGTTGACCTCCGGGTAGTTGACCACTGGAATAAACGAAAGTTCGATCTTTCCTCGCGTGCTCGCCTGAATATTGTCAAATGTCTTTACGACGGGATTGGTTCCGCCTTCCGCAAGGATATCGAAGTTCTTCAGAATCATGTTGCCATTGCAAGAGACATTAAATATCCGGCTGCCACGTCCCCCGTTCACCAAATTATGTTCGCCAAACCACGGTTCAGAGAAATACAACGTGACACGATACATACCCAGTGGAGTAACGGGAATGTCATAGCGGAATCGCCCAACTCGATGGTAACTGTAGATACCGCGATTCGAGGTCTTCGCCGAATCGGGAATCAGGCCTTTTCGGCCTCCGCTGAAGTAGCGATCGGAAAGCCATACCTTATTGGCGGAGTCTGTAACCGAAAATGGAGTCGCAGCGATACGAACTGGAAGCAGATTATCGGAGTCTGAAGGGAGAATCTCGACCGCATTCAGCAGGGACACTTCGCTGGTGTAGTCCAGATGAATCGCGCCATCGTTCTCGGGGCGAATTCCTGTTAGAACGTAGGAGGTCGCGATGCCATCTCCACCTGCATTATCAACCACATCAAAGCCAAAATCAGTTCCCGCATTAATGGAGAGGAAAGCTGAGTGCGTTGCCGTCTGCAAATCGGAGGTCTCTGCAAAGTGGAAGTGAATCTCATACTCGCCCGGCTTGACGGGAAAGACGCAGTGGGCAATTCCACGAATGCCTCCCAGGTAGATGTAAGGATCCTCCGTTCCCATGATCTTCTGGGGGGCCACCGTCACATTATCGCCTCCGGAACAATAGTTGCCCGGCGTCCATGTATATCCGGAGTGATCGACATACGACTTGCGACCCGTTCCCATTAGAGCCCGAATCGTGTTCTTGGGTTGCGGAAGAGCCGTCGGGAGGCCCGGCATCGTGACCACTGTCGTTTTCGTCGCTCTTCGGTGCGCAATAACGTAGTAGCCGCACAAAATGGAGAATGCCGCAACGATTGCAGCAGCCACAAGCCATGGCGAAAGTCGCTTGGGCCTAGGCGTACCGTCAGGAATATGAGCGTCAGGGAGAGCCTGCCCCGATGAAGAGTCCGGTGCTGGTGCTTCATGCACACCCAGAGCGCCGTCCGCTCCTATGTGGACGAAGGAAGGCATGTAATTGCCCAGCGGAATCTGAATATGGACCGGTCGATTGACCCCGTCCGTTTGGTAGATCTCCTGGAGACGCTTCCGAAGAGAATGCGCGGTTACCCGGACGATGGTGTCGTCTTGCGGGTCAAAATGGCCGCGTCTGCCCAGCGCTTCAGTCGCAATGGAGTATTCCGTGATCTGGTCATCCTGACCCAGAAAATGCTTCTCGCAGACAAAAGTGAGCATTCGGGCCAGGTTGCTTGATCGCCCCAGTACTCCTGAGGTCAGCAGCCAATTCAGCTCATCTTTTTCAGCCTGAAGTCTCTCTGGGCCCACCGGCGTCTGCACTCAAATCTCCAATTAGACCATTGCTTCCATTGTATTTCGGAACTATCAGGCACTATACCACCTGTTGTCTCTGCTCGCGGTCTCTCCGCCCTCGTTCCAAGGTCAATGCCAGGCGCGCGCGGCGGAACCATGACAGAAACAGAAGGCCAAAAGCAGCTCAGTTTCGACATGACTTTTCAGCCACTCGATGTTAAGGAACTGCTATCTTGTCGAGTTTCCCCTTCTCTTAGAGGTAGTGGATCAGAACCCGTTTCATGTGTTTAGTTTCCAGCAGCGTCGCAATTCGTTTCACGATATTGCGCCGCAAGTCGAGCTCAACCGGGATGTTGGGGTCCTGGTGCGCCTCATTGATTCTGGTGCCCACAGCAAACTTCACAATATCGCTGTCGAGCAGCATTGTTGCCAGCCGTACGGCTGGATTGGACCTCATGTCCTCAGGGGCGAAGTCTTCCTCGAGAAGACGAAGCACTTCGCCCAGGGTGAGTGTGCCCTCCGTCACCAGCTCAAAGCCTTCCATCCGGGCAGAGGGAGGGACTTTCGGATGAAGCGGCTGTTGCATGTCGATCTGAATCGTGCGGTTCAGTAGCCGGGAGATGATGTTGGCCGTCGTCCCGCCGCAGATCACCTTGCGCCCGGGAGTGTGTTCGGCCATCACCGCGAGATCATGGTCGTGGGCGCGATTGAAAGGCGCCCCTGTCATCACCAACAGTTGGCGGGGACTGCGGAAGTAGACCACGCCGCATGTGATGTCGTCCTTCGCGCTGAGGCCGTCAACTTCCTCGGCTTTAGCGACCAGGAGACGCGACAACTCGCGGGCTGAGATAAAGGGGTACCGGTCAATTTTTTCGCGAACAAATTTTTCTACATTCTCCAGCCCCCAGCCGAGCGGTGTGCGATACTCGCCCATGCCTGCCTGCGTGATGCCATCGGAAAAGAAGATGATGCGGTCTTCGCGCTGAACCTCAAAACTGGAGAAGCTGATGACGCGGTCCTGCCATCGCTTGGGACGCATTTCAGTTTTCTGAATAACCAACTCGCCCTGGGGCCGAATCAGCAAAAAGGACGGGTTGCCGTGTTCGATGATGCGAGTCTCGCCGGTGTTGGCCATATCGACGACGGTAAATGTCGAATAGCTGATCTTGCGCACGCTGCAGATGGGCAGAGTATCCATGATGATTTCGGCGGAATTGCGAATGTCCATCGCGCTGGCGGCAAACTTCAAAGCCATGGCCGCCGTCATGGAGGCAAGCACGCTGGCTTTCACGCCACTCCCCAGACCGTCAGAAAGGACCGAGACAATGCGGCCTTCTTGCTTCACTTTCTCTGAAAGAAAAACATCTCCGGAGATCAGTTGGCCGTGCTTGGCGCGCTGGCAGTAATCGACTTCAATAAAACTCTCGGCGTTTGTCACGGCTGCCCCTCGCCGTCGTCGACTTCTTCGGGGCTGAACGAGTGCACGATCGAATTGAGTATGATCTCCGAATCCGCGGCATTCTCGCCAAGAAGATAGGCAATCTGCTGCACGGTCTTCAGATTCTTCTGGATAACCTCCCGTGCGCGCCCAATGATTTGCTCTTTCTGGAAGACGGGCTTTGTGATGTCCTGAAAGATTCCGCACAGCACGGAGTTAGGCTCGATCGTGAAGACGCTTGTGTTCAGAATACTGCGCTGGTAGCGGATATCGTGGCCAACGATGTCCTCACCCGAGTCGAGCACGCGCCGGAACAAATTTGAAAATGGGGTCACTGCGCCCAGAACGCTGCCATCCACATTTACAGACGCCTCGGCATCTTCAGAGAAGAGCCGCACGAAGTTTGCATTGCACTCGATGATTTTTAGATCTTCATCAACGATGACCACTGCAGACGGCATCCTCTGCAGGAGCGCGATTGCCTTTTTCTGAGCGATCTTGCGAGTGTAAGTGGCACACATCATGCGCCCGGCGTTACCGGCAATCAGAGCGCGCACAAAGTCGCGGCATGAGTCATATCCGCAGCCTGCGCAGTTCAATTCATCATCGGCGGAATGCTTTCCTATGGTGCGCAACGCCTCTTTCAGTTGCAGCTCACTGTATTCCTTGCGAATGACCGGCGAGCCTGTGTAGTCGCAAGCGATATCAACCGAGGGCTTGCGCGGAAATTCACCGGCCGGCTGCGCGCAGTGGCTCACTTCATAGCGGCGGCGAGCGAGCGACGCGTCGCGCGAGGCCTTTGGCCCGTTGATGCAAGAACCGGCACATGCGCTCATCTCAAAGAAGATGCTGTGCTCGGGCTTCCATTTGGAAATATCCTTCAAAGTCTGCTCGACATTCGACATTCCGGAAACGGCCATGAACTGCAAATCGCCTGATCCGCAGCTTCCCGTAAGGCCAGGAGCCATTCCGCCCTCAATGGGGAAAAGCGTTCCCTCCTGTGCTTCTTCCGGCTGAAAGCGATCTTCCAGCATTTCGGGAGTCGTCGCGAGATCGATCTTCTCTTCGGTCAGCCAATAGCTCAAATCTTCAAAGGTCAGCGCAACATCGAGCAGCCCTGGATGCTTTTCGATCTCCATCTTGTCCGCAACACAAGGTCCTATAGAAACAATTGCAATGTCGTTGCCATAATACGCGCGAAGCATTTTGCAATGCGCCAGCAAGGGAGAGAGAACTCCGCAAAGATTTGGCACGCATTCCGGATGATATTTGCAGATAAAATCAACAACAACAGGACATGCCGAGGATATCCAGAGCCGATTCGGCTCGCTGCTCATCAGCGACAAGACGCCTGCCGAAACCTGCTGTACGCCGAGCGCAGTCTCCGACACCGCAAAGAAACCAAGCTTCTTAAGCGCATGAATCAATTGTCCTGGCCGCACGTCTGGATACTGCGCTACAAACGAAGGAGCCAGCGAGGCGATCACCGCGCGCTTCGATTTCAGCAGAGTTTTGACGCTGGGCAAATCGTCGCACACCTGCTTCGCGTTGCTGGGGCAAGCCAGTACGCAATTGCCACACAAGATGCAAAGTTCAGGCACAACCTGAGCGCAGTTATCTTGCACCCGAATCGCCTTCACCGGACATTCGCGAATGCATTTATTGCAATCCTGACATTCGCGCTTCCTGGTCTTGATAAAACTAGATTGCTCCATGATCTCCCCCAATCGGACTGCCGAGCTGCTCGAGCAGTTCGCGCAATTTTTCCGTGGTTATCCCATGGTGGGAGACTCCGCCAATGGTCAGATTGGGACCCTGCTTGCACTCATCCTGGCAGAGTCTGCCCGTCAGGCGAACGGAAGCCTTCAATCCGTGACTTTGAATAAGCTCGTTGATGATGGCGAGATTCTCGGAGTTCCCGCGTGCGAAACAGGAACTCCCGAGACAAACCTCAATTTCCAAAATGCCGTCTTCCGGGATCATGGTCACCTCATCCTGCCTGCAACTGCACAAAATCCGAACGAGCACCCGGCAAATCGCTCACCGGCGCTTCACAAAGCGCGCCTCTGCCGCCCGGTCCCTGCCCGGGGAAACGGTTCAGCGAATGAATCTGGCCGCGCAGGCATTGATTGCAATCCGTAGCGCTTTCGTCGATGCAAGCCTTTGCCGGATAAATTTCGTACAGGCGACGGTGCTTTACCGGCGTAAGATTCGGCATCACCACATTCGCGCCAACCTGGAGCCCCTGCTTCCGACCATCGACTTTGTTGATCGTCGCCAGCGCTGTGGTGCTGGGAATGTTTGCGTCGGGACACACAATGCGCGTCAGCGCGATCATTTTGTAAACCATCTCTTCGTTGCTCGGAACCTGCTCGAATGGATCGATTTCCGGACGAAGCGCTCCGGAACCCAATGGCGTGTCGGGGTGTGCAATATACGGACCGATGCCAATCATGTCGAGATTCAGCGCGCGAAATGTAAGAATGTCGTTGGCAAGGCTTTCAAACGACTGACCTGGAATGCCGACCATAACGCCGCCGCCGGCCTCGTAGCCGAGACTCTTGAGCTGGCGCAGCAGGGTCAAGCGATCAGGCCCTCCAGAAAAGCGGAGGGGGTGAATAGCGCGAAAGAGATTCTTGTCCGAGGTTTCGAAGCGGAGCAGATAACGGTCAGCGCCCGCGGAACGCCACAGTCGCAATTCGTCCTGCTGGCGTTCGCCCAGGCTGAGCGTTACCGCCAGCGCCGTCTCGCGCTTGATCCAAAGTACGATCTCCTCGATCCATTCGGCGGTGAGGGCGTCATCTTCACCGGCCTGCATCACGACAGTGCCGTATCCGAGGCGTTCGGCCTCGCGCGCGCAGCCGAGGATTTCGTCGCGCGTCATGCGATAGCGCGTCAGGGCGACATTGCCCCGCCGCAGGCCGCAATACATGCATTGCCGCGTGCAGTGACTGGAAATTTCGATCAGGCCGCGCAGGTGCACGGCATCTCCGACGCGCTCTCTCCGGACCTCGTTGGCCCATTGGTATAGCTCCGCGAGGCGGGTGGACCTGCTCTCGCGGAGCCATTCGATGAGATCGAGTTTGGTCAGTTCATTCACGGTTAGTTGACGAGACTCGTGCCGATTGCATCCAGGTCGGACAAACTCGTGACACCGACCCGCTCCAGTTGCTCCAGACGCGCCTCGTTGTAGGCCGCCAGCGCATCCGGGAAAGGCTCCAGTGCGCGTTCAAGTATGCCCAGCGAATACGCGATTACCAGGCCGTAATTGGTAATTGGCACTCCCTGACGATGGCACTCGGCAATGCGGTTCAGCATTTCCTGGCGATTCCACATGCAAGCTCCGCAGTGAATCACAAGCTTGTAGGGCGAGAGGTCCAGAGGAAAATCGCGGCCTTTTACATGAGTAAATTCCAGTTCGCCGCCAATATATTGCTGCAACCACCGCGGAATCTTCACCCGGCCAATATCTTCTTCAATCGGGTGATGCGTGCAGGATTCCGCCACTAGCACCTTGTCTCCGGGTCGAAGCGAATCCACACTAACGGCAGCCCTGGTCTGCGCAACCAGATCGCCCTTCAGCCGCGACAAGAGAATCGAAAACGCGGTGAGCGGAACAGATTCCGGCGTGATGCGCGCCACATGTTCGAAGACCGCCGCGTCAGTGACAACGATACTGGGAGGTGTTTTCAGATTTTCCAGCGCCTTTTCGAATCCCGCGTCTTTCACCACCACGCAGCAAGCTTCGCCGTCGAGAAGATCGCGAATGGACTGCGCCTGAAGTTGCTTGATGCGGCCCTTGGGCGCTTCCTTGTCGATGGGCATCACCAGCACGGCCGTTTCATCGGGCCCAACCAGATCGCGCAAAATCACCTGAGATGCAATGGATTCCGCCGGCGCAATCTCCGCGAGCTTTGCACGGAATTCATCCACGCCCTTGCCCGTCGTCGCGACGAGTTCTGTATAGGGGAGCTTTTCCTGTTCGAAGCGGAACAAGTGTTCCGGATCGGGAGCGCGCAAATCCGCTTTGTTCACGGCAATCAGTACGGGAATTCCATGCGAGCGGAGTTCAGCAAGAAGCTTCTCTTCGAACTCAGTCCATACGCCGGACTCGACGACGAGCACGCCGACATCGGAGCGCGCGATGGCCAGCCGCGTTTTCTCGATGCGCTGCGCGCCGAGTGCGCCAACGTCATCCACTCCTGCCGTATCAACGAAGAGGACCGGCCCGATGGGAAGTAGTTCCATCGGCTTCTCGACGGGATCGGTCGTTGTGCCCGCTATCGCCGACACGATTGAAACCTGCTGCTGAGTAATGGCATTCAGCAGGCTTGATTTGCCGACGTTGCGGCGTCCGAAAAAGCCGATATGCAGCCGAAACCCCTTTGAAGTTGCCCGTATCATGGTCTCTCCCTTTCTTTGTCTAAACAAATACATCGCGCTCGCCGCGGCGAACCTGATTCAGCATTGGCAGCGCAATTGCGGTTTGTTGTCCATCCATGCGCTGTAGTTCAATCGAGATGAGCTTTTCGCCGGCGGACTTTGCCTGCGGAGTGGCGTAGTCGGAAAGATATTCCTGAAACGTGGAGAGCGCGTTGGGATGGCAATGATATTTGATCTCTCCCGGTTTCGCCATATCCATAAAGTCCTGCCCGGTGCGTCCTAATCGGTAGCAGGCTGTGCAGAATGAAGGCAGATAGCCCAGCGATACAACATCGCTGATTACTGCTTCCATGGGACGGTGATCGCCGAGTTGAAACTGACTGCCGTTGGGGTCGCCTTCACCGTCTTTGTAGCCGCCCGGATCAGTGCGGCTGCCGGCGGAAATCTGAGAGATGCCAACTTCAAGCGTTGCGCGGCGCACGTCGGCGCCTTCGCGCGTGGACATGATCATTCCGGTATAGGGCACCGCGAGGCGCATGATGGCGATCATCTTCAAGAAGTCAGCATCGCTGACCGGATGCGGAGGCTGCGAAGCAATGTCGGAACCTACTGCCGGCTCCATGCGCGGAAAGCTGATGGTGTGCGGCCCGACGCCGAATTTCTGCTCCAGATGTTGAATGTGCTGCATCATGGCGATGATCTCGAAGCGCCAGTCATAGAGGCCAAATAGCACGCCGATGCCAACATCATCGATGCCTGCCGTCATGGCCCTGTCAAACGAAGTCGTGCGCCAATCGTAGTTGCGCTTGGTGCCTTTCAGGTGAACCGCCGCATAGGTCGGACGGTGATAAGTTTCCTGAAAAAGCTGAAAGGTCCCGATGTTCGCTGCCTTCAGTTGCCGGAAACGCTCAGTGGTTTGCGGAGCGAGATTCACATTGACGCGCCGTATCTCGCCGGGACCGATCTTTGTCTCGTACACGGTTGCGATGGAATCAAGAATGTATTGAAAGCCCTCTGGCGGCAACGCTTCCCCAGAGACCATCAGAACCCGCTTGTGGCCCTGGCGAATCAGGATGCGCGTCTCTTCTGCGATTTCTTCCTGCGTGAGCGTACGGCGCTTGAGAGCCGCGTTTGTCGCGCGGAAGGCGCAATACGTACACTCGTTCGCGCAGCGGTTGGAAATGTATAGCGGCGCGAACAAGACCAGCCGCGTTCCGTAAATCTCTTCCTTGATCTGTTTTGCCGTCGAGAATATTTCAGCAAGCAACTCCGGACTCTCGACAAAAGAAAGCTGGGCCACTTCCTCCATGGAAAGCCCGTGCATCTCGCGCGCTTTCACCAGCAGTTCACGGACCTGCGCTGGCTCCGGGCGCTGGCTCTTCGCCAATATGCGTTCTATCTCCTGCTCGCAAATAAAATCCGCTCGTTCGTGAGTAATCAAGGTATTCTCCTCTCGAATCACTTAACCGGCGTCAGGGCTTGCTCAATCCTTATCGGCTGTTTGTGCCGGGTTGTCGCTTTCAATCCGGCTGTTTAACACTTCAATAGCCTTTGCGGCGGTGCACTGATGCACGTACTCGCCGTCGATCATTACATTTGGTCCGTGCTCGCATTTCTCGAAGCAGAATCCCGCGCGCACATCAAGGCGGCCCTCCAGCCCGTTCTGTTCCGCGTGGCGCAGCACTCCATTCAGCACATCCTGTGAGCCCTTCACGAAACAGTTTGTTCCCAGACACACGCTCACTCTCAGCTTGTCTACCTCCTTTGACTCCATGAGCGGTAGAGATTCATCCGCAATGCGACGCCGGCTCTGGTAACTGGTGTGAAGAAGATGATGAGCCTTCTCTCCGCCAATCTCACCGAGAAACTTCGCGTAGCACTCCGTGATGAAGACGTTGTCTTGCGACTTATGCAGTTGCAGCATTTTGTCCGCGTGATAGAGGCCCTTGGTTCTGAGCGCGCGCGCAGTTGTTGAAGTTGTCACAGGCTGTCCCGCGCCGCCGACGCAACCGCCAGGGCAGGCCATCACTTCGATCAGGTCATAATGACTCTTGCCCGCCCTGACCTGTTCGGCAACAACGCGGGCGTTGCGCAGTCCATGGACGACAGCCAGTTTGAGCTCTGATCCATTGACCTGGATGGTGGCTTCGCGCAAGCCGGAATCGCCGCGTACTTGCTGAAACTCGACATCGTTGAGCTTCTCGCCCGTAACCTTTTCCGCGGCATAGCGCAGAACGGCTTCCATCACGCCGCCGGAGTTACCGAAGATGACTCCGGCGCCGGTGTAGAAACCGAAGGGCATATCGAAGGATTCAGGTTGCAAACTGTCGAAGATGATGCCGGCGGACTTGATCATCTGCGCCAGTTCCTGCGTGGTCAACACATAATCCACGTCCGGATCGCCATCCACGCCCATCTCCGGACGCTGCGCCTCGAACTTCTTCGCCGTGCACGGCATGATGGCCACGACTTTGAGATCTTTGCGCTCGACCTTGAGTTGATCGGGAAGCATCGCTTTCACCAGCGAGCCAAACATCGCCTGCGGCGAGCGGCACGTGGAAAGGTTGGGCAGCAGCTCAGGAAAATACTGCTCGGCGTATTTCACCCAGCCAGGGCAGCACGACGTGAACATCGGCAAAGTTCCGCCGGCCGCTTTGCGCTCCAAAAACTCGGTGCCTTCTTCAATCACCGTGAGATCTGCAGCGAACGATGTGTCGTAGATCTGATCGAAGCCAAGTTGCTTGAGAGCAGCAACAATGCGACCCGTAGTGATCTCTCCCGGTTGCAAACCGAAGCACTCGCCCAGACCCACGCGCACGGCAGGCGCAATCTGCACGACGACCGTGTTCTTTTCGTCTGCAAGCAAGTTCCAAACCTGATCGACCTCAGACTTTACCGTCAGCGCGCCGGTGGGGCAGACGCTGGCGCATTGTCCGCAGTTGACGCATTCCACGTCGCCCAACAGTTTGCCGAAGGCCGGCTGCACACTCACTTCGTGGCCGCGATGCGCAAAATCAATCGCGCCGATGCCCTGAATCTCAGAGCACATTCTCACGCAGTCGCCGCACAGGACACATTTATTGGGATCGCGAACCAGGGACGGAGATGACTCGTCCAGCGGAACGGGCTGGTGCACTGACTTGAAGCGCACCTTCTTCACGCCCAGCCGCAAGGCCAGACTTTGCAACTGGCAGTTAGCGCTGCGCGAACATGTCGGGCAGCTTTGATCGTGATTTGCCAGCAGCAACTCCACCGCAATCCGGCGAATTTCGCGGATCTCCGGAGTCGTCGTCAGAATCTTCATGCCTGGCTCGGGCGGCGTGGAACATGCTCCCTGAATTCCGCGCCCTTCCACCTGCACCAAACAGAGGCGGCAAGCGCCATACACGCTCAATTCAGAGTGATAGCAAAACGTAGGCAAATCGATCTTCGCCTTGCGAACCAGTTCGAGCAGATTGCGCTCGCCCTCGATCGCAATAGTTTTTCCATCGATCGTCAATGTCGGCTGCGTGACAGTATTCATCTTGCTATATCCCTTCGACCGCGTGAATTTTGCAGGCTGTGGCGCACGCGCCGCACTTGATGCACAGTTCCGGATTGATGTGGTGCGGCTGCTTCTTTTCTCCCGTGATGGCGCCTGTCGGGCAGGCTTTAATGCACAGCCCGCAGCCCTTGCACTTTTCTTGATTGATCTCCGGGCTCAGCAGCGCCTTGCACCGGCCCGTGCGGCAGCGCTTCTCGAACACATGCTCCTCGTATTCCTTGCGGAAGTAGCGCATGGTGGAAAGCACTGGATTCGGCGCCGTCTTTCCCAGGCCGCACAATGAACCGACCTGCACCGCGCGTCCCAGCTTATCCAGAAGGTCAAGCGTCCCTTGATCGGCCCGTCCTTCAATCACGTCGTCCAGCAGCGCGAGCAGTTGCCTTGTTCCTTCCCTGCACAGCACGCACTTGCCGCAGGATTCACGCTGCGTGAACTCCATGAAGAAGCGCGCGATGCTCACCATGCAGGTGCCCTGGTTCATCGCCACCAGCCCGCCGGAGCCGACCATAGCGCCTACGGAGCGAAGAGACTCGTAGGCCAGCGGAAGATCGAGATGGTCCTCGGTCAGGCATCCGCCGGAAGGGCCGCCGATCTGCACGGCCTTAAATCCGGTCTTCCAAATCTTTCCCGCGTCATCCGTAACGCCGCCGCCGATGTTGTAAACGATCTCGCGCAGCGTGGTTCCAAACGGAACTTCGACCAGGCCGGTGTTGGAGACATGGCCGGTGAGCGCAAAGGTCTTGGTTCCCGGAGAGTCTTTGGTCCCGATACTGCGGAAGACCTCAGGACCCTCGTTGATGATGCGGGAAACATGCGCCAGCGTCTCGACGTTGTTGATGATCGTCGGTTTGCCCCACAGACCGCTTTGCGCAGGGAAGGGCGGTTTGGGCCTGGGCATGCCGCGCTGGCCTTCGATGGATGCAATCATGGCCGTCTCTTCGCCGCAAACAAAGGCGCCTGCGCCTTCCATGACTTCGCACTTCATGGACAGGCCGGTCCCAAAGACGTTCTTTCCCAAAATGCCTTCGCGTTCCGCGGCAGCCACCGCGCCACGCATACGCTCGACCGCCAGCGGATACTCCGCCCGAACATAGACCAACATCTCGTTGGCGCCGATAGCCCGCGCCGCAATCATCATGCCTTCGATCACGCTATGGGGGTTGCCCTCCATTACGGAGCGGTTCATAAACGCGCCAGGATCGCCTTCGTCGCCGTTGCAAATGATGTATTTCTTGGGAGAATTCTGAATCCTCGCCGCTTCCCACTTGCGTCCCGTCGGAAAGCCGCCGCCGCCGCGGCCGCGCAATCCAGAGTCAAGAACGGTCTTGCAAATCTCCTCGGGGGACATCTCGACGAAGGCTTTTTTCGCCGCACGATAACCTCCGTGAAGAATGTACTCGCGAATATCCTCTGGATCTAGAAAGCCACATTCGCGCAGCACAAGGCGATCCTGGCGCGCATAGAAAGGATTGTCTTCAAGCCCGCGGCAGCTCTTGCGCGTCGCAGGATCTTTATAGAGAAGCCGCTCAACAACCTCGCCACCAACCAATGTTTGTTGCACAATCTCGGCAACATCTTCGGCGTGAACTTTGGTATAGAGAATGCCGTCCGGCACAACAGAAACCAGCGGCCCCATCTGACAGAAGCCCTGGCATCCGCTTTTCGAAAGCCGCACTTCATCGCTTGTGGCTTCGGCTCGAAGTTCGAGAATCACATGCAGGCCGGCGTTGGCCATCTGGCTTTTGAACTGCTCGAAAACCTTCATGGCTCCGTTGGCCATGCATCCGGTGCCAGCACAAATAATCACTCGCCGCACTTGCACCAGCGTGGAGATTCCGTGACCATTTCCTGGAGTCAATGTTTGAGCTTCCGCGTTACTCATGAGCGTCCTCGGCTGAGGGCTGCTCAGCACTAACTACGGAAGCGGCGCCAAGCGACGATTCCATAGCCTTGATCTCATCCACCAGCGCGACCGCGCGCGCCGGAGTTATTTGTCCGTACACTTGCTCGTCGATGACCACCACCGGGGCCAATCCGCATGCGCCTAGGCAGGCCACCGTCTCGACAGTGAACATCATGTCGGTCGTGGTCGTGCTTTTTTCAGTCGTGCCCAGTTTCTCGCGCAGCGCGTTCAACACCGGAAGCGATTGCTTGACGTGGCACGCTGTTCCGTCGCAGATGCGGATCACATGCTTGCCCTTCGGCTCCAGCGCAAAGTGCGCGTAGAACGTGGCCACGCCAAAGACGCGCGCCGGAGGAATATTCAGCGAGGTCGCCACATAGGTGAGCACCTCTTCCGGCAGATATTGGTATTCGTGTTGAATCGCCTGCAGAATCGGAATCAATCCCGACGGACGGCGTGCGTAACGATTGAGAATCTGGCACACCATCTCGAACTTGTCTCTTTCGAGGTTCTCTTTGCGATCAACAGCGATTGGCATCGACGCCATCTAAACAGCCTCCATCTCTTGAATTGGCACTCGGAATCGCCTCGCCAGCTTCCAGGAAAGCGAGGCCAGTGAATTGTAAAGATCTTCGTTATGCACGATGATGTGCTCGGGAACCTTGAGCTTGACGGGGGCGAAGTTCCAGATGGCCTGGATGCCACCTTTCACCATCTCATCGGCAACTGCCTGCGCAATTTCAGCCGGGGTTGTGATGATGCCCAGGTGAATGCTCATCCGCTGGGCGAGATCGCCAAGCTGTTCCACGGGCAATACAGCTTTTTCGTGGATCCATTGGCCGATCTTTTCCGGGTCGGTGTCAAAAGCGGCCACAATCCGCAAGCCGAACTTCGAGAAGCGTTCGTGGCCGAGCAGCGCAGTGCCCAGATTCCCCACTCCCACAAGAAACGCCTCGTTGATGTTGTTCCAGCCAAGAAACGTCTCGATCGCCAGGATGAGCTCGGGAACTGAGTAGCCCGTCTTCGGCTTGCCGATGATTCCCGTGTATTGCAGATCCTTGCGAACTTGCACAGGGACAAGACCCAGTTCCAAGCCGATCACGCTGCAGGAAATCCGGCTGATCCCTTTGGCTTCAAGATCCTTCAGGTAATGGTGGTACTGGGGCAAGCGTCTCAGGCTCGGCTGCGGAATGGATCGAGCTTCCGACCGGCTGAATGGCAAAGCAATCGATAAATCAGTATCGATAACCATATACCGAGTCTATGGTGGGTTGGCCTTGCAGACCGTGACAGCGGTCACGTAGCCTAGAAATCGAGATCGCGAACGAGGAATTGCGTCCATTATTTACGACAAGTTATTGAAAATAAATCACTTGCTGCAATGCCATACACAGAGCCGTCACGGATCGACCACCTTTAAGCGAACCAGCACCCCGAAAGGTGTTACAACCGGACGCCAAAGTCATTTCCTTCCAGACCGCTGGGCTGGCGCGGCTGCTCGCCTGCGCACAAGTGAATCGAGCATCGGGCTGGGGCGATGAGCGATTCTGGGGGCGTGTGGGAAGCTGGGCGGCAATTGCACGCTGCCCGTTACAGCCAGGGACGCAGCGGCCGGATGAGCGCGTGAAATGCGAGGGCTGGCCTGAGCAAGAGCATACGGCAATGGTCCCGGCTCAGGTATGGAGTTGAGATTGATGACGGCGATGCCGTTACCGGTGGCTCCGGTGATGGCGACGAGGACACTGTCCTGGTTGTCTGAGATGAGAGCGCGGAAGTTGGGCGAGAGCTGAACCGGCAGCGAGATGCGAGCACGGAAGGAGCCGGTGCGGCCATCGAACACATCAATGAACTGATCCGCGGGTTGGAAAAGGAGGCTGCCGTCCGTCGAAAGCGCCGCGCCATAAAGGTAGTTCGCATCGGCGGATTCGGCTGTATCCAGCGCCTGCAGGCCGAGGTTATTCAGGTTGCTGTCGAGTATCAAGCCGTTGGCGAAAAGGCTGGTCTGGTTTGCGCCCAGGACCAACTCTTCGCTTTCTTGTCCTATGGCTTCGCTGTTCGCTGGCGCAAAGGTCGATTGGCCGGCAACCGTGTCGAAGTAGCCAACAGACCCTTCGATATTGAAATAAACGCGAGATCCGTCGGAGCTGAGCGCAAGACGGGCGTCTGGATCGTCATAATTGCCTCCTTGCAAGTTGCCCGGTACCGGACTGACCAATCCAGTTGTCGGATTCAGTTGATAGAGAGCAACTGCACCATCTCCAACCAAATCGAAAGTAGTGAAGTAAACTGCCCCATTGTCGGTTACGGCAACGTCGGCAGGCAGTTCCGACTGCGGGTAATAGGAAAATTGTGCGGCGTAGGGGAAGCTCTGAACGGACGAGGGCTGATCGGGATTAACAATATAGATCGCGATCGCGCCCGGATCGCCGATGGCGAGCTTGGAGCTATCTGGAGAGAGCGCAATGCCAAACAACCGCTGTGGACCGTAGGCCCCTTGCGGCGCGGGAATCGGAATGGAAGCCAGCCATGCTCCCTGGGCGAGAGAAAAGACGCGCACCTGGTTTGTATCGGTGAAATAGTACACGTTGCGCTTGGGGTCGTAAACGCCGTCAGCCAGCGCACCCGCGACCGGATATTGCTGGAGTGCCGGCAAGTAGGTGATCTTCGTGGAAGCGGTCGTTGAGCCGCTGGAATTGGTGACGCCGATGGAGGCAGTCGTGCCGGCGGTGCCTGGGGGAACTGTATAGAGCAGGGAGTTGGTGGGCAGTGGCGGCGCAGTAAAGTATGTGCCGGCGAAGGGATTGGGATTGTAGCCATCGACAGTCGCAGAAACACCGCCAACCGTTACCTGAAGATCGGAAGGCGGCGCAATATAAGCGCTCTGTGATCCGTTATAAGCCGGCGGCCCGAAGCCAAACCCGTACAGGCTGCCAGGCCCGCCTCCTTCGGCAGTTGCGTAGCTGGTAGCGGCCTCAAGAACCGAAGGCCCGTAAGAGAAGCCGAAAGGCAAGAACTGCGATCCGCCGTCGGTCGCGAATGTGCGCACATCCACCGGCCCCGGGGTGCCGGCCGGCGATGTGGCATCCAGCGTCCCCGCGAATCCATTGTCATTAAGGTCGGTGGCGGCATTGGCGCCAAAGTAGACGCTGCCCAATGGCGGCGGGGCAACACCATATTCGTCGGGCATCCAGCCAACCGCCGTGCCTCCGCTGGCCGGACCGTAGGTAACATCCAACTGGGTCTGGCTGAACCGGGAACCGATGGGCAGCGCGTGGACCGCCGTTGTATCCAACAGTCCAATGCCGCCTCCTTGAATTACGCCCGCTGCCAGGCCATTGGAACTCATCGCCTGATAGAACGGCGACATGGGCGAATAGCTGCCCGGCGAGGCCAGGTTCAGTTCCGGAATCCACCCCGACGGTGTACCACTGGCAAGGTTGAAAACGTCCAACACGTCAGCGCCGTTCGGATCGGTGATGAACACTTTGCTTGAGTCCTGACTTAAAAGCATGACGGGATAGCCAAGCAATGTCTGCGACGTGGGAACAGCGAAAGAATTCTTCACGGCGAGTGTCGCGGGATCGAGATTGTAGATATCGTAGCCGTCGAAGGCCGCAAGAGTATTTCCATCGGGGCTGACAGCGAAGGTTGCCAGCGCGCTGTTTGTGCCGCCCGTAATCTGGCCTGACCAGTTCCAGGTGTCGGCCACCGGATCTAACGAACACAGCAGCGAACTACCCTCTGAGGTAAGCACGGGAACAAGCAGCACGCGGGTGCGGTTGTTCGTTAGAATCACATTCTCGAATCCTTGCAGGCAGGTTGGCGCCACGGGAATCGTGCCATTCGAATAATTCGGATTTTCAAAAACCGTGATAGCGTTCGTCGTGGGATTCCACAACGCCAACGGACCGTTTCCATCGACCCATGAATAACCACCGACAAGAAAATACTTCTCCAGGAGCAGACTGCCGTTGGCCAGGGCATAGACGGCGTTGGCCTCAAACCCATAGGGGCTGATGGTGCTCGATGGATATCGTTTCAATATCGTGAGGCCGACCGGATCGACTACGTAAATATCGCCTAATAGGGTGCCAACATAGAGGACACTGCCATCTGGCGCCTGGTCCAACCCGAATGCGCCGGGAATTGCCAGCGTGGTTTTCAGAGTGTGGGTCGCAGCGTCCACAACATTCAACTGGTTCAGATAGGCATCCGTTGAAAAGAAACGGTTGGTGGCCGCGTGATAGACGAGATAGTTGGGCTCCGGAAAACTTGAATAGGGCGTAAGTGCGTCTGCGCGCACCAACTGATCGGCTGTGCTGCGTGCGACTGGAGTAATGCTTTCAGCCTTGCCGATAGTCAGGGTCATCGAAGAACTCTCTGTATATGGGCCATAAGTGGCCTTTGCCGTCAGCGGGCCGCTCGAAGCCGTGCTGGTTGTCTCAACAAACACGTTCTTCATGCCCCCGGTGCCGGGCACCGTGAAGCTCACCGGCGAAAGCGTTACGCCCGATGGAGGTGTTGACAGTTGAACGCTGATGGTTCCTGTTCCGTTGGGTGTGCCGGTAATCTGCAATTCAAACGAGTCTGCCGATCCCGCGGGAATGGTCAGCGGATTCGGCTGCTCGCTGATAGCTACATAGGCTGCCATGACCATGAAATCAAACTGAGATTGATGAGTGATGCCCCCGCCAGTTCCCGTCATAGTGATGGTCGAGTTCGAATTTGCAGCAGCCGAAAAGCTGGCGCTGACCTGAATCGTTTGCGTAGCGCCGGGCTGGAGCGTAAAGGATGCTGGCGCAAAGGTCACGCCGGCTGGAATTCCTGCAAAGGAGACAGCGATTGGCTGGTTGAATCCGTTTTCACTTGTTGAAGTAACGGTAAAGTTCGAGGTCGAACTTTGGTAGATGGCCAGAGCTGTATAAATGCCGGAAGAGAGCGTGAAGTCTGGTGTGTAATGGACCGTAATTGGTATGTTGACCGATGCGGAAACTGATCCGTTTGTCACCGTCACAGTGGCCGAACCGGAGGTTGTTGCGGTGGATGCAGCGGAAAAATAGATAATCGCGGAACTGTTGACAAAGCCCGGAAAGGACGGTGCAGTGATCCCGGCCGGCAGCCCGGTAACAGTCCCGGTCACCTGGCCCGTCACGCCATCTATGCCGCCGATTCCAAGTTCAACCATTTGTGTACCGCCCGGAAGGATGGTAAAGCTGGCCGGCGACGGCGTAAGGTAAAGTGCTGGGTAAACCTGAACGGTAAGCGTAAACGGCGCTTGCGCAGAAGCGCTGCCGTTCGTACAAACTACTGTCACCGGCGATGTCCCTGCAACAGCTTCATTATTCTCACTTAATTGAAGCTGCTGTGGACTTCCGCTGCTCAGGGAGAAGTTGGCTGGAATGACATTGACCCCGACGGGAAGGCCGTTCAGACTGCACGAAACCGAAGAGCTAAAGCCGTTGAGCGGGTTCAGAGTCACAGTCAAGCTTTGACCGGTGGGGGTGATGGTCAGAGCGCTGGCCGAGAGAGTCAACGTGTAGCTTGCTTCAGGAGTGACAGTGAGCGAAAACTGCGCTTGCGAAGAAAGGTTGCCGCTTGCGCACGTTACCGTCACCGTCGATGTCCCGGAAGATGCGGTATTATTCTCACTCAATTGAAACTGCTGCGGGCTTCCACTGCTCAGGGAGAAGCTGCCCGGATTGGCATAGACGCCGGTGGGAAGGCCGTTCAGATTACAGGTAACCGTGGAGCTAAAGCCGTTGACGGGGTTCAGAGTTACAGTCAAGCTTTGGCCGCTGGGGGTAAGGGTCACACTGCCCGCCGAGAGACTCAAGGTAAAGCTGCCAGCAGGAGGGGGATTTCCGCCGCCCACGTTCGAGCCTCCGCCGCAGCCGGTCAATACCGTAGAAATAACTGCACTCATGATTGCGCCATTAACAGTTAGCAGGCGAGATACACGGCGCCCAGTCACAGGACTCCTGAAAAAAAACAACTGGCTGATCGGAGACATGGGGTTAGTATTACACTAGAAATCGGCTTTCCAACCGTAATTTTTCTGGGGGTTCTGAATGCTGCCAAGCACGCTGGCAATAACTTTGTGTTGCACAGAAATGAATTTGAAACACCCCAGAGTGAGTCGGAGTCCGCGGTCGGAAGCATGGCTCCGGTTGGCTGCGGCTAACGCGTTGATCGCGATGTGTGCTGCGCATTCGGCGCACGCGCAGCAATTTCAGAACCCGCCCCTGCTTGTCACTTTTCCCGATCCCGTAGCTGTGGTTGCAGGCGACTGGAACGGCGATGGTCATCAGGATCTTGTTTATGTAACGACCGGGCAATCTCCGGCGTTGCACGTTTTGCTCGGCAATGGAAAAGGCGGATTTACCGAGGGAACTGTGGTGCAGCTTCCAGCCGGAACATGCACTTATGAAGTAACCATGTGCAGGCTCACCGTAGGAGACTTCAATAATGACGGCCATCCCGACATTCTGATGCCAGGTAACTTCCCGGCCGGTTGGGGCTTTCTAGTGCTTCCCGGAAATGGCGACGGTACATTCGGTTCTCCCATAGTTTCCATACTCCCCGCCTCGAATAGTGGAGGGATGGCAACCTATGTTCCCTATCCAGTCGCAGTGGCCGATTTCAATGGAGATGGAAACCTGGATATCGCCGCTCCGGATTATCTCGAAGGGCTGATTCGCATCTATCTCGGCGATGGCAAGGGAGACTTTACCGCCGGGAACTTCTATTACGATTCTTATCAACCCTATGCAATCTATACCTCAGATGTGAATCACGACGGAAACGCAGATCTGATTGTCTTCAACGAGTACGGCAACGGAGCCTATGGCAACGGCGGCGCCGCAATCTGGCTGGGAGACGGAAAAGGCAACTTTGCCCTCAAGCAGACCTATCCCACCTCAGGCGGCACAACGTTTGGGGTTCGGACCGTGGCTGACATGAATCTCGACGGGAATGTCGATGTGGTAGGGGCGGATGGGCTGGGAAACGTGCTGGTAATGACCGGTAACCCAGACGGAAGTTTCAATGCTCCCCAAATAATCGCCAGCGGTTTTGAGACCGGAAGCCCGTTTTTTAGCTCCCTTTTCGCGTCGGATTTTACCGGTAGCGGCATCCCTGACATTTTGCTTACCAGTGAGGAGGGATTCGATACCTCAGTGGCGACAGGAAAGCTCGCTTATGGCGCGGTGCAGAAGCGTACCTCAGGCACCTTCGCGACCCAGTTGGCCGTCGCCGATTTCAATGAGGATGGTGCGCCCGACTTTGCGGTTGGCGTCGCCGGCGGAATTCAGCTTTTCTTTGGCAATAGCTCCGGCGCGTTTCCTGATAGCACCATCACGCCTACTGCGGTTGCATCGACATTTCTCTTCGCCGGCGATTTCAATGGCGATGGCATCGCAGACGTGGCCGCCGTGGGTGCGGACGGATACATGCGGACTTACTTGGGCTCCAAAAGCAGTGGCTTTCAACCGCCGGTAAAGTCGAGTACCGCCGTGACCACGAGCTTTGAATACATTGGCAACACCGTAGGTGACTTCGACGGCGACGGACATAAGGATATTGCACTCAGCGGGCAGATACTCTACGGAAATGGCGACGGAACGTTTACTCCGGTCACACTGACGAATACTTTCCCGGGATCCAATGGGTTAGTTGCCGATTTCAACAAGGATGGCAAGAGTGATCTGTTGAGTCTATCAGGGCTCCAATCCGGCACCGGCTCTTACACCTACCACTATTCTCTGGTTGCTCAACTGGGAACCGCGCAACGGACATTCACTACAGTAACCACCAACCTTCCGACCTATACCCCAGGTGAGGGCATCACCACTCCTGCTTTGCTCGGCGTGGGTGACTTAAACGGAGATGGATTTCCAGACACTGCGGTCTACGATCCGAATTTGCAGGCGTTGGAAATCTGGCTGGGAAATGGCGACGGGAGTTTTCGTGCAGGAACGAGTCTCAATCTCAACGGATCCGCCTGGACACCGGTAGGGACAGGCGGTCAAGACAATGCGATCGGCGTTGGCGCCATTGTCGATGTGGACGGCGACGGGAACGCGGATTTGGTATTTCTCGCCTCCGAAGCCAATGCTGATAGCAAACTGATGCCTATCACTGTTCTCGTGATCGAATACGGCGATGGCAAGGGAGGATTCACTGCAACGCAGGTCATCCCGCTCTCCCACTCATTTGGTTTTCTCACCCCTGCCAAGCTGGATTCCTCCCGGCTTTTCGGCATTGTGGTCGGCGACAGCAACTTAGTGAGTGTCCTGCGCAATCTTGGCGGCCGCCAGTTCTCCAATGAAGAATTCTATTACGCTGGCAGCATGAGCGGACTTGCGGCAGCCGACTTCAATGGCAACGGTCTGAGCGACCTGCTTGCTTTGCGCGCTAATCCTGAAGCCAGTTCCAGCCCCGGTGCTCTCGGCTTTACTGTGCTGATGAACCAGGCGGAGGTTGGCGGCAGTGGATCCGGCATATCAAACGGCTCGTTGTCCGTGAGTCCGGCAACGGTCAACTATAACCAGGCATTTACGTTGACGGCGGCCCTTCAGCCTTCTCTTTCGGGAGCGCCGCTTCTTTCCGGAACCGTCTCCTTCTCGGCACTGGGCATCGCTCTCGGCTCGGCGCCGCTCAACCAGGGCTCTGCGGTCCTTCCGGTCCCTGGCTCCACGACCGCATTGCTTCCAGCGGGCCTGGTCGAAATGGCGGCCAGCTATTCCGGCGATTCCTACTACGCTTCCTCTGATCTCTTGGTTACCGAGAAGGTTCTCAATCCGGTCTATTCCACGCAGACCGCGCTTTCTGTTTCGGCTGGCGGCAACGCCATCACCAGCATTCAGGCAGGTGACTTTATTACCCTTACCGCATCTGTCACTGCGCCACAAACCGTTCCTCGCGGATACGTTGCCTTTTTTGACGGCAGCTCTCTGCTGGGACAAGGAGAAGTTGCCGCGGGCGTGGCCACCTTCAGCACAAATCTCCTGGGTATCGGCAGTCATAGCCTGACTGCGCAGTATCTCGGCTTTACGCCGCCGGATACGCAGCTGGGAACCAACTCCTTTCTACCAAGCACCTCGCCTGCTGTGCCGTTTACGGTTACGGCCATAGCAACAACGGCTACGCTCTCCGCTTCTTCCCCCTCGACGACTGCCGGCGCAGTTTTGACGCTCACTGCAAGTCTCTCCAGCGCATCCGGCTCGCCCATCGGAGGCGTTACATTCTTCGATGGAAACACGGCTCTGGGTACGCTTACGCTCGATTCCAGCGGCTCGGCAGCCTTCAGCACTGCGTCGCTGGCTGTCGGACCGCACTCCATGACTGCCCAATACGCAGCCAATGGCGTCTATTCGGAAAGCGTAACTCCGTCGGCTGGAATCACGGTCAATGCCGCCAGCCCGACGCTTGCAACGACGACGACCCAAGTCGTATCTGTAACGCCGTTGAATAGCGCAGGCCAAAGTCTGGTGACGGTCCAGGTCAACGGTGTGCCCGCGCAGGTTGGCAACGTTTCCTTGTTGCTGGATGGGCAGTTGGCTACGTCCGCGGCTCTTGCCGCTGACGGGCATGCTGCGATTACTCTCAACCTCAATGGCACAGGAATTCACTCTCTTGTTGCAAGTTATAGCGGAGGCGGGCCCGCCGCACCGAGCGCGTCGCCAGAACTTAAAACCAGCGCCTATCTTTCCGGGCAGGATTTTACTTTGCAGGCAGGGCAGTCTCAATACGTTGCCAATATTGCCGGCTCTTCAATTGCAGTTCCCTTAAGCATCGGATCGCTGGGCAGTTGGAACGGTACCGTGTCGTTTCTTTGCGTTTCTCCTTTGCCTGCGGGATACTCGTGCAGCTTTTCCCCACAGTCTGTTTCCGGAAGTGGTAACACAACTCTGACGCTTCAGCAGTCTGGGAGCATACCCGCGGTGGCTCTCATGCTCTTGCCGTGCTTCTGGCTGATTCGCAGGCCGCGCTGGAAGAGCATAGGCAGAGTGCTGGCGTTGGCTGTGGCCTTCGTTTCATTTTCGGGATGCGGCGGCGGGCTCTCGGGCACTTCCGTAAAGACGAACATTGTCACTATCCAGGCGACTGATGGATCTCTGGTTCATTCTGTTCAGGTTGGACTCAAAATATCGTCCCTACAGCAGTAGTTCTACGCATTGAAAAAGGCTGCTTCATGCAGCCTTTTTCTGTTCTTAAGTTGGTTCACGCCACAATTAATGCTTTGATCCGAGCCTCTACTTCAGCTCGACATCGGCCCCTTTGCCGTCGTCCACGATGGTGAACGCTGCGCGAAGCGGCTCCATGGCAACAACCGCGGGAATCTTGCTTCCATTAACGGCGACCCCGCCTTGTTTGGGGGTAAAGCCGTAAATTTCGGCACGGATTTCTTTCCACCAGGCGAGATAAGAACCCTCATGCGGGCTGATCGTCAGGTGCAATCCATCAGCGGTCTTCTGGCAGCTAAACTTCATTCGGAGATACTCGCCATGCTGAAATGCATAAGTCTTGCCGTCGTCCTGGTAAAGTTCGCCCGCGCATTTATCTCCCACATAGACGCGCAGAGTTAGCGGGCCTTGCGGAGTTTCGTTCGTGCTTTGAACCACGGGCGCGATGGGCAAGATAGCGCCGGCGCGAACAAAGACAGGAAGCTGCGATAGTTCCGGAGTAACGTGGATAGAGAACTTTCCATCTCTGTCTGGAATTGCTGCGGCATCAGAAACAACTGTTGCCGAAGAAGCTGGCAACATAAGTTTCTCTCCCGTCCAGTAGTTATACCAATCAGGCGAAGGGAACTCGATTTCGTATGCATCCAATTCATCCGGGTATGATTGGGGCGCAATGAGCAAGTCCGCGCCAAGAAGAAACTCGCTCGCCGCATTCACATCGATGTCAATTGGATGGCCGTCGGAAGAAGCATTTGGAAACTCTAGAAATAGCGGCCGCAGAATAGGAAGACCGGTGCGTGAAGCCTCCTCGGCCAAGGTGTAAAGATAAGGCATCAACTGGTATCGAGTTTCGATGAAATGCCGCCGGATGGCTTCCTGTTCCTGCCCTCCTACCCATGGTTCCTGATCGCCAGTTCCTTTCTCGGTATGGTCGCGATCAATGGGCTGGAAAGCGCCCACTTCGATCCATTTTGTCAGTAACTCGGGAGTTGGAGTTCCGGAGTATCCGCCCACATCGGCTCCGATGAATGAGAATCCGCTCAACCCAAGATTCTCAAGCATGGGCGTCGCCAGGCGTAGATGATTCCAACTGCTGCTGTTGTCTCCTGTCCATGTCGCCGCATATCTTTGCCCTCCCGCATAAGTTGCCCTGGTGAGGACAAACGGACGGGTATTGGGATCAAGTGTCTTGAGTCCCTCGAATGTAGCTCGCGAGTTTTCCATTCCGTAAACATTGTGAATTTCCGCATGGGCCGCAGTGCGCGCCAGAAACCCCGGCTCATCGATGCGATGCACTGTATCTTCTGGCATGGTGAAGGTTGGCGAATCGAAGATTGGCGGCTCATTCATATCGTTCCAGAAGCCATCCACGCCGTTATGCCGCAGGCCTTGATAGAGGGTGCCCCACCACGCGCGTGATTGCTGGCGAGTAAAATCGGGAAACACGCTGGGGCCGGGCCAGACGCGGCCCGTGTAGGTCGACCCATCCGGATTTTTCACAAAGTGGTCGCCTGCGATTCCGCTGTCGTATGGGAAGTAACTCTCTCCTGGAAGATTGGCGATATGCGGGTCGGTAATTGCTACAACGTGAAAATTTTCCGCGTGTAGTTGCGCGATCATTCCCGGAAGGTCCGGAAAGACTGCGCGGTTCACCGTGAACGGGCGATTCTTGTCTTGAAAATCTATGTCGAGGTAGATTGCGTCCACAGGAATCGAATCGGTCCGGAAGCGATGCGCAACTTCAAGCACGCGTTCCTGCGACATATAGCTATAACGCGATTGCTGGAATCCAAGCGTCCAGAGCGGCGGAAGCGGCGGAGTTCCCGTAAGCCACGCATAGGTTTCTACAACCTGCTTCGGAGATGGACCGTAAAACAGATAATAGTTCACGGGACCCGCGACGGCGCCGAAGGAATACACTCCGGGCGACGCTTTACCGAAATCGAAACTTGTGCGCCAGGTATTGTCGAGTAACAGGCCGACCGCGCGCCCTTCTCGGAAAGCCATAAAGTAAGGAATGCTTTTATAGATTGGATCCGTCGATTCCTGAAAACGATAAGAGTCAGTGTTCCAGAGGGTAAATGCCTCGTTACGCCTGTCAAGAGGTCCTGTCTTATCACCGAGTCCAAAGTAGTGCTCATCCAGCGGCATCGTTTTGTAAATGCGAAACGCATTGCCGTCGAAACGAACCGGGCGCGCATCTTGCTGCAGAAGGTTTCCATTCAGGTCGCGGACTGTTAGTTGGAGCGTCGCCTTTTCTATCTCAACAGTCAACGCGCGTGTACGAAAACCGAAGTGATCGATGGATAAGCTGGGCGTTACCGGCACAGAGCTTTTGCGAGCTTCCGGAAGCACAGCCCACGATGCGTCTTCTGGGACGGCGCCTCCGTGATACAAAGTGACGCGCAGAACATCGTCGCGCAGGGCTACCACCTTGATGCTCAGGTTTCCAGAGTTCACTTCGATCCCGTTAGGAAGCTGATGTGACGTCACCCTGAGTGCAAGTGAATTCGGTCCTGTAACAGAGGATGAGGATTCCGCCCAGGCAATTGAAGATGCGTGGCATGACAGAAAAATGAAAATGATATGAATCGTCGCAACAATCGAACGGTGCAAACGCATGATAACTCCTGGATAAAAAATTATGCCGGTACTGTGTTCGTGGAAGTAGGTAGCGGACTTATTCTTGTTATGGAACGGACGCATCGCCGGGAGGGGATTCCAACTGGGAAAGGTCGGGATCCTCAACCAACTTCACACCCCTGTCGTGGCGCTGTTGCTTGATTAACTTCATTTGGTCGAGCGCCTCGGCCGCACTCTTGCTGTCCCCTATCTTGTGGTAGAGCCGCGCAAGCAGATAGTGAATAGATCCGTTTTCATCGTTCGAGACGCCCAACTTCAATTGATCGATCGCGTCTTGTGTTCTGCCGGTCTCCGCATAGACCTTGCCGAGCAGGGCATGCACCTTACCAAGCATCTGCGGCTTCGCCCCGAGGCTCTTCATGAGGAATGGCTCGGCCTCCGCAAACTGGTTCTTGCTCACCAGCGTCTCCGCCATAACAAGGTTCAGTTCCGGATCGTCCGGACTGCGCTCCAGACCCAACCGCGCGGTCTCCATGGCTTGCTCAGTGTTGTTGTTCAGGTATGCCGAGGCCAGCCCGAGCATGGCCGCCGGATTGCCGGGTTCGAGAGTGAGAGCCTTCTGATATTCCGCCTCCGCCTCATCGTCCCTCTCAAGCTGGTGGTAGATATCGCCGAGAAGTACATGGCTCCTGGCGGAATTCGATTCAAGCTGCTGGAATCGCGCAAGGGATTGGAGCGCTAGCCGTTCGTTGGCCTGAATTGACCAGTAGAGCGCTTCAGGAGAATCAGGTTGCAGGGCCTCAAGAGCCGCTGCTGCGCTGAAGGCGCGTTCGCTGTCTCCTGCAAAGAATGAGCATTCGGAAAGCAGCCGGAGTTTGTCGGCGCGCTTTGCAACGAGGGTAGCGTCGAGCCGCTGCGCACATTTTGCAAATTCTCCGGCCGCAAAATATTCTTCCGCAGTGGGTCGCGCGGTGGAAGCCGGTTCTGCTTTACTTTGCGCGCCCGCGTCGCGCCGCCCGATGTTATCGCCCGATACCTGCCCGCCGCCTTCGAAAGCCGTCAAAAGAGCGCTGCGCAAATCATCCGGGATTACTGTGTTCTGCTGAGAGAAATAATCGGTGACCGCTGTAGCCTTTTCATTGGACAAGCCTTCCAGAAGGATGGCCGCATTCGACTGCACAAAGCCATGATCGCGGTCCCATAACTCCTGGAGCAGCTTGACCGCCTGTTCATTGTCTCCGCTGTCCATCGACATGCGCGCCTGGCCGAGGATCGCTTGGCCGCATTCCGGATGCGCCGCGCGTTCGGCGGCAAATTCAGCGGCTGCTCCGGCTTGGTCGCGGTGCCGGAGGAGTGTAAAACCTAACTCTGAATGGAGGCAGGGAGGCTGAGGCTGCGCGGAAAGCAAACTCCGGTACAGGGTTGCGGCCTCGCCGAATCTTGCCTGCTTCTCCAGTGACTCGGCATAGAGCGCGCCGGCAAATGGAGAATCTTTCGCTTCCTCTGACATCTTGCGAGCATCCGCTTCCACTTCGTTCAGGCATGCAATCCCCAGGGAGAACCAGGCAACGCCAAGCTTGGAATCGAGCGTGGTTGCGCGCGCAAATTCCTGTGCAGCGGACGTGAATTTGTGATCGGCGTAATAGGCGCGCCCCAGCGCAAGCGGCGCTTGCGGATCAGTTTTGTTAAGCTTCTCCGCTTTGATGAGAAATGGAATAGCCTTCAGCGTTTTTCCGGTGCGCTGATAGTCAATGCCAAGAAACAGATTGGGAACGTATAAAGATGGGTTGAGCTGGTTGGCGTGTTGAAAGCTAAGAATTGCTGAAGTGATGTCTCCCGTCTCCTGCTGCATCAATCCGAGATTGGCCCATAGTTCAGGCATATCCGCACGAATCCTTACAGCCTGTTTGTAGGCGTTTGCAGCCGCTGCATAGTCGTTCGCGGCCTGGGCCTGTTGGGCCGCGGCCACGAGCGATTCGAACCCTGAGGCCGGTTGCTGCTGGCCAAGCCCAATAACGGGCTTGACCAGCAGGACCAGCAACAACAATTTGGTGCAGTGATTCACGTTTGGTTTACCAGTAGAACTTTCCTGCCCACTGAACAACTCTGTTTTCGAAGGCTTGCGTGATTGATCCGAAGCCCGTGGTGCCGACTGTGGTGTTGCTCGGCGCGTAGAGGCTTGTGTGGTTGAAGGTGTTGTAGGCCTCGAGACGGAACTGGGCCTTCAGATTCGTTTTGAAGGTCCAATTCTTTTCGAGAACGGAGTCCCAGTTCTGATAGCGAGGGCCGCGAACATTTCCGAAGTAGCGAGGAGTGTTGCCGAAATCGCCAGGAGTCGTCGGAGTAGCGAAGGCTGCGGCGTTGACCCATGCTGCTGTTGAGGGATGTGCCAGCTTGGGATTCCCAATCAGATCCGGCCTCGGATTGCCGCCGAAAGAGCTCCAAACTCCGCTGCCGGAGTTGACTTTGATTGGAGTTCCCTGCTTGAAGGATGCGATTTGGTTGATTTGCCATCCGCCGACAATGGCGTCAGCAACCCGGTTTATACTTCCACCGATAGCCTTGCCGCGCCCGATGGGCAGTTGATAGGTGTAGCTGGCCACCAGCGCCTGCGGAACATCACCCGCGTCCACGCTCTTTTCAGCAGCCATGTTGTAGTTGTTGGCAACGGTGCCGGCCGAGTAGCCCGGAGAGTTATACGACCAGGCGTTGTTGCCTTCAACGTTGTCAAGGAACTTCGAGAAGGTGTAAGAGACCAGCGCGGTGAGCCCCTTGGCAACGCGATGGTTGTAGGTGGCCTGCAATGCATTGTAGAGAGACTGGCCTATGGGCGCATTGACCTGGCCTACACTGCAATACTGCGGGAAGGGCGAGAGTAATTGCGCGTTGGTTACGCCTACCGCGGTTGCACCTGTGTTATTAGGTGTCGTTTGTAGATTGCAATTGCCAAACGCCATATTTCCCGATTTCGCCAGTTGCTGCAGAGAAGCCGCGAAGGGATTGGTAACCGCTACCCCGCCGAGGTAACTTTCGCCTGTCGCAGTTGCAGTAGTTCCCGTACCAGCGAGGTACGAGCCGGTGTCATTCAGGTGGCTCGGATTCAACTGGTTGTTATAAGGAGACCCGATCATGCGAATGCCGCGGTTGCCGATGTAGTTAACTTCCAGTTGATCGTTCGGCGTGATGCCATACTCCACGCCCAGCATCCACTGTTCAACATAAGGTGAACGACGGCTTCTGAAGCCACTGCCTACGCTATTGCCGAGCTGTTGAAACTCGCCATTAATGCTTCCAGTGGTCTGCGCGTAGACGCCGCCCCAGGGATTGTTGGTGGTGATATTCGGATTGGGAGTTACACCGCCGTCCTGGCTCACGGTGGCTGTGGTCGTAGCGGAGAAACCATCTTCATCTTCGGAGCCGGAGCTGGTAAGCGCTTCCGGATAGAAGATTCCGTATCCGCCGTGAGCAATCAACTTCGGCGTCGCCGCATACGAGAAGCCCAGGCGAGGCGCGATGTTGTCGTAATTCATGTTGTAGAAGTACCGGCTGCTTCCGTCGGCGCCCAGGAACTGGAGCGCGCCGATTACCGGTTGCCCAACCATTGCGCTGACGGGGTTCATGAGGGTTGGATCGAAGATCGAGCCTTCGTTATGGCGCGAGGTGTAAGGAGTTTGAATCTCATAGCGGACGCCGAGATTCAAAGTGAGTTTGGAGTTTGGTCTCCAGTCGTCCTGTACATACCAGCCCAGAAGATGGTTCGATTCATAGGGGTTGAAGGGCGTTTGAACGCTTGCGGCGCTCAGGGTGCCAAGCAGCATTTCTGCCACTGCGTTGCCTGTGTTAGGCGTTAGACTGTGGGGATTCGGCCCGGCAGAGAAGTTCTGGTTGTAGGTCATTGAGACGGGGTAGTAGTTCGACTGGCTGAAAACCTGCTCCACGCCCATGAACCCGAAGTTAAAGGTGTTCTTTCCGCGCAGCTTGATCAGGTCAACAGCCACCGTGCCGATGGGTCCGTGGTTGGTGTTCGCCTGCGGGCTGTTCGGGGCTGGCCCTAGAGCGGAGAAGCCTCCGCCAACAGCGACCGCAGGAAACAGGGGGGCATGTGCCGCTGTGTAAGCCGGGAGTCCGAGACCTGTTTGGGGGTTGTAGCCGAATGACTGATCGCTGAAGTCCTCATGCCATATCTGCACACCCGAGGTAATGTTCATGGTGAAACTCGGGCTGAAGACCTTGGTCAATCCTGCCCACATGCCCCAGCGGTTGTTGGGAACAACATTGCCTGGGCCTGCCGGATCGGAACCCCAGTTATCGGCCTCGCTGACCTTTTGCTCCTGTTTATAGGAGTAGCGGAAGTAGCCTCTGAGATTGTCGTTGAAATTCTCGTCAACCCTGACGCCCCATTCCTGCGAAGTCGTGGGCGCGGATGCTGCCAGGGTCAGGTTGTTGGCTACATCGCCTGGAGTTTGTGCCGCCGGATAGAAGCTGAGTAGTTTGGCGCCGAATGCATCCGGCGTATAACCGTTGACGATGTTGGCTGCGCTCAGAACGTTGCCCGGAACTGGATTGCGGACAACTCCGGACGCGGTGGCAACGGCGCAACTAGCGACGTTTATTTGGGTGTAAATCGGGTTACCGCAGGCGCCGTAAGGGTTGGTATTGATGTTCCAGTTGTCCTGCGCATTTGCGACGACCGCGTGGGCGCTGCGTGGATCGTAAACCGCGCCTGTCATGACCGCACGACCAAGAACATCGTATATCGGAAGGCCGGATTTCGGGTCTGTAGCCTGAGCACCGAGAGCCTCGGAGAAGTCGCCGCCGAGCATTTTGGTGTCTGGCACAGTGAAGCTCACAGGGGATGGCGTATTCGCCTTGAATTTCTCATAGACGCCGAAGATGAAGGTCTTCTCCCGCTGCTTGTAGAGGCCGGGGATGTAGAGTGGACCGCCGGCGGTTCCGCCAAACTGGTTGCGGCTAAAGGCACAAGTATTTTCGCCGCCGGTGCCTACGCAGTTGATGGGATTTGGGCTGTATTGAAGGGCGTTCATTTTGTTGCCGGACCAAAACTCGAAGGCTGAGCCGTGGAAGGCATTGGTTCCCGCCTTGGTTACCACGTTGACTACGTTGCCCGAGCTCCATCCATACTGAGCTGTGAACGAGTTGTTCTGGATTTTGAATTCCTGAACCGCGTCCACGTTGGGGACAAAGATGACCGCGCCCCACTCGGTGTCGGTATCCCATGAGCCGTCAACCATGTAGCCCGTGGTTCCAAAGAAGCCGCCGGCGAAGTTCAGGAACGAGATGTCCTGATCCGCGGTGTCGGTAATGCCGCTGCCGCCGCCACGCAACTGCTGCGTTTCAGACGAATTTTGCACGGAAGAGTTAAGGACGGCCAGGCCGTAGATGTTGCGCACATTCAGCGGCATCTCTACGATCTGCTTGGCGTCAACGTCTGACGCCACGTTTGCGTTTTCTGTGTTCAGCAGGGCGATGTCCGAGGTTACGGTGATCGAGGTGCCCTCGCTCCCGACCGTCAGCATCACGTTCTGCACGCCGGTTTCGGCGACTTCGAGGATGATCCCTGTCTGTTGATACGTCTTGAAGCCTTTTGCTTTGATCGTCAGACTATATCCGGCCGGCGGAAGTTGATTGAAAGAATACCGGCCTCCGTCATCCGTCAAGAAGGTTCGAGTGATGCCTTTTTCTGAACTTGCAAGGGTTACTGTGGCTTTGGGCACCAATGCGCCCGTAGGATCTGTTACGACACCGGAGAGGGTCGCCGTTGTTGTTGCGATTTGCGCGTTGATCCGGGGTATGCCGCATACCAAAATGGCAAGCAATGTCGCAATGCCACCCCAATACAACAGAAACCCGTGTCTCCTGCTCCTGCTTGTTTTCAATTTGAAGCCTCCATCATGTTGTTCTCCGTCGCTCCAATGCATCAAAGGCGTGACTTTCATGCCTTTTGAATACCTGGTGATCGGAGTTTGAAAAGCAGACCAGTAGTAATCCTTTCGATGGAGACCCGTTAAGGTCCTTACAGCATGGGTAGTCAGGGTCCTTACAGCAAGAAAAACGCTCTTATCAGGTAAATAATTTGTTATGTTGTTTGTTTCCATATACGTACAAGCCGTCCGATACGGAGATAAACGAGTCGTTACAGCCGCTGTATAATCACATCGACTATCCGGAGCCTAGTAATGTCGGCAGCTACGCAGAATCAGGCACACGCAACTCTGACCGAGGCGGAGAAGATTTCTATCCGTGAGCAGTTGGCGCGGCTCCTGGAGAATCCCTTTTTTAGCCACAGCAAGCGGTTCCCTACATTTCTGCGCTTTGTGACCGAAGAAACCCTGGCTGGGCGGGAAGACGACATAAAGGAACGGACTCTGGGCATAGAGATATTCGGCAGAGATCCCGATTACGACACTGCATCTGACCCCATCGTTCGCGTCACCGCGGCAGAGATCCGCAAACGGGTTGCGCAGTATTATCAGGACCCAGCCCATGTGAACGAACTGCGCATAGCCCTGCCCTCAGGCTCGTATATTCCAAAATTCCATTGGCCCAAAGGCGCAGATGATCCGGTTTTGAAGGAGATGGATCTAGCCGCCGCAGAAACTCTCTCTGATGCCCAATCTGTTGCTGGTGCCGCGCTCTCTCGCCGCCATTCCCATCTCGTGCTGGCGCTCACATGCGTCTGCGCCGCCATCCTCTCTGCGGGTTCGGTCTTTCTCTGGCAATCCGTGCACCACTCCGCGTTGGATTTTTTCTGGGGGCCGATACTGAAGGCAAGAGAGCCTGTGTTGCTCTGCACTGCGGATCAACTGCAGTATTCCAGCCTCTCTCTTCGCGACGCGGCCGAGCCTACCCGCCAGGTTGTGCTGAGCGACAACCTTACTGCGGTGGTCATGGACGATGTGTACGCAATCGTGAAGGTTGCGGGAGTCCTTCAGTCGAGCGGCAAACAGTACACCATCAAGAGCGAAGGCGCGACAAACCTTGATGACTTGCGCAGTGGGCCAACTGTCTTTATCGGTGCATTCGATAACGCATGGACGCTGCGGCTGACAAATTCTCTGCGATTCCATTTTGCGAATAATGCAGATATGACGAGGCATGAGATTGTCGATAGCACGAACCCGGGGCAAACCAGCTGGGTGGTTGACAGATCCTTGCAGATGGCAACCCATGACTATCGCGACTATGCGATTCTGGCGCGCTTCACTGACACCAACACCGGCAGGCCGACCGTCATTGTCGCGGGAATCAGCCGCGGCGGCACCATCGTAGCCGGAGAGTTTCTGACTGACCCCGGTGATCTCGCCCAGTTGCAGCGCCTGGCACAGGCCGCCGGAGATAAAAAGAATATGGAGATTGTCCTGAGCACGCAGATTATTGATGAAAAGCCCGGCTCCCCGAAAATCGAGGCCGCATACTTCTGGTAGGCTCGGCTGCTTGTGATGCCGCTCCAGTGATACAGTTGTACCGATGAAATCACCCCGCCCGGTTTGTTCGCATAAAATTGTGACGTTCTTGCTGGCTCTTTGCGCCGCACATGTTTCTCCGCGAGCGCCCAGAAGACGGTTTTCGCGCATTACATGCTCGCCAATCAGGACTACGCCCCCGGCGACTCCGGCAGCGAACTCGTAATCGCCTCCTACGAACGGGAGATTCTCCAGGCGCAAGCTATCGGCATTGACGGCTTTGCGTTGAACGCCGGGGGATGGATCAAGGAGCCTCGCTACATCCGGCGAGCTTCGGAGATGTTTGAGGCCGCCTACCGCTTGCATAGCAATTTCAAGCTGATGTTTTCAGCGGATATGTGCTGCTCGAATGACGCTGCGGACGTGGAAGACATGATGCGGCGGTTCGCAAACAATGACCGCTATTCAAGCGTGTACTTCAAGTGGAATGGAAAGTTTGTGCTCACAACTTTCGCCGGGGAAAGATTAGGAACTGGCTTCTGGATGCATCTGCGTCGCGATCTTGAGCAAGGCTCCCACCCTTCCGAAAACGCCGCGCCGGGCGCATTGAGTTATGCGAGCGGTGTCCCGTCCAGCGCGCCGCTTCCAATCTACCTCGTGCCCGCGTTTTTCTGGGGCGGCGAGCTTCCACAACCAAATGATATTGAAGCCGGACTCGCCAACAATAAGAAGGTCATCGATGGTGCGTTCTATTGGGGAATCGCCGGAGTTCCCGGACTCGGCCACGCGCCGGATCAGATTCCATCATCGGAAGCCTATGGCAAAGTTCTGCACCGTGCGGGAAAGCTTTACATGGCGCCCATCTGCCTGCAGTTTTGGGGCGCGAACGCGGGACGTTATTACGAATACAGTGGTTTTTGGGGCATGCGTAATCTGTGGATGAGTGCTATCGAAGTTAGCCATCCGGAATGGGTCGAGATTATTACATGGAATGACTTTATTGAAGGAACGTATGTCAGCCCTATCGACGATCCTACAAAATATGAACGCGCAAACGATCTCGGAGCAAGCCAGGCGCCAACCACGCCGGGTTTCTTCCATACCCATCGCGGAGCCACAGAGCTTCTTGCCTTCTTCATCAATTGGTACAAGACAGGAAAGCAGCCTGCAATTACTAATGACTCCGTGTATTGGGCGTACCGCACTCAGTTAGCGCCGAAGAGCGAAAGCGATACAGGAAACATGAAGATTTATGGGCCTGTAGAAGACGCGGTTTACATTACTGCGAATCTGACGGCTCCGGCAGTGCTGCGCGTGTATTTCGGAAAAGAGTTCACGTCAGTGCCCTTGCCGGCTGGATCGACCGATTGGAAGGTTCCCATGATAGCTGGCTACGTACCGCATTTTTTGTTGACGCGCGAGACCAAGCCCCTTGCCGAAGCAAGCGGCGAAGATACAATCTCCCCGAGCGGGACTTATCACGATTTTTATTACTCAACGGGATACATGCACAATTGATCGCGCAGTTTGAGTATTTCCGAGTTAGAGCATTTTCAACTTAAGTGCTAACAAAATTCTGGGTGCCCCATCCATTTCGCGTTTTTTGCGAAATGGGTGGGATAGCACATCTGCCCATTGCGACAGTAAACACCAGAACCCAAAATGCTCTAATTGGACTTCAATGACCTTTAAGACGCACAAGCCCTTGCCGCGCCAAATCCGCAATTGCCCTCGCGAGTGTAGCTGAAGCATTCAGCGACTCCGGCCGCTCCAGCCGGAGATTCAATTTTGCAGCAAACTCGCGGAACAGAATGTCCACGTCGTAGAGGATCTCGACGTGATCGCAGAGAAAGCCGATAGGTTGCAACAAAATGGTCCGCGCACCCGACGCGGCCACGGCTTCGAGTGTCTCCTCCACGCTTGGCCCAATCCACTCGCCTCCGCTGGCGCCCTGGCTCTGAAAAGCGAACCGCCATTCCGGGATTTCCGGCACGCGCTCGGCAACCAGTGCGGCCGTGCGCCTGGCCTCATCAGCATAAGGGTCGGCGGGCTGACCTTCAGAAGCCTGAATGGTCCGGCTGGGGACGCTGTGCGCGGTAAACAACACCGGAACCGGCGCGCCCACTTCCGCGCTGAGTCGAGTAAACGCCGGACGCAGTCGCTCGGCAAAAGCCTCAATCAGCAGCGGATGCTGCGCCCAACCCTCGGTGAAATCGATGCGCAAACCCGCTGACTCGGCCTCGACAGCCTTGCGATACAGGCCCACGCTGGTGCGCGAGTTGTGCGGCGCAAGACAGAGGACAGCGGCCTCTTCCACTCCATCGACGCGCATCTTCTTGATCACGTCAGGAATATACGGGCTCCAGTTTCTCATGGCGACGTAAACCGGAATCTCCGGGTGCCCCACCCTCGCCGCGTCGTTGTCTCTGCGGCTAGGGTGGGAAAGCTCGATCTCGACCAGCCTACCCTGTTCCAGCGTGATCTCTGTTAGAGGGCTGTGGCCGATCAGCGCGTAGCGGCGTTGTATCTCTTCGATGACGTGCTGCGGCAGCGGCCTGCCGCCGACGACGTTGCGCAGGTACTCGGGGATCTGCTCAACGGTCTCGGGTGTGCCGTGTGCCAGCAATAGGACGGCCTGTTTACCCATGCGCGTTCTCCAGGCGAAACTCCTTGACCATGCGCACCACGGCCTGCACGTTCTCCACTGGAGTCGTCGGAACAATTCCGTGGCCAAGGTTGAAGATGTGGCCGGGACGGCCATTGGCTGCGCGCAGAACTTCCTTCACGCGCTGTTCCAAAACTTCCAGCGGCGCAAAAAGCGTGATGGGGTCCAGGTTGCCCTGCACTGCGTGTCCGTGGCCCACGGCGCGCCAGCCTTCATCGAGCGGTTGCCGCCAATCGAGGCCAATTACATCCGCGCCGGTCGCGGCCATCTGCGTCAGCAAGCCCGCCGTCTCCACGCCAAAATAAATCACCGGCACGCCCATCTGCTGTACTGAATGAATGAGCCGCTGCGAAGCCTCGAATGCGTAGTCGCGATAGTCGGTCAACCCCAGCGAACCAACCCAGCTGTCGAAAATCTGAATCACGTCGGCGCCTGCATCCACTTGAAGGCGGCAATACTCCGTCAACACCAGCACGATCTTGTCCAGCAACAAGCGCCACGCAGTGTTGTCCGCGTACATCATCTGCTTGGTGCGAATGTAATTGCGCGAACCGCCGCCCTCAATCATGTAACTGGCCAGCGTGTAGGGCGCGCCGCAGAAGCCGATAACGCCCAGCCTGTTTCGAAAATGCGCGGTTACCTTTTCGATGGCCCTGGACACGTACGCAAGATCAGCGGCGCGGTCGGTGCGCAGAGCGGCAACGTCCTCGGCGGTCCGCACCGGATGATGCACCACCGGCCCTTCGCCAGCCTGGAACTCGAAGTCCAGTCCCATCGGCTCCAGCGGCAGCAGCAGGTCGGCGAAAATGATGGCCGCGTCCACGCCCAGCTTTTCTGCCGCGGTAATAGTGACCTCGGCGGCAATCTCCGGCTGTTTGCAGATTTCCACCAATGTGTGGTGCTTGCGAACGTCGCGATACTCCTGCATATAGCGCCCGGCCTGGCGCAGAAACCAAACCGGCGTGCGGTCCACGGGCTGGCGCAGGCAGGCGCGGATGAAGCGGCTGCCGTCTAGGTTGCTCTCAGAAGATGCTTTGGCGGGTCGGTTGGGGTCGATTGAATGCATGCAGAGTCGATTTTACCGGGCGCGCGGGCACGGAGGCACCTCAATTTCTACGCTTTCAAAAACACTCGGTTTATATCTGGGGAAATATGTGGCTTGCAAAGCGCCCGAAACGGTCCGGTTGTTGCCCGTCCAGACAAAAATCGGCCCCCGTTTTTGGGCGGGGGCCAAATAGCCTTGGTTCTCTCGTTATTCGAGAGCTTGATTGGCGGCCGAACGGCAGGGGGCGCCGCCGGCGCGGACATTTGCCTCGGGGGGGAGGGCTATATGGCCTTTACGGCCGTTCCTCCGCGCCGGGTGCGGAAGTCACGTCATGGGGAGACGAGTCTTCCTGGGCCGCCAATGTGTTTTCCATCAACCGAATGCGAACGCAGCTTACCTTTACAGGCTTGGTCTCATCCGAGTCCATGCCTGTAACAGGCGCGTTGCCTAGAGCGACTGCGCGCAAACGGTAGACGGGAATCTCATGTTCAACTACGAGGTAGCGATCGACTGCTTCGGTCAAACGCCTGGAGCTTTGAATGCCATTGTTGCCGGCCATAGGGGAATATCCTTCAACTTCCACGATGTACCCCTTGCGCCCAGTCAGATTGGCGGCAAAATCATCCAGTTGTTTCTTGGCCGTCATCCGCAGAATCGGCTGGCCGTCGTGAAACCCTATCTCCAACACGGTCGCCTGTTTGTACTGGTCCAGGCCGTTAACAGTCGTGTTCAGACGGTCTACGTGGCCCGACGCGCCCTGCGCTGTGGCTCTGGCATTTTGCGCCTCGTTACCGGCGTTCATTGCCATCTGGTTAGCTTGGTCGGCGCTGGATTGAGCATTGCGGATCCCCGCCTGCGCCCTCGCGTCCAGATCACGAATGTCCTGCGAGTTCCTGGCGTTCACTTCATCCAACTCGTTGAGCTGGCCCTTGATGGGTTCTACACGGTCGTTGACCCACTTTTTGCGCGCAAATGGATTGACTCGGCCCCAGAATCCCTCTTTGGGCTCCTGGACTTGCCTCGAAGAGGCCATGGGAGCGGGAGGCTGATCGGTTGCCATAGAGGCAGACTGCTGATCTGGGGAGGGCTGCTGACCCATCGCAGCCGGAGTGCTCTGCTGGTCCGGCGTGCTCTGCCCCTTTTGCGCCAATGTCGGTAGTGCGAACGCAGATGCCAGCAAAATAAGTGCACACTGGCTTGGGAATGAGGTCCGAAGTGATTCGAAGGTTCTCATGGGATGACACCCTCCGGGATGTCTCTATCCGCCAAGGTCGCGCGGGGTGAGCGGTGGTGTCTGCTCACACGTAGAGATAGCAAGGCTCGCGCCAAACCCGCGGGCATCAGCAAAAAATCTTGGATGTTATTTGGATTGTTTAGCTTGGAGCACAGTGGCCGCCAGTCCGGCTGCGCAGTCTGTGGGCTTGTTTGGCCCACCCTGCATGTAAATCTTTCCGGATACGGTAGTTTCTACCCGGTAAATTCGTCAACGCTGTCTGTCCAGGGCGGCGCATTCGAACCAGACTATTTAGTCCCGACGCGAAGAACGCGAATCTCCGGATACGCCCCATCCCAGTCGGGCGAGACTTTATCGAAGATGAGACGAAATTCCTTCTCTCCGCCGGGGGCGAGCGGGGCCGCTGAAACCGGCTCCAGGTCTACATAAGGCTCGCGCACGCGGATCAGCTTGAGCGGCAGGGTTTCGTTCTGCGTAACTTCGTGGGCGGCATCGCGGAAGAGCACCTGCACGGTAACGGCGGTGACGGTGCGCGCGCCTTGGTTGGCAATGTGCCCATCAAGGTAAGTGACCTTGCTTCCCGCCAGGTTCCCTGCTTCGCTCATGGCGAGCCGAGTCACCGAGAGGCTCTGCGCATAGGGGTCGAGGGGTGCGGAGATCGGCGTCACCGCAACCTTGCCGCGGGTGCTTCCGTGTTCCTGGCTCACGACTGCCACGACTATAGCCACGATCACGACGGCTGCAGCCAGCCCCAAGGGCAGCCAATTGCGCTTTTCCCTTTCGACAGGCGCTACGAGTTCAGGACCAAGGCTCACGAGCGAAATTCTACACCAGTTACTCAACAAGTTCCCCGTTTTGATGTTGCATCAAGGATTAATATGAAATCAGGCAATACTAAGCGATAGATTAGTCACTTTTTGGATGCATGCGATTTTGGGCCCTCGGCAACCAGGAGGAAAGCATGTCAGAAAACGACTCTCAGCGCAAGACCTCTGCCTACACATTCCAAGGCACTTCGCCAGCCGACCAGTTCCTTGAAATTGCTCGCATCCACCACCTGGAAGCGAAACAACTCTTCGAGAACGCGGAGAAGGCTCGCTTAGCGGACCGGGAGCAAGAGTACAAGTTGCTCTTGGACGTCGCGACCTCACGGGAAGAAAGGGCAATGGAGTTCGAGAGGGCAGCCAAGGGCGAATGCGACGACCCCATTGTCAGCGAGATAGTTGATGGTCTGGACGAGACTCGCGTGAAGTTTACGCCATATGCGCCAACATTGATGACAGAGGAGGATCTGGCCTACACACCTGTGGTGGAAAAGCCCAAGCACAATCCGATTGCTCGCGCTGTGGCGTGGGTCGGAAGTTGGGTCACAAAGTAGCCGGCTGCGCTCTTGCCTGAGACGATTCCAAACCCCAGTCTCAGAACCGGTATTCGGCAACCAACGCGCTCCGACAGCGCTAAGAATCGGTTGCGTTCTTCTTTTTTTGCCCGCACAGACCGCGCTCGCAATTCGTACCTACCAGCAACATTTTGCATCGGTTACCTAAGGAACCCTCCCGCCGTCCTAATTTGGCGAACATGTGTGTATATTTCTGCACTTGACCGATATATAAAACAGCGTCAGAATTAGCGGGTTCTTCACACTTTCCCCGCATCTTCTGAAGCAATCCGGTGTCTAAACAGGCAGGTAGCAGAACCCGTCAGGCTAGGATTGCGTACCCCTTGCCGCAAGGCATTGAAAGCAGGCCAAAGATGCATCTCTCCAGCCAAGCCGCGTCCATCTCTATCCCACCACCGACGAGTCACCAGAGGCGTCGCCGGCAGACAGAGGATGTTGTCTACCAGGGTGTCACCATCGCAGCCATTCTACTGGTATTGGCAAGCGTTTTCTAAAAGCTGCAGCCGTGAGTTAGCCCTCGCAAGGGTAAAGCTGAGCCGCAGCGTCGTCGCGTGCGGTCATTGCAATCTTCTCGAAACAATCTAATCCTCTTAAGCCGATTGGCCTCACCCTCGGGTTCACCCAAAACGGGCGCGCATCACGCTCTGCCGAAAATCTTCTCCGGTCATCTCGACCCGCACGCACATCTCTGCCAACCGCGACCGCATGCGGTCGCCAATGCGGTCGCCCAGCGTGTCCTCGCTTTTGGCTGGCTTATTCCCCTTTTCATCCACTTTGAAGCCGGCGCCGGCGGGCAGGTCAGCCCAGTTTGTAGTAATGATCGTGGTCTGCTTGTCGTTGTAGCGAGCGTTCAAAATCAACGCCACGGTGTCTGACACCCACTCGTTCGGCCGCTGCGCACCCAGGTCGTCCAGCACCAGCACTTCCGCGGCAAACACCGGTTTCAGCAGCTCAAGTTCGGTGGTCTGAACCTGGGGGTTGTAGCTGTTCTGAATATTCTTGAGCAGCTCGCGATAATCGCAGAAGAGGCCCCGCGCACCGCGCTCCTGCACCAGCCGCTGCAGCACGCTTACCGCCAGGTGGGTCCCCACAAAAAGAAGGCCGTTGCCGGCGGTGTTGGCTGGATAGGCTTCTACAAACTTGCGTGCAATCAGGTGCGCTTTGGCCAGCGACGAATTGGCGCCGCGAAAAGCTGTCTCGTAGGTCTCTAGCGAGCAATGGCGGTAGCGCTCAGGAATGTGAGCCCCCGCCAAGCGCCGCTGATAACGTTGCATTTCCTGGCACTCGCAATCGCGCGAAACCCACTGCCCTTGGGTATTGACCACCCGCACCAGCCCCACTCCATCGCAAATCGGACATTCAGTCATCTGCTTTCAAGCCTAGCGCAAAGAGCCGCGCGGCGCGCCGGTGCAGGTCTGGTTCCTTAATGTGGAAAAGGCCGCGCCATTGCGCTTCGCCATTTCATACAATCAAATCTGCGCGGAAAGCCGCCTTTGCTCCGTGCATAGATGGAGACTCCCTCGTGAAACGTTCACCTTCGCACATAGCCTTTGCGGCAATCGTCCTCATAAACCTGTTTTCTGCTTCCGCTCTTAAGGCGCAGGCCCCCGCCGTACCGGAATCCAAAGCCCCCTGCGCCACACCAGCTGCTCCGCCAGTTTCCGAATGGGAAAGGGCGCGGCAGGAGCGGCTGAGGGTCGATTTTCCCTGGCTCGCGAAATTCAAAGACGCTGATCTGGCGCTGCCTGCGCCCACACCCGGCGAAAATCGCGTTGTCTTCATGGGCGACTCCATCACCGAACTCTGGAAGATCGAAGGGCGGGACGGATCGTTTCCCGGTAAGCCCTACATCAACCGCGGCATCAGTGGGCAAACCACTCCACAGATGCTCGTGCGCTTCCGGCAGGACGTAATCGCGCTCAAGCCCAAGGTGGTGGTTATCCTCGCGGGGATTAACGACATCGGCGGCAACACAGGGCCGGAGACGATCGCGCAGATTGAAGACAACCTCGCCTCGATGGCTGAACTGGCCACGGTCCATCAGATTCGCGTCGTGCTCTGCTCAACCTTGCCCGCCTTCGATCTTCCGTGGAAGCCGGGCCTGACTCCCGCGCCCAAAGTGGACGAACTGAATGAGTGGATCAAGACCTACGCCGCCCAGAATGGCTATGTCTATGTGGACTTCCACTCCGCCATGAAAGACCAGCGCGACGGCCTCCCGCTTGCGCTCAGCAAGGACGGCGTTCATCCCACGCCCGCCGGCTACGCCATCATGTCGCCGCTTGCGGAGGCTGGGATCGAGAAAGCGTTGAAAGAGCAATGAATAGTGGTCAGGGATCAGATTCCGACGCTGAAGATCAGTGCTGCTGAATACCGAAATGGGATGATCAAGTCTTGATGAGCCTGGAGCGGACAGCATCCTCACTTCGGTCTAACCATTTATCACTGTTCACTGCCCACTGTTCACTGTCCACTGGATTGCTAAACCGCCAAATTCCCCATACAATAGAAACATTGCAGGAAAGGTCCATTTTCAGAGATGCCCAAGGAAAAGATTCATCCCAATTACGCCGCAGTGTCCGTCAAGTGCGCCTGCGGAAACAGTTTTGAGACCCGTTCGACCCATAAGGGCGACATTCACGTGGAAATCTGCTCGGTTTGCCACCCGTTCTTTACCGGCAAACAGCGCCTGGTAGATACGGCCGGCCGCGTTGAGCGCTTCCGCCGCAAGTTTGCCAAGTCAGACGGCGCCAAAGAAGCAGCAGCGGCCAAGTAACCGCCCGGCAACCGGCTGGAACGAATGGGCCTCCGCCGTGGCGGAGGCCTCGCTGTGTTGGTGCAGTGCGAGATATCTAAGAGCTTGTTGAAATACTCAAGTTTTGTGTCAGGGCACGACTTTAGTCGTGCCGTAAATGGCGCAAAATCAATGCGGGCTTTAGCCCCTGAGGGACGATTCCTCTGGTTCGAGTTAGATTTTCAACAAGTTCCTAGTTGCAAGCCACGAATTTTGATTGTGAGATTGGATTCACTATGCCGCACGCGAAACGCTCGGTTCAGGCCGCAATCACCATCGATGGCTTGCCGTTGATCTGGCGTCTGTACCGCGAGCAGCAGCTATGCACCACCGATGGGTGGAGGGGCGTGGCCATTCATGTCAGTGTGGCCGAGGGTGTGCGCCGTGAGCTTCACCTCGAATACCCGGCAGTCAAGACTCAAAAGGTCGGCTACACCCGAACGGATTTTGTCCGGCAAAATATTTCACCGGCGAAGGTTCTAGCCCATATTCGGCGTGCGATTGAGGCTGGATGGGACCCGGAGTCGCGGGGCAAGCCCTTTGTTTTTGAAGTGGATGAGCTGCCCGGCTAACCGGGTTTCTGTTGAGATTGAGGCTTCATGGCTGGCAAAGGCTTTACGGTGAAGAAGAACTGGGACAATCCCCGGGAGCACACGATGCCCGCCGAAGCGCGGGTTCCGGCTGAAGTGCGCCTGGGCACGGTCCTGGTGGCTCCGGCCACCGTGCTTGCACCCATGGCCGGCGTCACCGACACCGTATTTCGCCGCTTCATCCGTCACGCCAGTTTATTCTCGTCTGCCACTGAGGCTGTGGTCAGTCGCGATTTCGTGAACCAACCGTGCCAGGCCACGACTGACATTCAGCTGTGTCAGGGCACGACTTCAGTCGTGCCGAAAATGCCACAAAATCAAGACCTGGCTTTAGCCCCGGAACTCATCGACGCCGCCGTAACCAACACCCAATCCGGCTGCGGCCTGCTGATGACCGAGTTCACTTCGGCTGACGGCCTCGCTCGTATGCGGGAAAGCAAGCGCCAGCGCTATCTGACCTTCTACGACGACGAACACCCCATCGGCGCGCAGCTCTTCGGCGCCAATCCCGAAACGCTGGCAGAAGCTGCGCGAATCGTCGAGGAGACCGGCTTCGACCTTGTGGACCTGAACCTGGGCTGCCCGGCCAAGCGCGTTGTCGGCTCCAACGGCGGCTCGGGCCTGCTGCGCGATCTGCCGCGCATTCAGCAGATTTTCAAGGCCGTGCGCAAAGCGGTCACGATTCCATTTACGGTGAAGTTCCGCATGGGCTGGAACGACGCCGACATAGTGTGCATTGAGCTGGCGCGCATGGCTGAGGCCGAAGGGCTGAACGCCGTTGCGCTCCATGCCCGCACTCGTGAGCAGGGTTACAGTGGCCAGGCGCGCTGGGAGTGGATTGCGCAGGTCAAGCAGGCGGTCAAGATTCCGGTAATCGGCAACGGAGATATTCAAACTCCCGAAGCCGCCGTGGCCATGGTGGCCGAAACCGGCTGCGATGCCGTGATGATCGGCCGCGCCGCGCCGGCCAACCCATGGATATTCCGCCAGATTGCGCAGTACACGGCCACCGGCAGCTACGAGCGGCCCACAGCGGAGGATCGTTACCGCATGATTCGCGCTTACTTCCAAATGCTGCTGGATGAGGCCGAGGCCACCAAAGACCTGCCCCGCGCAGCGCGACTGGGCGAGACGGCTGGAAAAATGAAGCAGTTTGCCACCTGGTTCACCCACGGCGTAGCAGGCGGCGCAAAGCTCCGGGCGGCCATCTACCAGGCGCGAACCGGTGCCGAAGTGCTTGCCCGGGTGGATGCGTTTTTCACTGCCCAGCTTGCATCTGGCACGGAGCCCGTTGCTTCCCCCGAAGACGCTGCCACGGCAGACTTTCCCGCAAGTATGCTCGTCTGCGACTGAAACATAATCTGCAGTGGGCCAGTGTGAAAATCTGCAGCGAGCCAATTTGAAGGGTACGAGCCTTAGCTCGCACATAAATCCTGCAAAGTTAACGGGGGCTCTAGGCAGTGTCTGCTAAATCCCAAATCGACTCGGGCTTCAGCCCCTGAGGAAATAACCGGTGGCCCTAGTGACTGTTTTTGGACAGATCCTTAGAGGCGCCAAGTCAGAACAAGAGCTCCTTGTACGGGATTCTCCCGAAGCCGCCCGTTTCTCTATCCATAAGAATGGAATATACGGCCAAACAATCGAGTAGTAGACTGGCTGCAAGATGAAGAACGGTAAGTCGGTCCTGATTCTATTGCTTGCAAGTACGGCAGTCTGCGCTGGAAGTTATGCTCAGCAAGATCCCGCTGGCGACGCCCGCCCGGTTGCATCCCTTGCGCGCCGTTTTTCCAGCGATTTGGGTTTTCAACTTTCCTATCCGGCGGCGTGGACTTACAACGACCTTGGACCGGCACTGCCCGCGGCGAAACTAGCCCTGGACAAAGAGTCGGAGAGCGATCCCAACCGGCGCAGCATCGAGTGTTCGCAGAATATCTTCAGCGCAAAATTTGGTGAGCCGCGCTCGAACTTTTTGGCCGGCGCCATCACCACGGAATGTATGGGCGGGATGCCCGACCTGGATGCCTTCGCTGCTCGCACAATGAAATCCCTCGAAGGGCGCTATCGGCTGAACGAAATTCAATATGCGCCTTACTCAATCCAGGGCCAGACGTTCTGGGTGATGCGAACCGTTGGCTCCAGCCGCAACGATCCGGCGGATGTAGAGACAATCGAATATGTGGCGACGGTGCTGCCCAACGCACTCATCTATGTGTCGGGCCGTTCCCGGAGTAAGCAGGCGCAGGCTGGTTTTGAACACGCACGTCTCCGTCTGGCTAATGGCGTGGAAACTGAGTTGATTCCAACGGATGCTTTTGCAGCCGGAGAACAAAGAACTCAAAGCCTTCCCGCTGCGAAAGTCGATGAATCCACTCCATCCGCCCCATCCTTGCCTGAATCCGCGCCCGTGGCCGCTATACCTGTTGCTCCCGAAGCCACCAAGCCTGCGATTCCCGGCGATTACTCCGCGGAACCCATGGTCATCGAAAAGCTCGAACACGTCTACACCATGGCCGCTGACGGCACTGGCGTTCGCCAGTTCACAGTCGTGGCTCGCGTCCAATCCGACGCCGCAGTTCGTCAGCTTGGCGTCCTGGGTTTGCCCTATGCCAGCAGCGCCGAACACGTCGAACTGACCTATGTCCGCGTTCGGCGGCCCGATGGCACCGTCACCGAAACTCCTGTAACTGAAGCCATTGAAATGCCCGCCGCGGTTACAACTGCGGCTCCGTTCTACAGCGACCTCAAGGAATTGCAAATTCCGGTGCGCAATCTCCGCGCGGGAGATCGTCTCGAATGGCAGGCAAAATTCGTCCGCACCAAGCCCGAGGCTCCGGGTCAGTTCTGGGGAGAGGAAACCTTCTTCACCGACGCGGTCGTACTCTCTCAGATTGTCGAGCTGCGCGTACCCAAAGACATCTATGTCAATGTCTGGAGTGCGGAAACCAAGCCCGTTGAATCGACAACTTCAACCGAGCACGTCTATCGCTGGGAATCGTCCCAGTTGAAAACGACCGTCGGCAAGGAAGCTGAAGCTGACAAGGAAAAGAAGAACAAGCAGCTCTGGACAGCCGGCCAGGAGATAGATGAAAAAGAAGGCAAACTCCCCTCGGTCGCCTGGACAACCTTCAAAAACTGGGAGGCAGTAGGCGCCTGGTATCGTAGTCTCGAAGGCGATCGAACACTCCCCAGCGATGCCGAACTTAAGGCTAAAGTTGTCGAACTCACAACTGGCAAGACAACTCAGGAAGACAAAGTCCGCGCTCTCTACACTTACGTCTCAACTCAAATCCGATATATCGGCATAGACTTCGGCATCGGCCGCGTTCAGCCACACTATGCCACTGAAGTCCTCCAGAACCAGTACGGCGACTGCAAGGATAAACACACTCTGCTGGCCGCCATGCTCAGCGCCATCGGCGTTCACGCAGACGCAGTTCTTATTGGCGCGGGCATTCGCTTCAACGAAGCTGTTCCTTCACCGCAATCCTTCAACCATCTCATCACTCGTGTCTCTGTCGAAGGCCAGACCGTTTGGCTTGACTCCACGCCCGAAGTCGCACCTTATCGCGTGCTCAGCTCTTTGATTCGTGACAAAAAAGCTCTGATCATTCCCGACTCCGGCGTCGCTACCCTTGACCGCACTCCCGCCGACTTGCCCTTCCATGCTATCCAGAAAATGAACGCGGTCGGTACCCTGGACAATACAGGAACCTCCAACTCGCGCATTGACATGACACTGCGCGGCGACAACGAACTCATCCTTCGCGCTGCCTTCCACCAGGTCTCTCCCGGTCAGTATGACGACCTTGTTCAGCGGGTTTCCCAGAGCATGGGGTACGCAGGCACGACCAGCCACGCCGAAGTCTCCCGTCCCGAAGACACCACCGACCCACTCAAAATCAGTTACGACTACAAGCGCGAAAAAGCCGGCGATTGGGACCATCTGAAGATCGTTCCCCAGCTCACTCCCGTCGACCTTCCGCGCCCCAGCGAACAAGATCCACCCGTTCATTCCATCTCGCTCGGCGCGCCTCGCACGGAAGTCTCCACCTCCGCTATGACGCTCCCCAGTGGTTGGGGTGCTGAGCTGCCCACAGCCGTCCATGTCAAATCCCGCTGGGTCACTTATGACGAAACTTATCGCTTTGAGAAAGGCATCATCTACGCCGAACGCAAGATTGAAGTTCTTCAGGAAAAGGTCTCTGTCGCCGACTGGAAAACCTACAAGATATTTACCGACGAGGCCGACATCGGGAACGAAAAATTCATCCAACTCACCGCCTCGACGACTAAGTCTTATTTCATTCCTCCCGCACCCGCCGCCAAACTTCTCACGGAATCAGCTAAGTCCGCCTATGACCCGGCCTTGACGACTAAGTCTTATTCCATTCCTCCTGCACCCACCGCCAAACTTCTCACGGAATCCCCTAAGCCCCCATACGACCCCAGAGTTGCCAAACTCATCGCCGCCGCGCGTCAATCCATCCAGCACCATGAATTCGAGGCAGCCCAATCCCAGCTCGATGAAGCTCGGTCGCTGAATCCTCAACAAGTGAACCTGTGGGCCAACTACGGCTATCTCGAATACCAGCGCGGAAATATGACGGCCGCGATCTCGGACTACCAAAAGGAGCTGGCCCTTTACCCCAGCAACTTCTGGCCATATTCCCCGCTCGCAGAGGCTCAGAGCATTCTCGGTCAAGAGAAAGAAGCTCAGGAAACGTTGCGGAACTGGGCCGATGCACAGTCCGACAGTCCCGCGCCGGTCATCGCCCTGGTCTTTTTGCTCCTCGAAGACGGCCATGCCGCGGAAGCTGCCGCAGCTGCGGAAACCGGTATGGCCCATCTACCCGAGATGCGTAAGCACGACCAATATCTCCAGATGCTGGCCGGCCGGGCTCAGCTTGCTGCCGGGATGAAACAAAAGGGAGAAGCAACCCTGCTTGATCTCCTTCACACCACAACCAGCACGGAAATGATGAATGATGCTGCATATGAACTCGCCGATGCCGGCCTCGACCTCGACCTCGACCTCGACGAGTCCACCACAAGAGCGGCCTTGGATCGCTTTGCTACGGAAAGCAAGACCTGGACTCTCCAGGAGAATCCCCAAAACACCATGGCAGCTAGCGGCCTCATCACTGCTACCTGGGACACCCTCGGCTGGATTCTCTATCGCGAAGGAAAGATTACCGAAGCCGAGACCTATCTCCAACCTGCATGGGTCAACCGGGAGGACGCCGAAGTGGGCAAACACTTGGCCGAAATCGCCGAAGCCAAAGGCAACCGGGAAGACGCGTTGTGTCTCTACGAACTTGCCCTCGCCTCCATTCCGCGCTACCTTCGGCCCGCTAACCAAAGGACTCCCGGCACCACTCAAAAAGAGTTGACTCAACACATCGAGACTCTGCGCAAAGCCGGAGTCAAAGAGCCAACCACAAATGCGGATGATGCACTTCTGGAGATTCGTACCATCTCTCTCGGCCCATCCGGCGGCCTCGTCGGTACCGCTGAGTATCGTCTTCTGCTGGGCAACGGGGAAATCCGCGACGCCCAAAAGGCCAGCGATAAGGATGTGCCCACGGCGCTCGAAAAAATCAAAGGCGCAAAAATTCCCTCCCTTTGGCCAAAGGGATCGGAAGCTCAGCTGGTGCGCAACGCCATCCTCAACTGCCATGCCGGCATTTGTGAACTCGTCTTTGAACAGTGACCAGCGTTTAGGAATCCATCCAGTCGAGTTCCAGTGACATGCTTCGGCCAACTGCCGCGAAACATCGTATAGGATCGAGTTATCGGCCGTTCTTGTTCGTCGCTCATGCGACAACCATTTCGGCAGCCACGTCTTTCCCAACTCCGCGATTACGAGACAACGTTACATGGCTTTATCTTCACGAGTATTAAATCTGCTCTTTGGCCGGCCGCTGGCTAACAGCGAAGAACGCGCTGAACACATCGGCCCGCTCGCCGGCATCCCTGTCTTTGGCCTTGACGCCCTCAGCTCTGCCGCATACGGCCCCGAGGCCGCGCTCACGCTGCTCATTCCGCTCGGCCTCGTCGGCGTCCACTATATCGTCCCGGTAAGCGGGGCCATCGTGGCGCTGCTAGCCATCGTCTACTTCAGCTATCGCCAGACCATCGACGCTTATCCTCGCGGCGGCGGCTCCTATACCGTAGCCAGCCAGAACCTTGGCGAAAGCGCGGGATTGCTGGCAGCGGCCGCTCTCATGATCGACTACACGCTTACTGCCGCCGTGGGTATCTCGGCGGGCGTTGGCGCGCTTATCTCCGCCGCTCCCGGCTTGCAGCCGTATACCTTGCAATTGTGCTTGTTAGTGCTCGCCATTTTGACCGTGATCAATATGCGCGGAGTCCACGACACCGGCGTGGTCTTCATGATTCCCACTTATCTATTCACCGGAACCCTCTTGATTGTCATCGGCGCGGGCGCATGGCAAGTGCTACACAGCGCCGGACCGCCTCATCCAGTAACGGCGTTGCCTCCGCTGCCCGCAGCTACCACTGCCGTCAGCTTGTGGCTGCTTCTGAAAGTCTTTTCTTCCGGTTGCACCGCCATGACCGGCGTCGAGGCGGTGAGCAACGGCGTCATGGCCTTCCGCGACGACACACGCAGGAACGCCAAAATTACTCTCACCATCATCATTGTTCTGCTGGCCGTGCTGCTCGCCGGCATTGCTTTCTTGTGCCGCGCATATGGCATCGCCGCCACCAACCCCGACGGCCCCGGTTACGAGAGCGTGCTTTCCATGCTGACGCGCGCCGTCATGGGTCATGGAGTCTTCTACTACATCACCATCGCCTCTGTGCTGCTGGTGCTGGCACTTTCGGCCAACACAGCCTTTGCCGATTTCCCGCGCCTCACCCGCGCCATCGCGCTCGACGACTATATGCCCCATGTCTTTCTCTTGCGTGGCCGTCGGCTGCTCTACTCCTGGGGTATTTATGTTTTGGTCGCGCTCACCGCGGTGCTCCTGATTGTCTTTGGCGGCGTTACTGACCGCCTCATTCCGCTCTACGCCGTCGGCGCGTTCATGGCATTCACGCTTTCGCAGGCGGGCATGGTGATGCACTGGAAGCGCCAGGGCAACGCGCCGTTTCGCATGGCCGTCAACGGTCTTGGAGCCGTGGCGACAGGCATCACTGCCCTGGTGGTGCTGGTTGCTAAATTTGCCGAAGGAGCATGGATCACGGCGCTGCTGATTGCGGTCATGATTCTCTTGATGCGCGCCGTCCATCGCCACTACGTTGGTGTGGACCGCGACACAGCGCTCGACCGGCCCATCGCGCCGGCTCAGATCACCCAACCTATTGTGGTGCTGCCCATCGACCGCTGGAGCCGCATCACAGAGAAGGCGCTTTCCTTTGCACTCGGAATGTCCAACGATATTCGTTGCGTACACGTGCAGGCCGGCGAAAATCTGGACCCGATCTGTGCGGCATGGGAAACCGATGTGGCAGCGCCGCTGCGCGCCGCCGGCAAGTGTGTCCCCACGCTCAAGATTCTGCAATCGCCCTTCCGCTATATCCTCGGGCCCATGGTGGATTACATTCTTTCCGTAGAGAAGGAGTCCACGTTCAGCAAGGTCTGCGTTCTGGTGCCGGAGCTGGTGGTGTTCCACTGGTGGGAAAATCTGCTCCATAATCGCCGCGCCGATATGTTGAAGGTCATCCTGCTTCTACGCGGCAACCGCCGCATTATCGTCATCAACATTCCCTGGTATCTCGATCGGGACTGAGCGCCCCGCCACTCGCTGTCCATCGAATTTGCGCGTTCTCACCCTCTGGCCGTTCGGAGGGAGGCGGGGTCCCCAGCGACGGGTCCATGTCGCTGGGGTGTAAGGCGGGGGTTTTAACCTCCGCATAAAGCCAACGAGATCAACGCGGGCTTTACAGGTTGCGGAAAAACTCATAGAGCGTGTCTCAAGAAGCCGCTTTGTGTCAGGGCACGACTTTAGTCGTGCCGTAAGCGTTGCAATATCAACGCGGCCTTTAGGCCCTGAGGGACGCACTTCTCCAACCTCGCCGGACGATCGGGGTTCTTCCGCAGCCTCTTCAGCCCCGGCGCGAATGCCGGCCTGCGCTAACAAATCAATCAGAGCCTGCTTCCCTTCTCACAATCCCGCGATAGTCCCGACGAGTCCAACCAGCGGGGTGCGTCCTGCCCCTTTCAGCCCTTCGGAAATCTGGCCTGCAACCCGGATGGAAATCATCTGCGCCAGCGCTACCACCACCAATGCATATTTCAGCGCCGCTATGCCGGACCACCAGTGAGCAATGGCCAGAAACAGCAGGCATCCAGAGCAGCGTCCGGCAAAAAGCGCGATTTCATGGTTGAAGAGGTACGCGTATTCATTCCGCTTCTCCATCCGCGAGATCGCATCCACCACCTCAAACTCGATCGGATTGTAAGTGAGATCCAGCAAGGGCTTGGCCAGCGCCAGGCAAGCAATAAAAACCAGCACGCCCGCGGCGTTGAAGAGCAATGCGTTGCTTAGCGCGCCCAGCAGATACAACAGCAGCCCAGCCGCAAAAACCATCCTGCGATGACGTGGCGCCGTGATGCGCCCCACCGTATACAGCAGGCAAGCGGTAAACACTCCGCCGATGGCCTGCGTCACACCCAGCGTCCCCTCCTGGCCCACCAGCACCATGATCAGCATAGCCGGCGTCGTCAGCATGTATCCCTGAGCCAGACCCTTCAGCACAGACAATTCCAGCATCCGTCCCCATAGCGCGTGAAACCGGAAAAAGATGAAGTGCGTATGGCTCGGATTGCGAAAGCTCCCCCTCTCAAGCAGAAACGCTGATAGACAGGTGAGGCCAAAGACACTCATCGCTACAATCCGATAAGCGCGGTTAGCGCCTCCGCCCATCCAGTTAAAGCGTGTGGCGCCGCTGATGAACCAGCCAATCAGCGCCGGAACCGCGACAGAGGCCAGTGCGGCAACGAACAGCTCGACTCCATAGTAGTAGTTACGGTTGCTGTCGTTGGTCGTGGCCAGGGCCAGAAATCCGCGATTCGCCCAGAAGAGACCAGTAGCCAGTCCCATCGCAACGCCCGCGGTCGCAACGCCTGTCAGCGTCAGCACGCCTGAGCGCATCAGCAGCATCATCGCCATCCCCGAAAGTACCATCCCGGCAGCGTACAAATGCTTTGCCTCAACATGGCCCATCAGGATGCCATTCAGGTAGAACGCCACGGGCGTGGCCGCGTATAGCGCCAGTTGGTAGGTGACGACCCTCATTACGTCGTGCGAATTCCGCATCACGTATGCCGCGACGAATACCTCAAGCACCGGCAGCACCAGGGCATAGACCATGTTCGACAAGAGCAGGATCTGCATGGAGCGGGAGCAGTGAAGGAAGACCTCAAACTCCGCGCGCAGCCGTCTCATGCGTTCGTCCCTCGAGCGTCGCCAGAGCGAGCGCGGCCCGGCCGCTCTTCACACACAGCGCGATCCTCGTAGCGTCGGCAACAGGCCATCAGATCAATATATAAGGGCTCACCATACCGCAGCGCCAGGCCAGCCCCTTCCAAAAAAGACAGTTGACAACAAAATCCTGATAGGAGTAACAATATCTCCGTGCGCAATCGATTGTGCACTCTGCAAGATGCCCTTTGCTCCCCACTGGGCGATCCGTTTCCCCGAACGTGCGCAGCAGATTCATTTGGAGGTAAAATGCAACTCTTTGAATCAGCAAATGTTATCAATCAGAGATGGATGATCATGCGGCGGTTCTCCGCTCTGGCTTCCTCATGGCTGGCGATGTTTCTCCTGCTGGCTCTGTTTGCCGTCCCCGCTCACGCCCAATTCCGCACGTCCATCCAGGGCACTGTGACCGACTCATCGGGCGCAGTCGTTCCAGGCGCAACCCTTACCCTCACTGACCTGGGAACCAATAAGACGATTGTTCAAACAAGCAACGGGGAAGGCATCTTCAACTTCAATGCTCTTCCAGCCGATCACTTTACTCTGGTTGTCGAGCAGCAGGGATTCAAGAAAAAGATTCTCAACGATCTGCAGTTGATTCCCGAGCAGGCCAACGCATTAACCATCCAACTGGAGCTTGGCGCCGTTACACAATCGGTCTCCGTCAATGCCTCTCTAGCGCCGGCACTGGATACAGAAACCGCGAACAACGGGCGAACCGTTTCGGACAATGAAATCCAGCATATGCCGTCTTTCCAACGCAACGTGATGAGTCTCATTCAGATGACGCCCGGTGTTCAGGCAGATGGAGCGCAGGCCGGCGGAGGGGGCGGTTTAGCGGCGCCGGGCACATCGGGGCAGACTGGCGCCAGCTTCGGCGGCGGCGGCAACCTCGGAGCTAATAGCAGTATCTTTGCCACGGAAAGTGGCGCTTCCGCGAACACCAACGGCCAACAGTTCGAGAACAATGGCTACACCGTAGACGGTATCAGCACTGTGAGTGCCGTGTGGGGAGGAGCCTCCATCATTACTCCCAGTCAGGATTCGATTGGTAACGTCAGAATCGTCAGCAATGCATACGACGCTGAAAATGGCCGCTTCACCGGTGCAATTACCGAAATTACCTCGAAGAGCGGAACCAACACTCTCCACGGCAGCATTTTTGTCCAGGTTGTTCGCCCGGGGTTGGATGCATACCAGCGTTGGAACGGCGCTGCTTCGGTGGCGCCCGGCGCGGCCCGCCCAGGCCTTCTGCAAAGGGACACAGATCGTTACAACCAAGTCGGCGGCAGCGTAGGAGGGCCGATTTGGAAAAACAGAATCTTTGCTTTCTTCAACTACGAGGGACAGAACAACAACACAACAACGACGGGTTCAGGATGGTACACGACTACACAGCTAGCGGGGTTGGCTCCAAGCGGCAGCATTGCCTCCACCTATCTGAATTTCCCTGGAGCAGGTGTTCTCGGTACAGTGGTCACCACTGCCACCTGCCAAGATGCCGGACTCACTGCCGCAAATTGCGTTGCTGTCACGGGACAGGGCTTGAACATTGGCTCGCCGCTCACGACCGGCCTGGGAACGCAAGACCTCACCTATTCCAGCAGCAGCACACCCGGCGTCGGCAGCGGACTCTCGAGCGTCGGCGATATCGCGCTTTACGACACCAGCAGCCCATTCAGTAGTAATTTCAAGCAATGGAACGGACGTCTCGATGCCGATGTAACCAAGAAAGATCACGCCGCCTTTGCAATTTACTGGGTCCCAGCCAGCACATCAAGACACAACGGCGCACTGGGCTATGACCTCTTCAATCACTCGCAGATTAACAATGCCTTCTCGGTCATCTGGAATCACACCTTTTCGCCGACCTTCCTGAATGAAGCTCGTGCTAACGCCGCAGGATGGCGTTACAACGAACTGACAAGCGATCCTCAGGCTCCCTTTGGCCTGCCCCAGGATTTTGTCAGCACGATTGGGAGCATAACCATCGGCCAGTTGGGCCCGGGTTACCCCGCCGATTATGACCAATGGACTTACGGCTACAAAGATGTCGCAACCAAGGTTTTGCGCGCGCAAACCATGAAGTTCGGCTTCGATCTCACCCGGCTTTACTATTTGAACGAGCCGATCAGTGTGCCGCAGTACACCTTTTACAATCTCTGGGACTTCATAAACGACGCGCCGGAAGCGGAAGGCGGCGCTTTTCAAGCGACCACCGGTTTTCCCGGAGGTTACCGCAACGACAACCGTGGCGATATCCTCGGTATCTTCTTCCAGGATGACTGGAAGTTCCGTCCCAACCTGACCGTCAGTGCCGGCCTCCGCTACTCCTACTTTGGACCGCTCACTGATAAGGACGATCACATGGGCGCGCTTATTTTCGGCAGTGGCAGCAGCTTGCTGACGGGAATCACTCTGAAGACCGGCGTTGGCTCCTGGGTGGCGCAAAAGATGAACTTTGGACCGCAGCTTGGCTTCAACTGGAGTCCGGCTAGGTTCAAAGAGAAGCTGGTCGTTCGCGGCGGTTTCGGCTTGAACTATAACCAGCAGCAGATCGCGAACGCCAACAATGACGACGGCAACCCGCCGGGAACGAGTGGTGTTCCAGGTTCGAGCCATGGCCCCACGCAGATCAACCCCAATATCATCTACGCGGTATCGAGCAGCCCGCACAACTACTTCGGCTACCCGGCGAACCCTCATGCCATTACCACATTTAACACCGCAGGTCTGCCCACTGGCGGTGGCGCTAACCTGGGCGGCTTTCCTAACGACATGCCCACCCAGTACGCCGAACACTACTCACTCGATGTTGAGTACGATCTTGGGCATGCACTCGTCGCGAATCTCGGCTATACCGGCAGCTTAGGCCGCCATCTCCTCTACGACTATGACGCCAATGCCCTCGGAGATATTGAGGGCGCTGCGCTGAATCCTCTTGTCAATGGCGTCAACACCTTTGGCAGCGGCGGTAAGTCGAGTAACAACATGATGCTCGCCGGCATCAAGCACGAGTTCTCCCATACCTTCTCCGCCGAAGGGCAGTTCACATGGGGACACAGCGAGGATACTGACTCCGGCCCATACCAGCGGAGTGCCTATCTGTTCGATCCCGCATACTCCTACAGCCGGTCGGATTTTGACATCAGCAAATCCTTCAAGGCCTTTGGCGTCTGGCAGCCCGTTATCTTCCACGGAAACCAGAACTGGATGGAGAAGGTAGTGGGCGGATGGTCGCTCAGCGGCATCATGACCTTCCACACAGGCTATGGGTGGACGCCGACATATACAGCGCCACACCAGATCTACTGCAATAACTGCAACTATGGGTACACGAGCTTGCGGCCACACTATCTTGGCGGCGCTGGAAACAGCACCAGCAACTCTGCCTTTGAAACAGGAAGCAACTTCCCCAATCCAGGCACTGCAGTCACTGGCACTCCGATTACAGTTGGCTGCCAAGCTAACCCCATTGCCAACTATGAATTCTCTAACAGCTACTTCACAGTCCCGAACTATTTCAATGCGATTACTGACTGTCCTGGACAGGCGACAACCACCTTTATTCCTGCGCCGGGAATCGGTCGCAACTCATTCCCCGGCCCCAAATACAGGGATGTCGATATCACCATCGCCAAGAGCTTCGGCTTGCCTAACATGCGAGTCCTGGGAGACAACGCGAAGCTCGAAATCAAGGCCGACATGCTCAACGTTTTCAACATAACGAACATCAACCCAAACACGATCTCGACCAACATCGCAAATTCGAATCTTGGCCAGGCGTCGGGCGCGCTCGGATCGAGGATTATCGATTTCCAGGCTCGCTTCAGCTTCTAACTGCGGGTAAGTCATCAAAAAAAGAAGGGTGCATTGCGAGCACCCTTCTTTTTTGTTCCGGATATTTCCACTCTGTCAATGGGTGCCGTCGCTGGAAGGTTGGTCTAGTACTACAGATGCAGATGGCTTTTTCGGAGGGAGCAGAGGGCTTCAGCCCTCTGAAAATGTGCCCATATATAGGGCCTTTAGGCCCGGATCTAGGCGATCAAAAGCAAATACTGTTGTGCTAATCAGCTTGTGGGTTAGCCTGCACGGGTGCGGCATTGCGCATGGCAACATGACCCGTCGATTTGCGCACCACCAGCTTGGGATAAACCGTGATGGCGGCCGGGTGCGGATGAGGTATATCGTCCCGAATAAGCCCCAGCAGCGTGCTGGCCGCGGCTTGTCCCATGCCCCGCAACGGCTGATGAATTGTCGTCAATGGAGGGCTGTTTGTCGATGCCACCAGCACATCGTCAAAGCCAACCACCGAAACGTCTTTGGGGATGCGCAAGCCCGCTTCCTTCAGCGCGACAATAGCTCCAATCGCCGTGATGTCATTGAAGGCGAAGATCGCCGTGAATGGCCGCCCCGCCGCGAGCAGTTCCCGCGTTGCTTCAATCCCGGGTTCAGGGCCTGCCTCCGGGCTTTGCAACTGCACCACAAGTCGCGGATCAACCTCAATACCCAGGCTCCTGGCCACATCCACAATCGCCTGCCAGCGCGGGTTTGTATCAGAGCTGAAGGGCTGCCCCTTAATAAAGGCAATGTTTCGGTGTCCCAGCGTCTTCAGGTGAGAAAGCGCCAGATGCGCGGCCTGCTCATGGTCGAGTTCAATGTTGATGACTCCTTCGCGGCGTGTGTGGCCTGACACTGAGACGAGAGGAACAGGCAGCTTTTCTTCAATAGCTGAATCGACGGCGATGATGCCTTCCACAGAACGAGCCAGCATCATGTGCGGATAGCCCTCAAGCAGCTCAGCACGGTGCCTGTGGCTGACGACAAAATAGAAGAAGCCGTCCTTCAACAATTCATCCTCAATGCCGCTCAGCACGGCCGTCGAGTAGCCATCGCTGATCTCCGGCACAATCACGCCGATCGTGTAGCTTCTCTTCTGGCGCAGGCTTCTCGCCACGGAGTTGGCCGTGTAGCCATGCAGCACAGCGGCATGAAGCACGCGTCGCTGCGTCTCTTCCGCAATGCGATGCGCCGCTCCCTCGCCGTTAATAATGCGCGACACGGTGGACTGCGAGAGCTCCAGAATAGCCGCAAGCTCTTTCAGTGTGATCGGTTTAAGAGTCTCTTTCACCACTTGGTTATTCCCAAGAATAGCGCGGCAGGACCGTCAAACGAATATAAAAGTGCAAATCTCCGATCCAGCCCAACGCGCCAAACCGGAGTTAGGCGCGAGCCGTCTCAGGCCGCTATCTCCTGTCCATGAAATCCAACCAGTTGCATGGCCTTCGCACACTCCCGGTTGCGCATGAATGTGTTCCACACCAACGCTGAGCGCAGATTCTCTGCCATCACCACAGAGATGCCTTGATCAATTCCCAGCACATCCGTGTCATACCAGTTTGCCGCGGGATGAAATGCATCCAAAAAGCCATAACGTCCCCAGGCCTGCTTCCCCCATTTCGAGCGCATCGCTCGCAATACGGTCACACAATCGGCAGGCACAAAGGCCAGCGAGCCCGCGGCCGCGCAGGGAACAACCGTCCCGTCGATCTGTCCCTGAGCGGGCGGCCCACCCCATGCGGTGTAGCCGCTCGCTGAGTCTGAAGCCGTGATGCCCCAGTAATCTTCGCTGTACCAATCGGGATAAGAAAGGCAAAACGCCTTGTGTGCCCGCGTTGCTGTTATCGAGTTAGTAAAGTAATCCGCATAGCCGTCGCGCTTGCCGCGAAAGTCATACCATGCCTGCGAATACTGATGCGTAAACAAAGGATCATTCCCGCTGATGTAGTCATATCCCTTGTAATGAATGACAGGCCGCGTAAAGTTGTTCCAGTAACTTGGCGCAACGGGATGAGTTGGCGAACCAATCGCCAGCAGGTAAATCATCATCAATTCGCAATAGCGCGACCAGCGCGAATCGAGAAAACCTGTCTCCGGCTTCCATCCCATTGAAAACGCTTCGCCGCCGTTCAGCATCCACGGCCAATCCACCCGCTCATAAATCTGCCGCGCCAGCGATTGAATGTGCTTGTCGTCAAAGTACGCGCGCGCCGTCAGCACGCCGCATAACAGAAGCGAAGTATCAATAGACGAAAGCTCCACATCGCGGAAACGCTCGCCGGTCTCAATATCCGTGAAGTGATAAAAGAAGCCGTGCACCTCCGGCATGGTGTTCAGATGCCACTCCAGAGTATTTTTCACGCGCTCCGCAATTTGCGCATGAGGCAGATAGCCGCGCCGGTCGGCAATGCACAGCGCAGTCAACCCGAACCCTGTTGCGGCAATGCTTGCCATGCGGCGCGGATCGCGCACTCCGCCCAAATCGTTCCTCGCGCGGTCCAGCGCCTGCCCAGTCTTCGGGCTGGCTTGCTCCCAGAAGTACAAACAGCCTTGCCGCTCCAAATCGTCCAGAAGAGCTTCATCTTCTTTGGATAACTTCCACGTCGTGCTCGCGAAAGCAATGCCGCTGGGCGCAAGTGCGCATCCCGCCGCGCCGGCAATCGCAATCAGCATTTGCCTCCGGCTCATCTTCCACATTCCAGAATCGGGAGCAGAGTGCGACCCGCCGCTTCGTTCCCTCATCGAATCCTCCACGCCCTTTTAGCCGTCAAGCCATTGCTTGGAAAGTCAGGAGACGCACATGCGCAATCGATTGTGCATGGCGTATTCTTACCATTCGCCCATTTAAGTGTCAAGCCTGCTTCTCTTCAAAGGTGACGGGTTTTACAAAGGGAATGTTTCTTCAAATTCCCCCATTGCCCGTTATCGTTTTTGTTTGACGGTTTACAATTGCAATGATACAAAATCTCTTAGCGCAACCGATTGCGCACCCGTCGGCTGCGCTCTCCCGAAGGCCAGCAAAGAGGACGATTGCCCACGGTGCTCCACCAGAATCATTGTCCTGGCCCCGCTGGCAACCTGTGTGCGCATCCTTAAATCTGCACCGGAGAAATCGTGTGTCGCGTATGAATTTTACACATCGCAATTCTTTTAGCCTTGTCAGGATGTTCGACTCCGTTCTCACGGCGATCTCGCGCTTAGGCTCTGCCATCGTCTGTGCCGCTCTCTTAGCATCCTTCACGACTAGCGCAGATTCCCAGGCAACCACACCTGCTCTTCCTCATCATGCCGCACAGTTCGCGCAGCCCTCTAACGCGCAGCTTGCCGATCCGGCGCTCGAGGCACGCGTCAATCGTCTGCTCCGTCAAATGACGCTTGAAGAAAAGATCGGGCAGCTTGTCCAATACAACGACACCGGCAATGCCGCCGCCGTAATCACGCCATCGGTAGGCCAGCCAATCGCCAATAATCCAGCCGTGGCCGCGTTCAATCCCGACACAGGCAATCGTGTCAACGTCGAGCAACTGATTGCCGAGGGCCGACTTGGTTCCATGCTCAACACCATCGGCGCTCAGCACTCTGATACCTATCAGCATCTGGCGGTGGATAAGAGCCGTCTGCACATTCCGTTGCTCTTCGGTGCGGACGTCATTCACGGCTACCGCACCATCTATCCGGTACCGCTGGCCATGGCCGCCACCTTCGATCCCGATCTGGCCGCTGCCGTTTCGCGCATGTCGGCTGAAGAGTCTGTCACTGCCGGCATCCGCTGGGTTTACTCTCCCATGGTCGACATCAGCCGCGATCCACGCTGGGGACGCACCGTTGAAGGCGCTGGCGAAGACCCTTACCTCGGCGCGGCGATGGCGCGGGCCTGCGTGAAAGGCTATCAGGGCGATGACCTCGCCAAACCCGGCAGCGTCCTCGTTGCAGTCAAGCATTTCGCGGCCTATGGAGCGGCGGAAGCCGGACGCGAATACAACACGGCGGATATTTCGCCCATCACGCTCCGCCAAATCTATCTGCCTCCTTACCACGCTGCGGTCGAGGCCGGCGCAGCCACCATCATGAGCGCCTTCAACTCGCTCAACGGCGTGCCCTCCAGCGCCAATCCATTTCTGCTCACTGACATCCTGCGCAAGGAATGGGGCTTCAACGGCTTCGTCATCAGCGATTACGATGCGGTGAGGGAACTCATCAACCATGGTGTTGCCCTTGATCCTGCCACCGCTGCCCGCAAAGCTCTCACCGCCGGCGTCGATATCGATATGATGTCGCACGTCTACGACACTGAGTTACCCGAACTCATCCGCACCGGTCAGGTTCCCATGGTCACTGTCGATGAGGCCGTGCGCCGCGTCCTGCGCGTCAAGTTCGCCGCCGGCCTTTTTGAACATCCATACGCGCAGGGCGTTGAAGTCACCTCTGCCCAAGCCGCGAATCGTCCTCTCGTCCGCAAAGCTGCTGAAGAATCCTTCGTCTTGCTCCAGAACGACAAACTCGCCGACGGTTCGCCGCTGCTCCCGCTCTCACCTACGCTCAAGCGTGTCGCTCTCATCGGGCCGCTCGCCGACGACGCCAAAGACATGGTGGGCTCATGGAGCGGCTCGCCCGTTCTTCAAGACATCATCACCGTTCGCCAGGCGCTCGAAGAGCGCGCTAGCCAGGTGGGAGACACCCTGATCTACTCCAAAGGAACCGAAATCGACGGCGCATCGCAAGCCGGTTTCCACGAAGCCATCGCCGCGGCCACTTCGGCAGACGTCGTCATCCTCGCACTGGGAGAATCCGCCACCATGAGTGGCGAGGCAGGCTCACGCGCATATCTCAACCTGCCCGGCAACCAGCAACAGCTTCTGGAAGCTGTCGCCGCCGCCGGCAAGCCTGTCGTTCTGCTCATTTTCTCGGGCCGTCCTTTGGTGCTCGACTGGGCCGCGCAACATCTTCCCGCCATCCTCGAAGTCTGGTTCCCCGGAACCGAAGCCGGCCACGCAATCGTCAATGTTCTCAACGGAGATGTTTCGCCCAGCGGCAAGCTGCCCATGAGCTTCCCTCGCGCTGTTGGCCAGGAGCCGCTCTATTACAACCAGTTCCCCACCGGGCGTCCGCCCACGGGAATCGACCTCTCCAAGCCTCCGGTCGGCGAAGAGCGTTTTTTCTCCCGCTATCTCGATGTGCCCAACAGCGCGCTCTATCCCTTCGGCTTTGGGCTTTCTTATTCCAGCTTCTCTTACCGCGATGTCAAGGTGTCGAAGACTTCAATTCCGCTTGCGCAGGCCCTCGCCAATCGCGCCACTCCACTTCTTGAAGCCACGGCAACCGTCACCAACACCGGCAACCGCGCGGACAGCGAGGTGGTCCAGTGCTACGTGCGCAATCTTGGCGCCAGCATCGAACAGCCGGTGCGCAGTCTCAAGGGATTCGAGCGAGTCACTCTCGCCCCCGGCGAATCGAAACAGGTCAGCTTCCCACTCGGCTTCAACGAACTCTTCTTTTTCAACATAGACAGCATCCCTACCATCGAAGCTACGCGTTACACGGTCTGGATCGGCGGCAGCTCACTCGCAGATCAGCAAGCCGAATTCGAGGTGGTCACGCCCAGGAAGTAATCTCACCCAAACGAATAAAAGCGAGTACTGGGTCAGTTTGGTGGATACGGGCTTCACAGGGTGCGGAAAAACTCATAGAGCGTGTCTCAAGGAGCCGTTTTGTGTCAGGGCACGGATTTATCCGTGCCACAACGGCTGCAAAATCAACGCGGCCTTTAGGCCCTGAGGGGTGTTTTTAGCGGGCTGGGATCAGGTCCAGGCCCTTTTCTGCAGCCTGTTCAGCCCGAGCGCGAGCATGGCAAAACCAATCGGGCCATTACAGGTCGGGAGGGAGGACGGGGTCCCCAGCGACGGGTCCATGTCGCTGGGGTGTAAGGCCGGGGGTTTCAACCCCCGCAAAAGGTCTGCAGGACTGATGCGAGCTTTACATTCTCCGAATAAAATCGATCCGGAGGGAGGCGGGGGTTTCAACCCCCGCGTAAAGCCAAACTAACGCGGGCTTTAGCCCCGGAGGGAATGTTGATTCGCTGTAAAAACTCAAAAATTCCTTCAGCCCCTATTTCCGCAGCGCGTTGCACGTTGATCGCAATGTGAATTCCAGCGATTCGCGTGGAACGCTCTCCACAAACGGTCCAATCGCCCAGCCAAGCCCGGTCGGAATCGAGCGCGTCAGCGAGACTGACTCGATCTGCATGTAAAGCCCGCCGTCTCGCTCCTCGTAACTCCAATAAGTATTCAGCCGCCAAAGAAAACCGTGTTCCTCGTTAGAACTCAACGCTCGTTCCCGGCTCGTGCCGGGCGAATCGATCTCGGCAATCCGCGTGCTTCGCGAAATGCTGTATCCATGTCGTGCATCCAGTCGCCCAAAAGTAATGTCGTAGCTCGTATCCATCACCACCGTGATCACATGCTTCTGGCGCACACGCATTGATGCTTGAATATGATCACCCTCTTGCGTCAACGTTTTTGCCTGGATCACCTGCGGAGAAAAGTGTTCCGGATAAGCGTTGAAATCCTTCATCAGCCGCTCAAAATCCGCTGCCGTGGCTCCGGGGGCGAACGCAGTGCCGCGCCAGTGGTGCAGCATCGCTCCGGGAAATTCCGCGCCCGTTGAAGGCGTGAGCTTCTCCACAATCAGCTCGCCTCGCCTTAGCCGCAACTCGTTTTCCTGTCGCGTTGCCAAGAAGCCATTTTGCGACCGATGCTGCTGGGCCAGGCGCAACTCTACCGCGCCGATATAGGAGTTGAATGCCACAGTAGCCTTCGGCGTCGGCTCTCCCGCAATCTGGCCCGGAGCGGCCGCAAAGACTAAAAAGACAGCCGGCCCCCACAGAACAGAGCCGGCCAGAAATCTTCGCGCTTCAGTTTGTTTGTGTTGGGTCATCAACAGCACCTTACACCGCACAGGCTTCCGGAGCAATGCATTGAATCTCAAATGTAAAATTTCGCCCTTCGCACAGCGTTCACTGGCCCTCATGAGTGCTGGCGGCGCCGATGCCGCAATTGTTCACACTCGATGAAAAGCGCTGGGCAAGGCCGGCATTGCCGCCACGAGGTGTGCGCCGTGATTTAACCTTATATATAGCCCTCTTGGCCCACTTGCCTTCACGGGAGAACGGGTTACGCGGACGCCCACTCTATCTTTGGTGAATTGATGCGCTTAGGCTTTCTTCTTCATTCTGCAACGTTCGCAGCCGGTCTTTGCCTGCTTGCGCTGCCCTCTTCTGTTTTCGCTCAGGGACCGTCCTCCGGCCCGGCTGCCGTTCGCGAATTACCCGATACACCGCAGCCGCAGTTCGCTTCGGCTGAGGCCGACCCGCCTGAGCAGCAGGCTCTCGCCGGACAAAATCAGAGCACCCCGGCCCCGGCTCCGAACGCCACACCGGCTCAGAACCCCGCTCCACAGGGCAGCTCCAGTTCGCAACCCGCCGCGCAACAGCCCGACGCCGCGAAAAGCCAGCACGAAAAAGCCGACGAGCAGATCAAGGAGCAGGAGAAGCAGCGTGTGCTGGGAATCGTTCCGGCGTTCAACATCTCGTATCGCAGCGACGCCGTCTCCCTCACCGCGGGCCAGAAAATGAAGCTCGCTTTTCACTCCTCGGTTGATCCCGTCGCTTTCGGTGCGGCATTCGTCGTTGCTGGCCTCCACGAGGGCCTCGACGAGGACACCGGCTTCGGTTGGGGTCCTGAAGGCTATTTCAAGCGATCGGGCGCAGCCTACCTCGACGCCTTCGATGGCACCATGATCGGCAATGGCATCCTGCCTTCCGTCCTCCACCAGGATCCGCGCTACTTCCGCCTGGGCCACGGTACCGTCACCCACCGGATGCTTTACGCCCTCTCCACCAATGTCAGATGCAAGCACGACAACACCCACAAGTGGGAGCCCAACTACTCAAACGTCGGCGGAAACATCATCGCGGGCGCCATCTCCAATCTCTACTATCCATCGAGCGGCTCCGGCATTGGGCAGACCTTCACCAACGGCTTCATTGTTACCGCTGAAGGCGGCTTCGGTTCCCTCTTCCAGGAATTCTGGCCGGACATCTCCCGCAAGTTTCTGCACAAAGATCCCACTCACGGCATCGACGCTCAAACGCGCGACGCCATTAAGGCGAATCAACAAGCTCAGCCAAACGCTAAATAGGAACGCGCGTCCTGCCAATCGGAAAGAGGCCGGGTGCCCCATCCATCGCTCAACGGTAGTCAGTCAAACAGAACAAGCTCTACCCCCGGATGGCGAACTCCCCACTCCGGGCCATATTTCCGTAAAGCTCCTTATTCATCCTGCGGGACGTCCAACTCCGGTAGCACATCATCTTCTCTAGCTATCCACACATAAAGCGTTGGCAGCAGGAAAATGCTCATCACCAGATTGGTCATGAGTCCGCCGACAATGACAATAGCAAACGGCCGTTGCGAGTCGGATCCGATGCCGTGAGACATGGCAGCCGGCAGCAGCCCCAGCGTGGCCACCAGCATCGTCATCATGATGGGCCGCAGCCGCACAACGGCGCCTTCCACCGCCGCATCCTCAATCGAATGGCCGCGCATCCGCAGTTGATTGATGTACTCCAGCAGGATGATGCCTGATTGGACGGAGACTCCGAAGAGCGCTAGAAAACCCACCTCCGAAGAGACGCTGAACTCGGTCCCTGTAACCAGCAGCACCAGCAATCCTCCGATGCTTGCCATCGCCACTGTGCCCAGAATCAGGATCGCCCACTTGAACGATTTGTACATGCTATACAGAATGATGAAGATCAGCAGCGCGGTCAGCGGCACAATCAGCATCATCCGCGCGGCGGCGCGCAATTCGCTTTGGTATTCGCCTTCCCATGCAATGTGGTACCCGCGCGGGAGTTTCACCTGCGCATTCACTTTCTGGATTGCGTCTTTTACAGCGTCGCCCAGCGCGCGTCCGCGCACGCTGTACTTGATCGCCACGTAACGCTGATTGTTCTCGCGATAAATTTCCGACCCTTCATCCGCTTCTCGCACTTTGCAAAGCTGAGCCAGCGAAACCCGTTCTCCCGTGGGCGCCAGCAGACGAATACTGTCGATCGCTTCCCGCGTATTCCTGTACTGTGGCAGATAACGCAGCGTAAGGTTATAAACCTCTTCACCGTGCAGCACCTGAGTCAGAGCAGTCCCTCCAACCGCGGTTTGAATCGCGTCTTGAATATCCGCAACATTGATCTGCCACCGTGCAGCAGCGGCACGATCCACCACATAATTCAAGTC
>JBEKQD010000012.1:0-60569 GCA_049520075.1 Occallatibacter sp. | reverse complement strand
GGCGCGGAGGCTGGCGATCGAGATCGCCGAAAGTTGTACCGCGCGGCACCAGTTGGCCATGGAGACGATTCTTCGGCTGCACCAGAGGGGCTTCGGCATCGATATCGACGATTTTGGCACCGGCTATTCGAGCCTGGCATATCTGCACGATCTTTCGGTCGACTCCATCAAGGTCGATAAGGTCTTCACCCATGCGATCGGCACGGAGGCGGTGACTGTGACCGTTCTTCCGCAGATTCTTGCCATGGCCGAGGCGTTGGACCTGGCGGTCATTGTGGAGGGAATTGAAAGCGAGCAGCAAGCCAATTATTTTTCTACCTACAATCAGCCCATCTTCGGACAGGGCTGGCTTTTCGGATACCCCGTCGCGGCAGAGGAGTTTCTTCGACTGCTGGCCGAAGACGAGAAGAAAGCCCAGACTGCATCGACTGGGCTCTGAGCCTGCGCGGCCCCATTGCCGTCCCACTTGACAGCCGCCGCCCCGTCCATGAGGCTGGGTGCATACATCCTTTGCTGCTTCATCAATAGAATTGAGAGGACTATGGACCCGCGCGACGAGATGGAACCCGATCAGTTGAAGTTGTTGCAACAAGCCTTCTGCGAACAGTTGATGGCCTGCCTGGACGAATGCGCCCGTGGCCGCAAAGGGCTGTTTGGGGACGTCGCGCTCCTGGGCGATGACAGCGAAGACAGCATATGGCTGGAAGCGGCACGCCTGCGCGAACTTGCCCTTGCGTTGCAAGCGATTATGGCCCAGCAGGAAGAGCGTAATGCGTTGTGCGACGAGTTTCTCGATTTGTGCTCGATTCACGGCGAGAGCAACCCCGGCGAACGCAAACTGGCGCGAGCCTTTCTAGAGCGCATTGAACGGGGCGAGGTTGGCGCGCAGCCGGAAGGGAATAAATTGCCGTGGTAATTCTGCATGCGTTTCTCGCACTGGCATCCGGCTTTGCCGTCACTCTTGCGCTCGTAACTTCGCTGTCCGCGCTGATAGGACGCATGGTCCCGAGCTGGGCCGAATCGGAGAGCAAGCCTGAGCAAGGACTTCCAGCAGATGATCTGCGCTCGCGGCCGCGCGGCCCCGGCTATGCCATCGTCAATCTCGGCTCCGTGTTTCTTTCCGCGGCGGCAGGCGGCTACGTGACGGCCTGGGCCGCTGCGGCCAATCCGCTGATTCATGTGCTGGCGCTCGCGCTGGTGCTGCTTGCGCTCTCCGCGCTGAGCGTCCTGCAATCGCGCGGCAAGCAGCCCGTCTGGTACGCGCTTGCGCTGGTTGCCATCTCGCCCATCGGCGTATTCGCCGGCGGGTTGGTACGCCTCAGGGTGCTGGGAATTCTGTAGGATCTGTTCTTCTAATTGAATGAAATTATGGGGATAAACACCGAAGGCCGGAGCATCGCTCCGGCCTTCGGTGTTTGCAACAGGTCTTAACGCTTACCCTTGAATGTCGAACTGCTCAGGATGCAGCGTCGGGTCGCTCTTGATGAGAATGTTCTTGCCGGTCAGCTCTTCAAACTCGACGAGCCAGCTTCCGCTGTTGGCCTTGAGCACCTTCACAGTTTCCGGGTTCACGCGTAGCAGGACATCGGCGCTCTCGAAGTGCTTTGTCATCTTGCGCAACTCGGTGTAAATCTCGTTGCAGACCGTTGTCGGGCTCTTGACCATGCCGGTGGCCTGGCATGTGGGGCAGGGAACCGAAAGCGTCCGCTCCAGAGATTGCTTGACGCGCTTGCGTGTGATAGCGACCAGACCAAAGTCGTTGAACTGCAGAACCTTGGTCGGGGCGCGATCGCTCTTGAGCGCTTCCTCCAGTGCGGCCATCACTTTGTAGCGATTCTTGCGGTCGTCCATGTCGATGAAGTCGATGACGATAATTCCGCCCAGGTCGCGCAGGCGAATCTGGCGAACAATCTCCGGCACGGCATCGAGGTTGGTTTTGACGATGGTGTCCTCAAGCCGCGCCGACTTGCCGACATATTTCCCCGTATTGATGTCGATGGCAACGAGTGCCTCGGTCTGGTTGATGACAATCGAGCCGCCGCTCTTGAGCCAGACTTTGGAGTTGAGCGCCTTGGTGATTTCGTCTTGAATGCCGAAGTGCTCGAAGAGCGGAGTCTCTTTGGTATAAAGCTTGACGCGGCGCACCAGCGTCGGAGAAAAGCGATTGAGGAAGCGCACAATGCGCTCGTAGTCAGCTTCGGAATCAACCCAGATGCTCGAGAAATTCGAGCTTATCTGGTCTCTCAGAATGCGCTCAATCAGCCCAAGATCGTGATAGATCAGCGCCGGGGACTTGGATTCGTCGGAGCGCTTCTTGATCTCGGCCCACAGATTCAGCAACATGCGCAGGTCGGTGCGTAACTCCTCTTCAGACGCGCCTTCGGCTGCGGTCCTGACGATGAATCCGCCGGAGGCCTCGCCGCGCTCGTGCACGAGAATCCGCTTCAGGCGCTGTCTTTCTTCTTCAGACGCAATCTTACGGCTCACGCCGATGTGCGAGACGGTGGGCATGAAAACCAGAAAACGGCCCGGCAGGGCGATGTGCGAAGTGATACGCGCGCCCTTCTTTGCGATAGGCTCTTTGGCAATCTGAACCAGGATCTCCTGGCCCGATTTCAGCAAATCACTGATGATTGGCAAGTCGGAGGTTTGCATCGAGCGGCGCGACATTCCGCGGCCTCTGCCAGCTTGTCCAGCTTGTCCGCCTTGTGTGTTCGGCATTCCCATGCCCCCGCGGCCACGGCGTCCGCGAGCGTTGCGATCGGGGCGCTGCTGGGTTGCGGTTCCAGCAGCTGGCCGGCCTCCTGCCGCAGGCTCTTCCGCCTCGTCCTCGTCAAAGCCTTCTTCGTCGCCGTTCTTCTCGTCGAAGTTCAATTGGATGCGGTGGTCGAGGTGGGCTTCCTGCAGCATCTCGCCCAGGTCGCCGGTGCGAAGCTGATTGGGCAGCGTCTCCTCTTCAAAGTCGTCCAAATCCTGGTCGCCGCCTTTGGCACGGTGAGGATGGCGAGGAGCGTCGAACTCCTCTTCCTCAATGGTCTCTACTTCGATGAGACCAGTGCCCGGAGCGTAAGACGAGACTGCGGCAGACTTGGGCTCCGACTTCGCAGCTTCCTCAGCGGCCTTCTTTTTGCCGCCCAGCCCAAAGAGCCGAAATCCGGTTGGTGGCAGCGGGTCCACGTTATGCGAGGCAGACGCATCAGGCTCGGAAGTCTCTTCTTCTGTCTCCCAGGTTTTGAAAGCTGGTTTTGACTCGCCTAACTCAGGATCATCCGCATCAAACGCAGTCTCAGTGGTTTCCTCGAATTCATCCTCTTCGAGAACTTCTTCATCCTCGCCGGGTTCCTCTTCCACTACGTAATCTTCCGCCGGCGCGATTGCCGGCATCTCCTCCGCTGAGGCTGCCAGTGGCAGCGAGGCAGTTTCCGGGCCAGACTCTTTGATCTCTTCGACGAAGTCTTGTTCCTCAATGGCATCCGGGGCGCGGTTGCCGGCTTCCGGCGCTCCTGTTTGGACGTCCTGAGCCTCGGTCTCCTCTTGCACGGCAAGCCGATCTTCCTCGTCTTGACGGCCGCGGTGTTTGGAGAGCGACTCGCCGGGCAACAGGCCGCTCCCGTCCCACCGAATGGGCGCGTCAATCAGCGTTGCCGGCTTGAAGCTGCTCTCCGGCCGGGCGACCGCGGGCTTGGGCGTATCCGTAGCCTGTGGGCGTTCTCCCGGAGCGCCATACTTCGACAACGACTCACCGGGAAGCACAAAGGGAGCTGGAGCGGACGACGGAGCGCGGTCGCTGCGAGGTGCGGGCGCCGGCGTCGAAGTTCCCCATTTGGGTTGTGAAGGCCGGTCACTAGTGGCGTGAATCTGCGGGGCAACCTCTGGCTCGGTTTCCTTAACCTCTTCCACATATGCCGCTGGAGCTTTACTGGGCTCCGGCTGGTTCGCAGTTGCTTCCCCGCCTCCACGGCCGCCGCGGCGGCGTCTGCGTCCGCGCCAGCGTTTGGCGCCGGGTGCGCCTGAGCCTTCTTCACCCGCTTCGTCCTGTTCTGATATGGACACTGAACCGGAGGCGGGTAATGAAACCACTTCAGTTTCTGGTAACGCCTCAACGGTCAACTGCAGATCTCTTGCCGGGCGTTCCTGCCGCTGCTCTTGCCTCTGCTCAGGCTTCTGGCTCGGGCGGCCGCCCCGATCTTGCGCCGGCTCTTTACCGCCCGTGTGCCGAACCTCGCGCGGAGGCAGGTTGGCGCTCGTGGATGCCGCCTTTTCCAGCTCGTCGGTCTCTTCCGAGTCTTCCAGCTCCATGAAGTCGGTCACATAGAGGAAGGCGTCGCGCTCCAGGCCAACGTCCACAAAGGCGGACTGCATACCGGGCAGGACGCGTGTGACGCGGCCGTTGTAAATGGAACCGGCGAGAGTGTATTCGTTTTCGCGTTCGTAATAAATTTCCGCGAGTTGATCGTCTTCAAGAATCGCAAGCCGCGTTTCGTGCGGCGTGCTGGAGATACAAATTTCCTTTGCCATCTTACCTTTCCGCCCAGCGGCGTCAGCCTGCTGGGACCCGCGGCAAGGTTGAATGGAAAAGCGCAAGGCCGGAAGGGGAGGGGATGTGCGGAAGGGATAACCCGTAAATCGCTGGAGTGCCGGTTTCTGCGCCAGGTCCGATCCCGAAGGGTGGCGATCCGTGGCGAAGGTCTAACTGAACAAACCGAACAAGCCGAACAAGCTGTACAAACTGAACAAGCTGTACGCTACGGTAACCCATTTGCAGAGATTTTGTGGCCAACCTTACCGGGAAACCCGGCGGGGCCGTTCCACCATTGGCGTCTTTACAATACTGTCGCGCGATGGAACCGGAAATTGTTTTCCCCGATTCTTCCGTGCGTCCGGTGCAACTTGTACGCCGCCAACGGTTGTCCCGTCTCTGCGTGCTCATGAACCCTTGTCCTGCCGAGCCTGCGATCCATTCAGACCTGGCCGGCAATAAATCTTCAAAAAATCCTGCTCTTATGGGCCGGACTCTTCCGGGGGGACACAAGAGGTGAAACTGCAAATCCGTTCAGTTGACGAACCGGCGCATGCGGACATTCATCACCACGCCCAGCGCCAGGAACGTAAACAACACCGAGGATCCACCGTAACTCATTAACGGTAAAGGGATTCCGGTGACGGGCATAAACCCGATGACCATACCCATGTTGACCGCGATCTGGAAGGCCAACACAGCCACCACCCCCATGATGATCAAGGAGCCGGGCAGGTCTGCGGCTGTTTGTGCGTTCTGAATCAAACGCATCAATATGAAAAAGTATAGCAGCAGGACGAAAAGCGCGCCGACGAATCCGTGTTCTTCGCCAAAAGCGGCAAAGATGAAGTCCGCATGTGGAATTGGCAAAAAGTCACCCTGAGTCTGGGTCCCCTTGGCCGCACCCTTGCCCCACACCCCTCCGGAACCGACAGCGATAAGTGATTGGCGGAGCTGGTAGCCGGCGCCCTTCGGATCGTTATCGGGATTGATGAAGCTGGTGAGGCGAGCCTTCTGGTAAGGCTTGAGCACCTTGCCGCTGCTCCATGCACCGGCGATCAGCACAACCCCACATGTCGTCAAAATCATCGCCTGGCGAAGGTTGATTCCGCCCAGAAACAGTCCGGCGACGAGGATCGGAAAATAGGTGAGCGAAGTTCCCAGGTCGGGCTGCAACAGCACCATGAACATCGGAAGGCCCACCAGAAAGAAAGCCTTGAAGATATCCCTCCACGTGAGCGAGCGTCCGCCCAGATTGGCAAAATAGCGCGCCATCATCAGAATTAGAATCAGCTTGACCCACTCGGAAGGCTGAAAATGAACAGGGCCGATGCTGATCCAGCGCTTTGCGCCCAGCACCTTATGCCCCACCAGCTTCACCGCGACCAGCGAAAGCAGAAAAACGACGTAAGCCCACGGAACCCAGTCCAGCAACCGGTGATAGTCGATCTTGGCAAAGAGGAACATGGCCGCAAGGCCGCCGATGATAAAAAACAGCTGCTTGGTGTGGTCGCCAACGTATTTGGTGTGCAGCGTGGCCGAGTAGATTTCGAGCACCGAGACCGTGCAGAGCGTAAGCACCATGCTCAGCAGAGCCCAGTCAAAATCGCGGAACGAAAGAAAACGCCGCATCAGGGCAACTCCTGCTTGATGCGCAACGGCAAGGCGAACAGCCAGGCCGGCAGGGAATGTTGAGCGCTGGCCACAGCGCTCGGTCCGGGGATCGGTCCTGGGTCGACCATGAAATGTCCGGCATGAAGAACAGAAACCTGGTCCCGGGCGCCGGAGCCCTTGCGTCCCGGGGGCGCAGGTGTGCTCCAAACAGCTCCCACTTCAACCGGTTTGCTGAGGCTGGCTTCGTCCAGGACGTTGTGGTCCGCCTTGCGCTTCTTGTTCACATAGGTGGTGATGACCGCGGCAGCTATGTGGGCCGAGAGCGAGCCCCAATCGCCGTGTTCCTGCAACACAGCAATCACAATCTCTGGATTCCGCCGAGGAACCATGCCCACAAACCAGGAATTGGGAGTTTTGGACCCGCCTTTGGTGTGTGTATCGCCGCCGCCCACAACCTGCGCAGTGCCGGTCTTTCCGGCAAAGTCAATGCCTTCTATGTGCGAGGCCGCAGCCGTGCCGGTGGTGGTAGCAGCAGCCATGCCGTCGGTAATGATGGCCCAGGTGTCGGGGTTGAGAGGGAAATTACTGTCTCCCGAGCCGGGGAAGCTGTCCTTAATCGCCTGCTGGAACTCCGCGGGCAGGTTGTTCGCGGCTGGGTCCACCACATGGGGCCGAACAAAATGGCCGTCCGACGCGATACCGCCCAACGCCCGTGCCAGTTGCAGAGGCGTAACCTGCGTTTCACCCTGGCCGATACCTACAGAAATCGTATTGCCGGGGTAATACCGCTGGTGGAAATTCTTCATCTCCCATTGCGTGGAGGGCATGACGCCAGCCATCTCGTTGGGCAAGTCGATGCCGGTCTTCTGCCCCAAACCGAATGCGGTGGCGTACTTGGCGATGGTGTCAATCCCCAGCCTTTGAGCCAGCGTGTAAAAGAACGTGTCGCAGGAAAGCGGAATGGCCTGGCTAATATTCAGCACGCCATGGTGCCTGTCACAATGGAAGAAGCGCCCATAGAACGTTCCGCCGCCCACGCAATTCACGTGCATATCCTGGGCCACGCCTTCTTGCAGGCCCGCCGCGGACATGATGATCTTGAACGTCGATCCCGGAGCGAGCTGGTCCTGGATCGCCTTGTTCATGAGCGGATGGTTTGGATTGGTAATTAGCTCGTTCCAGTCCGTTCGGTTGATGCGAACTGCAAAGGCGTTGGGGTCGTAACTGGGATGGGAGACCAGGGCGAGTATCTCTCCGTTGCGCGGATCCATGGCTACCACAGCGCCGTTGGCGTCGCCCAGTGCCAGCTCCGCGGTGCGTTGCAGGTCGAGGTCGATGGTCAACTTCAGATCCTGGCCGGGTATGGCATGTTGCGTTCTCAGGTAGCCCACCTCGCGGCCGTGGCTGTCCACAATCACATCCCGAGATCCGTCCTGCCCCCTCAGCACCTGGTCATAGGTCTCCTCGACGCCGGCCTTACCCACCACATCGCCGGGTTCGTAAGCCGCGTAACGCGATTGGTTCAGATCCTCTTCGCTCACCTCGCCCACATACCCAATGAGATGTGCGGCAAAGCCATCGCGCGGATAGAGCCGCCGCTCCTCGTCGATGGTTTCCAACTCAGGCAACTCGTTGCGGTGGGCCTCGATGAACGCCTGCTCATCGGCGCTGATGTCACTCTTGATGGGGATCGGCTGGTAGCCCGGCGCACTCCGGTAGCGGCGCAGAGTAGCTGTCAGTTGCTCCAAGTCCAGATTCAGCCCGCGCGCAATCAGCGGCAGATCCGCATCTACGTTGCGATTCTGTTCGCGCACCAAAAAGCAGGAAACCGACGGGTAGTTGTCAACAATCAGCCGGTTTTCACGGTCAAAGAGCTTACCTCGGCCGGCCATTACTGGAACCTTGCGAATGCGGTTCTGCTCGGCAAGCTGGCGGAAATTCTCCGCACCCAGCACCTGAAGCCGCCACAATCCGGCCACCAGCGCCAGCATCATCAACAAAATGCCGTACTGCACCACCGTCAATTTCAGAGTGGAGAGTTTCTCGCCGCGTGTTGCGCCGCTGGTATACATCTGCCTGACCTCTAGAATACAGCCGATATTGCTATTGATTTGGAGGGGACGTGCTTCAGCACCTGGATCCTACACTCTGTTGGACGTTTGCAATTACCTATTGAGGAAGTGAATTCTCCGTTACTTCCACTTCCTCGCTGGTTGAAGCCCATATTCTGCACTCAAAAACCAACTTACTAATCCCTGATTCCTGATAGCTAGTCTCGAACTTGCGTTCGATCCAACAGTGGAAACAGCACCATTGCAATCAACGAGTTCGCCACTGCCTTCATCAGCTCGGCCAGCCAACTCCACTCCAGGTTCAGCCCCAGCAAAACGTGATAAACCGAAACGTAAATCAGGCTCGATAGCAGCGACAACACGAAAGTCACCATCATGCGGATGGTGTGGTTCTCCACGTCTATGCGCACCCCCACCGACCCCGCCAGAAACCCGGCCACCGTTTTGGCAATGCCGTTGACGCCGATGGCACGGCCAGTGAGAGCGTCCTCAAAGAGGCCCATCCCCGCGCCCATCATCGTACCCTGAATGGCGTTGCGCCTGGCCAGCGCGAAATAGACCGTCACCACCAATGGCAAATCAAACCACGCGTAGCCCCGCAACAGCCGTGGCAGCCAGGCCTGCAGTACCAGCGCCGCCAGCGGCGTCAGCGCATACACCAGAAATGGATAACTGTGTACGCCCATGTCGCGGCGATAGTCCGCGCCTAGCAAGCTCATGGCTGAGTCTTCCCTTCTGCATGGGCCGGCGGGGGATTGGCCTTCTGGCCTGATTTCGAATCTGGCTTTGACTCAGGCTTCAATCCACTCTTGGGCGCGGGTTTCTTTTCCTGGCCTGCAGGCGCGGCGGTTTCCACGCCCTGCGGCGACGCTGTGGCCGGCGTAAAGCGGTCAGGATGCTGCGGGTGAAGCAGCTTGGGAGCCGGCGGCGGTGTTACTGCCGATGGAGTTGCGCCCTGTCCCGGTTGTGCCGTACCTGAAGCGGGGGGCTGCGCCGGCGCATTGGGATCGGTAAGTCCAGGCAGCCGTTCCGCCATCACCTCGGATGCCTTCTTCTGTTCCTTGCTTGCCTCGGCAATGGCCGCAGCCTGGGAGCCTTTCAGCATCTCGCTTGTCGCCATGTCCTGCTGCTGCTCAGGCGGAAAACGCGGCTCGGTTGAGGTAATCACCAGCACTTCATCCAGCCTGTCCAAATGTGCCGCTGGCTTTACGACGACGTCGATAAACGCGTCGCGCTCGGGGTCCGTTACAACCTTTTCCACCACCCCCACCGGCAGACCGCGCGGGAAAACCAGGTCGCCCCCGGCGGTCAGCACCTTTTCTCCCGGCTGAATGCGGTCGTCCTTGAGAATGCCCACGATCTGTGGCCGGCCGGCGCCGTTCCCGCGCAGAATCCCGCGAATCCGCGTCGTCTCCAGAATCACGCCCGCGCCGCTGGTCTGGTCGTTGATGGCCAGCACCTGTGCGGAATGTGGAAAGACATCGCGCACCTTGCCCACGATTCCGTCCGGCGTAATTACGGCCATGTCGCGCTCCAGTTTGTAGTCGGAGCCCTTGTCGATGTAGAAAACCCGTGAGGAATCGCTGCCGCTGGTTCCGATAGCCTGAGCGGCCAGCGTCTTGTAGACGTATTTCTGCTGGAAGTCCACCAGCGCTTGCAGGCGCTCACCCTGCTTGGCGTCTTCCAACAGGGAGGCCTGTTCCAGCCGGAGCCGGTCAATCGTCTTTTGCAAATCCTGATCTTGCTCGCGCATATGGCGAAGGTCTATATAGTTTTGCCACAAGCTCACAGTGCCAAGCCTGGACGCATGGAAGGCTCTTTCCGGGGGCGTCACGACCATATCAGCCCATAAACGCAGCAGCCGAACTCCGGGTGCATCCTGCGGGTCAAGCGTGTTGCGTCCGCTGTCGGTGCGGTGCACCTGCATGGCCAGCCCTATAACCTGCGCCAACAGGATAACCAGCAGCACCAGTAGATTTCGATAGCGGACAAAGAACGATTCCATGGCACTCAGCGGTCAGTGGTTAGTGGTCAGTTGGAAATGAACAGTGGCCAACGGTGGCTCCAACCGTTAAGACTCTTGCTGGTCTCGATTTCAAGTCCCGAACCAGGCGCAATTCAACTTTCCTGTAACCCAGAACCGACCTGTTCACTGACCACTAGCCACTGTTCACTGTTAATCGATCTTGATCTTGCGCAGCAGTTTGAAATCGGAGAGCATCTTCCCCGTGCCCAGCACTACTGAGGCCAGTGGATCGTCAGCCACCGAAACCGGCAGTCCGGTTTCCTCGCGGATGCGTTTGTCCAGGCTCTTCAGCAACGCGCCTCCGCCGGTCAACACAATCCCGCGGTCGCTGATATCGGCTGAAAGCTCGGGCGGCGTGCGTTCCAGAGCCACGCGGATGGCGTTCATGATGACCGCGATGCACTCGCCCAGCGCCTCGCGGATCTCGCTGTCGTCGATGGTGATGGTCTTGGGCACGCCCTCAATCAGGTTGCGGCCCTTGATCTCCATGGTCAGCGGCTTGTCCAGCGGGAACGCCGACCCGATCTCCATCTTGACGTACTCAGCTGTCCGCTCACCGATCAGCAGGTTGTACTTGCGCTTCAGATAATTTGTGATTGCCTCGTCCATCTGGTTGCCGGCCATGCGCACAGAGCGCGAATAGACGATGCCGGACAGTGAGATCACGGCAATATCCGTCGTCCCGCCGCCAATGTCCACCACCATGTTGCCGCTGGGCTCGGTAATCGGCAGACCCGCGCCGATGGCCGCCACCATGGCCTGTTCCACGAGATATACTTCGCTGGCCTTGGCGCGGTAGGCCGAGTCTTCCACCGCGCGCTTCTCCACTTGTGTAATCTCTGAAGGCACGCCGATCACGATGCGCGGATGCACCAGCATCTTGCGGTTGTGCGCCTTCTGGATGAAGTAGTTCAGCATCTTCTCGGTGACCTTGAAGTCAGCGATGACGCCGTCTTTCATTGGCTTGATGGCCACAATATTGCCGGGCGTGCGGCCCAGCATATCCTTGGCCTCTTTGCCCACCGCTTCCACTTCCCCGGTATTCTTGTTGATGGCCACAATGGAAGGCTCGTTGACAACGATGCCTTTGCCGGCCGCAAACACCAGCGTATTTGCGGTGCCCAAATCGATGGCCAGGTCGCTGGAAAACATGCTGAACAGCGAGCGAAGGCCGTGCGACCGCGAGGAGCGCGGGGGAAAACTATTCAGAGACATTGAAGGCTGGTTCTACCTCAAGCCATATTGTACCGTCCTGAGGCCAATGCCGCACCAGTTCAATTCGCAGTCATGCAAAACACCATCCTGGCTCCAACCCCGTGAGGTAAACTCAGTTGTCTGCCAAACCTGCTCCTTCCTTGGCTGTTTTGCTTGGCCTGAGCGACCGCCAGAGGCGGGAAACGCGGGTTCTGGCTATTGAAAGGCTATTGACATGGGAGAAAAGGACAAGATTTTCAACGCGTTAGGATTGCGGGAAACCCTTTCGGGTGCGAGTTACGGGGACCAGTGGTTTGCGAGCAGCGGTGACTGGATCGAATCCCGCAACCCGGCCACTGGGGAATTGTTGGCCAAGGTCGAACAGGCGAGCGAGGCCGACTACAACAAAGTTGTCGAACAAGCGGTGAAAGCCTTCGAATTCTGGCGCGCCCTGCCCGCTCCCAAAAGAGGCGATATCGTGCGCCAGCTTGGGGTTGCCTTGCGCGAGAAAAAGGATGCACTGGGGCGGCTCGTCTCTCTGGAAATGGGCAAGATTCTCACCGAAGGCCTCGGCGAAGTGCAGGAGATGATCGACGTCTGTGACTATGCGCTCGGTCTCAGCCGCACGCTCTCCGGCCCCACACTCCAGAGCGAAAGGCCGATGCACCGCATGATGGAGCAGTGGCATCCACTCGGCCCCATCGGTGTCATTACGGCATTCAACTTCCCGGTTGCGGTTTGGTCGTGGAATAGCGCGCTGGCTTTTGTTTGCGGCGACCCTGTGGTGTGGAAGCCTTCCAGCAAGACACCGCTTTGCGCCATCGCATGTCAGAACATTGTCCGCGAAGTGCTTCAGGCCAACAATGTTCCGTTTGGGGTCTCCTGCGTGGTCGTCGGACGTGGCGTCACGGTTGGCGAACGCATTCTGGCCGACAATCGGCTCCCCCTCATCAGCGCCACTGGATCGGGCCGGATGGGCAAGCGCATCGCGCAGGTTGTTGGCGCTCGCCTGGGTCGCACCATTCTCGAGCTTGGTGGCAACAACGCCCTCATCATTTCAGAAAAGGCCGACCTGACTGGAGCACTGGCTTCGTCCTTCTTCGGCGCTGTCGGCACTGCCGGACAACGCTGCACCTCCACGCGCCGGCTGATTATTCATGAGAGTGTTTATGATTCATTCGTTCACAAGCTGATTGGCAATTACTCGAAAGTGAAAATAGGCGATCCACTCAATCCTGAAACCCTGATGGGGCCGCTGATTGATGAAGCCGCGGTATCGGACTATGAGAATGCGCTGGTTGCTGCTGACAAACAGGGCGGAATGGTGCTTTACGGAGGCAAAGTCCTCGATCCACCGCCGTTTGGCAGACGAACCTTTGTCCTTCCCACTATTATCGAAATCCGCAACGACGCCGAGATTGTGCAGACTGAAACCTTTGCGCCCATCCTTTACGTGATGCAATACCGGACCATCGACGAGGCGATTGCAATGCACAATGCGGTTCCCCAGGGCCTGTCTTCCGGCATATTCACTGACAGCATGGCCGAAGCGGAAAAGTTCCTCAGCTTCAAGGGTTCCGACTGCGGCCTCGCGAACGTCAATGTGGGCACTTCAGGCGCGGAAATCGGCGGCGCATTCGGCGGCGAAAAGGAAACCGGCGGCGGCCGTGAGTCAGGTTCGGATTCCTGGAAGGCTTACATGCGGCGTCAGACCAGCACGATCAATTGGGGCGGCGAAATTCACCTTGCGCAGGGAGTGGAGTTCCACTCCTAATCCAGGCCCTTGCCAGGTTCGCATGAATCCCGGCTCAACGTAAAAAGTCGAAATGGCATTTCAGTTTTAGGTTCCGAAATGCTCGTGAAGTATCCTGCCGGGATCAATCCCGGGTATCAAGAATGGGACCTGGGCGACTGGCGGAGGAATATCCAGGCAAGCATCGCCGACAGCGCCTTTTTCGTTCAACAGGCGAGCTTCATTCACGAATTCTTCGAACTGGGATACGGGTAGCGCCGCACTATAGAGATAGCCCTGGTATACGTGGCACCCCTGATCTTCGAGGAAACTGCGCTGACCTTCCGTTTCCACTCCTTCTGCAATCACAGACAGATTCAAGCTCCGGCCAAGCGCGATGATGGCGGACACTATGGAAGCGCTCTTTGCGCAATTCGGCAAATCGCGTACAAAGCTCTGATCTATTTTGAGTTGATCCAGCGGCAACTGTCTCAATTGTGAAAGAGAGGAATAACCGGTTCCAAAGTCATCCATCGAGAAGCCAATGCCGTGCGACTTCAAGGCGGTCATTTTGGCAATTGTGTCGTTTGCTTTCTCCATAATGAAGCTTTCGGTAATTTCCAGCTTGAGCCTGTACGGGTTGGCTCCTGACGCTCGAATCGCTTCCTCCACAAGCTGCACGAAGTGCGAATCGATGAACTGGCGAATACTCACATTGACGGCAAGCGTCAGTCCGTCGGTTTCGGGCTGCCTGGCCCATACCGCTAGTTGCGAGCAAGCTGCTTCCAGAACCCAGAGCCCCAGCTGAACGATTAGACCGGCAGATTCGGCCAGAGGAATGAATTCACTTGGCGGGACCATCCCGCGCTGGGCGTGGCGCCAGCGCAAAAGCGCTTCGGCGCCTGTCACTGTCCCATTGATGTCCATCTGCGGCTGGTAATGCAATTCGAATTCGCGATTCTGCATCGCCCTCTTCAAGTCCGCCAATAGCTCGGCTCGTGCGGCGGCGGATGTCTCCATTGCAGGATCAAAAAAACACATCGTGTTCCTGCCCTTGGCCTTTGCCCGATACATCGCCAGGTCAGCACGTTTGAGCAAATCATCTGCGGTGTCCTTCTGTCCTTGAAAGAGCGTGACGCCGATGCTGGCGGTACCGTCGTACTTGTAGCTCCCCAAAAGGTAAGGCACTTCGAACGTTCCCAGCAGTACATCCCCAACAGCCTTCGCCTCGATAGCGGCAATCTCGGGGTCTGCGCTCAACCCATCCAGGATCACCATGAATTCATCGCTTGCGAGCCGGGCCATGAAGTCGGCCTTGTGCACGGAAGACTTAAGGCGCAGTGCCACTTCCTGGAGCAGCAGATCGCCTATGTCATGTCCGGATGTATCGTTGAGCGTTTTGAAGTCGTCCAGGTCGATAAGCAGCAGCGCGCCCATTTTCTCGCCGTACATCGTTGCCGCCAGCGTTTCTTCCAGCCGTTCTCGCAGCATCACGCGGTTGGGAAGTCCGGTTAGATCGTCATAAAAGGCGAGCTGATGAATTTTAGCTTCGGCTAACTTCCGATCGGTGATGTCGGTGTTGATTGCCAGGATCGAACGTGGCTTGCCGTCCTCGCCGTTTACCAGGGTGCAACGGCTCTCAACGACCAGGGTGCGGCCGTTCTTATGGCGTTTTTCAAGTTCGCCTGTCCATTCTCCATGCTCGCGAACGAAGGCTCGGACATTTTTCACTTCCGGAAAAATATAAGGAAAGACCTCCTCTACCTGCAGCTCCATCACCTCTTCGGATGTCCATCCGAACAGGCGTTCCGCCCCCTTGTTCCAATAAAGTATGCGGGCATCCATATCCTGAACAAAGATCGCGTCCTGCGCGTTGTCGAGAAGTTTTGACTGTTCGCGCATCCGGTCGTTCGCGGCCTCAAGCCTGCGACGCGACAACACCGACTCCGTGATATTCCGAAAATAGACTGACAAGCCGTCAGGCCGCGGATAGCAGCGCATGATGTACCAAAGGTTCTGATTTTCGTTTTGCGCTTCGAACGTGCTTGCCAATGACCGTTCCGCGGCGTTCCGCAATTCGCCCAGCATTGATGATGAGAAGAAACCGGGAATTGCGTCTGGGATGGTTCCGTTCAAGGCCGCGCTTCGTTCTATCGAGAGTTCCGCGCATGCGCCGTCGTTCAGGTAGACAAGTTTGAATTCTGAATCCAGCGAAATGAAGCAGTCGGAAATGCTCTCCAGAACCTCCGACTCAACCCGCATTGACTCGGCGCGCTCCTGTTCGATGATGTAGGCTTCACGGTATCGCGAGACCCCGTTCGATAGCATCCCGAAACAGAAATAACTTAGGCAACCTGCGACCGCCAAAATCACTGATTCGACCGGAAAATGCGTGATGAAGTTTGGGTAAAAGGTAGCCAGGATTGCTAACGGTACGACCATCAGAATTCGAGCCAGAAACCTGCCCACAGCAGGCGAATTCACAAGATTATTTAGAACCATCAGCGGAAAAAACCAGACCATATAAGTAAACAAGTTGGCGTGGTTTCCCCAGCCTCCCAGCGTTACAACCATGCCCGCGCAAAGATAAAGCGAGTAATAGGTCGTCGACACGACGGCAAGCGTCTGTATCTTGACGCTGCGAAATGCAAACAGGGTGACCAGAAGTCCAAAGCCGAACAGGCCGCTCGAAAGCACAACCACCGCCTCTACGCCCGTCACAGCCCGCTGCAGGATTGCGAAGACGCCGAGCGTCGATCCAGCCATGGCCAGCAGCGCCGCACTCAGGAGCGCAACCCGTGCTAGGTCACCAGATGGTCGGACTCCACGATCTAGTGCGCGCATCCTGACACCATGAAACTCATCGGTTTTGGACTGTCCGGCGTCTTTGCCATTGGACACTCCTTGAAAACCGAGCCCTTTGGAACGTCGTTGTTTGCCACAAGTACAGATTTCAATTCCTCTACTGACACGATCTTTACTATCGGCTCTTGAATGATTGCCGTTCAGGGCCGTTGACTGAAAAGCCACCCGCATGCGCCACTCGAAACGTGGAAGGTGCGAAAGGCTTTTTATTCGTCCGAGTCCTCGAAGATGGCGTTTTTCTATCTTCGCCAGGTGTCGGCTTGGATTTGCAGATAAATAACTACTTCTGGTGCAAAATGTTAATTGGAACTCCGGGAAGACAGCAAAGGCGAGCAAAGCCCAGCTCTCGAAAGAAGGTTCAGAGGCAATCTGAAGACCCCCCTCCCCCCTATTTCCTGTGAAACTGTGAACGCTTCTTCCAGCCCTGTTGTCGACTGTTTAATCGTGCAAAATCAATCTATCTCATACTGACGCGCAGAGCGCCCAGGCCGGCTTTCGAGATTATGCATCTTCCTGTACTTTCGCACCTGTAATGAATGCCGACGGGATAATCCTGCCATTTGGGATCGGAGCCCTGCCCGCTTGTCTTGTCGAAGTAGAATGTCTTTTCTCCGCGAGTTTCGATAACTCCCCGCGTCGCGTCAAATTCCAAAATTGAATCGTCCCCCTCCATTGAAAAAGGCAAAGGTCTTATACCGGATTTGGAAGCTCTCGCTCTGCGGGCGGCAAGCTCCGCGGCGCTTAGCTGTGTATCCTTCTCCTGAACTTCTTGCTCCAGCTTCTGCAATTCGTCCTGCACCGTAACGGTTGGAAAGTTGGTCGAAAAGCTCCAGGCGAAAATGTCGCCATAGGTCTTCTTTGAGCATGGAAGCTCACCTTCGGCATGCATGGACGCAATTTGTCCATTCTTGCCGATTTGATTCTGGAACATATCCTTATCTAACTCCCGCTCAGGTTCCTGGGCTTCATAGCGCGCGCGATCAATCCCCTGCGTCAACTGGTCGTCGGAGATATCGTCGTTATCTGTACTGGTAGCCTCAGAATCCGGAACTGGTACGGAAGAAGTTGCCGCATCCTCTGCATTGTATTTCAGTATGACCACCTTGCTGCAAAGCACAACGCCATGCACATCCTGCAAGTAGATATCGATAGAGAGAGGAATCGACGAATGAGCGGCAGCCAACGCAAATCCGTCCTGCCGGCCTTTGTCGCTGGGCTCTATTGTCAGGCGGTACAGCGGCTTGTTCTCCCACTTGGTAGATAAATGGCCTTTCAATCCGGCCGAATTCAACGTGTATGTTCCCAAATCGTACTGCCCGCCGTTCTCGACAAACCAGTAGGCGATTCCCAGGCCCATCAGAACTCCAAGAATCGCGAATGCGGCGACATAGACCATGGTTGGCTTCTTGGGGAGATTCGGAATCGGATTCTCTTGCGTCTCAGCGAGCTGGAGTTGGGGAATCTTAGTTTTACTCTTGGTTTTCTTCTCTTTGACCTCTTCACTCACACTGCTGAGAAGCAACGGCTCCGTCTCTGCAATGATGCTCGGAGGACTGTCTGGTATCGGGTCGATGACCCTGTAGCCGCTATAGTGCAACTCTATTTCTTCTGTTTTCTCGTCCTCTGACCCTTGACTCTCCGTTGCTGCAGACTTGTCGCGGGGATCTTCTGGAGCCGAAGCATCAAAGCTATAGCGAGGGCGCGGGGGCTCCGCTGCCGGCTTCGCGCGATTGGGATATTTCGAATCAGCGTCCATCACCAGGCCCCCCTTTCCCCGGTTGACAGCAATCCCCGTCTATGCAGAATCTACCTAATTGGACCACATATCGCCACTTCGTGAAAGCCATAAATTGCTCGATGAATATCCTCGATTACTGTGTGCAGCGAAGTGAACAGTGAACGCGACCCTTCTCGCACTCCTGCCGCGTCGCGATAAAATTGGCATTGAGGAAATCCCCTCAGCGTCAATGATCTTCAGCGCAAGGCGCAACGCAAGCGCGTGGGGCGATTCCGTCTTTAGCGGGGCGACTTTACCCCGCCTTCGCCGAGGTGCATATGACCATACAGAAAGAGGATCTCGGATCTGCGGTGCTGGCAATCGAATACGCAGTTCGCGGACCCATTGTCGCGCGGGCGGAGAAACTGGAACAGCAGGGCAGAGAAGTCATCTATTGCAACATAGGTAATCCGCACTCGTTTGGGCAAAAGCCCCTCACCTGGCTGCGCCAGATTCTTGCCCTTTGCGAGTATCCCGCGTTGATGGATCGCGCCTCCGAGGCATTTCCGGCCGACGCTATCGAGGCTGCCAGGGCCATCCTCTGCGGAAGCCGTCACGGAATGGGCGCTTACAGTGAAACCAAGGGCCTGCGCTATATCCGCGAGGCGGTAGCCGAATTTATCTGTAAGCGCGACGGCGTCAGCGTCGATCCCGAGGCCATCTTTCTCACCGATGGCGCAAGCAGAGGCGTGCAATTAATTCTCCGGCTCTTGCTGGCCTCACGCGCTGATGGCATCATGATCCCCATTCCCCAATACCCGGTTTACAGCGCCACCATCACTCTCTACGAGGGGCGCATCGTTCCCTACTACCTCGATGAGAATGATCGCTGGAAGCTCAACCGCTCCATGCTTGATGATTCTCTGCGCGCAACTCGCGCTCAGGGAACGAGAGTCAAAGCCATCTGCGTCATCAATCCGGGCAATCCCACCGGGGCCGTGCTCGACGAAGAGAACATATCCATGGTGCTCGATTTCGCGCGCGAGCATGGGCTGACCGTGCTCGCCGACGAGGTCTATCAGGAGAACATATACCTGCCTGGCGGCAGCTTCGTCTCTTTCGCACGCGTTCTGGAAACGTGGGGAATTCGCGACGTGTCGCTCTTCAGTTTCCATTCCTGTTCCAAAGGTCCTGTGGGTGAGTGCGGAGTGCGCGGCGGCTACTTCGAGTACCGCAATGTGCCCGCAGACGTAGCCGCGCAGATTCTCAAGTTGCAGTCCGTGTGCCTTTGTTCGAACCTTGCCGGACAGGTGGCCACGTATGCCATGGTTCACCCTCCCAAACCAGGAGATCCTTCTTACGAACTCTACAACCACGAGAAGACGGGCATTCTCGAAGAGCTGAGATTGCGCGCCGCGCTTCTGGCGGAAGGATTGAATAAGATCGATGGAATCTCGTGCAACGCGATCGACGGCGCAATGTACGCGTTTCCGAGCATTTTGCTGCCGTCAGGGGTAACCGACGAAGAGTACTGCATGGCGCTGCTCGAAGAAACCGGCATCTGTGTTGTGCCAGGATCGGGCTTCGGACAGGTTGCGGGCACGGCCCACTTCCGCACCACCATCCTCCCTCCAACGGAGAAGATCCGCCAGGTGGTCGAAAAGCTCAGAGCGTTTCACGAGTCCTATGTGCTTGTGAAGCGTTGATTCTGACCAAAATGAAGAAACGGGAGCGAGGCGGTCTCCTCAGCCTCGCATTGTCTCTTAGTCTCTTCCCTCCATCACATCCCTCAACGCAAAGCTCGTCTCCAGCCGTGTAACTCCGGGCAGTCGGGATAGTTCGTGCTGATGCAGGCGGCTATAGTCGTCGATGTCGGCTACGCGGACGACCATCGTATAGTCGTAGTGCCCATCCATCAGGTGGCAACTGCCAATGTTCTTCGAGCGCCGCACCGCAGCCTCGAATGCGCCCAGCACAGCCGCCGATTGGCGCTCGAGCGTAACGCGGATGAAGACCGTCATGCGCTTGCCCAGCAACCGGTCGTCGATTTCAGCGCGGTAGCCGCGGATGGCTCCACATGTTTCCAGCGCCTGGATGCGCCGCGAGGCAGCAGAGGCCGAAAGACCCACTGCCTCGCCCACCTCGTAATTGGTCGCACGGCCATGACGCTCAAGGTAACTCAGAATTGCAGTATCCAGCTCGTCCAGCTGGTTGCCGGCCGTGGCCGCCGAGGTTTCCGGGCCGATCTCCACAGTTTCTGCGCTTGATTCATGCACGACATGGCGATTTGGATCACGTTTCGTTCGCATAGGACACCTTTATCACAATCATTGCACACATTGGAATCAGCCTCAGCCGTACGATCTTTAAGGTTGGAGATGGACGCAAATCCGCATCGGGTTAGGCCTTCGTCCGAAAACAAGCTCTGGAGTCACAAGTTATTGATAACCAGTACGTTCCGGTCTAAATCCAACGCAGACGGAATGAAATCAGACAGGAGAAACAAGAATGATTATCGGTGTTCCCAAAGAGATCAAGGACAATGAGGCTCGTGTAGGAGTGACCCCGGCGGGCGTAAAGGCGCTCACAGAGGCTGGACACAAAGTATTGGTCGAGACAAAGGCCGGCACGCAATCGGGCTTCCTCGACGAGGAGTACCAGAAAGCTGGTGCCACGATTGAAGGCGCGGCAGCCGATGTCTGGAAGAAGTCCGACACTGTGGTCAAGGTCAAGGAGCCCATCGAGAAGGAGTACGCGCGCTTCCGCGAGGGACTGGTGCTGTTCACCTACCTACACTTGGCGCCGGTCAAGGACCTGACCGATAAGCTGCTCGAATCGAAGGTCATCGGCATCGCCTATGAGACGGTGCGTGACCGCCAGAACACGCTGCCGCTGCTGACGCCAATGAGCGAAGTCGCAGGCCGCATGAGCGTGCAAGTGGGCGCCACATATCTTGAAATGGAACGCGGCGGGCGCGGCATCCTGCTGGGCGGCGTTCCGGGAGTTCCTCCGGCGCACGTCACTATCATCGGTGGCGGAGTCGTAGGCACTAACGCGGCCAAGGTCGCGCTGGGCTTCGGGGCCAAAGTCACGCTCGTGGATGTGAACCTGAACCGTCTGCGCGAGCTGGACGACATCTTCAGCGGAAGGCTCTACACCCTTGCCTCGAACAGTTACAACGTGGCTGAAGCTACTCGTCAGGCTGATCTGGTCATCGGCGGCGTGCTGATTCCCGGCGCGAATGCGCCCAAGATAGTAACCCGCGGCATGGTGGCGGAAATGAAGAAGGGCGCCGTGGTCGTTGACGTGGCTATCGATCAGGGCGGTTGCCTGGAAACGTCCAAGCCCACCACGCACTCCAACCCAAGCTATGTAGTGGATGGCGTGGTGCATTATTGCGTAACCAACATGCCGGGAGCAGTGCCGCATACCTCCACTTTGGCTTTGACCAATTCGACTTTCCCGTATCTTCTGCGCATCGCCAACCTGGGCACGCGCGAGGCATTGCGCCAGGATGCGGGCTTGGCCGAGGGGCTAAACACCTGGCTGGGCAAGCTCACCTATCGCGGTGTGGGCGAAAGCCAGCAACGGCCATGGACGCCGGCGGCCAGCGTGATCGCGTAAAGGCAAGCTTTATCGATCTGCTATCGGCTGCCAGTTTCTATGTCAGTTTCCCTATGCCCCATTCTTGCGATAGAAAGCGCCGCAAGAATGGGGCATAGCGGCTCTGGATGGCACGTCCAGAACGCTTGAAATTCACGGAACTACGTCTCTTTCCAGAAGCACCTCGGCGTCTTATAGCAAGCCTGCAGGCCAATCCCGGAATATGCTCGAAAATCAGAACTCGCAACCTGCCGTCAGGTGGGTTGGAAGATTCTTGTTGACAATATATATCTAATAGACATATATCTATAAGCAATATGGCAAAGCGTTCAAGTTCGAGCATGGAAGTGCTGCTTGGCCTGCTCACAGTCGCGCCCATGTCGGGCTACGATCTGGGACAGACCATCCGCACATCGGTAGGCTTCTTTTGGAACGAGAGCTACGGGCAAATCTATCCCAACCTGAAAAATCTGGCGGCCGAGGGGCTTGTAACGGCGAAAACCGAGCGGCAAAAAGGCAAGCCGGAGCGGCGCATCTATTCGATCACGAAGAAGGGACGAGAGCGGTTGGCGGCATGGCTGGCGGTTGAGCCGCAGTCAGAGATTGCGCGCAATGAATTGCTGCTGAAGCTCTTCTTTGGCGCGCAGATTCCGGTTCAGCTTTCGATTGACCACGTGGAGCGAATGGCAGAGCGTGAGAGTGCGTTCCTACGCGAACTCAAGCGGATTGAGCACGAGGAGATTGCGGCAAACCAGCATTACCCCGACGCGCCCTATTGGAAGATGGCGGCCCGCTTCGGCCAGATCGAGATGGAGGCGCACTTGCGTTGGGCTGACGAGACACTGGCCGAACTGCGGAAGATTGCCGGAAGACAGCGGAAGCCTACAGCGAATCCAAAGGAGGAAAGTCATGCAGGCAAATGAGATTCTCGCGGCGCAAAATTCAGAGGGACGCCAGAAACCAGAACAGGTTGCTTCCTGGGCGCATTTAGTTGGCTTTCTGTTGATTGGGGCCGGCGTGGTGGCGCTTGGCTTTCTTGCGCAACAAGCGCCCGCGGGCGGCCCGGCTGCAGGCGGACAGCTTGCCAGTCATGGCAAAGCGATTCCAATTTATCTAACTGCAATCTTCATGGATTGGGCGCTTTTGTATTACTGCTTTGGCGGAGTGCATCATCGCGGAGGTAGTTTTTGGGCGCTGGCCGGCGGGCGTTGGAACTCGTGGAAGAGCGTCGTGGCAGACCTGGGAATTGCTATGCCTTTCTGGGTTCTGTGGGAGGGCGCGGCCTATGGCGTTCACTGGATGCTGGGACCGAGCAGCGCGAAGACGGTCGATAGTCTATTGCCGCAGAGCGTTCTGGAAGTTCTCATCTGGACTGCGACTTCAATCACTGCGGGCGTGTGCGAAGAGATGGTCTTCCGCGGCTATGTGCAGCGGCAACTGAATGCGCTGAGCGGAAGCGTTGCCGCGGCTGTGCTGGGCCAAGGGTTAATCTTCGGCCTGTTCCATGCGTACCAGGGCTGGAAGAATGTGATCATGATCAGCGTGCTCGGGGTTCTTTATGGAGCGCTGGCCGCGTGGCGCAGGAATCTTCGCGTCAACATCGTCGTCCATGCCTGGACCGACTTTTGGGAGGGCTGGTTCAAATTCGTCGTCTGGAAATAGGATCATCTCGGCGCTCAGCAGTTACAACCGAACAAGAATCCTTGAACCCTGATTGCGGCTGACTGTCCCCTGACCCCAGCCGGCTCTATAATCGCCCCATGCGGTTCAGCAACGATCCTCGGCGGCGTACGGTCGCTCTGCTTGCGGGCGGGGTGCTGCTGATCATCGTGCTGCTGGGCGCGCTGCAGGCCTTCAACACCTCCGGTGTGAGCTTTCTCAATCCCGAAACCGCCGGCGAGACGCTCATCTACACCGGCCTCACGGTGCTGGTCTTTTTGCTGCTGCTGCTCCTGCTCGTGCTCCTGCTGAGGAACATCTTCAAGGTTTACGCGGACCAGGGCAGTAGCGGGCTGGGTGTGCGGCTGCGTTCGCGCATGGTGCTGGGCGCGGTGCTCATTGCTCTTGCGCCAGCTGTCTTCATGTTTCTCTTCAGTTATGGCTTGATGAACCGGTCGCTGGACCGCTGGTTTTCGCCCAACATCTCGGAACTGCGCGACGACTCCACGCGAGTCGTTCTGGAACTGGCGGAATACGTTACCGCCAATGCGCGTGTCGAGGCCGAGTCGATTGCGGCTTCGGGCGCTCCAGATAACGAGCTACCAGTGCTGCAGAATGAGTTGAGTTCGCACCGCATTACGCTGGCCGGTGGTTTTGCGGTCGTTTATGGCAAGGATCAACAGCTCCTCGCCAGTTTTCAGGCTCCGCCGGAGTCGAGCCAGGCCAGCCTGATTCCCTGGCCGGAGGGAGCCGAGCAAGGCCAGGCGATTTTGCTACATGGGCCGCTCACTTTCAGCTTGCTTCCTGCCGCGCAGCGCAGTGATAGGCCTGTGATGAGGGTGGCCGGCAAAGAGTACGCACTGGGCCTGGCGGCAACCGCGTCTGGCAAATTCGTGGTAGTGGCGCTGCCCATGCCGCAAGGCCTCAGCCAGCCTGCCATGCGCATTCGTTCCGGCTCGGCTGCTTATTGGAAGCTCTTCCACAAGCGAAGCCAGATTCGCAACATTTTCTTCCTGATCCTGCTGGTAATTACCGTGCTCGCGTTCTTCCTGAGCGTGTGGGTCGCGCGGTTTCTCTCCATTCAGATTACTCGGCCGGTCGAGGCTTTGGCCGTGGCCATGGCCGAGATCGCCACCGGCAAATACGACCACCGAGTGGCGCTGTCGGCTAACGGCGAGATGGGTGAGCTGGTGCGAGCATTTAATCGCATGGCCGCTGACCTGGACACCAGCCGCCAACTAGCTGAGACCTCGTCGGCGCAACTGACCGCCGCTAACCTGGCTATCGAAGAGCGCCGCCGCGAACTGGAGACCATTATAGAAACAATTCCGTCTGGAGTGGTCACGCTCGACGGAGCGGGCGCAGTCCTGCAATCCAATCGCGCCTTTGCGGCACTGCTTGGCCGGCGCGTCGATTTTGGCCTTGGCGGAGAGAAGATCGAATCGTTGTTTCCGGCTGACTGCGCCGAGGATTTGGCCGGCGTTATTCGACGCGGCCACCGCATGGGCGCGGCCTTTACTGAGATTGAGGTGCCGGTTGGCGGCCGCATCCTTCATCTGGCCATCACCAGTGCGCGGTTTGAGCTCACCCAAAGTCAGCCCGGAACCGTGCTGGTGGTCGAGGACACCACTGAACTATTGCGGGCGCAGCGCCAGTTGGCATGGAAGGAGGTGGCGCAGCGAGTGGCTCATGAGATCAAGAATCCGTTGACGCCCATCGCTCTCTCCGCCGAGCGTATCAGCAAACACCTTGATCGCGGACAGCCGGACTCGCCCGCCATTATCCGCAAATGCAGCGAGGTAATTCTTACCTGCGTGGGCACGTTGCGCACGCTGGTGGCCCAATTCTCCGCGCTGGCCGAGTTTCCCGCGCCGCAGCCGCGCGCCTGCGACATCAATCAAGTGACCGATGAGGCGTTGGCGCTGTTTGCCGACCGGCTCTACGGCATCACGGTGCGGCGCGATCTGGAGCCGGGATTGCCGCCGGTGCTGGCTGATCCGGAGGCCATTCGCCGCGCCCTGGCCAACCTTATCGACAACGCCGCCGACGCCATGCATGGCAGTTTGCTGCGTGTGCTCGGACTGCGCACCTCGCTCAGCGAAGATGGCGCATCTGTTGAGGTCGAGATCTCCGACACAGGCCACGGTCTCACCGATGAAATCCGCGAGCGCCTGTTTCTGCCTTTTTATTCCACCAAGCAGCGCGGCACCGGTCTCGGCCTCTCCATCGCGGCCAAGATTGCGCAGGAGCATGGCGGCTCGCTGCGTGCCGAGGCAAACACCCCCAAAGGTGCGCGTTTTCTGCTACGGTTGCCCCTTATGGAACCACCGGAAGTCGCCGTGCAACCCGCTGATGCAACCGGCGACGCGGCGCCCATCCAGTCCGCCACTTTGACCAACCCTGTGAAGGGATCGCTCCAATGAATCATATTTTGGTAGTAGACGACGAGGCAGAGATTAGGTCTTCGCTCGAGGAGATTTTGCGCGAAGAGGGTTACGGCGTGGCCAGCGCGGCCACGGCCAGCGAGGCGATGGTGCTGCTCGAAGACTCCCTCTATGACGTGGTCCTGCTCGATATTTGGCTGCCTGACCGCGACGGGCTCGACGTGCTCGCCGACATTCACCGCCAGGGAGCAGCAATGCGCCCTGAAGTAATCATTATCAGCGGCCACGGGACGATCGAGACCGCCGTCAAAGCCACCAAGCTGGGCGCGTACGACTTTCTTGAAAAGCCGCTCTCGCTCGATCGCACGTTGCTTGTGCTCAAGAACGCGGTCGAGGCGCGCCGCATGCGAGCGGAAAACGTCGAATTGAAGCGCCAATTCAACGCGGGCTCAGTACTCACTGGTGAAAGCGTGCCAATGAAAGCCTTGCGCCAGCAGATTCGCCTCATGGCGCCCACCAACGGCCGCGTGCTCATCTACGGCGAGTCGGGCACCGGCAAGGAGCTGATCGCTCACTCCATTCACGCTGAGAGCCTGCGCCGCGATCAGATTTTTGTCGAGCTTAACTGCGCCGCCATTCCTGAGACGCACATTGAAGGCGAGCTCTTCGGTTACCGGCGCGGCGCACAGTCTGGTGGCCTACCCGAGCAGCGAGGCACCTTCGAGCGCGCCGACGGCGGAACGCTCTTTCTTGACGAAGTCGGAGACATGAGCCTCAAAACGCAATCCAAGATGCTCTCCGCGCTTGACGACCAACAATTCACTCCAGTCGGCAGCACGCAGCCCATCCGTGTGGACGTGCGCCTCATCGCGTCCACCAACAAAGATCTTGAAGAAGAGATAGCCAAGGGTAACTTCCGCGAAGACCTCTTCTACCGGCTCAACGTCGTCCCATTCTTTGTGCCGGCGCTGCGCGAGCGCAAGCAGGACATACCGCCGCTCACGCGCGAGTTTCTGGCCGAATTCGGCCGACAGTACGGACGCCCGCGCATGGAGATCAGCAATGAAGCCCTCAATGCCCTGGCCGAATACCATTGGCCGGGCAACGTGCGCGAACTCAAAAATGTGATCGAGCGGGTGCTCATCCTCAATCCCCGCGCTTTGTGCATCGAACGCAAGCATCTGCCGCCGTTGACCCACAAAGCCGGCACGCGTTCGACGGAGGAGTTCTCTACGCTGCAACAGGCGCGCGACGCCTACGAGCGCGAGTTCATCCTCAAGAAGATCGATGAATCCCGCAACAACGTCAGCCGCGCCGCCGAGTTGCTTGGCTTGGAACGCAGTCACCTCTACCGCAAAATGAAAGCACTCGGCATCAGCGTGCGCGAGTAGCGGGGAGCGGGGTGAATGCTCGTTGCGGAGCACTCACCCTCAATTGTGACAAGGTTGTTGTTTCTCGACGAAGGCTCACGTGCCGAGCAAGTGAAAGTCCTCTACCGCGAAGACGAGGACCGCGTCCCTTGGCTGGTTTGCGTTTGTGAAGCTGTCTCCTGAATTGCCTGGGCAAGCGAAATTCCTATCGGCGTTCCCAGTCCAGTTGCAGCATCCCAGCCCTGCCCTGCCGAATAGGCGCCGTTATTGCCCGAAGTAATGTCCCGGAAGCAAGTCCCTTCGTCTGCGCCATAAAGCATCGGATTGATATATCCGGTGCGATTTTGGAGCTTTTCGTTGAGCAGGGCAATGAGCCCGGCCCACAAAGGCGCCACCGCGCTGGTTCCACCAATCACCATTTGCTGCCCATCGACCTGGACCTTGTAGCCGGTTTCAGGATCGGCGTCTCCGGCCACATCGGGCACTCCGCGATTGGCCTGGGGCACATCGCTGGACTGCCAGCTCGGCCGAGCAAAGACCGTGCTATAGCCTCCTCCAGTCGCTCCGCCTTGCGGGCCGTCATTCCACACGGTTTCGTTGGTGATGATGCCGTCGGCCGACAGCAAAGTCGTGCCACCGCACGCCAGTACGTGCGGACTCGATGCGGGAAAGTCCACATGGTTCTGGCCGTCGGTCACTCCGTCGTTCGAGCCGTTGTCCCCGGCCGCGACGGTAATGGTGATGCCCAGAAGGCCTGCCTCCTGGGCAACCTCATCAAAGTTCTCCATCGACTGCTGTGTCCAAGTCGACTCTGGCCCGCCCCAACTGATTGAAATCACGCGAGGCGCGCGCAGTTGATCGTGAACTGCCATGCTAAGCGCATCCTGGAATCCACGCGCTGTGTTGGGAGCAAAATAGACTACAAGCGAAGCTCCCGGCGCCACGGCTCCAGCCACTTCGATGTCCAGCATCACCTCGGCATCCGAGCTATTTGCTGTGGTTGCGCGATTCTTCGCTTGATCCACTGAAGACGTTACGACCTGTGGCGTCGGCAGGCCAAGCGACTCGAAGTACTCCTGAATGTCTGCTGGACGATAGCCGCCGCCCAGCTCAATCAGGCCAATTACCTCTCCCGCGCCGTTCACATCCTGCGGAAAATCGTAGAGCTGCGCCACCTGCACTGGTGTGTACGCAATGTTGGAAGCACGGTCGCCAAAGCGGCGATTGTTGACGCGAATACGCATATGCGGTTTGGCTACCGGCCGGTCGTCCAGGCCAAAGACTCCCTGAACAATCGATGCAAGTTCCTCTGGAAGCTTAATCGCGCCGGTCCGTCCGCGGTAGTTTCCGTCTGGATGATCGTAATCGATCAGTTCAACGCCAAAGGCCTTCTCCATCTTCGAGGCGGTTCCAGCCAGCGTTACTGTGCGACGCAGAACCTCGTCGCCTCGTTCCAGCATCTGCAGCTTGTTCTCTTCGGCAAACTCCCGGATCATGTCAATATGTTTGGGATCTGCGCCACACTGCTCGGCAAGCTCGCTGTGACTCATGAATTTGCCAGAGAATCTAGGCGTTGTAAGCGGTTGGCGATGGCGGAGGATCACCGATATTTCGATGAGCTGATGCGGGTCGGTCGCTCCAATCGCGTGCGCTCCTGGAAGCGGAACGCGTTCACTACCCTTCAATGCAACTTTTCTGGTATTTGACATGGGTTGCTCCTTCTCCGATGGGGTTTCCCCGTGGAAGACGTGCCGGACGATCTTCTGCCAACGGGAACGGGACAACCTGACAGACAATCTCCCGCACTACCGCTCGCTGCGTCCCATGCCAGGGGAAGGCATAGGCCGCGCCCTGCGCTTGCGCCCTGTATCTTCCAGGACCATGCGCAGACGAATCAATCCGCCGGCAATTTCTATGGAGGAGGCTTTTGCAAGGGGGAAGTATCTCGAAGCACCACTTGTAAGCCTTCGTCCCGAGCGAGGGGAAGAATCTCAAAGCACCAATTGTAAGCAATCCCGAACAGGCCGCCCACCCGGCAATCGATCCGGTGCGCTGTGCCGAAAACCTAGTGCGGCGCTCGGTCGAGCGCGAGTATCCGCACAATCTTTTGACGAATATACTCCCAGATTCCCAGAAAATGCACGGCCTTTCGGGAAGATACGGAATCTTTTTGATGGGACTTGAGATTCTTTTTTGGCGGGCCTTAAAGCATTTTTTAGGAGATTGTAAGGTCACTTGATGCGGCGGTTGAAGCCCTCGTCTCCCGCTCCAGCGGCAAGGACCCATCGCCGGTGTTCGTACTCCCGGCGGATCAAGTATTTTCGCAACAACCGCCCTTAGTTTCATCTGCTTGTCCGAAACCGCACACGGCTTCGCGAAAACGGACAAATGCCGGCCTGCGCCTGCCCCGGATCCTTTGGCTATCTCCATGATGGCGCGAGCCTTGGCCCGCCCAGGTTTGGCTGCGACTTTGGCAAGAAAATTGCGCGTATTTTCGTTGCTAGAAGCAGATGCGGAGGCGAGCTATGGCGTATTTTGAGCGAATGCGTGATGTCCTCTCCGGGCCATTCAGCCCTGAGGTGATCCAGCAGCGTACGGCGGCTGGGTGGCAGATGGTTTCAATCGAGTGGAGGCGCGAGCTGCCCGATGCGGAAGCGCCCACCGAAGGCGCATTCAACGAGGACATCCCCTATGGACTGCGCATCTCCGATGACTGCAAGCGACTGGAGCCCGACCCTGCAGAGCACCGCGCCCTGATGCAAATGATGGAGTTGCTGGTGCAGGAGTTCTCTTATTCGAGCATCGTCAGCGACCTGAACGAGAAGGGCTTTCGCATGAGGGATGGCCGCCCATGGAGCCGCGTGGCCGTCTTCAACATGATTCCGCGCCTCATTGAGGTAGGACCGCGGTTCTTCGGTTCAGAGGAGTGGGAGCAAAGGCGGCAGAGCTTTGCGCGCGTAAGAGCGCCCGATGTCGATTAGGAAATTCCCTACGCGAATTGTTCGCTGATCTGTTGACTCGCCACGGCCTCGCCGACCCCGCATTATCACCCGTTTACGGGTCAAGAGAACCCTTCTTACTCGTTGTCTAATCAAGAACATGCAAGGAATACCGGGCAGATAATGGAACCCACGCCGCTTCGGTTGCGTCCAATGCAATGTATCCTTGTAGTTGGAGATGTTTTTGCTCACTGGGTTACAGCCGGACCTTCGCACCATACGTCGCCGTAAGCCGCGCGCTTTCGGCGCAGCAGCTTTGCTGTGTCTGGCGTTGCTGGCGATGGTGGCCGTGGTCCAGGTGGCGCATATTCATGCTCTGGACAGCGATGCCGATCACTGCTCGCTGTGCATTGCGATGCACTCCGCGGCTCCGGTTTCGATTGCCGCTTCTGTAGTAGTCCTGGTCAGAATCGGAACCCCGGAGCCGGTTGTCGAGGCGCGCGCGGTCGTCCGGTATTGGCACCCCAAGCTCTTCACTCGCCCCCCTCCTGACGGCTGTTAAGGCACCTTCCTGATCTCCCGTACAGTCTGTCCCCGGATGCGCCTTGCACTTTTTGCAAGCGCAGTTTGGGCGTTAATTCGCAGACATTGCCTGATTTGGAAAGCTGCCCCCAATGCACAGAGGATGCCGTGGTAAAAGTGCCATGGCCGGTCTTACGCATAGTTCAGCCATCATTCAGGAGACTCATTATGCCGTTCAAACACGGCACAATCTCAAGCATCTTCCCCGTTCTCGTCTTGATTCTCGCGGCGCTATGCGCGATTGCGGAGGGCAGTAACTCGGGCGCCGTTCGCGGCACTGTTACTGACCCCTCTGGCGCAGTGATTCCCAACGCGACCGTTCATCTAATCAACCAGGTCAGCGGCCTTGACCGGACTGCAACCACCGATGCGACCGGCCAGTTCGTCTTTGCAAACATTCCCTTCAATCCCTATCGAATGACGGTGCTGGCTAATGGATTTACGCCGATGAGCAAGAGCTTTGAGATTCGTTCAGTGGTTGGCGCCAATCTCAGCCTGGTACTTCAGGTCGCCGGCAGCTCCCAGACCGTCACTGTGCAGTCTTCAGGTGATCTGGTTGAAACCGATCCCACCTTCCACACCGACGTGGACCGTGAATTGTTCACCAAGGTGCCTTTGGAGAGCGAGTCTTCTTCCCTCAGTTCGCTGGTCACGCTCTCCACGCCGGGTGTGTCGGCCGACTCCAACGGGCTCTTTCACGGTCTCGGCGACCATGCCTCCAACTCTTTCTCCGTGGATGGCCAGTCGATCACTGACCAGCAGAGCAAGGTCTTCTCCAACCAGATTCCCGCCGACTCTATCCAGTCCATCGAAGTTATCAGTGGTGCGCCACCGGCCGAGTATGGCGGCAAGACGAGCCTGGTTATCGTAGCCACAACGCGCTCCGGGCAAGGCGTAACCAAGCCTACCGGGAACATCAGCAGCTCATACGGTAGCTTCGGCTCCGCGACCGGTGGCTTCAACCTTGCCTATGGCAAGTCGAAGTGGGGCAATTTCATCGAGGCTGACGGCCTCAACTCTGGCCGCTTCCTCGATCCTCCGGAGTTCACAGTCTTCCACGATAAGGGGAATGAGCAGAATTTCTTTGATCGCGTGGACTATTCTCTAACTCCGGCCGACTCGATCCATCTGGATCTAAACTACTCCCGTTCCTGGTTCCAGACTCCCAATTCTTTCGACAACCTCAACGTGCAAGACGTGGAGACAACCGGCCCGAATAGCGGATCGAGTGCGAGTCCCGATTTCGTGAGTGAGGGCAACACCGATCAGCGCTCAAAGATCGAGACCATTAATATCTCGCCCACTTACACGCGCATCATCGGCAATAACACGGTTTTTAACCTGGGCGCCTTTGTCCGCCGGGACGGCTATAACTACTTTCCCAGCGGTAATGCGCTGGCCGACCTGGGCCCGTCGAACCTGCAAACCTCATCCATCTCCCAGTACCGCACGCTTACTAACGCCGCGGTCCACTCGGACTACTCCTACGCCAAGGGGATTCATAACCTCAAGATCGGCGCGCAGTACGGACAGACCTTCCTGCGCGAGAACGATAGCCTGGGCGTGGTGGAGTCAACCTATAACTCGCCTTGCGTCGATAGTGTGACGGGCATCTCTCTTCCCGGATACGCCTCTCCCACGGACTGCAATGGCACCGACTCGAGTGGCAACGCGGTGATTGCGAACGCCAACTATCAGGCCGTCCTCGCGCCTTGGGACCTGACCCGCGGCGGCGGCGTATTTAAGTTCTCCGGTCACACTGATGTGAAGGAACTGGCCCTCTATATTGAAGATCAGATCAAAGTCGGCAACTGGCTTTTCAACTTCGGGCTGCGGGGCGACGTTTACAACGGCCTTACGTCGGCTACCCAGACTGAGCCTCGCGTGGGAATTGCTTACAACATCAAGCCGACTGCCACTGTGCTGCGCGCCTCCTATGCGCGCACGCTGGAAACGCCCTTCAACGAGAACCTGGTGTTGTCCAGCACGGGATGCTCGAATGCCGTGCTGTCGCCACTGCTGAATTGCACTTCGGGCGTGTCAGGAACCCTTCGGCCTGGCTTCCGCAACGAGTTCCATGCCGGCCTGCAACAGGCATTCGGCAAACACCTGGTCTTCAGTGGCGAGTACATCTGGAAGTACACACACAACGCCTTCGACTTCAGCGTCCTGGGGAACACGCCCATCACCTTTCCCATCGACTGGCATAACTCGAAGATCCCGGGCTATGCCCTGCGCGCGGATATTCCCCAGGTCCACGGTTTCAGCGCCTATCTCGTAGCCTCCTCGGTCGCCGCTCGCTTTTTTCCGCCGCAGGTGGCAGGAGCGGGAGCTACCGTGGGCCAGACCGGCCTTCCCTTCCGCATCGATCACGATGAGAAGTTCAACCAGACTACTCACCTGCAGTACACGTTCTCGCGCGGCAAGGCGCTCAACGGCCTGTGGGGCGGCTTCAACTGGCGCTATGACAGTGGACAGGTGGCTGGATCAACGCCTTGCTATGGCGTAACCGATCCGAACACCCCGTGCGGAAACAGCTCCACCATGCTTAACGGTCAGCCTGCGATAGCAATGGTAGATACCAACATACCTCCAACCATCAACCCAGTCACTCACGCGAGTGTCGCTCTCCCGCTAACTGCGGACGAAGAGTTTCAGGCAGGATTTGCCTGCAATGGAGTGAAGGCGACGCCCACCACTCCGCTGCCAGCCGTCTGCCTGGCCTCGCAGTTCACCTCAAGTCTCATCAACATCCCCGCCCCCAACATGGGCGACAACGACCACAATCCCCAACGCATTGCGCCGCGCGACCTCTTTGACGCATCCATCGGCAAAGACAACATCTTTCATGCCCAACGCTACAAGCTCAACCTCGACATAACGGCGATCAATCTGGCAAACAAGTACGCGCTATATAACTTCCTCTCCACCTTCAGCGGCACGCATTATGTGACTCCGCGCGCACTGACGGCGAAGATTACATTGAACTTTTAGCCGGAACACGCTTGCGGGGAGACGGCAAAAGGCAGAAAATGATGCCATGTTGCCTCCCCCATGGAAGACGCTCGTGAAATCTATGTCCGTTTTTTGCCTGGTTCTCTTTTTACCGGTTTTTTCGGCCTGGGCCGCAAAAAGACAATCCTCAAAAGACGTGCAGGATTTGCTTCAGCGGCAGATGAGTTGGGACGAAAATTCGACGAACGGAAAGAATCCGGACGGCCTGCACTTTCACTTTTTCAAAATAGATGAATCGGGTTCTTCCGGGAAGAGCCTCGTTACCTATCGCATTTACGTCCCCGGAGTTCCTGAAACCAAGAAATATGCGCTCACGGTCTGGAAAATCGGATCAGAGCCCCGTCCTGTTCCCGGCGACATCTACGTCAACGGCAAGGGACTTCTGATGGTACGCAAACCTAATCAGGGCCAGGAAGACAGCGACTTTGTGGGGGAAGATGAACTGCACCTGTCTGTGCAGGCCGCGCTGGGTGAGCCCATCCGCTACGCACTCGCCTCATCCGACAAGCAACTTGTTATCGCCGGCACAGTGGTTCCGTTTCCGCTTGAAGCCACAGACCGGGGCTGTCGGCTTGAGGTGCGGCTTGCCACGCCGGATGCGGATGCAGTTCTGATATCCGCCGATGGACTTCCCGCAAACGCTGATGTCCCGCTCCAATTGGTTTCCGCCGGCGTGACGGACGCAGCCAGCTTTCACGCCGATGCACAGGGCCACGCAGTGACCACCGATCTTCCTTTTGTGGCCGACCAGGATCACGGATTTCTCAGGGTGACGGTGGATACCCATGAATGTTCAACCGCTGTCGAAATTCCGTGGGGGAAAAAAAGTTACCATTTGAACTAATAAATCAAAGTTGCGCGGGAACCTTGCACGCCGCTCTGTTTGCGCTCGCCGTTTCACATCTCGCAGCGGTGTGAGCCTGCCAGTAACTCCGCACGCACTGACGCCGAAGATTACTTTGAATTTTTAACCAAAATACGGTAGAGGGGGGACGGCAAATGGCAGAGAATAATGCCATGTTTCCTCGCACCAGTAATACGCTCGTGAAATCTCTGTCCATTTTTTGCATGGTTCTCATTTTGCCGGTTTTTTCCGCACGAGCCGCAGAAAAAACATCCTCAGAAATGCAGAATTTGCTCGAGCGCCAAATGAATTGGGACGAAAATCCAGCGAACGGGAAGAATCCGGACGGCCTGCACTTTCAATTCTTCAAAATAGATGAATCGAGTTCTTCCGGTAAGAGCATTGTTACCTATCGCGTTTACGTCCCCGGAGTTCCCGTAAGCAAGAAATATGCGCTCACGGCCTGGCGGATCGGATCGGAGCCCCGTCCTGTTCCCGGCGATGTCTATGTCAACGGCAAGGGGCTTCTGATGGTGCACAAACCCAAACCAGGCCAGGAAGACAGTGATTTTGTAGAAGACGATGAGCTGCATCTGAACGTGCAAGCTGCGCGGGGCGAGCCTGTCCGCTATGCTCTCACATCGTCCGACAAGCAAATTGTTATTGATGGCACGGTAGTTCCATTTCCGCTTGAGGCAAATGGCAACGGTTGCCGGCTTGAAGTGCGGCTTGGCGCGCCTGATGCCGATGGCGTCCTGATCTCCGCAGACGGGCTGCCCGCAAACGCTGATGTTCCGTTCCAATTGGTCTCTGGCGGCGTGGCGGACGCGGCTAGCTTTCACGCCGACGCACAGGGTCATGCCGTGACAATGGGCCTTCCTTTTGTCGGTGGCGACGATCTAGGATTTCTCAGGGTTACGCTGGTCACACAGGGATGTTCAGCCGCCGTCGAGGTTCCATGGGGAAAGAAAAGTTAATCCCCGCGCTGATCAACTTATCGTTCGTGGCAATGCCTTTCGCTTTATTCACGCTTGCCGACTCACTCCGCCTGGCCGTGATACGGCCAAGACCTCCGCAAAATGCATCCCTTCGCGCTCCGACAATTGATTAATTTGCTCGCGGCAACTGAAGCCGTCGGCAACAATAATCGTCGAGAGCGCGGCGGAGTTGACCGCTGGCAGCAAACCGAGATTGGCGATTGCCTTTGAAACTTCAATTTTGTCTGCCTCAAAACCAAACGGTCCTGCCATGCCGCAGCAACTGGAGTTGATAAGCTCCACAGCCGCGCCGGCTTTTTTCAGCAGTGCGACCTCATTCACCGGCCCGCCAAAAACAGCTTTGTGATGGCAGTGGCCGTGCAGAATTACCTTCGCGCCCTCGAGCCTGCCCGTCCCCCACTCGGGAGCCTTTGCGGCCAGCCAGTCGGCCAGCAGCCACACTTGCTTGCTCATGCGCCGCGCGCGAGGGTCGTCAGGGAAAAATTCCAACGCCTCATCTTTGAAAACGCTGGCGCAGCTTGGTTCAAGGAAGATGAACGGCAGTCCGGCTTCAATCTCCGGCGCCATGCGGTCCAGCACTTTGGCCAGGTAAGCGCGCGCCGTGCCCAGCAGGCCGAAGTCGTAAAGCGCCCGTCCGCAGCAAATGTGGCCTTTGGGAACCTGCACTCGAAAACCTGCCTGGGTAAGAACGGCTTCAGCGGCAGCCAGAGTTTGCGGGTGATAGTAGTTGTTCCAGGTGTCGGCCCAGAGCACCACCTGCTTTCCGGCCGGCACGGCTTTGGCGGCATTTTTCCCGCTTGCAGCGCGAGGCACGTTTGTGGTTTCGTCGCCCGCTCTCGCTTTCTTGTAACTCTTACTGGCGAGACGCGGAAGTTGGCGCTCTTGCGCTACGCCTACGATGCGCTTGATGAGGGGGCTGGTCAGGCGGCCGGTGAGCACGGCGTTGGTCAGCGCGGGAGTAATTGAGCCTAGTCGGGCCAGCACGTCCGCAAAACCGAAAACGTAGTGATGAAGCGGATGCAAACGGTGTTTGTAGCGCTGTGCCAGGTACTCGGATTTGTACGAGGTCATATCCACCGACACCGGGCACTCGGTCTTGCACGCTTTACAACTGAGGCAGAGATCGAGAGCCTCATGCACAGCCTTGCTTTGGAAACCCTCTTTGCGCAGTGCCCCGGCAAGCATCTCCCAAAGCAGTCGTGCGCGGCCGCGCGTGGAGTTTTGCTCCTCGCCAGTAGCGCGGTAGCTGGGGCACATTATGCCGCCGTCGGCCTTCAGGCAGGCGCCCACGCCCACGCAGCGCGCGGTGGCGCGCTCCAGCGAGCCTTGGTCAGCTGCAAACACAAAATGTGTCTCCAACTCGGCCTGCGTTTCGCCGTCAACCGGGGGCGCATTGCGCAAATTTTCCGCCGGATCGTAAACGCGTACCGCATCCGACAGCTTGCCAGGATTCATTCGGTTCGCCGGATCCCAAATAGCCTTGAACTCCTGAAAGGCCCGGATAAGCTCAGGGCCGAACATTTTGGGCAGCAGCGCCGCGCGAGCCTGGCCATCTCCGTGTTCGCCGCTGAGCGATCCGCCCATGCTGAGAACCAGATCCGCGGCGCGGTCAATGAATTCGCGGAAGCGTTTCACGCCTTCAACCGTGCGAAAGTCGAAATTGATTCTCAGGTGGACGCAGCCCTGGCCGTAATGCCCGTAGAGCGGACTGAGATAGCCGTACTCAGCCATCAGGGCCGTAAGCTGGCGCAGGTAGGCGCCCACTTTTGCGGGGGGAACGCCTGCATCGTCCCAGCCTTCAAACCTCTCCGGCTCGCCCGGAACAAAAGCCGTTGCGCCCAGAGCCGACTCGCGCACACGCCACACGGCCGCAGCGTCCGCAGCGTTATAGATACGCGCTACCGGCGTCTCTGCCCAGCCTTGCGCGGCTTGAGCGAGAGCTTCGGCTTTGGCCTGCGCCTCAGCCTCGTCCCATGCGCCCATCTCCACCAGAAGAAACCCTCCGCCCGGCGGAAGCAGTGCAACATCGTCCATCGCGAGGTTTTTGCGCCGCATGAAATCAACCAGCAGCCCGTCGAACCCCTCCAGCCCGATAGGGCCGAACTCCAGCACACGCGGCACTACATCGGCAGCGAGAAAGACATCGGCAAAGCTCAGCACCGTCAGCACGCGGAAGGGTGGGCTATTGGTCAGGTTCAGCGTGGCGGCGACGACGGTGGCGCAGGTCCCCTCAGAGCCCACCAGCGCGCGGGCCAGATTAAATCCGTTCTCGTCCAGCAACTCGTCCAGGTTGTAGCCGGAAACTCGCCTAGGAATGCGCGGATATTTTTCGAGGATAAGCTCGCTGTATCGGTCGCGCAGTTTGGCCAGGTCCGCGTAAATCTGGCCCACACGGCCGCCGCGGTGAATCAGCGCGTCCAACTCGGCGGGCGAGGTGCGGCCCACCGTCATGCGCGTGCCGTCATAAAGCACAACGTCCAGCGATTCAATGTTGTCTACTACCTTGCCGGCCATCAGTCCATGAGCGCCGCAACTGTTGTTGCCGATCATGCCGCCCAGCGTGCAGCGCGAGTGCGTTGCCGGGTCCGGGCCGTAGGTCAGATGGTGCCGCTCGGCAGCCTCGCGCAGCCTGTCCAGAACAATCCCCGGTTCCACGCGCGCCAGCTTGGCCGTGGGGTCAATCGAGTCCAGCTTGTTCATGTAACGCGAAAAATCAAAGACCACGGCCACGTTGGTGCATTGGCCGGCCAGACTGGTGCCCGCGCCGCGCGGCAGCACAGCGGCTCCTGTCGCGCGACATGCGGCCAAAGCGGCCTCCACATCGGCCGCGTCCCGAGGCAGAATCACGCCCACCGGAAGCTGGCGGTAATTCGAAGAATCGGCTGCGTAAAGCGCGCGCGAGCCCAAATCAAAGCGCACATCGCCGCGCAAGCTCTTTTTGAGCAGCGCTTCCAGTTCACGATGCGCGGAAAAACTTTCATGATCCAGCGGAGGCAGATTAGAAAGGACGGAAAATGGCGACGAGCTCATTGTTAAATGGTAACGCGTTGCGTGGAAGGAATGTTTCGCAGAGAGAATGGGTTTGTTCCATATTTGCGCACGGATTTAGTTTTTTCTCGAATTGCTCTCGGGCACGTGGCATATTTGAATTCATTCAGACCGCATGCCCAGAATGGTGCGGTTTTGGCTGTTGGCCTGGATCTGCAAGCCGAACACGACGAAAGGAATACCAATGACGATCACTTGCGTCATCCGATACCAGATTGATCCGTTTCAGCGAGACGGGTTCAAGAAGTATGCTGAAAACTGGGGCCGTATCATTCCTCGATGCGGTGGCCATTTGGTAGGATATTTTCTCCCTTATGAGGGCACCAACGACGTAGCCTGGGGCTTGATTGCATTTGAAAGTCTCGCAGCCTATGAAGCCTACCGCGCGAGACTGAGGACAGACAAAGAAGCGCTTGAAAATTTCGCCATGGCGCAATCCATGCGCCTGATCCTCCGCGAAGAGCGGAACTTTGTCGAGGTCGTCGATGGGACCTTCGGCCTTCCCTCGACCCTCGCGACAGAGAGGTGAACCGCATGATCACGCAAAGCCAGAAGGGCCGGCTTTTTCGCGCTCTCCACGAGCGTGACCGCGCCTTTATAATTCCCAATCCCTGGGACGTCGGGACGGCGCGGTTGCTTGCGCAACTCGGCTTTGAGGCGATGGCAACCACCAGCGCCGGCTATGCCTTTTCCGCCGGGCAACAGGACAACTCCATCGGCCGCGATGCGATGATGGCGCACGTCTCCGCAATTGCATCAGCGACGAATCTACCCGTAAGCGGCGACCTTGAGAATGGCTTTGGAGATGCTCCTGAAGCCGCGGAGGAAACTATTCGCCTTGCAGCGGCGGTGGGACTCGTCGGCGGCTCAATCGAAGACGCATCCGGGCGGCCGGACCAGCCGATTTATGAAATAGCCCACGCTACAGACCGGATTCGCGCGGCGGCGGAAGCTGCTCGCGCCCTGCCCTTCGAATTCACCCTGACAGCCAGGGCAGAAAACTACCTGCATGGCCGGCCCGACCTCGGTGACACCATTCAGCGTTTGCAGGCTTATCAGGAGGCCGGGGCAGATGTTTTGTATGCGCCGGGATTGACCACCAGAGAAGAAATTGCTGCCCTTGTCCGCGCCGTGGATCGCCCAGTGAATGTGCTCGCGGGAGTACAAGGCATGAAACTCGATCTCGCATCACTCTCCGATCTTGGAGTCAGGCGAATCAGTGTGGGCAGCGCGCTTTCGCGCGCGGCGCTCGGGGCGTTTCTTCGTGCCGCGCGCGAGATGCGTGCACACGGCACCTTCACTTTCACGGAAGAGGCGGTCAGCTTTCGCGAAATTAGCGAGCTTCTCAAGCCATGACACGCGTCGATGAATCTTCGGAGATGAAATGAAAAAGATTGGCATTGTTGGCGGAGTCGGCTGGCGATCGACCGTCGACTATTACTCGGAGACCTGCCGCCGCGGCGAAGAGTTGTGCTCCGCCGCGAATCAGCAAGGCTTTCGCTCGACTCCAGATCTCCATCGAATCGCTGGACCTGAACAAGGTTTTCTCATTCATCGGCGAATAGGGTCTACCGCGTAGGCCACTCTTCCACCACGATGCCGAGGTCGTTGAGTTGCTGAATGGCGGCTTCCACGTTGCGGCGGACTTTGACGCGGTCTTGGGTGCCGGCCAGGGGCGACTCGGCCACGGCGATTACGCGGCCATAGCGCCATGCGCCCGCAGGCAGCGCAATCAAGGCCTGCGCCAGGTCGCCTGGGCGCAACTGAACCTCTTGGCGGCGGGCGGCCGCGGGGCGCAGTAAACTTCCCTGGCCCACAGTGCTGGGGATGGCGTCGGCCAAGGTGATGCGCAGGTTGAGCATATCCGCGCCGACCGAAAGAAAAGGATTGGCCCACGCTCCCGGCTCGCGCACATCGACATACATGCTCTTGGTGGGCAACGGAATCAGGGCTAGGGCAGCGCGCTGGCTGTCGCGTTCAGTGGCTGCGGCCTGGGCCTTGTGTTCGGCGTTGACCGCGTTCTGAGCAACACCGGCCACAGCCTGCTCTTCGTTACGGCAAGCGGTCAGCGTCACGCCCAACAGCAGCGCCATGGCCGCAAATCCTTTGAGCTTTGAGTACTCTCTCACCCTTCAAGAATAACAGGGACGGCGCTCCAACTTCACTCGCCCTTCCAGACGGGCGGGCGCTTTTCCAAAAAGGCATGCGTGCCTTCGTTCTTGTCGGCGGTGCCGCAGAGGTAACCAAAGCGAACAGCTTCGCGCAGCAAGGCAAGGTCGAGCGGCAAGCCGATGCCTTCATCGACGGCGTGCAGTGTTTCGGCGAGAGCGAGCGGAGCGTTGGCTGCAATCTCCTGCGCCAGAGCCTCGGCGCGCTGCATCAGCTCGGCGGCAGGCAGCACTTCATCCACCAGTCCGATACGCAAGGCCTCGCGCGCGTCGATGATAGCGCCGGTGAGCAGCAGTTTGAGTCCCGCGCCGCGCCCTACGAGGCGTGGCAGGCGCTGCGAGCCGCCGTAGCCAGCCATGATGCCCAGCTTCACCTCTGGCTGCCCCAGGCGTGCGTCCTCCGCCGCCAGGCGCAGAGTGCAAGCCATCGCCAGTTCGCAACCTCCGCCCAGCGCGAAGCCCTGGATGCACGCAATCACCGGCTTGCCCAGAGTTTCGATGCGCCGAAAAACGTCTTGCCCTCGCAGGGCAAAGACGCGGCCCTCTTCGGCATTGAGCGCGGCTAGTTCGCGAATGTCGGCGCCGGCAACGAAGGCCCGGCCACCGGCGCCGGCGAGAAGAATGACGCGAATTGCGTGGTCGGCCGCCAGTTCTTCGAAAGCTTCGGAAAGCTCGGCGATGGTCTCGGCGTTCAGTGCGTTGAGAACCTTGGGCCGGTCAAGAGTGACTTGGGCCAATGGAGGGCGCTTGTCGAGATGAAGGTTCTTGAATTCCATGCGAAAGAAAGGGTAGCAGATGCCAGCGTGAGGCTGTCCAGAGGCCGGAATCTAGCGTGGCTCGCTGGCCCAGCGTTTTGCGTCGCGTTTGCGGAACCGGAACAGGCAATAGTAACTTAAACCACATGATGCACTTATTGATTCCCATTCCATTCACGCGCGCCTGTTTGTCCAGGCCTTGCAATTTTTTCCGGTCTTTGGCGCTTGTCGTCCTTGCCGTCTGCGCAGTGCTGAGCCTGAGCCTCTCCGCGTCTGCCAGAGGGGCCAAGAACTTTGCGTCGGCAACGCTGGTGGAGGCGGCGAACTACATCCCATGCGGCAATGGATGCTCTCCGAGCGCCGAGCCGGCCAGCGCCTTTTGCTTCCGCCAGGGCGACCAGGTTCTCGTCGGAGAGGGGAAAAGTTACCTGCATGAAGGCAAATTCTCCGGTCTGGAGGACCTTGCGGGGAAACAGTTTCAGGTCCGATTCAATGGAAGTCGTATTTGGATGAGGTCGCCGAGTGGGGACACGGTGAAAATCGAACGCGGCTCCCAATTCGAGAACTTCAAAGACTCCGGTTGCATCCGAGAGGTGCGCCGGCCGATTCTTAAGGCCGCCTACGCTCATAAGCGGCCGAAAAAGGTTCCTGCTTACGCCTTTGCGCTCGCCGGTACGGGCAAAGGCGATTTATACCTGTGGTTCCAATGCGATCTTGATCCCCATGAGTCTGTGATCGCCTGCCGCAAGTGGTACGGGAACGGCGATTTCATCGGGAAGGATTGGTATTGCTCACGAACGGAGGATGGCGCGCCGGTTCCGGCGGATTTTGAAATTGACCGCCTTCTCAGTCAGGCGGGAAGGCTGGTTCTGAAATCGGGCGCCGTGGTGCCGGAGGACCATCGCGCGAGAACCAATGACGTGCTCGACCGCCCCCATGAGGCTTGCCGTTGATGAGAGCCCCGTCACTGCGGACCGGGCATCGCCTGAAGTAATTTGGCCACGGATCGGAGGTTTCCATGAGCAGCAAGGTTGTGGCAATTGTCGGCAGCTACCGCAAGGGCGGCGCGATCGATACCGCGGCCGAAGCAGTCCTCGCGGGCGCACGGGAAAAAGGCGCCCAAACGCACACCATCTATCTGACCGATCAGCGCCTGGAGTTTTGCACCAACTGCCGGAAATGTACCCAGCCGCCGGGCGAGGAGCGCGGCAAGTGCGCGCAGCAGGACGATCTGGAGCCGATTCTGAAGGAGATTGAAGCGGCGGATGCAGTCGTCCTCGGCTCACCGGTCAATTACTACAACGCGACTGCCATTTTCCGCAGGTTTTTGGAGCGACTGCTGGGATATTTCTATTGGCCCTGGGGACAAAATGCGCCCAGATTTCGCAGCAATCGGCAACCGCGCAAGGCTGTGCTGATAGCCTCGTCGGCCGCGCCAGGCTTTCTTATCCCTCTTGCAGGAACACCCAAAGCTCTGCGCATTGCGGCCAGGAATCTCGGCGCAAAACCAGTGGCCAGCTTATGGATTGGTCTGGTCTCCCATGAGCCTCATCCTCATCTCTCAGCCCGCACGCTAAACCGGGCACGCCACATAGGCTGGAAATTGGCTTAGGTGCGGGGAGCGTCGTCTTGCTTGCCGATCAGGCCTTTGGCGATAGCGTCCAACATTCCGTTGAGGAAGTTGATTGATTCGGGGGCGGAGAAACGGCGGCCGATTTCCAGCGCTTCATTGATGACAATCGGGAAGGGCGTGCCTTTGAAGCCCAGCATCTCGCCCACGGCCACGCGCAGCAGGTTGCGGTCCACGGCGGGCATACGCTCGAGGCGCCAGTGCTTTGAGTTGGCCACGATCAGCTCATCGATCTTCTCCTGATGAGCGACGGCCACGCGGAATAGGTCTTCGGCAAAGCCGCGCACCTCAGGCTCGACTTCGTCTGCTGCCTTCCAGAAGTTGGCGCGCACCTGCTCCGGCGTCTGCTTGCCGATGTCTGCCTGAAAGAGCATCTGCATGGCCAGCTCGCGCGATTTTCGGCGCCCCGACGTGTGATGGATTCCGGCGGTCAACGAGGCCCGCCTGTTTTGAGCTTGCGGCTGAGGCTGACCATCTCGATGGCCGCCGTGGCAGCTTCGAAACCCTTGTTCCCCGCCTTAATGCCTGCGCGGTTGAGTGCCTGCTCCAGCGTCTCGCAGGTGAGTACGCCAAAGCTGTGCGGAACTCCGGTCTCCTGCTGGGATTGTCCAAGACCGCGCGCCACTTCGTTGTAGATGGCCTCGTAATGCGCCGTTTCGCCGCGCAGCAGGCAGCCGAGGGAGATGATGGCGTCTACCCTCCCAGTACTTGCCACTGTGCGCGCGGCGGATGGAATCTCCCATGCGCCGGGAACGCGGATCACTTCAATGTCGGTTCGGATTGCACCGCTGCGCAGCAGTGCGTCGAGCGCACCCTCGAGCAGCCGTTCCGTGACCACCGCATTCCAGCGGGCCACGACGACGGCAAATTTCATCCCTGCGGCTGAGAGATCGCCCTCCACGGCCACCGGCTTGCCTTTGACTGGATCGGTCCACGCCCAGAAGCTGAAAGCAAAACCCGGCTCAGGCTCTACGGTGAAGATGCGCGACTTCCAATGGGTTTGCGTGATGGCGCTGAGGCGTGCAACTGCCGGCTCGCCATCTTGCGCGCGCAGCCAGGCCGTGGCGGCCTGATGCACGGCGTCCAAAGCGGTCACCTCAACCAGCACGTCGGCGGTCGAAGGAAACTGGCCGTCCACAAACTCCAAATTGCCCAGCGGAGCCAGGAACGACGCGCCGTGGCTGTTGCTTTCGTCCCACCCATTTCCGGGCGCAAATCCAAGCGCGGAAAAGAAGCTCGCCAGCCGGTCATAAGCCGCGCGGTTGCCCGTGGAACGAAGAAAGGAAATCCCCTTGATCATTCTTTGATTCTATCGTGCGCGGGCGGGGAATCAGGGAACTGGCGAGTCAGCAAGCCAGCGGCGTCCAAAAGCAGAAAGGCCGGCGCGAGGCCGGCCTTTCTGCTTGCTGTTTGTCGCATCGCACTACGTGGTGGAGCGCGGCTTTACGGCTATGGCTGTGGCCGGAACGTTTGGAGCGCTCGCTGGCCCCGAATAAGTGCAGCCAAGGTCAGTGCCGCCAGCGGCAATAGATGTGCAAGGCGGCAGGTTGGGGCAGATCTGCTGGGTGTCAGCGGTTGCTGGGCTGGTAGTTGCCAGCGGAACGCTGATGTAGTGGATCATGTTGTCGCCCGCGGTGGAGACAAAGAAGAGCGCGTCGTCCGGTGTGAAAGCTCCAGCCAGAGGCGCAACGGGAGCCGTCACAACGGAACTCATACAACCCGTCGTCTGCGTCTTCAGCGGCACATAACCCACGGTTCCCGTCGCACCGTTCTTACCCGGCATGTAGTACGGCAGCTCAGCGTTGGTGTTGGTTGTATCCGCTGTGTAGGTGATAAACGCCAGATTCGACTCCGGCGATGGAACCACCTGGTTTACCGCGGTTGCGTTCACCTCGGCCGTATTGAGCGTAAATGTCCCGTTGAGCACAGGAGCCGCCGAAAGCGCGGAAAGCGTCTCGACGCCGGAGTTGGTGGTCAGCGGACAAGAGATCGGCGTCAGGATGTTGTCAGGCGGCGCAGGGGCCGTGGGAATATTGACGCCAATATCGTTGATCGTCACTCCGTTGCCAGTAACTGTTGCGCCCAGAATGTGCTTCCCGTCGGTAGTAGTGGCCAGCGCGTCGTTCTCCACGTTCACCGAATCAAGCACCGCAGGTACCGAATCAGTCGCCCCCTGCGGATAGAAGGCCATGCTGGCGAAATTACCAACCGTGCCGGTGGGGCACCAGGTATGGTCCACTGTAGGCTCGCCTCTGAAAAACGCCCCCATCGAGGGGACCACGACAGCCGGGGTTTGCATCGTGCTCGAGGTGGCCACATTTCCCGGCAGCGGATCAGAAGGCGCATTCGGGGGCAGAATGCCTGGCGGAAGTGGATTGGTGAGTGAGCTCGGGGGAAGCGCGTACGTGCTCCACCCGGTGTTCGCGTTGTAGACGTATAGCGTGTCGGTGTGACCGGTGATGCCCTCGTTTGCGTTGTTCAGTGCCTTGTTGTCAGTGATGTAAAGCGTCTGGGAATCCGGGGTCCAGGCCGCTGCGTTGCCCATGCCGCCAATCGTCGTCGCGGAGCCGCCCGAGACGCTGTAGATATAGAAAACCTGGCGCACCTGGTCGTTGATAAGTACTTGCGTGTTGTTGGGCGAAACAGCTAGCACTACGCCGGGAACAGCAGTGGTCTGCGTGGTGACCGTTCCGGAAGCGGTGCTGTAAATCATCAATTCGTGTGGTGAGCCAAAGTAAAGATTGTTGCCGAGCTGGTCCATCATCATCGAGTTGGGCACATACGGCAGGCGGATCGTGGACCCGACTGTTCCGGTGAGCAACTGGATGGGAACGACGTACTGCGACTGGCCGGGAGCCGAGAACCATGCGTATTCGCTGGCCGTCCCTGGAGTAGTGATCGTCACCGCGTTGGAGGCGATGGGCAAGCCGGTGCCGTAGATGCCGATTTCATTAATTGGAGCGGGATTGCAACCGGGCGGCTGGCAGATGGCATAGACAGAAGCCACGCCGGGGAAAGATGTGGTGACGGATCCAGCGCTGCCCGTCGAGATGTCGATCGGGTCAGTGGACTGGTAGGTAAGCGAAAGGCCGGTGATGGTGTTTCCGTTGGTGTCAGTGACAGTGGTGGTCAGATTCTGCGTCGCGCCCTGGGTGATAGTTCCCGAGGTGCTGCCGTTCGCCAAAGTTACTGAGATCGATTTCGGCGGGCATGTGGAGAAGTAGCCGGCCGACGATCCTGACTGGGCTACCGACGCGGTGATGACTGTGGTGCCCGGCTGCTCGGCGGTGATATTCACCTGGTTAGTGGATGTGTTGGTGGTGATCGATGCGACAGAGGCGGTGCCAACCGAGTAATTGAGCGAGCCCAGGGAGGCGGTGCAATTAGGGAGCGGGGTCAATGTAGATGCGATAGTAGCTGTGCCTGAGCACGTCGCCGTGCCACTGGAGAGTACCGCTGTCGTCGGTGGTGTGACAGTGCTGGTGCCGCTCGCGGCGATGTTCAGTGCGGTCCCGCCGGCGATCGTGTTCGCTTTGGTCAAGGTCACCGTTGCGGCAGCTCCCGTAACGCCATTGTTGAAGCCGCTCAGGTTGCAAGTCTGTCCAGCCGTGCCGGTGATTGATCCCCCGGATACATAAGTCGAGCTCAACAGGGGCGTCGGAGGCGTTAAGCAGGAGTAGTTGGCGCTGCTAACCGAAGACGGCGCGCAAAACTCATACTGCGTATTGTTGTTCACATAGCAAGCCTGCGCGTCGAGTACAGCCTCGGTACTCTGCGAAAAGCACTGCTGCCCAAACGGTAATGTCGATGTCGAAGTCGGTTCCGTGACCAGGCTGACTGAGGTCACCGGGACGTGCACATACACCTGCACTGGATTGGAAGTCACACCTTCCGCGGTTGCCGAGATGTAGGCTGTGGCATAAGGCAGGCCGCCAGTCGAAGGCAACGGATTCGGCGCGGTGCAAACGGTGTAATTGGGGATCCCGCCGCCCGAGTTCCGGTTCCACGTGCCGGCGCAGATGTTGCCATTCGGCGAAATGTCCACCAACTGGTTGTTGGTGGTGCCGTAGGTATACGATCCGGCGGATGCCGTTGTGCCTTTGCAGGTAAGTGCCGAAGGCGAACCTGATTGGCGCGTTTGCCCGAAGGCCATCGAGATGCCCGTGGTCGCGGGCTGCAGCGTAATCGTGGCCACATCCGTGATCTTCATCCCATATCCCGCGCCATTGCAGTAGTTCGCGTCAGGGTTACGGGTGCAGCCGGAAATCGAAATCCCGGCTGGAATCGCCAGGCACAACAAACAGACAAGCGTCAAGAACCGCCGCATGAATCCTCCCCGCCCCGCCTTGTCGAACTGCGGAACGGTCACTCCCGAAAAGATCGGAAAAATTCGGTTATAGCGAGCTTCCCATCGCCGCCGCCCGCGTTTGCCGGTGGCGAGCGGCTCTCTTCCGGGGTCCTCAGCGGCAGGTTTCAGCCTCTGCGGTGGAAAGAACAGCCCTTTTGCTCGGCACCCAAAAAAGGGCACGGAAATTGGGAAGACACTCTTCGGAGCGGTCCGCCAACAAGCCAAGGCTGGCCTGCCGCCGGTCGAATCCGCTCAAATGATCGGCTCCCGGCGCCACACTCGCCACGCAGCCGGTAGACGAAACGCGCCTTAAAACTTCAAAGAAAAGTGTATCAGGACGGGGTGGTTTCTGGCTGTAAGCCAGGCGCCGCAATTCCCCGTTCCCCCTATTTCATAGACTTCGTCCGGCCCGGATGGCGAGCAAACCTCGCCCTATTGCGCCGGCGGCAGGTAGCGGGCAAACCACTCAGCCGCTTGCGCCATCACGTCCCGCTGGTGGGCCGGGTCGGTAAACATATGTCCCTCATTGGGATACACAACCAGCCTCGTGGGTACATGGCGTGCCTTGAGCGCGTGCCAGAACTCGAACGACTGGGGCGCGGGGCATTCCCCGTCCCGCTCGCCCACCACCACCAGCGTGGGCGTCTGCGCCTGCCGGATGAAGTTGATGGCCGAACTTTTGGCGTAGACAGCCGGATCGTCGTAGACCGGTGCGCCGAAGTACGGGGTCATCCACTGGTCAATGGAGTTCTCGCCGTAGTAGCTTTGCCAGTCTGAAATGCCCGCTCCCGCCACCGCGGCCTTGAACCGCTGCGTCTGGGTCACGGCGAACATGGCCATGAATCCGCCGTAGCTCCAGCCGGTCAGGCCCACGCGGTTGGGATCAATCGAATAGCTGGCCTCGGCCTTGTCCACACCGGCAAGAATGTCGCGCAAATCGCCGTAACCGAAATCTTCGCGGTTGGCCTGTGTAAACTCCTCGCCCTGCCCATAGCTGCCGCGAGGGTTGGGTTCCAGCACAAAATACCCCAGCGTCGAAAATGCCGCCGCGCTCAGAGTGCCCGTGCTCCAACGCGGCACTGCTGCCGAGGCTGGCCCCCCATGCACCACGACAATCAGCGGATACTTCTTCGCAGGATCGTAGTCTTTGGGAAGCATCAGCCAGCCCTGCACCTGAAACTGGTCACTCTTCCAGTCCAGCGAAACCGATTTGCCCCAGGCTGGCTCGAAGCCGTCGTTGATGTGTGTGAGCTGCTTTACCTCGTTCGCACCCCTGGTGTGCGCCAGATAAATCTCCGGCGGCTTGTCGAAGCTGCTGGAGATGAAGGCAAATTCCGTTCCGAAGGCCGTACCGGACAGACCCATCTCCAATTGCCCGTCGCCGATCGTGGCCGGCATATTAAAGATCGTGTCGAAGGCAGTACTGTGATCCTCATTAATGCCAGGGATCGCCCTGATCAAGCGGCTCTCTCCGTTAGCCAACTCGGTGAAATCGATCACGTCAAAGCCACTCCATTTCAGCCAGGCGACGGTCGCATGCCGTCCCTTGGTCAAATTTTGTGACACTCCGGAATGGGGGGAAACAGTCCAAACATCCCCGCCGGTCGCTCCCTGGTCGCTCATCAGGCCGCCGATGAAAGCGATGAGTGTGCCGTCGTCAGACCAGCGGGGCACGGCGATCTGGAGGCCATGGAGTTCGCCCTCGATTTCGGACGGCGCCAGTAGCACCATGGGTTTGCCGCCCAACTCTTGCGTGTAAAGCTTGGCGACCCACCAGTTGTTCTCTCCCGGCGGATCGGCGGCCACATAGGCCAGCCCTTTTCCGTCTGGCCGCCAATCAAACTCGTAAACGTGGAGGTTGGCGGGCGTTACCATCGTGGGCGACACCAGCCCTGAAGCAGGCAATTTGTCCGCATTCGCCGAAACAGTTGCTACACGCTCAATCTCTATGCCGTCCTCGCCAATCACCCCCGTCAGCGGCTTCATTGCCGCCAGCGCCCCAGAGGGCCGCGTCGCGCCTTCCACATATAAGAAGGCCACGCTCTTTCCGTCGGGCGAAAAAGCAGGAGCCTCCACGTAGCCCTTCAATGCGGTCACCCGCCGCGCCGGGCTGCCGTCGAGGGGCGACATATAAAGGTCGGCCTGCTCCGGCCGGGCGCAATCGGAAAAGAATGCCAGCGCCATCGAGTCCGGTTTCCACGCGATCTGGCCCTCGCGGCAGTGCTGTCCAGGCTTCGTGGCTGCCGTCACCTGTTCGCTCTTAGCGACATCGTCGAGTGGCGCCACGCGAATCTCCGCGCCGTCTTTCGTCTGCTCAATCCACGCCAGGCGCTTGCCGTCCGGGGAAATTGCCACCTCGCCAAAGGAACGCCCGCGGCTGAGTCCCTTCAGCACGTCCTCAATGTGCGCTCGATCTGGCGGAGGCGCGGCTTGCGTCTGCGCCGTCTGCGCTTCTGCGTTGGGGAGCGAGAAAACTGCGCCCAGCGCCAAGGCTGTCCCAGCCATCAGCGCCGCGCGGAAAGGCGTGCGAATCGACGAAAAAATCATACGGAAATGCTATCAGGCCAAATCAGGCGCAAGAACTATCACCTGCGATATTTGTTGGTCTCCGTTCGAGCGCTTTATACTTTGCCTGACCATACTTTACGAAATTGGGAGGCGTACGTGACGCCAAAACATTTTCATCCGCACTTCGCGGCTCTGAGCTTTTTGTTTCTGTTCGCCTGCATCTCTCCGTTGCTTGCCCAGACGCCCCATCATGACAAGATCTTCGGTGGCTATTTTGAGGAGTGGGGAATCTTTTACGGCGGGTACACCGTCGCGGATTTGCAAAAGAGCGGCGTGGCCGATGAGTTGACCCACCTGATTTATGCCTTTGGCGACGTGACACCGGCTTCGACTCCCGTTTGCGCCATTGACAATCCCTCTGCCGCCTATCAAAATGCGTCCCTTCCCAGCGTAAGCGGCCAACCCTACTCCGCGCCTCTCTATGGAAATTTTGGCGCCATCCAGCAACTCAAGCAGTTGCATCCTCACCTAAAGGTGCTCATCTCACTCGGCGGACAGGCTGGCAACGCGGCTGGCTGGGTTACCGCTGCCGCCACACCAGCCGGACGCGCTGCTCTCGCTTCTTCTTGCATCGATCTATTTATCAATGGCAACATCGCCGCCGGCGTTCGGGCGCCCGGCTTGTTTGACGGCTTCAACATTGACTGGGAATTTCCCACCGCGGCCGACAAGCAAAATTTCACCGCCCTGTTGAAAGAGTTCCGCACCCAACTCGATGCCCTGTCGAAGACCACGGGCAAAAAATATATTCTCTCCTTCGATTCGCCGGCGGGCCCTGCGAATTATGCCAACATCGATCTGAAGGCTGCCGCAGAGCAAGTGGATTTCCTCACCATCGACGGCTACGATCTGGCCACCCCCGCGGACAAGCAAACCAACGAGCATGCATCGCTGTATCCTTCACCCGCCGATCCTTCAAATGCTGAGGCCCGCAACATCGATGCGGCTGTAAAGGCCTATCTCAAGGCGGGCGTTCCCGCAGCCAAGTACACCGTGGGTTTTCCGTTGTATGCCGTCGGCTGGACTGGCGTTCCCAACGCAAACCACGGCTTGTATCAGAACGCCGCGGCTCCTGCTCCCGTGCTTTTGGCTGACGGCTCGGGTCTATGCCCGAGTCAGGACAAGAAATCTCCCGTTCCCGGCTGTGACACGATTTTCACTCCGGGTTACCTGACCTACGCGACCATCGAAAAACTTACCGACAAGTTCGGCTACACCGCTTCGTACGACGCGACCAGAATCGGACCGACGCTCTACAACCCGGCTAGCGGGACCTTCTATACCTTCGACACGCCCGCTTCGGTCGCAGCCAAGACGGCCTACATCAGGAAGAACAACCTGGGCGGCGCATACGTGTGGGCAGTAAACGACGACCCCACTGGAACCCTGACAAAAGCCATCGCGGCAGGGCTTAAGTAACACCTGCATGAGTAGACGTCTTGAAAGGCGAGACTTTAGTTTGCCGCAAATGCTCCAAGATCAACAAAGCCTAGGCCTTGAGGAAACGTTTGCCCGGCAGTGCGAACTTGACCGGAGCTTCCTTAACTAATTCGCTGTCTCCCCGACGGCTATATAAGTAGAGATGTCTATAGAGAACAGGTAAAGTGTAGCGAGTTCAAGCAATCGCTGGCGGCGTAAGGAACTTGCCTTTGCGCTTCGCCTAACTATCTGGATTCGTGCGCTATAAGGTATCTTGCCGGAGCGGAGAGATCGGCGGGGCCGGAACTTCGCAATAAGTCGCTTGACATATGCGACGATCTGGAGTAACACAGAGATAGAGAAGAGTTTCTATCCCATCCTTCAGGTTTTTGAACTAGAACAACTATCTGAAGTAAGTAACTCCTACTTCTAGCTCCCTGAGGCTCTCAAAGGATCGGCTGCAAGCCTCACAAACAACCGTAGATAGTCAAGATTGCCGCTTCGACAATTCCCCTGCCCGGCGCAGGCGGCAGATGAACTGTTTCGGGTGTGTTCAGCTTAGAGCTATTGTGATATCTTCCCATCGCCTCGTGCTTTCAATGCTTTGCTCTAGGCGAGTACCAATCAAGCAAGCAACCGGGCAACTGGAGCTGCTATGAACCCTCTCAAAAGATACGATACAAGAAATCTTCCATTGGTTCGCTCGAAGAAGAGTGAATATTCATTAAGACTGATGACCCCGGCCTATATAACAAATTCCTCCGGAATCAAGCAGGATGGAACGCGGGCGGATCGACGTACTTTCGCAGAAGACTTCCTTCGGGAACATTCTAACTCCGGTCGGCCTATCGCTCTGATTGGGATCGCAACGAGTTATGGAACCGCGCCCAACAGACTGCAGCTGTCCGCCCAATCCTTTGGATTTCCTTCTTGAAACTGCATAACTTATGCAGCCGCGTGCCTGACAGAAAGCCGGAGGATGAAGACATGGCTTGCTTGACCTGCAGGAATCTTGAACGAGCTTACGAAGCCGAGATCAGCGAATATGCTGAGGCTCGTGCCTCAGTGTGTTATCGGCTTAGTTCGGCGCTTGCGGCACAGAAGAATGTTGATATGGAGCGCGCCAGATACGAACTGGAAGAGCACCGGCTTGTATGCGCCTCAGCAACCAGCGTCGCCAAACTTTTGCCTGAACGCGATGCTCCAAAGAGATCGAGGCAGCTCGTGGCATAGTGCAGATTGTGGAGATTCGCGTGGCGTAAACCTACGCAATCTTTTGTTTGGCAATCCGTTCGAGAATGTCTGCCAGGTTCCCGGACTCGATATCCGAAACGTCGACTCCGTATATTTCCCGTATCGCGGCGTAATACGAGTCATTGTTTTCGTCCAAACTGAACTCCCACAAGCATGACTCGTCGGAAATCCAGGCCCACTCCAGGCCCAGAACGCGGCGGATGAAATCTTCGGCGAGCTCAGGATGCGCATCGACCCGCTCCTGGGGAGCGAACTCGATGGGAACATGCGTGCCGGGACGGGGGAGTGGCTCGCCCTTCTTTTTCTTATTCAGGTTAACTGCGGCAAAACTGCTGCGCAGATTGTCAAGCGCTTCTGCGCGCGAATCTCCCGTTCCTGTCAGATGCCAGTTTTCAATCGAAGCTACGAAGCGTCGCGTCCTGAAACGGGGATCCTCGTTGGCTGGGCCGGGCTTCTGCGTGCGAAAGAAAACCGGGTAGTCGGACAGTTCCCAGTCGCGCTTGCGATAAGACAGGGACCACTTCCAGAGCGCGAGAACTCGGTGAGCGAAGCGAGATGTCCGGCTGGTTGAGCTCATAAATGTTTTCTTTAGTTATTCGCTGCCTGCCGCTTTATGTATCGCCAGCAGCTTTTCCAGCAACGGCTTCAGCAGCTTCAAATCCAGCGCATTCGCGCCATCGGATTTGGCGTTGGCCGGGTCGTCGTGAACCTCCAAAAACAGCCCATCAATTCCGGCGGCCACTGCGGCCCGCGCCAGTAGCGGAATAAACTCCGGCTGGCCGCCGCTCACACCATTCGCCGCCGAAGGCTGTTGCACCGAATGAGTCCCGTCAAAAACTACCGGCGCCAGTTCGCGCATTACCGGCAGCGAGCGATAATCCACCACCAGCGTGTTGTAACCAAAGCTGGCTCCGCGCTCAGTGAGGAAGATGCGCTCATTGCCCGTCGAGCGCACCTTTTCGACCGGATGCGTCATGTCCCACGGAGCCACAAACTGGCCTTTTTTAATATTCACAGCCCTGCCCGTCTTGCCCGCAGCCACCAGCAGATCGGTCTGTCGACAGAGAAAGGCGGGAATCTGCAACACGTCCACAGCCTCGGCTGCCACTGCGCAGTGAGCCGGCTCATGCACGTCGGTCAGCACAGGCAGCCCCGTGTCTTTGGCCACGCGGGCGAGGATGCGCGTGCCCTCAACCAGTCCCGGTCCGCGATAGCTCTTCACGCTCGTGCGGTTGGCCTTGTCGTAGCTGGCCTTGAAGATGTACGGAATCCCGAGGTCCGCTGTAATGCGCTGAATCGCCTCGGCCATGCGCCGCGCATGCGCTTCGGATTCAATAACGCACGGTCCGGCGATCAAAAATAACTGGCCGTCGCCCACATGGACGGGGCCGATTTCAAAGGAAGGTCTCACGGATTCGATTGTAATGGCTTGCTCAGCCAGCCCATGGGGAGTCTTGATACTCTATCTCAGCATCAAACAGCAAAAAGGCTTAGCTCCCGGCGAGCGATTTTGCCCAAACCGGCGCTCGACCTTTCAGAGGAGAACAATGCCCGAAGCGGCGGCACGCGTCATCAGCATCGAAACCTGGAAGGATTGGCAAGCGTCAGGGCGTCGCGCGCAGCTGGTGGATGTTCGCTCGGCAACTGAATTTGCCACGGCGCATCTGCCCGGTGCCGTCAACATTCCACTGGAGCAGATCGAACTGCGGACGGCTGATCTGGAAACCAACGCGCCTGTGGTGCTCGTGTGCCAGGGTGGGACGCGTGCGCGCCTGGCGAGCGCCTTGCTTGCGGATAGCGGTAAGGACCTCGTTGTCCTGGAAGGTGGAACCGGCGCCTGGCTCCAGGCCGGAAACCCGGCGGTGCGCTCCACAGCCTCGCGCTGGGCCCTGGAGCGGCAGGTGCGGCTGGCCGCGGGCCTGTTGGGGTTTATCGGAGTTCTGCTGGCAGTGGCCGTGTCGCCGTGGTGGCTGCTTCTGCCGGCATTAGTGGGCTGTGGCTTGATCTTCGCTGGATGCACAGAATTTTGCCCCATGGGCGAGGCACTGGCCCGCCTGCCTTGGAACCGTCCACGGCGCAGCACGCATTGATCTGCGCCGGCCTTGGAATGTAGCGCCGGCCTCCCGGCCGGCTGTAGTGCGGGCGTCCTCGCCCGCGCCCGTCGGGAGCAATTACGAGAATACGCGGTCGCGATAGTAGCCGCGTGACATGAACCGGAACTTGATGGAATTTAAAAAGGAGAAACCATGGAAGTCAATCTGAAGCTCCTGGGAGATGTAAAGTTCGAAGTTGCGGCGCGGACCCACACCCTGGTCTGCGACCAGCCCACTGAAGGTGGCGGCACCGATGAGGGCATGACCCCGCCTGAGCTCCTTCTGGCGTCTCTATGTACCTGCGCGGCCTATTACGCTTCGGCCTTTCTCAGAAAGAGAGGATTGCCCCGCGAAGGCGTCGAGGTGCGCGTGACCGCTGGCAAAGCTGGACCACCGGCGCGTCTTGACAACTTCGTCATCGAAGTCAAGGTCCCGTTGGCGCTGAGTGATGCTGACCGCACCGGTATGGATCAAGCTGTCCACCATTGCCTGATTCACAACACGCTGCTCCATCCACCCACAATCCAGATCGAATTGCACACTCCCGCCGCGGTCTAAACCTCGCCGGGAGCGCCGCAGCAGGGAGCCGCCAGAGACGGCTTCAGCGGTAGTGGGTTAGCTTGAAGGCTACGGGCTTCACAGGTTTGCGGAAAAACTTGAAGCGGAGGTAGGCGGGGGTTTCAACCCCCGCAAAAGGCCCGCAAAATCAAATGGGCTTTAGCCCTTGAGGGGGAGACAATTCGAAGTGACCCACCACCGTTTCAGCGCAAAACTTTACCGAAGCGGAGCGCAACGGTACAATCTGAAAGGGAAGCCGAAGTAGCTCAGTTGGTAGAGCAGCTGATTCGTAATCAGCAGGTCGTCGGTTCGAGTCCGACTTTCGGCTCCATAAATTCAATTACTTACAGGCCATCTGCAAAGATGGCCTGTTCTGTTTCACCACCGTGTCACCAAGAGCTTTGGTCATTCTGTGATGGCGCTCTTGAGGTGTGCTTAGGCTCGGTTGTTGGGGCTGTGATTCGATCTGGCGGGTCGGATCGATAAGCGACAAACGGGCTGTGGTGCAGTTTCCGAGCAGGCATCCACGGCACGGAGCGCCGGTGTCTGACGCATTCGTACGGTGACCCATCAAACTATCCCGATTGCGGTTTCAATGCTGTTCTTTGTAAGGTGAGGCAAACTCCTCGGGGTACAAGCCCAATGCCTCTGCTAGATGTTCGGCCTTCGGGCAACGGTGGGGCACACCTATGTACATGTAGTAGTCCCATCCGAAGTGAGCAAATCCGCCTTGGCACTCCAACCGGCACCAAAACTCCTCCCGCAGGATCCGTCGAATTACATCATCGACTCGCTCCACGGAGAAAACTGAACCCTCGCCAAAGTCGAGTGCAAGTCCCTTATGGTTCTCAAGCCCCTTGACTGTCAGAGAACTCAGCCCACCTTCCCGAAGAAAAGCAATGGCCGAATTGACGTAGGTTTGTTCTACGGTTCGGTATTCACCATCGGTAAGGACGACGCCCCCAAATTCGCGCCCAACATCTGTCACTGATGTCCATTCGTCTGCGATGAATGCACCCCTTGCATCACGCGAGGCGGGGTCGTATTTTGTTACGCGGTATTCGATCATGATTCGCTGTCCGCCCACTCAATGTCACATAGCCTTCGGTGTCCGCTCTATCTATCTCACTATTTTCTCTGCTGTGGTTGGTTGACCGCCAATCCGGGCAGAACTTGCAAAGGGAGGGGTTCTGTCCGGTTTGGCGACTGAGGGTCACACTGACTCCAACCTCGGTCGGCGCCCGCCCTCAGGATGACAGAGCGTTGCTCAGAACTCCAGCCTCGTTAACCTCGGAACCCAGCCGCGCCTGCCTGTTCTTGTAACTCGCGGCTATAAACGCGTGGAAGAGAGGATGCGGCTCCAGCGGCTTGGACTTGAACTCCGGATGAAACTGGCAGCCCAGGAAGAACGGATGGCCCGGAAGCTCCGCAATCTCCACATAAGTCGAGTCAGGCGTCGTGCCGCTCAGCCGCAACCCGCCGCCGGTCAACAGCGCTTCGTACTCGCGGTTAAACTCGTAGCGATGCCTGTGGCGCTCGCTGATCTCCGTCGTTCCGTAAGCGCGCGCGGCCAGCGAACCCTCTTGCAGCACGCATGTCCACGCGCCCAGCCGCATCGTCCCGCCCATCTCTTCCACGCCCAGCAACTCGCGCAGCTTGTAGATAACGCGGTGCTGGCTGGCGGGGTCGAACTCGCTTGAGTTGGCGTCCTTCAGGCCACACACGTTGCGTGCAAACTCGATACAAGCGGTCTGCATTCCCAAACAAATTCCGAAGTAAGGCACCTGCTTCTCGCGGGCATAGCGGATAGCGTTCAACATTCCCTCGATGCCGCGCTTGCCGAACCCTCCGGGGACCAAAATGCCGTCGAATCCTTCTAACTGCTGCTCATAACTCAGGTCCTCGGGAGTCTTCGATTCTAGGCCCTCGGCTTCAATCCAGGTTACTTTGAGTTTCAGATTCTGCGAGACAGCTCCATGAGTTAGTGCTTCTTTGAGCGACTTATAACTATCCTCATATTCCACATACTTGCCAACAATGGCAATGGAAACCTCATCGTTGGGGTTGTAGCAGCGCTCCACCAGTGCCTTCCACTCAGTCAGGTCAGCCTCCGGCGCTTCCCTGTGCAGGTATTTCAGAATCAGCGCGTCCACGCCTTCCAGCGCAAAGCAGAGCGGCACCTCATAAATCGACGGCACGGTCTTCGCGCCAATCACCGCTCTCTCCTCGACGTTGCAGAAGAGGGCGATTTTCTGTTTCATCTCCCGGCTCAAGTTACGTTCCGAACGGCACAGCAGTATGTCTGCCTGAATGCCGATACTGAGCAACTCCTTGACCGAGTGCTGCGTGGGCTTTGTCTTCAGTTCCTGCGCGGCGGCGATCCACGGCACCAGCGTGAGATGGACAAATACAGTATTTTCGCGGCCCAGCTCCTGGCGCATCTGGCGGATGGCTTCAAGAAACGGCAGCGACTCAATGTCACCGACTGTGCCGCCAATCTCGACAATTGTCACGTCCGCGCCATTCGACGACACCTTGCGCATGGCGTTCTTGATTTCGTTGGTGACGTGGGGAATCACCTGGACAGTTTTGCCCAGGTAGTCGCCGCGCCGTTCCTTGAGAATGATCTGCTCGTAAATGCGCCCCGTCGTCAGGTTGTTGTCGCGCGAGAGCGGCGCATGGGTGAAGCGCTCATAATGTCCCAGGTCCAGGTCGGTCTCGGCGCCGTCGTCGGTGACGAAAACCTCGCCGTGCTGAAAAGGCGACATGGTTCCCGGATCGACATTGAGGTAGGGGTCGAACTTCATCATGTTCACGCGCAGGCCGCGTTTTTCCAGCAGGCAGCCAATGGAGGCCGCTGCCAGGCCCTTACCTAAACTGGACACAACTCCGCCCGTCACAAAGACGTACTTTGCCGACATGGGTGCAACCTCTCGATTGGATGTTTGGGATTGGACGTACCGGGTGGGCACAATCAAGTATGGCAGAACTCGGCACTCGAAAGAAACAGAAAAAGTGACCGTGTAAGCATCGCGGAGAACATCACTTTAAATAACATGTCTGGATTCAACCGTTTACTTAGTGGATAACCAAAAATGCAAAACCCGTCAAAACTGCGGTCAAGTCACCCCTTGCCTCTTTGACGCGCTCATCCTACGATGCTGCTTGAAGGGAGCCAACCATGACGGCGACAGTCACGCAGCAGCGCAAGCTGGGGGCCACAGGCCCCGAAGTCTTTCCCCTCTCACTCGGTTGCATGGGCATGAGCGGAGTGTACGGCCCGTCTGACGATGCCGAGAGCATCGCCACCATCCACGCGGCTATTGACGCCGGCGTCAACTTATTGGATACAGGCGACTTCTACGGCATGGGCCACAATGAAATGCTGCTTGGCCGGGCCTTGCGCTTTTTGCGGGAAAAAGTAGTGCTGTCGGTCAAGTTCGGCGCGCAGCGCGCTCCTGACGGCACATGGATTGGCTTCGACTCGCGGCCATCGGCGGTGAAGACCGCGCTGGCCTACTCGCTGAAACGGCTGGGCGTTGATTTCATCGACATCTACCGCCCGTCGCGCCTTGACCCGGCCGTGCCCATCGAAGACACCATCGGCGCCATCGCGGAGATGGTCAAGGCTGGCTACGTGCGCCACATCGGCCTCTCCGAGGTCGGCCCGGAGACCATTCGCCGCGCGGTTGCCGTGCATCCCATCGTGGACCTGCAAATTGAATATTCCCTTGTGAGCCGCAGCCCCGAGACGAAGATTTTCCCTCTCCTCACGGAACTCGGCATCGGAGCCACAACTTATGGCGCGCTGTCGCGTGGTCTGCTTTCAGGCTCTCAGCCGGCCCCGGCAGGTGACTTCCGCTCTCGTCTGCCGCGTTTCACCGGCGCTAACCTGGCGCGTAACCAGCAGCTGGTTGCAAAACTCCAGCAGATCGCCCACGGAAAGGGAATCACACCCGCGCAGTTGGCCATCGCATGGGTGATGGCCAAGGGCAGCCTCATTGTTCCGGTGATTGGCGCGCGCACACGTACTCAGTTGGCCGAGAGCCTGGGCGCTCTCACAGTCGAATTCACCGCTGATGAGCTTGCCGCTATCGAAGCAGCCGTTCCCGCCAGCGCAGTGGCCGGAACTCGCTACGATCCAACCCAGATGCGCATGCTCGACAGCGAAAAGTAAACCGGCAGTCTCGCCCAGGCGCCAAAACCGAAGTGCAAGCAGAATGGACGCCGAATTCAGTCTCCGGCGTCCATTCGGCCGCGTGGCTTCTGAGCGAAAAGCCGGCGGAACAATCCCGTTCATGCGCAGATACACAACCAACTGTCCATTGTGGTCCATGACATGCGCCATCCCAAAGCTTGCCATGCCCGCGCGTGTGCCGTGCTCCGTCATCACAAAGGCATTTTCCGGAGTAATGGCGCCCACAAACGTATGTGCCAGTGCGAAGGAATCTTTCAGAGCCTTCAGAATGTCAGCTTTGGTGGTGAGCTTCTCTATCGAATCCGTCATTGCCTTGGCCGTGGCTTCCGTGAAATCCGATCCGCCGAAAAAGTAGTAGTTCGATTCAGCCACGTGCTTGACCTGTTGGCCGAACGTGCGTACATCTTTGAATTCGCCCAGACTCGCCGGGGGCGCAAAGTTGTATTTGTCTTCAGGCATGGCCTCTGCGGCCGAGACGAACTGGTGCTCCATGATGCTGAGCACTTTGTCATAGGTTTGAGCAGGCGAAACCATGCTGCCCACGGCAGGTTTGGCTGGCGCGGTTGCCTGGGAAAATACAAATGTGGACTGAGCAATCAGCAGGCTACAACCGAGAATGCAGCCGGTAAAACAGGGAAGTTTCAGCATCGGATTTTCCTCCCGCGGACAATGCCGCGTGAAGGAACTTTACCAGACCAAAGCCAACTCCAGAAAGCCCCCGCTATGTGAATTTCCAGCGACATTTCAGCTTGAAAAATACGATCTCTAGCTCGTACCGAAATCGGTATGCCAGTCTGAAGAGTACGAACTTCAGCTCGTTCGTAATTCTTGCAAAATGAGCGCGAGCTTGGCACGTTGCGAGAAAACTCGCCACGGGGGAGGCGGGGGTTTTAACCCCCACACAGAGCCAGCTGTACCAACGCGGGCTTCAGCCCTGGAGGGACGCTCCCTGTCCCGCCGCGCCCCCAAATCGGGCAAAAATCGATTATCCCGTACAATCAATAGAAGGAGATTGACCGATGAAGCGAGTCTATATGGATGCCAACGCCACTACACCTCTGCTGCCGGAGGTCATGGAGGCCATGCGCCCATATTGGATGGAGCATTTTGGCAACGCCTCCTCGATTCACCTCCACGGTCAGCAGGCGCACACCGCCGTCGACCATGCGCGCTCCGTCATGGCCGAGTTTTTCAACTGCCACGACGCCGAGGTAGTTTTCAACTCCGGCGGCACCGAGGGCGACAACACGGCCATCTTCGGCCTGCTGCACCCCGGCGATCACTTCATCACCACTTCCATCGAACACTCCGCCATTTTGCAGGCAGCCAATCGCATGGCGCAGCACGGCGTGGAGACGACTTTTGTCGCTCCCAGCACGAGCGGTCTCATCGACCCC
>JBEKQD010000011.1:0-60926 GCA_049520075.1 Occallatibacter sp. | reverse complement strand
GCGATTCCCGCCCGCTTACCAGCGGTAATGAGCAAAGGCCTTGTTGGCCTCGGCCATGCGGTGCACGTCTTCCTTCTTCTTCATCGCCGCGCCGCGCCCGTTAGCCGCATCCAGCAGCTCGTTGCCCAGCTTGTCGGTCATGCCCTTCTCGCCGCGGCTGCGGCCGTAATTGATCAGCCAGCGAATGGCCAGCGAAGTGCGCCGGTCGGCATTGACCTCGATCGGAACCTGGTAGTTGGCGCCGCCCACGCGCCGGGTCTTCACCTCGAGCAGCGGCTTGCAGTTCTCCACCGCTTTCTTGAAGAGCTTGAGGGCATCGTCGCCGCCGCCCTTCTCTTCGAGGTTCTTCATCGCCTCATAAAAGATGCCCTGGGCGGTCGACTTCTTGCCGCCCCACATCATCGAGTTGACGAACTTGGTGACCAGCGTGGACCCGTAAACTGGATCAGGCGCCACTTCCCGCTTCGCAATGTGCCCTTTTCTCGGCATAATCCTCAAAATCCTCAAAAACAGCTTTCAGCTTTTAGCTCTTAGCTTTTAGCTTCACCCATCTCGCGCTCGCCGCATCGGATCCATCCGCCGCAGTACGAGCTAAAGGCTAATAGCTAAGAGCTAGAAGCCCGTCCGTCTACTTCTTGGCTGCCGCGCCACCCTTGGCGCGCTTGGCCCCATACTTCGACCGGCTCTGCTTGCGCTCGGATACGCCCACCGAATCCAGCGTCCCACGGACCACGTGGTAGCGCACTCCGGGAAGATCCTTCACGCGGCCGCCGCGAATGAGCACAATCGAGTGCTCCTGCAGGTTGTGGCCAATGCCGGGTATATAAGTGGTTACCTCAATGCCGTTCGTCAGTCGCACGCGAGCCACCTTGCGCAGCGCCGAGTTCGGCTTCTTGGGGGTCTGCGTGTACACGCGGGTACAAACGCCGCGCCGCTGAGGCGAGGCCTGCAGGGCAGGTGACGCCGTCTTGTAACGGGGAGCAGTGCGCCCCTTGCGAACCAACTGATTGAATGTAGGCAAACCAAAACTCCTTACGCTCAAAAAACCTTGCCACCCTATTTGATGGCCCATCCATGTTCGACCGCCGCACGCAGACTGATAGGGCCTCCCGCTGCAAAAGCGCACGACCTGAATGCTGTCGCGCACGCGCACGGAAGCCCAACTGTACTGCTTCGCGTCTGCCTTCGTTCCAATCTCAGACGAGAACCGGGACGGTGGTTGGGCGTTTCCCCGCGTTTCGCGAGTAAAGCCAACTCCGTTTCGCCGATTCCGGCCCGCATAGCCCTCCAAGGTGGAGAACGCGCGGACGCCGATGCGATTAATCCCTGCCCTTCGCAAGAAAAGAGCAATTCCCGGGACCTGTTTGGCCGGCAAACTGCGCCTGGCACTGGGATCAGCTCCGGCAATTTCAGCCTGACCGGGCTTTCCCTACTCCTCTGCTGCTAAGACACACGAACAGAGGCGTTCTTGCGGAACCTTTTAACAATAGCAAGAAATCGGGGTGGGGTCAATGCGTTCTGGCCCCACCCCTCTATTTTTTCCAGTTCTAGTTGATGCCCTGCAGCTTCCAGGCTCCCCCATCCACCACAAAAGTGGCGATGTGCCTGTTGCTCAACTTATTTCCAGGACCGGCGGAAATCGATTGCAGTGGGTTCGGCACTCCGTCCAGACTCGGGGTTTCGACGAATGAGACACTCTTCGTTCCGCCCACTTCGTCCTGCGGATCTCCCACATCGTGCACCTTCACGGGGTGGGTCGCCAGAGTCACTATCACTACTGAAAAGTTCCTGTCGCCGGCGTTTTCCGGGCGCCATTGAATCACATCGCCACCGCTGGCCAGCTTGACCCACTTCTTGCCTTCGGGGGTTAGTGTAAAGTCAGCCCAGAATCTGTTGGGAAAGAGCTTGGTCCGCGCCCAATAATTGGAATCTACGCCCGTTTTCAGCCCTTTCTCGTCCACCGCGATGTTGATGCTCGCCGCTGGACTCTGGTCATACTTGGCCTGGATCAAGGCCTGCGCATTGGCTTGAGTCAACTCCGGCCCTGATTTGCAGCCGTTCAAAATTAACCCTGCGCTCAACAATCCCAACACTCCCAAAACAAACATCTTCACTGTGCTTTTCACTTTCCCTCCGCAGGCCGCATAAAACAGCGCATTATGCCTCGCCTCGCTATTTTTCTCCTACTTCCCCCCTCTGTCAATGGGGTTAAAAGTAACTTGGGGCCCAATGCGCAGATTTGTGTCGCGGAAAGCGCAAATTCCCAAGTAAATGAGCCTATTGGCGGCCGAATATCGATCGGAATTTGGGCTATTCCGCTCCATTTTTCAATAGGCGAACGGCTTCCCCAAACATCCGGCCCAAGGTAAACTCTCCAAAAGCCTTGCCGCCGGACCGGAGCCGGGCTTCGACACAAACTTTTGGGCGCAAACTGCCCCTGTCTGCGATAGCATCAATCCACGTTTCGTTCACTCCCCTGAGGAAACGTTGACATGAGCCTTGGTTCTGTTTTTCGCCGCCTTGCGGCGTTCTCAGTTTTTGCGTATGCCGTCTGGATGCCCGCCCAATCCTTCGACCTGGACCGCGGCCGGGAGCCGGTAGCCTCGCTGGATGGGCTATGGCGCTTCCATCCCGGTGACTCGCCTATCGAGCCAGGTTCAAATGCACCGCTGTGGGCTGCGCCGGGCTTCGACGACTCCGCCTGGCCACTGCTCGAAAGCGCTAAGTCATGGTCTACCCAGGGCTACTCGGGAATGAGCGGCTATGGCTGGTACCGTTTCGCAGTGGAGATTCCGCCCGGACAAAGACCCACTTCGCTGCTGTTGTCCCCCATCGTGACCTCGTTCGTGATTTATGTGGACGGCAAACTGGTCGGCGGCTCGGGCAAGATGCCACCTCCACGGGTAATCCCCTCCACACAGATCAGCTATCATCTTTTCCCCCTTACATTGGCTGGCAGCGACTCCGCGCGCACTGTACAGGTGGCTATCCGCGTGTGGCACTCGCCTATCTGGGCAAGCTACGTTGGCGGGGGGCCCTTTCTTGGAGGTCATCTCGCAGGAGATCCGGTGCTGTTGTTAGTCGAACAGCAGCATCGCCAGACAGCCCGCAACATCCGCTATGTGGACGCATATTCCTACAGCATCACCGCCGCCCTGGTCGGATTCGCCATATTCTGCCTGTTTCTCATTCGCCACGCAGAGCGCGAATATCTCTGGTTCGCTCTGATTTTGCTGGCTCAGGCGGCAGACAACGCCCTGACCGTAGGCCAGGAAATCTATACCGTGCTGCCGGTACCTCTGTTCGACCTGCTGGATGGAATCTGCGCCGCCGTCACCCTCATTGCAGCGCTCTGCTTTTTCACGCGCATTCTCAAAGCCCGCGCAGGGTGGATCAGCAGCGCTTGCCTTGCGCTGGCCACCGTCAGCCCGCTGGCGGCCATCTCATACTGGCCCGGCTGGTTCTCGGCGCCGGCTGCAGGCGCAATCCAATTGGTCTGCCTGCTTCCGGCGGTGGTATGGATACTGAGCGTGCTGGTGGATCGAACTTTGCGAGGAAATCTCGACGCTCGCCTGCTGCTTTTGCCCACATTTCTTGATTTCGGCTATTACCTGGCCGACAACATGGCCATCGTACTCAACCAGGCCGGGTGGACCAGCGTGCCGCGCGTGCTTGAAGTTCCGCTGCCTCTGCCGCCTTTCACCATGCACACCGGCATTCTTCTTCACCTGCTCTTCCTGCTGGCGATGGTGGTCTTCCTCGTCCTGCGGTTCACGAGAGCGCGGCGTCACGAGGCGTGGCTGAACGGCGAGTTCGAGGCCGCCCGCCAAATACAGCAGGTGCTGTTGCCCGACAAGCTGGACCAGTGCCCCGGCTTCACGGTCGAGTGCATTTACCAGCCCGCCGACCAGGTTGGCGGCGACTTCTTTCAGCAGATCGCCGACGGCGTGGGCGGCATGTTGCTCGTGGTGGGCGACGTCAGCGGCAAGGGTTTGCCGGCTGCCATGCTGGTTTCCGTGCTTGTGGGCGTCATCCGCGCCGAGGCCGCGCATGGCACGGACCCCGCCGTTCTGCTGCGCTCGCTCAACGACCGCTTGATGGGCAGGTCGCACAGCGGATTTACCACCTGCCTTGCCGCTCACATCGCCGCGGACGGCCAACTGAGAGTGGCGAATGCCGGCCACCTGCCGCCTTATCTCAATGGTGAAGAAATCAACATTCCCGGCTCTTTGCCGCTGGGCATCCTTGCCGGACAACGGTATGAAACCACTTTTCTCAAGATTTCGCCCGGCGACCGGCTCACATTTGTCTCCGACGGCGTGGTCGAGGCACAGACTCAGTCCAAATCCAATCACGGAGAACTCTTCGGCTTCGACCGCACCCGCAATCTTAGCCGCCTGCCCGCCGCACGCATCGCCGAGGCCGCCCACGCCTTCGGCCAGATGGATGACATTACCGTGGTCGCAGTCGAGTTTTCCGGCTCCTCATTAGCGCCAGCCGCCGCTCACGCGTGACTTGTGTTCCAGAGGGGAGAGCTGCTGGCGAATTCCGAATAATTTAGGCCGGCTACAAAAGTCGTCGTTTTCCGTGAGGTCGGACTCCGAAACCTGATCGACAAACGCGGGTTACTTCCGGTTTGGCGACCAGGTTTCGGAACCGGGGTTGGGTCTCGGATATTGCATTCTGTTTGGAGGCGATTAGCAAGCGTGCTTCGGAGAGCGCGTTGTGAACAAGAACCTCATTTCGAGGGAGAGTGCGTGAACAACAACAAACAGGTGACGGGAAGCGTGACCACAAGAACAAATATCGCAAACATCGCTGTCCGGCGGATGTCTCTGCGAAGCAGCGCGCGGTGGTAGTATTCCTCCGGATGGACAGGATTGAAACGTATGGTGAATGTCGTGCCCTCAACCGACTGAAAGAATGGCGACAACTCACCGGCTATGAATGTTGCTCTGTGCCTTTCACCGCTTCTGTCGGTCCATCGGATGACGTGATCACACCAGTTATCCCTATGGTGTGTGAGAGATCCCGAGAAAAGCACCACGGCGGTGGATTCGATTGTCGCCTCAGTCTCAATCCACTTGTCGTACCCATACAGCCACTCCAAAATCTCGATCAGCATGGCGCATCCAGTGTCCCACACCGGGGCGGGAACTGCTCGAGAATCGTTGGATGGCTATTGTGGGCGAGTGACCTCCTATCCGGAAATAATCTTAGACATGGCTGTAAAGTCGGCAGGTGGCCCGCTCATCAACCCCAAAGAATCTTTATGAGTCTTGCGAGACTGTGCCCCGTTCATCGCGGCACTATCGCGATGAGCGGGTCTTCGGGCGGGCACACCTTCTTGCGGCTTCTTCCTGCCGCTTCGGGGTCCCCAGCGATAGGTCTCCGTCGCTGGGGTGATCATGGGTGGAAAACAATGCGGCGCGTCCGACTTGCAGAAAATTACTATCCACAGGCGCACAATCTAATCATCGTCGCGCAGGTAAGGGATCACGCGCGAAGAGAGGTCGACCCGCCATCGTAAAGCTCCAGCTCTCCCGCAATCCAATCTGTCAGCAATCCTCCCGGTTTATACCATACCCCGGAGCAAGGTACCCCCCACCCCCTATTTATATCTTCAAAACTTTGCAGGTAATTAATCGCTAACTGCATAAAAGCTCAGCGCCGCGTCGCCTTGTTCGAGCAGACGTGTGCGGGCAAGCAAGCCGTAGCTGTCTTCGAGATGCTCCTTGCGTCGATGCTCCGCGATGACCAGCGCGCCATCGGCAAGCAGCCCGGCCGCCGAACCGCCTAGCAGACGCAACGTGGCCGCGTACTCCGGAGCCGCATCCCAGGGCGGATCGAGAAAGACTACTTCGTAGCGTTCTAGTTTTGGATTCGCTTGCATCTTGCGCAACGTAGCTCCCACGGCTGCAGCGTGAATTCGAAATCCCGTCTTCAGTCCCAGCTTCTCCAGATTGCCGCGCAAAACCTTGAGCGCCGCTGGAGCCTTTTCGACAAAGTCCACACTCGCGGCGCCGCGGCTGAGCGCCTCCATGCCCACCGCGCCCGAGCCGGCATACAAATCCAGGAAGGTCGCGCCCTGAATGCGTGGCGCGAGCACATTGAAGAGAGTTTCGCGCAACCGGTCGCTGGTGGGGCGCGTGGCAAGCCCCGGCGGAGCTTCTATCGAGCGAGAGCGAAACGATCCAGCAATGATGCGCATCGGCAACCAGCATACCGGATGTGCGGATAGTTCCGAAACGCTGAGGCCCGAACCTCTACAATCAATATGTATGCGTGGCTGGTCAATTCCGTTCGGCCGTTGGATGGGCGTCGAGATACGCGTCCACGTCTTTTTCCCGCTTCTGGCGCTTGTGTGCCTGGCGCTGAGCGGTTCTGACGGCATTGGGCGCGGCCTGGGACTGTTCGTCCTGCTGGTGGCTGCTGTGGTGGTGCGCGAGACGGCGCGGCTGATGGTAGCGGCATGGCTGGGCTTGCGCCTGCGCGCCATTTTGCTGCTGCCCATCGGCGGAATGTTTGCCTACGCGGACCCCGAAAGCCAGGAAGCCTCCAGCCAGGGCAGCGGACAGTTTGCTTTGGCGCTGGCCGGTCCGGTGGCAAACCTGGCCACGGCGCTCCTGCTGGCCGCCGCGTTTCTTGGCGTCAGCGGGGATATAAAACTCTTTGCGCAGCCGTGGATCTCCGCCGGAGAACTGGTGCGCAGCATGGTGTGGATGCAGGCTGGGCTTGGCCTTTTGCATCTGCTGCCCGCTTACCCACTGGACGCGGGACGGCTGCTCCGCGGCGGCTATGCCCGCAGTCTCGGTTTCGCTCCATCCGCCCGCGCGGCCAGTGGCATAAGCCAGGTGCTGGCGCTGGCGGCCATGGTGGCCGGCATGTTGCTGCATAGCCCCTGGCTGATCATCGCAGGATTCTTCATCATGATTGGCGCGCAAATCGAGGACCAGGGCGTCTTCTTCCAATCGGTGGTAGACACCGTGCATATGCGCGAGGTAATGCTCACAGACTTTGCCACTCTCTCGCCCTCTGACACGCTGGCCGACGCGCTTGTGCGTTGCGTCCACTCTTTGCAGGAAGACTTCCCCGTGGTGCGCGGCCCGCAACTGGTTGGCATCATCAGCCGCCAGCGGATTGTGGACGCGCTGCGCAACGACGGCAACGGGTACGTGCAGGCGGCCATGTCAAAGGCCTTTCAGGTTGCGCGACCCGAAGACACGCTGGGAACCACTATTCGCCGCATTCAGACCGGCCGCGGACTCTCGCTGATTCCCATCACCGACAGCGGGCGGGTTGTAGGCATTGTCAGCGTTCAAAACCTGATGAGCGCCATGTCTCTGCTGGCCGAGCAGCGCCGCCTCGAACGTGAAGAAGCCCGCGAGCGGGAAAGCTGACCGACCGTGCCTATGCCCGCCGATCCGGAAGAACCGCAGTCCACTTCTGAAACTGCCCTCGCACCCGGCCTATATCTGGTAGCCACGCCCATCGGCAACCTGGGCGACATTACGTTGCGCGCTCTGGACGTGCTCCGGCGGGCGGACCGCATCGCCTGTGAAGACACGCGGCAAACGCAAAAGCTGCTCAACCATTTTGAGATCACCACTCCGACGGTGAGCTGTCACCAGCACAACGAGCACACCCGTGCCACCGAACTGATCCAAAACATAAAGGCCGGGAAGGCCATCGCCGTTGCTTCCGACGCCGGAATGCCCGGCATCAGCGATCCCGGAAGCTGGTTGACGGCCGAGGCCATTGCCGCGGGTGTCGCGGTGATTCCCATTCCCGGAGCCAATGCTGCGCTAAGCGCGCTGGTGGCTTCCGGACTCTCCACTGATGAGTTCCACTTCATCGGCTTTTTGCCGGAGAAGGCAGGCGCGCGGCGAACCAGGCTCGAAGCTTTGGCCGCAGAGACCGAAAAGAACGAGACTGCGCGGACTCTGGTTTTCTATGAAGCGCCGCACCGGATTCTTGAGACTCTCGCCGATTTGGAATCTGTCTTTGGTCCCACCGTACGCGTAGTGGTTGCCCGCGAGCTGACCAAGATTCACGAGGAGTTTTTGCGCGGGACGGTTGCAGAAGCCCGACAGGAGCTGGCTGGCCGCGATCGCATTCGCGGCGAGATTACGCTGCTGGTGGATGCGCGGCCTCGTGCGCAAGGCCAGGCCGCAGGCGTCGTGACAGAAAAGATCGCCGACCGCGTCGCTCGTCTCCAGGATGAAAACGGAGTGGACGAGAAGGAGGCCCTCAAGCGCATTGCGCGCGAGCTGGGCCAATCCAAGAGCGATGTTTACCGCGAACTGCAGCGGGAACGCGCGAGACGGCGCTAGAGTTCGCCGTTGCGCTGATGCGCCGATTTCCAGTCCAGATTCCCGCAGAAAATCAAAGCCGCAACCCTTGCGGATTGCGGCTCTGTGCGGCTGAATTCCAGCCGAGTTACATCTCTTTGACGCCTTCGACAAACGCCTTCAGTTTGCGGCTGCGCGACGGATGGCGAAGCTTGCGCAATGCCTTGGCTTCGATTTGACGGATGCGCTCGCGGGTTACCTGGAAGCTCTGGCCGACTTCTTCCAGAGTGTGCTCGGAGCCGTCTTCCAGTCCGAAGCGCATCTTGATGACGCGCTCTTCGCGCGGGGTGAGCGTGCGAAGGACCTGCGAGGTGTACTCCTTGAGGTTGACACTGATGACCGCCTCGGAGGGCGAAACCGCCTGACGATCTTCAATGAAGTCTCCAAGGTGCGAATCTTCCTCTTCGCCGATGGGAGTCTCCAGCGAGATAGGCTCCTGCGCGATCTTCAGCACCTTGCGGACCTTGGCCACGGGAATATCCATGCGGCGCGCGATCTCTTCGCTCGAAGGTTCGCGGCCTAGCTCCTGCACAAGCTGACGGCTGGTGCGGATGAGCTTGTTGATGGTCTCGATCATGTGCACAGGAATGCGGATGGTCCTGGCCTGGTCCGCGATGGCGCGGGTGATGGCTTGGCGAATCCACCATGTGGCGTAAGTCGAGAACTTGTAGCCGCGGCGGTATTCGAACTTGTCCACGGCTTTCATCAGGCCGATGTTGCCCTCCTGAATCAGGTCAAGAAACTGCAATCCGCGGTTGGTGTACTTCTTGGCGATGGAAACAACAAGGCGCAGGTTGGCTTCGATCAGCTCACGCTTCGCCTGATCCGCGTCCATATCGCCCTGGATCATCTCGCGCTGAGTGCGCTTCAACTCAACGATGGAGACGCTCGCGTCGGCCTCGATCTTTTCGAGATCGGCCTTGCAGTTCTTTTGTTGCCGCCGGTACTCCTTCTTCAGCTCTTCGCTTCTACTTGCCTCGTGCTTTTGTTCGAGTGAGCGAATCTGCCTCTCCAGCGTGCGCATGGTGTCAACGGTCTTGTTGACCTTGTCCAGCAGGCGCTTGCGCTCCATGGGCGTGTATTTGAGTTCGCGCACGATTCGCGAAACGAAGACCCTTTCGCGCGCCGCGAGCCAACGGTTTTTGCGCGCGGCAGAGGCCTTGGGCTTGGCGGCGCCAGAAGCGGCCTGCTTCTCTTCCAGCACGGCAATCTTCTTCTGGTGCTTCACCAGCGCGTCGATGCGAGCCACAGTCGCCTTGACGCGCGCCACCACCACCTCTTCGGTGAGTTCCTCGTCGTCGAAGATGACGACCTCTTTGATGTTGCGCACGCCGCGCTTCAGGTCCTCGCCCAGGGCCACAACCTCGCGAATCACAATGGGCGAACGCGAAATGGCCTTGAGGACGCGCATCTGCCCGCGCTCGATGCGCTTGGCAATTTCGACCTCGCCCTCGCGCGTCAGCAGCGGCACCGTGCCCATCTCGCGCAAGTACATGCGCACTGGGTCGTTGGTCTTTTCCAGCGTTCCGGGCGTCAGGTCCAGCTCGACATCTTCGCCCTCTTCCAGTTCGAAGTCCTTGTCGCCGTGGAATTTGGGGCCGTCAAGCAGGTCTATGCCCTGAGTGCCGATGGTGGTGATCAAGTCGTCCAGATCGTCGGCCGAGGCGGCCATCTCATCCGGCAACATCTCGTTGACATCGCCGTAGGTCAGATAGCCCTTTTCCTTGCCCACTTCGATAATGGTGTCAACGTCGTGTTCGTGACCTTGCTCGTGTTCGTGTTCAAATTTGTCGTCGCTCGCCAAAATGCTCCTACTCTCCCGCGCAAGATAGATTCAGCACCGTCTTGCGCTACGGTGCGCAGGTTCCCATCCGGTCAGGCCCAGAGCGCGCGAAAAATAAATTCCCTTCGGAAACTGGGAAAAAATCGGCGCATACAGACACAAACCTGCGGTAACCCGCATAAATGATGCGGTTTCTTATGGTTGCTCGGAACAGGATGACAAGCGCTTCAGGTTTCACCTGGGTCGCCCGCGAGCCGCGGCTCATAGTTGGGGCAAAGGGGCGCGCATCTGCACAGAGATCAATAGATTACCACGCCTCGGCCTGCCATGCCAAGCCAAAATCAGACGTGGTCACGAGCCATTTCGGGCGATCTCACAGCCCGACCCCTGGCGATATTGCCTTCCACCTGCTCCACTCTCTGTATATTTGACGCAGGAATTGCGGATTGGACGCAGGAAATGGCAGCTATTGCTCCGGCGGCTTATGGTTCTGCAACTGCCGCAGCGCCCGGTCTAGCTCAAGCTTTTGTTGGGTCAGAACCGCCAGCTCGACTTGGTCGCCGCGCCGCTCGGCCTCGGTGATCTGCGCCCGCATGTCACGTAGCCGGCGCTCGATGGCTCGCTCCTGAATCTCCTGAATGGCGCTCTGAACTTCGCCTTCCTCGGGCGGTTTGGTTTCTGCCAGCAAGGCCTCGGCGAGCAAGGCCCGCTGAGCCTCGTCTTCGATCACGTCCATCGGGTCGCGAGCCTGTCGCCCGGCAAGCGCTTGCAAGGCCACGAACGCGCCAAGATGTTCAAACCATGTTGGTTGCTCGGCCAACGCTTGGACGGCAAGCCGCCGCGAACGCTCGAAATCGGGATCGTCAATGGCCAGCGCGCGGAGCAATACCCTCTCGACCTCGGTCAGAGCCGTCGCTCGCGTCTCGATGCGGTCCCGCCGGCGCAGCGCAGCCTGCCGCAGTTCCTCGCGCAATACCGCCGAGTCAATGCCCAGCTTCTGTGCGGCATCACTGGCAAACTGATCGCGCGCCAGCTTCTCCGGCATACGGCGAATATGGGGCAAAAGGAAGTTCATGGCCTTCACCTTCTGCTCCGCGCTGGCGCCGGGGAACGCAATCCGCGCCCGCTCAATCAGGTAATCGGCCTGGCGGCGCGCTCCACGCAGCGCCTTTGTATATTCCTCCACGCCTCGCTCGCGAATATAGCGGTCCGGGTCGAGTCCGCCGTCGAGCGTGACGATCTTGATGTTGAAGCCCTCTTCGGTCAGCAGGGCGATGGATTTTTCAGCAGCGTTGGAGCCGGCTGCGTCGGGATCGAAGTTGACCACCACCTGCGAGGTGTGCCGCTTGAGAATCGCCACCTGCTGCTCGGTAAATGCCGTTCCGCTGGCGGCAATCACGTTCTGAATTCCGCGCAGAAACACTGAGATGCAATCCATCTGGCCCTCGACCAGCAGCGCAAACTCGTGCTGACGAATCGAGGTGCGGGCCTTGTCGAGATTGAAGAGCACGAGGCTCTTGGAATAAAGCGGCGTCTCCGGCGAATTGATGTACTTGGCGCCCGCCTTTTCGCCGGTTTCAAGAGTGCGCGCCGTGAAGGCAATCACCCGCCCGCTCTCATTCGAAATGGGAAACATGACGCGCTTTCGGAAGCGGTCGTAGATGTTTCCCTGGCTTCCGTCACCCTGCTCCTTGGATGCAAACAAGCCGCTGGCGCGCAGCGTTTCGTTGTCGGCCACGCCGCTCAGCCGGTCGCGCAGGGCGTTGAAACTGTCCGGCGCGTAACCGATGCGGAAGGTCTTTATGCCTTCGGGCGTCAGCCCGCGGCCTGCAAGGTATTCACGCGCCACTGCGCCTTCCGGCCCGCGCAACTGCTCCTCAAACCACGCGGTCGCCGACTCGTGCAACTCGAACAATTTCGCTCGCAGCCGCGCTCCGGCAGCTTCTTCCGGCGAGGAAAACTCCCGCTTGGGTAGTGGAATGCCGCACTTGCCCGCGACGATCCGCACCGCCTCGGGAAAGCCTACGTTTTCGATTTTGCCGACGAAACTGAACACATCTCCCGAAGCCTGGCAGCCGAAGCAGTGGTAAAACTGGCGCACCGCATGAACGGAAAATGACGGAGATTTCTCCTTGTGAAACGGGCAGAGCCCCTGGTAGTTTTGCGCTCCAGCCTTGCGCAGGCGGATATAACCCTCGATCACCTTGACGATGTCGGCCCGCTGCTTCACGGTCTGGGCAAAATCACTCATGGGAGTTCCTTCTTGAGAATAAGCCTTGAGCGTCCGGCGGGACGTGCGGAAAACGGGGATGAATCTTCGCGCCGTGACAATCAAAGAGGCAGTCGATTAAAATCCCACCCAAACAAAGTAGCTGCCAATCGTATGCATTGAAGTCTTCCATTCAGGGAGAGACGGAACATGAGAGACCCACAATCCGTCCAACAGCGCGTCGTCGTAGCCCTGGTGGGAACAGGTTTAATCCTGCTGGGCAAGGCGTCTGGTTTGTTCGGTTCAGGAGCAAAGCTCAACATCCCTCTATTGGTCTTAGTGGTTGCGGCTCTCTTGGTGCTTTTTGTTCATCCGTGGTTTCGGCAGGAGCAGGACCGCAAGGCGCAAACTGCGCTCACATCAAAGCAGGTAACAGTATCTGCAGTTGTCGTTATTGGGCTTGCCATTGCAGTCAAAATAGTGGTCGATGCTTTTTGGGGAAAGGTTCCTGAGTACCGCTTTCTATTGATGGGGTTGGGAGCTATGGTTGTCCTGTTTCTTTTGCCGCTTGCGAGGGAGCGGAGGAAGTAGAAGAGCCAGATGCTACGACCCAGCTAATGAAACGGAGTGTCCAGCACGGGACCGGGGGTTGCCTTCGGCGGGCCGGTGCGTTTCGGTTTCGCGCAGGAGAACGAATATGCGAATTGTTGCTGTGATTCTTTCGGGAGTTTTGGCCTCCGCGACAGCGCTGGCGCAACAGAGCGTGGCGCCGCCGCCCCGCCCGCCTGCGGATAAGCCAGCTGGCCCGACGATCGAAGTCACCATGAAGTTCATTGAGGACAAAATCAACGAGATCGGCACGGTGACCATTGCCGGCTACGTCCACGACTCGGCCAACGACACTGATGGAGTGCAGAAAATCTCCGCCACCTTCAGCAACGCAGTTGCCGATGCGGGCGCCTGCACTCTCGGCTATCATCGCCTGGTTATCAGCAATGGCCAGACAGCTTACAACGAGAATGTTTTCGTCAATCTACGCGACGTGCAGAGCATAGCGGTGTTGACGGATGCGCAGGATTGGCAGATGTACCTGGCACGCACCGGGGACGCCACCAAGACGGTCAGGGATGTTCCGGAAATCTACGTCCTAAACATCAAGCTGCCTAAGGGCGTTGATCATCCCATTCGCTTTTATGAGCAGGATATGGCTGACCGCGTGGCCAAGGCCCTCGTTCATGCCGTGGAGCTATGCGGTGGTGGCAGCAAACCGGAGCCGTTCTAAGGCTGAGTTGCAAGGAGGAATCTTATGCGCATTCTTGCTGTAATTTTGACATCCGCCTTAACCTTCGCATCCGCTCTAGCGCAACAGAGTGTTCCGCCTCCGCCCAATCCGTCTGCCGACCAACCAACCGCTGCCAGCCCAGACACCCTGAAGGGGCCAACGCTCGAAGCTACCATGAAGTTCATTCAGGACAAGCTGAACGAGATTGGCAAAGTGAATTACAACGTTTCCTTCTATGACGCGGGCGGAAATTTCAATGGCGGCAGCCGGATGAGCGTAGAAAAGAACAACGTCGTTGCCGATCCGGGCAAGTGCCAGATCAGCTACCATGCCTGGGTTCAGGTCGATGGCAAAGTACAGCCGCAAGCAAACTACAGCTTCCTCTTGCGCGACGTGCGAACCATCACGGTGATGAAGGCCGAGAAATGGATTCAGGAGTATGGCGCGGGAACGAGCAATCCCGGCGGGAGCGTGGGAGTGACTCCGGATACTTTCTTCCTCGTCGTGAAGCAGACCAAGGGCAAAGAAGACAGGTTTGCTTTGGACGAAGAGATGGCCAACCGCTTAGCGAAAGCAATGATTCATGCTGTGGAATTATGCGGCGCCGGAAGTCAACAAGAACCCTTTTGAAATCAAGCGATTCGACCAACAATTGAACGTCCTCATAGACGGGAACTTCCCCGGCAGCCGGGGCCTGTCTAAAATTACCTGTTGCAACGAATATCTCCTTCGCGCATCCAATCTTATGTAAGCCACAAGGAGGTCAACCATGTCGCTTCGTCCCGTGAAGCAGATATTTGAAGCCAAACCAACCATCGAAGGAGCCGGTGTGCGCCTGCAGCGCGCTTTCGGCTTTGGAAAAACCGCGGAGTTCGATCCGTTCCTGTTGCTGGACGATTTCCGCAGTGACAATCCTGCAGATTACGTGGCCGGTTTTCCCTGGCATCCCCACCGGGGAATCGAAACCATTACTTACGTGCTGGCCGGCGAGGTAGCCCATGGCGACAGCCTGGGCAACAAAGGCCGCATGACCGCCGGCGATGTGCAATGGATGACGGCCGGAAGCGGAATTCTTCACCAGGAGATGCCCGCGGGCGACGAGCAGGGCCGCATGCACGGCTTTCAGCTTTGGGCCAATCTGCCCGCGTCACTGAAGATGACCGACCCGCGCTATCAGGACATTCCGGCCAGTGCTATTCCGGAAGTAACGGAAGATGACGGGAGTAAAGCGCGCGTGATTTGCGGCGAGTTCTGGGGAAAGCGAGGACCGGTCGATGGCGTGGCTGCCGAGCCGCGATATGTGGACATCTCCGTTCCGCCGAATAAGCGTAAGCGCATCAAGGTCGAGACGACACGCAACGCATTCGCATATGTATTTGCTGGCGCGGGAACCTTCAGCGATGCCTCGAAGCCGCAGGCAGTGCTGACAGAGTCGGCTGTTGATCCCAATGCGCCGCCAAGGTACGACGCGAGAAACCACTCGCTCGTGCTTTTCGATCGCGGCGATGAGATTGTCGTTCAGGCCGGTCCCGAGGGCATTCGTTTTCTACTGGTCTCCGGTCAGCCGCTTGAAGAGCCTGTGGCATGGCAGGGGCCGATTGTGATGAATACTGAGGCCGAACTGCGCCAAGCCTGGAACGAGTTGCAGCGCGGCACGTTCATCCGCCACAAGTAAGTCAAGAGCGAGCGGGTGAGCTATTTCTCCACCGGCAGCTCAGCCGAAAGAATCTGCGCCGGTGTAGCTCCGCGCTGGCGCAGAACGCGCAGGCTGAGCGCATCGTGGCGTTTGGCCAGGCGTCGGCCATTCGCGTCAACCACGAGCCGGCAGTGGAACCAATCAGGAGTTTTGAGTCCCAGCGCGCGGTAGAGCAGAATCTGCCGCGCCGTGGATTTGAGCAAGTCTTCGCCGCGCACCACTTCGGTGATTTTCATGGCCGCGTCGTCGACTACGCATGCAAGCTGATAACTCGGCCCGCCTTCGCGCCGCCACACCACAAAGTCCCCAAAGTCCATGCCAGCCACGAAGCGCTGTGGGCCGAGATTTCCATCTACAAACTCGATTGCTTCGCCGTCGGGAACACGGAATCGCCAGTTGAAGTTGCCCGGCTCCTCAATTTCGTGCGACGCAGAATCAAGCGGCGGCGGGATTTTGTTCTGAAGCAGTCTGCATGTTCCCGGATAAACAGGCTCATCGTCCAGCGGTTCTAACTCTGTGTCGGCTGGGTGCCCCATCCTTGCAGCGTCGTTGTCGTTGCCGCAAGGGTGGGATAGCACGTTTCTGGCTGGCGAATTGTTCTCGTGCGGCGCACTGAGCGCAGCGGCCAGGTCCTTGCGCGAGCAGCGGCAGGGGAAGAGAAATCCGCCACGCAGCAACTTGCGCCACGCGTCGAGATAAAAATCCCGGCGTTCGCTCTGCGCATAAGGCGCATATGGTCCTCCAAGATCTGGACCTTCCTGCCAGCGAATTCCCAGCCAGCGCAGGTCTTCAATTGCGCCCTCGGCAAATTCGACTCGACTGCGCTCCGCGTCCAAATCCTCCATGCGCATGACGAGCGTGCCGCCTGCCTCGCGCGCCCGCTCGTAGGCCGTCCAAAAAGTGCTCGCGTGGCCCACGTGCAGATAGCCCGTGGGTGACGGCGCAAGCCGTCCGCGATAACTCGACTGTGGCGAAGAAAAGTGGCTGGCCATACTATCAATCAGTGTAGCCACCTGCGGTGGGTCAGCCGCGCTTGCACGCATGAGATTGGTGGTTTCCCAGGTCCGAAAATCCGGACCTGGGGCACCCGCATCACGGCAAATCGGTTCCCAGCGGATTCAGCAGAGGAAGATTTCTATTCCGCATCGTTTCCATCGTTGTTGGAGTGGCGATGCTCGTAGCTCCCGATTTGGTCGTTCAGATGCCGAGGATCGACCGAGACTTGGACTACGTCCATCTCGTTCCCGTCCAGGTCCACCACAAACATTCCCATCCGCTCGCCTTCTGGATGAACGAAGATCAGCGTTTGTTCTCTGCCTTTTCGGCTCGTCTCGCGGATCATCCGCTCCCAACCTGCGCCCAGCTTCTCTTCGACCATGCGGTTCAGCTCGTCGCCATCGACAGGCACGGAGAAATTCTCAATCTCAGCCACGTGCACGTCGCCAACGCCGTCATGCGAGGCCCTGGCCGCAACCATGCTGACGAGTCCCATGAATGGAATACGCGTGGCGCGCACGTGATAGCGGCTCTCGATCGAGCTGACCACGTCGTCAAAGCCTCCTCCGCTGCCCGCCAACACCGCGACCGGAACCAGCAGCGCAACAAACACAATAGGAATGATCCATAGGCGCTTCATTGGTTGCCGCCTTTCTTGTCCTTCTCCTTCTCCTTATCCTTCTCCATCTTCTCTTTGGCCTTCGCGTCCTTCTCCACATCGCCCAGCACGCTGAGTCCGCCAAGGCCTTTCAGCTTGCCCAGGTCCTCCATGCGCACCGGCCCCAGGATCAGCACGATTGTCAGTTCCTTAGGCTCGGCCGTCAGAACAAACAGGCCGTGTGCTTCGCCGTTGACCAGCTTCACCATCACGTCAGTGGTCTCGCCACTTTTGCGTTCGCGCTCGCGCACCATCGGCGACCACTCGCTGGTCTCGAAATACTTGCGCAGTTGCTCGACCTCGTCCATCGAGTACTGGCCTTCCTTATCGAACTCGTAACTGCGAACGTAAATGCCGTCGAGCCCCTCTATCAGTTGGCGCGTCGCCGCATCGTCCTTATCTTTGCCGTTCATGAATTTGGCGGCGAAGGCCAACATGTTTTTGCCCAGCGTGACCTCTGTGACGTCAGACGCGCGTGCGGCCAGCTCCTTTTCAACTGCTGGAGGCAAGGGCAGCGGCGTACTCTGCGCAAAAACTGCCACAACCATTGCAACCGCCCCCAGTACAAATGTCATGATTTTCTTTTTCATCGGTCAATCTCCTTGCCTTTGCGCGCGCCCGTGGGCCGCGAGTTGTGTATTCATCTGGTTGAGTGCGCGGTTGGTAATGCGCAGTGCGGTCAATACTTGCTGGCGAGCTGCCTCGCCCTTGCGTTGCTCTTCGCGGTTTCGCCAGACGAGACCGCCGCCCAGCACGGCTGTGAGAAGAATGGCAGCGGCCAGCCGTTGCCAGCGGGAGACATGGCTTCGCGGTTGATGCACGCGCCTGCTCTTCATCAGCCTTTGTTTCAGGCTGGATGGCGCAGGCCGCCGCTCGAATGCCTGCCGCAATTCCTGCTCGAACTCTTCCATTGGCTCAACCTTCACGCGCGTATTCCTCTCCGCGGATGTACTCTTTCAAATGGTTCGCGGCCTTGGCTCTGAGCAGCTTCAATCCCCGCTGCAAATTGCTCTTCACCGTGGCAACAGGCGCCTGGAGAGTCGCGGCAATTTCCTCCGGCGTCAGATCCTCCTGGTAGCGGAGAACCAGCGCGGCACGCTGCGATTCCGGCAAGGTGGCCAGCAGGCCTTCCAGGCGGGAACCCAACGGAGATACTCTGGGCTCAAGCTGCATGCCGTGATGCTCTTCCATCTCCACCCACAAATCCAGGCCGCGCACAACCCGACGGCGAAGCGCATCCGCCGAGCGGCTCATCGTCACGCGGCGCAACCAGAAGCAGGCGTGCGCGGCGGACTCTATCTTGCCCAGATGCCTGTCGAACTCCAGAAAAACATCCTGCGCAATCTCTTCGGCCAGCCCCCGGTCGCCGGTCATGCGCCACGCCAGCGAGAAGACCATCGACTGGTGTTCGTCCACGAGTTGTTCAAAATCCGGCTGCCAGTCGTGGGCCATGGGCTACGCTTCTACTCTCTTATCCGCAGAAATTGCGGCGCGCGGATGCAGAGAGTTACGCGTTCGCGAGAAAAAAGTTCGCGGCACTCGAAGTGAGCGGGATTCAATGCGCCGGCGAGCGGCAGCGGCGGGCGCACCCTCGACCCGGTTCCTGCGATTCTTTCCTTCGACCCGGAAATCTTTTTCATGCGAGGGCGTTCAATGGCAGAATGAGTGGATGAAGAATTCGACCCACCGCTCCCTCGCGCTCGTGCTGGTGATGCTGCTGGTTTCCGCCCTGTCGTGGGCCCAATCTGCCACGGGACCCGACTTCGAAGGCCTCAGGAATCAGTGGGTGCAGAAACTGGAATCGCGGGACTTGGCGGGATCGCTGGCCCTCTATTCCGGCGACGCCACGTTCACGAATCCGGACGGAACGCACGTGAGCGGCGCGGCGCTCGACAACCTCTATAAGACGGTCTTTCAATCATTTCAGGCGAAGATTGTGATGACTCCGCGCTCTTCTGCTTTTTCCGGCGCACTGGCTTATGAAGCCGGGTCCTATGTGGAAGACCTAACTGCGAACGCGGACGGCAAGCAAATACATGTGAATGGGGACTACTTGACTATCTATCGCCGGACGGATGCGGACAAATGGCTGATCGTCGAACAGATATGGACGGAGGCCGCACCAAAGTAGTTTTCTGGCAGGAAGGCGATCGCAATCGCTGTGCTTGGACACCGGCGGCGGGCGCTCAGAACATATCCGGAACGGTGTGGAAGGCGATCCGCGTGGGCGCGGCTTTGAAGGCAGTCAGCATGGTCGCCGGCGCAAGCGTGCTCAGGCCATACTTATTATTCAGAGCGTCCATCGCGGCCACCAGGCGCGCGCGGCTCTGCTCGTCTTCAGTTCCTTCAAACAGATTCAGCGTATGCAGCCGGTCGGGCACCAGGCCGTTCAGATGCACGCCGATGAAATACGGGTGCTCGAATTCCCCGCCGGCCGGGCGCGATTCCCATAAACGACGCAACGCCGCGATAAGCGTCTGGTTGTCCTGGCACTCGCTCAGGCGCAACTCGCTCTTCCATCCCCGCGTGGGCGCGCCGAAACGACTGACCGGCATCTTCTCGCCGCGCGGCAGGAACCCGATGGCCAGCCCAATGCTGCCGGCCCACAACCCCTCCGAGCGCAGCCGCATCGCCACCTTGTGCAGCAGCTTGTGCGCCACCGCCCAGGCCTTTTCCGGATTGCGCATCTCCGGCGCCAGCACGTGCTGATGGCTCATCGACTTCAGGTGCTCCGTCTCCGACATGTCAAAGTCTTCGCCTTGAAGCCAGTGCCAGAGCCGCTCGCCCCACACCGAACCCCACAACTCGCCGGCCTGCTCGCAGCTGAGCACCAGCAGTTCGTCCATGGTGTGAATGCCCTTGTCGTTCAGCCGCTTTTCGGTGCGCGCGCCAATGCCCGGCAGGGCGCGCAGAGTGAGCTGATGCAGGGCTTCGGGCAGAATGTCCAGCGGAAGCGCCACCAGCCCATCGGGCTTTTCCATGTCGCTGGCCACTTTGGCCAGGTAACGGTTGGTGGCCAAGCCAACTGAACTGCGAATCATGGGGCCGACCTGCTCTCGAATGCGCGCCTTCACCTGTCTTCCCAGTGCCATTGCCGCCAACAGCGGCCGCTCCCGGCCCATCAGCCTGCACGCCATCTCGTCAATTGACATTACGGCCGTCACCGGCAAGCAGCTTTCCACTGCCTCGACAATGCGGCGATGGTATTGGACATAAAGCTCGTGCCGCGCCTCCACCAGCACCAGATCCGGGCACATTCGCTTGGCTTCGGCCACGATGGTTCCGGTCTTGACGCCGCAGGCTTTTGCCTCGTAACTGGCTGCAAGGCAACAGGTTGTATCGGCCATCATGGGTACAATGCCCACCGGCTTGCCGCGCAGCTCGGGGCGCGCGTCCTGCTCTACCGAAGCAAAGTAGGAGTTCATATCGACGAAAAGCCAGTTCAGATGCGGACCGGCCGCCGGGTCGTCGTCCAGCCGTTGCGGAGCGCGTGTAGTCTCCGGCTCCGAGGTCCGAAGCTCCTCCGGCCACTCCTCGGAGTCAGAGGCGAATTCCGGATTGGGGCCAGAGTCCATATCGACTTATGTTCGCCTTTTATTCTCCAAAAAACAAGTGTGTATCCGAAAAAATTTTCCGGTGATACCCTTGACGGAGCGTGATTTAAGTGCAAAATAGCTCCAAGGTCGGTAAGCCTCGGAAACTATTCAGCGTCTAACCCTTTGAGTATGTAACTGGTGACTGACGATGCAAAGCCTGATTCACTGGTTAATAGCCTACGAAAACATCATCGCCATTATCGTCACAGTGGCCATAGCCCTTGTCGTCGTCTGCTGCCTGAAGTGTTCAGAGTGCCCCAGCCGCGACGAGGATGACGTTTTCCGCCACCACTCGCTTTAGACTTCCCGCACAGCAGGCTTGCCCCGATTATCCAGCCCGATATGGCAGAAGGGCGTGTGATGATCGTGGGGGAAAAAGACCAGCCAGTTCTCTGCAATAGCACGCGCATAAAACCGCTTGCGCTGCTCGATGAGCGTCAGCGGATCGAGGTCGTAGGCCATGCCCCAGGCCAGATCGAGATGCGCCGTGGTGGGAATCAGGTCGGAGATGAAACAGCCTCGCCGGCCTGCCGAGTCAAAATAAACCGCCATCATCTGCGCCGTGTGCCCAGGGTAAATGTCCACGGAGATACCCGGCACAATCGGACCAGGCCCATCCAGCAGCGTCATCTGTCCACTGGCGATTAGGGGTTCGTAGTTGGCCGCCAAATAAACTGAACGGTCGCGCTCCAGTTGCAACCGCCCATGCTCCACCTCGCCGCGTTGCGTATAGTAGCGCGCGTTGGGAAACCCGGGCTTGAGCGTGCCATCCTCACTTAGCGTGGTATTCCATCCGCAGTGGTCAAAATGCAGGTGAGAGTTGATCACCACGTCCACATCTTCCATGCGGATGCCCGCTGCGGCAAAGCTGGCGGGCAACATTTCCTGTGCTCCATAGATTGCCCGCATCTTCGCATCAAGCTTGTTGCCCAGGCCGGTCTCGATTACCACGGTCCGCTTGCCGTCTCGGATCACCACGGTATTCGATCCCATCAGCATGCGGTTTTCCGCGTCGGGCGTAACCCGCTTCAGCCACAGCGGCCTAGGCACAACTCCGAACATTGCGCCGCCGTCTAGCAGAAAATAACCGTCGGTGAGCACGGTAATCTCCAACTCCCCCAGCGTCACGCGCCCGCGAATCAACTCTTGCGAGTTCGCGCGCTCGGCGGGATGGGAGACAGCTGCGCTCATTTTTCGTTTCCACTTGCAACTGGCGGCTTGAGATACGTTTCAAACTGCGCCAGAATGCGATTGAAAAGATGCGTGCGCACATCCGGGCCGGAAATCGCATGTGTTTTGCGCGGATAGATTTGCAGGTCGTAAGGGATCTCGGCCTCGATCAGCTTCTGCACAAATTGCACCGTGTTTTCCATGTGCACGTTGTCGTCGCCGGTGCCATGCGCCAGCAGCAACCGGCCCTTCAGGTTGGCCGCGGAATTCACCACCGAAAAGTCCTTGTATCCCGAGGCAAAATCCGCAGGCTCGCTCATGTAGCGCTCGGTATAAATCGAATCGTAGTTGCGCCAGTCGGTCACAGGCGCTACCGCAACTCCGGCGCGGAAGCGATCCGAGTGCGACATGGCATAAAGCGTGAAAGTGCCGCCCCAACTCCAACCCCACCAGCCTAGGCGCTTCGGATCCAGTTGCGGATACTGCGCCAGCGCCGCGTCCAACACAGTCAGTTGATCCTCCAGTTGCACCGGGCCGAAGTTGTGATATGCGTCCTGCGCAAACTCGCGCCCGCGTCCGCCCATGCCGCGATTGTCAACGTGAAGTACTGCAAATCCATGCTGCGCCAGCAACTCGTCAAAGAGCAGACCGTCGTGCCATTCATTAACTACAGTAGCCACGTTGGGCCCGCCATAGGGATTCACAATCAGCGGGACGCTTGCCGTGCTTGTCGCGCTTTCGGGCAATAGCAGCGTGGCATAGAGTGTTGTCCCGTCGTGGGCCTTCACGGTAATCTGCTCCGGCGCACGCAAGTGATATGGTTCCACTGCCTTCGTTGACCAGAAGGCGTTGCAATTCGCCGCCTCAGTGCATAGCTTCAGAGTAGTCGGCTCCATGCGTGTCGACTGCTTGTCTACAAATGCGTCGCCCTTGGGCGCGAAGGCGCCTTCATGCGTGCCCGCGCCCGCACTCAACTGCTTCTTCTCGCCCGCGAAGTTCACTTGCCACAACTGCTGATCTAATTGGCCACCTTCATTCGAGGCATAGTCAACCAGCTTGTTTGCCGCATCCAGGCGGTAGACGTCGCTCACTTCGAAATCGCCCGCCGTTAATTGCTTCTCGAGTTTAGCTTTGGAATGAACCGCGTCGGCTGCGTCATAGCCGTAGAGATAAAGATGATTGTGCCCGTCACCCCAATGAGTCAGCACGATGCTGCCGTCACCCACAATAACATCGTACTTGTCGTTGAAGTACTTCTTGTCGGTGAGTTCGAGCGCTGCGTGCGATTGCCCCGTAGACGCATTGGCAAAATAAATGTCGCGGTGTTTCTGGTCGCGAGTCAGCGTCTCAATCCACAGAGTCTTTGCGTCTACCCAGCCAAAGCGCGGAATGTAATCCTGGTCTGCGCGAATTGGCAGACTTACCCAGACTGTCTTGCCGCCATCGGCGCTCACCACGCCCACCCGAACTGAGGGGTTAGGATCGCCGGGCTGTGGATAGCGCTGCATTGCGACCGTTGCGTGCGTCGGAATCCAGTCGGCGATGGGATACTCAGGCACCGCGGATTCGTCCATCTGCAAATAGGCCAGATGCTGCGAATCCGGCGACCAGAAGTAATTGCTGCGCGTCTCCAACTCCTCTTCGTACACCCAGTCCACTTCGCCGTTCAGCGTATTCGCGTTGGGCGCCTGTGCCACAATCGTCATCGGCGTACCGGGCTTCGTCAGCCGCGCCACTGCCAGGCCGTGGTCGCGGATGAAGGATATCGATTCGCCATCGGGCGAAAACTTGGGATCGTCGCCTGAAGCCTCGCCGGCAAACGCAACCTCTGCGCCAGTCGCTTTGTTCAGGTCATAAAGCCACAAGTGGCCATTCGCGTCAAAGAGAAGATGCGTCGCGTCCGGCGCCCAGAGGTGGCCGGCCATTTTATAGCGCTCGCGATGGCCGCGGTCCGTCTCCGAAGCCTTGGCCCCAGCGAGCGAAGCCAGTTTTTTCCGGCTCGCCAAAACATCCGTCTTGCCCGTCGCAAGATTCACTTCCATCAGTTCGCCGTCGTTCAAATAAGTCACTCGCTTGCCGTCGGGCGACCAGGCGAAATCGTCAGGCGGATTCCCAATCAGGGCCCCATGTCCGAAGATCGCTTCCACGGTGAGTGGCTTGGCCGGCGCTTGGCCGGACGACGGAAGAGTTGCAAATGGGACGGCAATCATGCCGCAGAGCAAGAGAACTGTCGCACGGGTCAAAATGGATTCCTCCGGGAGCGGAGCACTGCATGGTGTTGAAACTACGCCTGATGGAGGGACAGTGCCGTCCCACCGCAGTGTATCTCACCAAGGCATTTATGTGCATCAAAGTCATCAGTTTATGCGAAGATAGACTCAAAGTCAGTTATGGAGACCGAAGAGTCATGAAACAACTTATGCGCGCCGTCGTCTTCATCGGAATCGCGACTTCAGGAAGTGTTGCGTTTGCTCAGAGCGATGCCTGCGCAAACCCAAGCGCATCAAGGATTGGTTTGCTGATTCAGAACAGGCCAATTACACGCGACTCTACAACTTCCTCGCAGATGGTTGACTTCTCGAAGCGGTTGGTTGCGGCTGATACTAAATTCCGGGATCTGCTCGCACAGCGCTTGTCCGCGGACGTTTGCGTTGTCACAAATCGCGAGGTCTTCAACGATCCAAAAAACTTCCCTCAACTCAAGGGCAGCACGATTGTAGAGATTGGCGCGGACGCTTCGTCCAACGACCCGAACATATTTGCGATTTCTGTTAGTGTCGGCACTACTCAAGGAGTCTTTATACAGGATCAACTGCACATGTTTACGGTTCCTGTGCTGATCGAGTCAGACTCCGGCTATGCGCGCGGAGTGGATGTTGTCATGAAATTTTGGCAGTTTTGGGCTGAAGCAGCCTCACGCGATCAGAAAAAATAGCAGCGATTAACATTGCCTTAACTGTCGATAATGCTGCGGATTTAGGGCAGATTCAATTGTGTCAGGCATTAATGTATGCGGCATAATTTCCAAAAATGCATTAAAATGATATATGGCTAACGAACATCGTAAACATTTTCTTTTTGCCAGCGATTTCGACAAGACATTGACGTTCAACGACACGGGCTACGTGTTGAGCGAGATGCTGGGCATCTCCGTGTCGGAGTTCGAGCACAAAGCCAGGGGCATGGCGAACCTGAACCTCGTTCAGCAGGGCGCCGAACTTTCTTATCTGCTTCTGCACGATCCGGCATTCCATTCGCAAGTGCGGCGCCAGCATTTGTATGACGCGGGCAAGCGCATTCGTCTCAAAGAAAACATCAAGCAGGTCTACGAAATCCTCGACCGGCGCATTGACGGCTTCCACTTTGATTTTTACGTGCTCTCCGCAGCGCCGGTGGAAGTGATTCAATCGGCGCTCGAAGGAATTGTGCCTCAAGATCACATTTTTGGCACAGAGTTCAAGTACAAAGCATCGGGCGAGATTGATAGCCTGGTGCGCGCAACGGCAGGCTACGGAAAAGTCGCGCGTCTCGATCAACTGATAGAAGATCGCGGCGTTCCGGCCGATCACGTTGTTTACGTGGGCGACGGCAGCTCTGATATTCATGTGATGCTGCATGTGAACCGGCGCGACGGTTTTACCATTGCAGTCTCGTCATCAGAGTTGGTGGCGCAGATCGCCAAGCGGACGGTGCTGAGCGACAATGCCCTGCCTACGCTGGTACCGATATTGGAGGATATTGCCGGCTGGCATCGGCCTCAGATCCGTCATCTCTTCGAGTCTTACGGATTCCTCATTCAAGGATGGGACCGTGTGCAGACCGACTGGGTCACGCTTCGCCCAAGCGGCGCAGAGCAAGTGAAAGCGACTGTGACGGAAGTTAATTAGTAATTTCAACCGATGCGAAGCTTCGACAGACGGGATTGCAACTGACCAATCTCACAATGCTCAATGGGGAGCATTTGCAGAATTCAGCAAGCCGTCACACAAACCCGCAAATTGTGAATCTGTAAAACTAAACCCTAACCAATTTGCATTGCAGCTTGCGCCGCGCAGCCCAATGGTTTATCTTCCGGCTCATGCAATGTGCAAGTCCCAAGGAACGGCGCAATCTTGGTCAGGCGCGGCGCAAGCAGTTAGGCCGGCATGAACACAACGAATTCAAACCCAAGGCGCGGAAGACTTCCGCACTGGAACTAATAGCCCGCTCGATGCGCGGCCGTGTTCCCGCGCTCATCCCGCTCAAGTACAAGCTGATGGCCGAGTCGCCTTTCGGCTACCTGCGCGGAGCGGTTCCGGTGATGGCCGCGGATCTGGCCGTGTTGCCTTCCACCGGAATCGTCTGCCAGGTTTGCGGTGACGCGCACGTGCGCAATCTAGGCGCGTTTGCCGCTCCCGATGGCCGCCTGGTTTTCGACATCAACGATTTCGACGAGACCATTCGCGGACCCTTCGAGTGGGACTTGAAGCGCATGGCAGCATCGTTGGTTTTGGCCGGGCGAGAAGCAGGACACAAGGAAGCCTCTGCTCGCCAGGCTGTTGAAAAGTTTGTAACCCGCTACGCCGCACAGATGCGCACCTTTGCCCACATGCCCTTACTTGAAGTGGGCCACTTTCAAGTTCATCGCCTGGAACAGGCCGAGCCCGTGCTCGATGCCTTGCTTAAAGCTGAAAGAGCCACACCAAAGCACACGTTGGAGCAACTTACCGAGCCCGCATCCGGCAAGCCGGAAGCGAGCAGACGCTTCAAGGAAAACAAGCCAACACTTACTCGCATCACAGGCAGGCAGGCAGCGGCCGTTCTGGCCTCGCTCGGGCCGTATCGGGAAATGCTTGAGCCGCAGCGCCAGCATCTTTTGTCGCTCTATCGACCGGTGGACGTGGCCTTCAAAGTTGTCGGAACCGGATCGGTGGGCCTGCGCGACTATTGCATTTACTTTGAAGGCAACGGCCCCAACGATCCCTTGTTTTTGCAAATCAAGGAAGAGCCGGCGTCAGGGTACGCGCCATATCTGCCCGACGCCGAGCCGCCCCGTCACAATGGCCAGCGCGTTGCAGAGGGACAAAAAGCGATGCAGGTGCAGTCCGATCCGTTCCTCGGCTGGACGCACTTTGCCGGGCGCGATTACCTGGTCCGCCAGCTCAATGACCACAAGGGTTCCATCGAATTGGGAGACCTGGCCGGAGATGGCCTGGAGGCTTACGCCGAGGTTTGCGGTGAGCTGTTGGCGCGCGGCCACGCCCGCAGCGGAGATCCGCTTATTTTGGCCGGCTATATAGGCACGGGCGACGGATTCGCGGAGGCGCTGGCCAAGTTCGGCGCGCTTTATGCCGACCAGACCGAGAAGGACTGGCAGGAGCTTTGCCGCACTGCAAAGGCCGGCAAGATACAGTAGAACCCGCGCAAGCAGCCGGGAATGCCCGATTTTTTGCTTGCTTATCAATCGATTCGACGGTACGATTTCCGCAACTTTCCATTGAAATGGAGAGCCGGAGGTTCCCCCATGAATTCAACTTACTGGGCAGCGCTACCCCGCCCGTCCTCTGCCCACTCCGTTCAGATTTGTTGTGCGGTGGCTGCCTTGCTTACTTTCCTCACAACAGCCTCAACCGCCTGGGCTCAGGCCGGGGATGATCCCACTTTCCGTCGCGACGCGACCATAACAGTTCACTACCCGGACGAAACAACGGTCGCCAAAACCGCTCGTCCGCTGACGCCTTCCGACAAGCTCCGCGCGCCTTTCCCACCCGAGAAGACGGGCTGCTTTCACCTGGTGGACAACGCCTGGGTATCGGTGCCTTGCGCCACGGATGAAGACATGAAGGCGCATAAGATGCCGCCTCCGGTTCTGGCCAATAGCATTCAATCCACGCCGCACCGGGGGATGATTTTCATAGACGAACACCCGTGCTGCAGTATTAAGTCAACCACCATTACTTCGCCTTTTGATTGGGGATCAGTCGCAATCAATCAGACCTCCGACCCATACACGGCAACGGAAGAGAGTGGAAGCGTGTCCAGCGCCTTCAGCATCCAGACCAACACCAACACCTTTGCCTGCGCGCCCTGCAAGAGTGGATCTCCATTCGCCGCTATATCCGGTATTCCGAACTCTGCAAGCGAGAAGGGAGATTCCGGATGGGTGCAGTTCGTCTATCAGCAATTTCAAACCGGATCTTCAGCGGGAAAAGGAAACACGCGCCTATGCGTGTGGAATGTGGATGTCACAGTTGCGAACAATACAAACAACGCCGCCGGCTACGCACCCACATGCGTCTTCCCGTCGCAAAGCGAAGCGGTTGCCCCGCTGGACGGCAGCGGCGCGGCCAATGGAGGCGCAGAGGTGATTGGGTATGTGCAGTGCCCGACTTCCTCATACGACAATTGCACCCTTTGGGTTGTTGCCCAGTTGCCGTGGTCGCCCGGTTCGGGATGGTGGGCCATCTCGGCGCCTGACTCCATGGGACTGGCCGGCAACTGGCTTAACGTGGGCGGCACCATCCTCGGCTCCGGGGGCGGAAATACGGCGATCTTCACGGGGTCGCAGTTCCAGCAGGTAGTGCGCGCTTACTCCTGCTACACCTCGCCGACTTCGGCTACAGGATACGTGCCAACGGCTTGTCCCAACCCAACGCCATGGAACCTTTTCGCGCGCTACTTTGAGCTCACCGCTTCCCCCGCCAGCTACGATCCGACGGGTGAATCGAACAATCTAACCAACGACCCGGTGACCATCTCTTGCGGAGATTACGATTGCTGGATGTCGTATAACTCGACGAACTAGAGAGGCGCTGTCGCTGAATTAACCTACCCCATCCTTTTCGAATAGAGCGTGAAAGGATGGGGCATTCAGAATTAAGAGCTATGTTCAGCTGTCAGTTGTGAGTTTTCCTGCCTGCCACTTAGTGTCGCAGAGTGCTGGATCGTTTAGGCACGCTGGGTACTGCGTCAGAGTTATCACTTAGCTCGAGAATCTGCGGGTTGGACGCGCTCGGAGAATACGTCACATCTCCGTCGTAAACAGCAGTGATGCTATTCGAGTAGAATTCCGTGAAAGGCTGCGCCCAGGCAGCCGTGCCAGACGAAAGTACGACGCTTTCCAGGAAGCTGCCATTATCGTAAAAGTCGACCTGACCTGTTGCCGTTGGAGGAGTGACTTTGGCTGTCAGAGTGACCGTATCTCCGAGGTAGCCCAAGTATTCGCTCAGCGTCAGCGTGGTCGTAGTTGGCGCCGATCCTGGATTGCTGACGTCAAGAATTACAGGACTGCTGGTGCTCGATATATAGGTTGTGTCCCCGCTATAGACGGCGGTAAGACTTTGGGGGCCTGCGGCCATGAAGGTTTCCACGAAGATGGCCGTGCCCCCGGCGACCGGGGTGACGTCAATCGCTCTGGTTCCGTCGTATATGACAACTGTGCCTGTCGCCGCAGCCGGTGAGACGGTGGCCGTCAGCGTTGCGGAGTAGCCGATGATCAGCGAGGAAGGCGAGACCTGTATCGTGATGGAAGAGGGCGTGGTACCGGTAACGAAGAGAGAAACCTGGTTCGATGTGCTGGTTTCCCACGAAGCGTTTGCGGCAAAAACCGCTTTCAGAGTGATATTGCCCGAGTTGGCAAAAGTCGTATCAAGCGTGGCAGCACCTGCGTTGACGTTCGCTGTGCCGATCGCAGTCGATCCGTTATAAAACGTGACCGTGCCCGTGACCGTGGCCGGGGTGAGATTAGCGGTCAGAGTCACGCTGTCGCCAATCGCGGTGGCGTTGGTTGATGCCGTCAGATTTGTCGAGGTCACCAGCGGACCGCTGACATTCATGGTGAGCGAATTCGACGTGCTGGAAAGATAGTTGTAGTCGCCGGAATAGACTGCGTGGAGTACTGCCGTGCCTCCCGCGGCGAACGAAGTAATAAGACTGGCCGCGCCACCGTTGACAGGAGAGCTGCCGATATTGGTCGAGCCGTTATAGAACGTAACCGTACCCGTGGCTGACGAGGGAATAACCGTGGCGGTTAAAGTTACATTCGTTTGGTATTGCGGTGTCGTGGTGGAGGCCTGCAGAGTCAACGAAGAGGATGCCAAATCATCGCTGTACACGCCAATCGAAACGGCCTGGGATGTACTTGATGAATTGAACTCATCCCCGCTGTATTTCGCGGTGATGCTCTGCACACCGACGGAAGAAAACGTTGTCGAAAGCAGAGCGACTCCATCCAGGGAATAGGAACTGGAACCGACTGCCCCAATCCCGATCGCCGCTGATCCGTTATAGAAGGTTACCGTTCCGGAAGCGTTGGCCCCACCGCCGATTACAGCCTCCAATGTTACTGGCTGGCCCTCCGTGATACTGGTGGACGGAGCGAGGACGGATATGCTGGTTGAAAATTTGTATTGTGACCCGAGGCTGCCCACGCACCCGGTAAGCGACAAAAAGAGAACAGGCAGAAGTGGAAACAGATTACGGCGACGAGAACAAGGCATGGCGTTTATCTCTTTCCCTCCGCTCCAGAGTGGCAATGAGCGATGCAGTCATTTATGCCAACCCCGACATGGAGGGAAAGTCGTGAAGAATATGAAATCCTGCCGTGCGGCCCATCTCAATGGGGGAACGGGAATCGATTCCCTAATCCCTATTCCCTGCCTTTACGCCCGCCCAGCGAACTCGCGCGTCTCGGTGAAGACCCTCACCTTTTCGCCCACTTCAATATAGAGCGGAGCCTTGATCTCCAGGCCGGTCTGGAGCCGGGCCAATTTGGTCACGTTGCCGCTGGTGTCGCCGCGCGCGCCACCCTCGGTGTATACCACTTCCAGTTCAACTTTTTCCGGCAGTTGCAAGCCGATGGGGTTGCCGTTGAATTTATGCAGTTGAATGATCACGCCCTCCACCAGAAGCTCCAGCGCGTTACCCATCATTTCGCTGTTGAGCGTGAGCGTCTCAAAACTCTCCTGGTCCATGAAGTGCGAGCCTTCTCCGTCAGAGTAGAGATAGGTGGCCTCGACAAGTTCCAGGTCGGGCTCCTTGAATCGCTCGCCTGCCTTGAAGGTCTTGTCGAAGACCGCACGCGTGAGCAGGTTGCGCATCTTCAGGCGAACCAGCGTTTGGCCGCCGCGCGCCGTGGGCGTGGAAACCTCGGCATCCATGCAGTAGTAAGGGACGTTTTCATACTCGAAATACATCTTGCGTTTTACAGTAATTGCTTCAAGCAGTGCGGCCATGGAATCCTCTAGAAAAACAATTTCGCGCGCCAGGTATCCCAAAGGATATTCATTCAGCGCCCTGTCAATTATAGGTTGAAGCGCCGGTCGCGGGCTTGCCACCGCGCCCCTCGGCTGGCGATACTAGCTACAGGCCGCTTTACGGAATCCGTCATTCCCCAGGAGAACTACCGTGGCTCATGAACTGCTTACAGCACGTCTTGCACGCAAAGAATGCATCAGCGAAGTTGCTCAGTGCTATCACTTTGAATTTGTCATCGACGAGTTGGAGAGCTTTCCCTTCGTCTCAGGACAATTTGTTTCCGGCGTGGCGCCGGACGAGAGAGGCAAGCAACAGACGCGCGCCTATTCGATGGCCTCGGCGGCCAATCAAAACAAATTTGAGCTGTGCGTGAACCGGGTCGAAGAGGGCTTCTTTTCCAACCACCTGGCCGACCTGCCAGATCTACCCATCGGTGGCACCATTCAGATTCATGGACCGCACGGGCACTTTATTCTCCATGAGCCGATTACCGACTCCATATTCGTGGCTACGGGCACAGGCGTTGCGCCCATGCGCAGCTATCTGCAATGGCTCTTTCCGGAAGACGGTCCCGACCGCAGCGACGGCAAGCAGATTTGGCTGGTTTACGGCACACGCCATGAGAGCGACATCTATTACCAGGCCGAATTCGAGGCGCTCGCTGCGCGCAAGCCCAACTTCCACTACCTGCCCACACTGAGCCGCGCTGAAGCGAGCTGGACCGGTTTGCGCGGCCACGTTCAGGGGCCGATGACCCGCATCATTGAGGAGCGCGCCGCCCGGCTAGGCCAGAAGTTGCCCGTGCCCCCGGTCGACCCGGCTCTGTTGCAATCGGAGCTGAAATTCGACATCTATGCCTATATTTGCGGCCTCAACGAAATGGTCTCTGGCGTCCGCGAGAGCCTGACCGCCTTCGGCTGGCATAAGAAGCAGATTGTGTTTGAGAGATACGACTGAGGCGATGGTGGTGCGGTTTCCGGTTAGCCGCTGATTCGACCGCAGCCTCTGAATTTGCCACACTGAGGTTCGCTTCGCGCTTTGGCGATTACGTGCGAATCGACTCTCGCTACAGGCAACTTCGGCTTTTAAAAGGGCCAATCCGAATCGAGACCGTAATTAGCCATGGTTTCAAGTTCGTCTATGCTCTGTTAGAGCTTGCGCTTGATTCCCGTATCCTGCAATGTCTCTTCCGTCGAGTCCGGTCGGTCCGTGCGAACGGGAATTCCGCTGATGAGACCCTGATAGTTAGTGAGGCGTTTGCCCAGGATAACCACTCCCTTGGAAGTGATCTCATACTCGCGAATATCCTTGGCGTGATTTCCACCCCGCATCTTGATCACCACCATAATCTTGCGAAGCTGGCCATCAATGGATACGTACCGAAGCCGGATGATGTCATCGGTGAGGAAAGAAATTGAGTAGGTACTGAACGGGAATTCAGTAAAGGACTCATCCACCTCAACGGTGCTTAGGATCGTCACCCCTATTCCCGTCAAGGCGAAAATCATTCGATAGAGCGATTCGCGAAAGTCAGCGCGGAAACCGGGCGACAGAGCCATTTCAAAGCCCGCCAGGGAATCGATCACCAGGCGCTTGGCGCCAATCTTCTTCACCGCGTCGAGAATCGAGTGCATGGTCTCATCTACCGAGAGATCGAGGGGACGTAGATAGAGGATAGTGAGTTTTCCGTCTTTCTGCGGCGTTTCCAAATCCAGACCTAGACTGGTGGCCCGCTCCGCATAGGCTTGCGGGCGTTCTTCAAAAACCGCCACGATCCCCGGCTCCCCTTTGCGTATACCTTCCGCAATGAACTGGGTTGCCATGACCGATTTCCCGGTTCCCGAAGACCCTGCTATAAGGACACTATCGCCTTCGCGAACGCCACCACCCAGCATCTTATCCAACTCCGTAATTCCGAAGGAGAGACGCCGATGGCTGGGCGCATTCTTCACGTGACCGGTCAACCCAAAAGTGCGTGAGAAGGCCTGCACTCCGGCATCGGTTATGCGGAATGTGTGCAGACCCGGCACGGAGTCCTGACCGCGCAGTTTGATAATCTGCAACTTCCGCACAATTGAATTTCGCTCCGCCGTCTGGCGCAGCCAGAACAGACCGTCGGCGACGGTAAAGATGGGATTGTCGCGTAGCTCGTCCTCTGCATATTCACCAATCAAGAAAGTAGTGGCTTGCCAACTGGCAAGAAACAGGGCCAACCGTTGAATAAAAGATTGCAGGTCCATGTCACTTTGCGGCTTCCGCACCATGGTTCGGAAGGAGTCTACGACCACGACGGCGGGGTTGGACTTTTCAACTTCCTTGGTAATCTGCTCCAATACCGCGCCAAGGTCCTTCTCCAGAACAACCTGGCTCAGGTTGATAAAGCGGATGGAGCCGGGCAGCTTGGCCGGATCGAAGAATGTGTACTGTTGCTGGTAGCGCAGCATCTTAATGGCGGATTCACCGAGCACAGTGAAATAGAGAGCAGGACGCTCCGGGGTAGCATTGGCAAACACGAACTGGTGTGCCAGCGTCGTCTTTCCGCTTCCCGGTGCACCCGCGATGATGTTGAATGAGAATTCTGGGAGGCCACCACCCACAATCTCATCAAGGCCCGGCACTCCGGTGGGTAACTTGTTGATTTTCACTTTTTCTTGAATGCTCACGCTTTTCTCCCATGTATCGAACCGCGATCGTCAAGGACTATGTCTGGCCACGCATCGCGCAGCAGGCTCAGCGTTAAGGCTTCGCCAAGGAAGATCAAAAGCAGTCCGAGTAACCGCGCAATGAGGGCGGCACCTCCCTCGCTTGCCTGATCCTTGCCGGAGCCCAGTTGAGGCTCAAACTCCCCAGGTTGAGGCTTAAACTCCTCCAGCCCCTGTAGAGACCCATCCGCTGCGAGCCGCACCGCCCAAAGACTGGGAGCTTCCGACTTGGCTTGTGTCAAGGCACGGAAAGCGAGCGACTGAAAACCGGCAACTCCGACAAATTCACCAAGGCTCTGGCGCAACTTCTCATAGACGCGGAGAGTCGCGGCCTCCCCCAGTTCTGAGGTTTTGCCAGCAACGGCTTCGTAAGCAAGAAGACGGCGGGCCAATTCTCGCATTTTTGGGGGAGTCGTCATATTCAACCCCGCATCGTTCAAGGCGGCGGATTTCGATAACCATTACGCGTTTCATGAAAGGATCTGGACGGCGATTCCGTCTTTCCGCAACCTACCCAGCTGTTGGCATATTTCCCATCCAGGTCCGGCAGATGGGCTACAGAATAGAGCATTTTTCGGGACTCAATTCATGTAGCCATTCGTTTGTGGGTTCGGCGAGTCCTCTTGAGGACCGCCTGCCTTGCTCCGTATGAGTGTGAAAACGTCTAAGACCGTAGCAATGCTGCGAATGTTCCGAGCGGCGCTGTAAAGGCCCTGTTCCATCCCGGGATGATTGTCCGCCAGGTTTTCAATATGTTCGCTCACACCCCTCAACTGGTCAATTTCGGCCAGTAGGTCTCCAAATGCCGCAGCTAGGACCAATCTCTCGACCTCTGGATCACTCGTGTCCTCTGTGGTCGTGGCCGACTCTGTCGTGTCGTCAACCTGAAAACGCAAATCTTCTATTAAACCCAGAGTCGTTGCCTCGCCAAGAAAGGCGAGAAACAGCCCGAGTAGCTGCGCAATCAAAATGACCCCTGCCTCGCCATCTTCATCCACGGGGGCTCGGGATTCAGCTTCGCCAAGACCTCGTAAGCCCCCGTTCGCCGTCACCTGCACTGTGCTGAGCTCGGGAGATTCCGACTTGGCAAGAGCCAAAGCGCGAGAGGCGAGCGCATGAAAACCGTCAACTCCCACGGCTGAGCCGAGTTGCCGGCGCAGCCTCTCATATACGCGCACAGTTGCAGGTTCGGTACGCAGGGAGGTCGCACCTGCATCTGCTTCGCAAGCTACGAGGCTTTGGGCCAAATCACGAGTCTTGTCAGGAGGAGGCATCGATTCCATTCTTTCTCAACACGCTACGTTTCGCCTTGAACGCGAGGCGTCTGTTGCGATCGTACTTTCTTCCCGGTTGCTTGGTGGCGAGATCCAGACGCGTTTCTTTAGACTCCATTTTGGCATACGCAATCGAGAATACTTAAAACACTTCCGGAAAATTAGACAGAATTGAACAGTGCGTCCCCGCCGCCGGTGTAATACTGTGCTATGATGCCGCCGAGAGTGTGCGGTCGACTAGGTTGCAACGGACACTTGGTCGAAAGAAGAACATCCAGCATCTTAGGCCCCCCCCCTTACAATCCAGGACCGTTTGCTCATCGCGCACTTGCCTTGTTAACCAGATGGCGTTCTGGTCGCGCGTAGTCCCATTTGTCATCTTGTGAAGACCGCAAACGTAAAGAGGTTCTTCAATGGTTAGGCTTGAAAAGCCCCGATTTGATGCAGCCGCCTTCCTGGCAAACGCCGGCTTGGGGCGAAGAATCGTCCAGTTTGCGCCCAAGGAGGCCTTCTTCTCGCAAGGAGATCCCCCGGACTCGGTTTTTTATCTTCAGGAGGGCCGGGCAAAGATCTCCGTGGTTTCCCCAGCGGGGACGGAAGCTACCATCGCGCTGATCTCATCAGGTGGATTTGTGGGAGAGGCAGCGCTTGCGGCCGTGCCTGGACTGCATTTGTCCACGGCTACTGCCATTACCGCCTGCGCCGCTCTCAAAATAACCCGGGACGAGATGATCCGTGTGATGCACGAGGAACATAGCCTCTCAGACCTCTTTTTGAAGTTCATACTGGAGCGCAGCATGCGCATCCAGGCAGATTTGGTCGATCAGCTTCTCAATTCGAGCGAAAAGCGCCTTGCGCGGATTCTGCTGTTGATGGCCGAGTTTGGCCAGCTGGGCGAACCGGAACAGTTTATTCCCAAAATCTCTCAGGAGACGCTGGCGGAGATGATCGGCACCACCCGTCCACGCGTGAGCTTCTTCATGAATCGATTTCGCAAACTCGGTCTTATCGAATACAACGGGCGCATCAAGGTTCACAGGTCGCTGCTGAAAATATTCCTGCTCGATCAATTGCCCGAGCGCAACCCAAGAGAACAATAGGCTCGACCAGTCAGCGAAGAGCCTGAAAGGCGGCCTGCTGTCTACGGTATACGTGGTCCAAGGTACTCAACGAGGGCAGATACGTACCGAAAGGTCGGCCAATGCCCGCCGACCGGCCTCCGAATGATCTTCAGTTGACGGTAACAGCCCGATGCACGTTTCCATCTCCCAGGCGATCCGTTTTTCGTGGGTTCCGCGTAGATTGTCGCCCATTGAAAACTGCACCACTGCCGACCAGGACGGAAATGCCCGAAAGCCCTGCTAAAGATTGAAGAGCTCCCGCAGGCGCTTGGTTTGTGCGCGGCTGACAGGGATCTCCGTCTGCCGCTTGTCGTTCATGCGCAACTGATAGCTGGATTTGAACCACGGCACCACTTCGCGGATGTGGTTGATGTTCACCACAAAGCCGCGATGAGCGCGCCAGAAGACGGCGGGGTCGAGCAGGTCGAGCAATTCCTCCAGCGTGCGGCACTTCGACAGGCCCTCGAAGCTCTGCGTGGCCACGCGAATCACTCCCTCGTCGATAGCCGCAAAACAGATCTCCGCCTGGTCGATCAGCAGTAGGCGGTTCTGCGCCTGCACGATGAGCTTGGCCGGCTGAGGGGTGCGCGAGGCGCCTTGCGGGCGATTGAGCAGGCGCAGCAAAGACTCGATTTGAGACTCGGGCAGCGAGCCGTTCGTGCTCCCGGCCAAACGGCCGCGCACGCGCTCCACCGCCTGCTCCACTCGTGTTCGGTCAAAGGGTTTGAGCAAATAATCCACGGCGTTCACGTCGAACGCGCGCACCGCGTACTGGTCGTATGCCGTGGCAAAAACAATCTGCGGCAGCGGCTCGGTCACCTGCGGCGCGGCATTCCCGTTCGCCTTGGCCTTGCGCTCCATCAGCTTCTGAATCACCGCGAAACCGTCCAACCCCGGCATCTGCACGTCGAGAAAGACCATGTCGGGATGGAGCTCCTCGATCAGCTCCACGGCCTCGATGCCGTTAGCTCCTTGGGCCACCACATCCACGCCGCCCACCTGCGTAAGCAAGTAGGCAAGCTCCTCGCGAGCCAGTTGTTCGTCGTCGATGATGAGCGCGGAAAGAGTCATGAAGAGCGGAAGAAGAACGCAGCTTGATTGTAGGAACCCCGCCTCGCCGGGTCAATTGCGAGAGCCTGTTCGAGCGAAACCAGGGTTACCGTGTCCTGTTGAGTTTTGCGCAGGGTTGCCGCTCCCTGATGGTCGCGTCAACTGGACTGACATGCTTTCGGGATACACCGTCCCTGGTTTCGCTATATGCTGGGCGCATGGGCAGGCGGGATTGGGACACGGAAAAGATAGCAAGAGTGCGCGGGCGGCTGTTGGAGTGGTACGAGCGCTCGCGGCGCGACCTTCCCTGGCGGCGTACTCGTGACCCATACGCAATTTGGGTTTCAGAAATCATGCTTCAGCAGACCCGCGTAGCCGTAGTGGTGGAGCGCTACCAGGCCTTCATGGCGCGGTTTCCCACGCTGGCTTCGCTGGCTAAGGCGCCGGAGCAGGAAGTGCTGGCTTTGTGGAGCGGGCTGGGCTATTACCGGCGGGCGCGGATGCTGCACGAGGCGGCGCAGTTTGTGGTTGAGCATTGTGACGGCGATCTGCCTAAGACATCGGAGGCGCTGCGCGCGTTGCCCGGCATCGGCGCTTATACGGCAGCAGCCATCGCCAGCATCGCCCACGGTGAACGCGTCGCCGTGGTGGATGGCAACGTCGAGCGCGTGCTTTGTCGACTGGAAGGGTGGGAGGCCGGCAGCCGCGTCGGCGGAGCGCAGCTTCGGCGCAAGATCGAAAAGCTGGCTGCCGAGCTGGTTTGTCCCGGGCGGCCGGGGGATTCAAATCAGGCGCTGATGGAGCTGGGAGCAACCCTTTGCTCGCCGCGCAACCCGCAATGCCTGGTGTGCCCGGTGGCCAGCGACTGCAAGACTCAGGGGGAGCACAAGACCAGGCAGCGGCCGCCGATGATCAGCCGCGAGGTGGCCTATGCGCTCTCCGTGCGCACGGTTCGACGAGCTGACCACTCGCATCAGGAAGTATTGCTGGAACAGCGCCCGGCTTCGCTGACCGTGATGCCTGGCTTGTGGGAGCTGCCCGCACTCCGAGAAGCTGTCGTTCCCAAGCACGAGCTGCGCCTGACGGTGCGCCATGCCATTATGCAAGTGAATTACCGCGTGCGCATCCGCGCAGTTTCTGAAGCTGATATTGACGCAATTGCCGCGCCGGGCGGCGAGCGGCGCTGGGTTCCACAGGGCGAAGCGACTGGAATGGCGCTGACCGGACTGGCCCGAAAGGTGCTCGGCCGTTTGCATCTGCTGGCTGACGAGCCGCCACACTCCCCACCCATTTCGTAGTTTTCCTATGAATAGTGTAGGGGCGGGCGCATCCTCGCAAGCCTCCCGCGCATCGAACCGATGTTGAGCATTATGCGGCGTTTGGTATCCTCAGGCTGCGGTGCATCGGGCCACGCAATTCGTACAAATTCATTTATCCCAAGGAGGCACAATGGCAAGCAAGGCAAGTGCAGTTTGGACAGGTTCACTGAAGGAGGGCAAAGGCACGATCTCGACGGCGACGGGCGTGCTCAAGGATGCGAATTACTCATTCGCCACGCGGTTTGAGGGCGCCACCTCGGGCACCACGCCCGAAGAACTGATTGCGGCGGCTCATGCCAGTTGCTTCTCCATGGCGCTGGGCGCGCAGTTGGGCGGCGCGGGGCTGACTCCCAAAAAGATTGAAACCCATGCAGCGGTCACCTTGGCCAAGGTCGGCGAAGGATTCTCCATCACACGCATTGCGCTCACCACAACAGCCAGCGTTCCTGGCGCGTCGAAGGAGGCTTTCGATAAAGCCGCAGCGGACGCCAAAGCCGGCTGCCCCATTTCGAAGCTCTTCGCCAACAACACGGAAATCGTACTCGACGCAAAGCTGGTGTAATACGTGAACCTCAGGGTGCCCCATCCTTGCCATGTCTTTGTTGTTGTGGCAAGGGTGGGATAGCGCACGAACTGGTCCTTCCGGTTGAACTGAGCCGCCAAAATTTGACACACGGTCGCGCATTTGCGAGACTCAGAGATGCTGCCGGTTCAGTGGAGAACGCTGGACCTGTGTACTGTGCCGAAGTGGCGGAATTGGCAGACGCGCGTGGTTCAGGTCCACGTACTCGCAAGGGTGTGGGGGTTCGAGTCCCTTCTTCGGCACCATGGGCTTCTATTTATTTAGATTCAAGAACCGCCGCAAATCCGACAGTTCTTCCTTACACAAACCGTACGTGGCTCCGTTCCTACCGGCTATCGAAATATAATCCGAGCCAATGTATAAGCTCCGCAGCGAATACCACAACCATAATGCAGAACAGAATCCAATCTATGCCTTTTGAAGAATACTTTTGCATTTCCGACGCAATAAACACGATAACGAGGGCTACCCCCAGAATCAAAGGTAAGAGATACTCTGCAACAATGAAATCCGGTTTGAAGTTCTTGGAAGTTGCCGGCGCAAACGGATTCACCGATGTCATTGCGTCCGGTTCATGGAGCGATTTACCGCAGTTCGCGCAGAGCCATGCGGCCGGATCGACCTCTCTACCGCACTCCGTGCAATACATAGGCGGCAGGTTGGAAGGTTGGATCGGGGACGACGCAATCGGCATGACGCGCCAAGAATAGCAGAACTCAGTCGGGAGAAGCGGTCGCGCCGCATGCGCTCAGCGAGTCCCGCACTACAATGAAGCGGTATGCCTACAGCCGTACGTTCACATGCAAAAATCAACCTCGGCCTCGGAATCGGCGCGCCGCGCCCCGATGGATTCCATGCGCTGGCGACCGTTTACCAGACGCTGGGGCTTTATGACGTTGTAACGGTCGCCGCTCGTCCGGCCGCGGTGACCGCGCTGAAGCTGACTTCAAACGACAGCCGCGTTCCCACTGACGCGCGCAACACTGCCTGGAAGATGGTTGCGCTGGCGCTGGAGGCGCTTAACCTCACCGCCGAGGTCGAAATCCATATCGAAAAACGTTTGCCGGTGCAGGGCGGGTTGGGAGCCGGATCGGCCAATGCTGTCGCTGCCCTGGCGGGGCTGGAGGCGGAGTTGGGAATCGCAAGTCCCCAGGCCGGCGAGTCGGCGAATCAGCCGGGTGCCCTAGGTCCCAAAAGCGGGACCTGGGACTTATGGCCTGCCCGACGTTTGGAGATTGCGGCCAAGGTCGGCTCCGATGTGCCGCTTTTCCTAATCGGCGGTGCGGTACTGGGCCGGGATCGGGGACAGCAGGTCGATCCCCTGCCGGATTTCGAACCTGTCTGGTGCGTGGTGGCAACTCCTGAGGTTGGCGTCTCCACTCCGCAGGCATTTCGCGCGTGGGACACTCTCTGCGCGGCCGAGGGTTTGACCGCTGAGGCCAGTACAGATAAACTAGAAAAGTTGAGCCGCGCCTATGCCAGCGCCTTTGCGGGAGGAATCCCCGGAGGACGGCAAGGAGTTGGCTCCTCCGGTGTTCTCCCAAATGGAGAGAACCTGGCCGGACCACAAGAGTCCGCGCTTGTCCGCACCGGGATTATGAGCTGGATTGAGAACGACTTTGAACGCGTCGTCTTTCCTCAGCATCCTTCCCTTGCAGAAATCAAGCGCATACTTTTGGGCTTCGGTACACCGGAGGCAGCCCTCCATGCCTCGCTGTCCGGGTCCGGTTCGGCGCTCTTCGGGTTGTATCAGACCCGCGGAGATGCGGAAGCCGCCTGTCAGCGATTGGAAACGGCTGGCGTTCGGAATCAGTTGACCCGGACTCTGCCGCGGGCGAAATACTGGGGCGAAATGCTTCTGCCGTAAACAGGTTGACAGCCGTCTGTTCAGCGCGAGAGACTCTCGACGGTTGTTAAGTTGGGCGATCGTCTAATGGTAGGACAATGCCCTTTGGAGGCATTTGTCCAGGTTCGAATCCTGGTCGCCCAGCCAAGTTTTTTTGCAGCGTGAAAACCGGAAACAGCCAAAGCCAACCAGCTTGGAGGGAATTCGGAAATGGAAGCGGAAACAGTGACGGTAGCGATCGAAGACAAGCAGACGGAAAACGGACCGAAGATCGTGAGCGACGGTGCGGGCAAAGAACCGGCGCTCACGGAAGCCGTGCAAGCTGCTGTCCTGGCAGACGCTGCCAAGGCGAAAGATGCCAAACCGGCCATCGAGCGCAAACGGAGCCGCAACCTGAGCGAGGACAAACGGTTCAAGCTCTTCAGCGGCACCGCCAACCGGCCTCTGGCCGAGGAGATTGGCCGCCACATCGGCGTGCCTGTGGGTGAAGCGAAAATACAGCGCTTTGCCGACGGCGAAGTTTATTTCCAGTTGCTCGAGAACGTGCGCGGCGTGGATGTTTTTGTTGTTCAGCCCACTTGCTATCCGGTCGACCAGAATCTGGTGGAACTGCTGGTGATGATTGATGCGCTTAAGCGCGCATCAGCGGCCAGGATTACTGTGGTGGTGCCGTATTACGGCTATGCGCGACAGGATCGCAAGGATCGTCCCCGCGTAGCCATCAGCGCCAAGCTTATCGCCGACCTGCTCACCACGGCCGGAGCCAATCGCGCTCTTTTCGTTGATCTTCACGCCGCACAGATTCAAGGCTTCTTCAATATCCCCGTCGATCATCTTTTCGCCAGCCCAGTGCTCGTTAGTTACTTCCGCGAACTCAACCTGCCGAATCCAATTGTGGTTTCGCCCGACGCCGGCGGCGTGGAGCGAGCCCGTTTCTTCGCGCAGAAGGTGGGCGCACCGCTGGCCATCGTCGACAAACGCCGCACAGACCTGAATGTCGCCGAAGTTATGCACGTCGTGGGCGATGTGAAGGGCAAGAGCTGCCTCATCATTGACGACATCATCGACACGGCCGGAACACTGGTGAAAACGGTCGACGCTCTTTACGAAGCCGGCGCGACGAGCGTTTACGCCGCCGCCAGCCATGCCGTTCTTTCCGGACCGGCCATCGACCGCATCGCCAGCTCGCGACTTGAAAAAGTTGTGGTTACCAACACTATTCCGCTGCGCGAGGCGGCGCAGAAGTTGCCCAAGATTAAAGTGCTTTCCATCGCCGGCCTGCTGGGTGCGGCCATCGAGAGCATTCACATGGAAACCAGCGTGAGTACGCTGTTTTCTTGAGTGGTCAGTGAACAGTGTTCAGTGATCAGCATCTTTAACCAATTAGTTGGTAGTCGGCAATAGACGGCAGCCAGGCAGTTTTTACTGACCACTGTCCACTCTTCACTGACCACTGGCCTCAACAAAGGGAGCGAACCTCGAACGTTCGTGCCCGAAACCAGGAAACGAGAGACCGAATGTCAGAAGTAGTCGTAACCAAGCCCCGTGAGGGCAAGTTTAACAAGAATGCCGCGCGCCGCGTGCGTGTCGCGGGCAAGATTCCTGCCGTGCTGTATGGTCCGGGGAACGATCCAGTGGCCATCGAGGTGGACCCCAAGCAGATCTCCCGGATTCTTTTCTCCGAGACTGGCCACAACACGATTTTCGATGTTGAAGTTGCCGGCCAGCCTGCAGCCAAGGCTATGATCGTCGATTGGCAGCGCGAGCCGATCAACGACAAGTTGATCCACATCGACCTCAAGCGCATTGCTCTTGATAAGGCCTTGCACGTCAGCGTCCGCATCAAGCTGCTCGGGATTCCGATAGGCGTCAAGACTGAGGGTGGAATCCTCGATCAGGTGCTGCGCGAAGTTGAAATCGAGTGCCTGCCTGCGGACATTCCGACGCACATCGACCTGGATGTCAGCCACCTTGAGATGCACGGCGTATCGCGTGTCAGCGATCTGCCCCACTCGGACAAGATCAAGTACCTCAAACCCGAGGATGCGACTGTTGCCCACGTCGTCTCCATCCGCGAAGAAGCGCCGACCGCTGCCGAAGTCGAGGCAGCTGCGGCAGCAACGGCTGCGGCAGCAGAGGCTACAACGGCTGAGCCGGACGCCGCCAAGAAGGGCGGCAAGACGGAAGATGCAGCCAAGAAGCCCGAGGCTGGAGCCAAGAAGTCAGACTCCGGTGCTGGGTCGAAGAAGTAAGCCTTGGCCGAAGCAAGTGAGAACGTGGAACGCCGTGGCCCCTTTTTAGTGGTGGGGCTCGGCAATCCGGGCCTGGAATATCTGTGGACCCCGCACAACGCGGGGTTCATGGCCATCGACCGCATCGCCCAGCAAGAAGGCGTTGTGGTTCAAAACCGGCGATCGAAGGCCGCTACCGCAACCTGCCGCATCGCGGGGCGCGAAGTGGTTTTGGCCAAGCCGGAGACATTTATGAACCTGAGCGGGCTGGCTGTGGCCGCGTTGGTTCACGAATTTGAAGCAGACCCGGCAAGGGATTTGCTCGTGATTCACGACGAGTTGGATCTGAAGCTGGGGACCTTCAAGATAAGGGAGCGCGGATCGCCGGCCGGGCACAACGGAGCCCGCAGCGTAACCGGCGCCCTAGGTACTCAGGAGTGGTTGCGGCTGCGCATTGGCGTGGGACTCGATCTTCCTGCTGAGGCCATTGCGGCAGGCGGAGGCAAGCGTCCCGGCAAGGATTATCTGCTCTCGCCCATGCGTAAGGCGGATTTGACGGTGCTGGACGAGGTGTTGGATCGCGTGGCAAACGCGACGCGGCGCATTCTCGAGCTGGGGCCGGCGGCCGCCATGAACGAGTTCAACCGCAAGGATGACAAGGATCAGGGATCAGGGAACAAGGATCAGAACTAGAGAATGCTGCAAACAAAGTTCTTTTGAACCTTGAATTGAGTGTTGAGGGCTGGAGGCTAAGTTACTCCAGCGGAAAAGGAAACAGGATGTCCCGTGTGTATGAGGTTATGTTCATTGTTCGGCCCGATGCGGCCGAAGAAGATATCGACAAGCTGATCGCCGGCTTTTCCACTAACGTCACCAATGGTGGCGGCGTGGTTAAGACCGTCGAGAAGATGGGCCGGCGCAAGCTCGCCTACATGGTGCGCAAGTTCAACGACGGCAACTATGTTCTGTTGACCATCGAAGCCAATGGCGCGGTGATATTGGAGCTTGAGCGCCGCTTGCGCGTCACCGAGCCGGTGATCAAGTTCATCACCGTGCGCATTGACGAGGAAGAGAAGCGCCTTGCCAAGGTGAAGGCTCTGCGCGGAGTCCGGCGGAGCGCAAACGTAGCGCCTCCGGCTCAGGCCGTTACGCCTGCGCCGGTTGCTGCGCCTGCTCCTGCAGCCGAACCGGTCCCTGTCGCCGCTGAGCCGGTTCAGGCCGTCTAAGCAGTGAACAGTGTTTAGTGGACAGTGAACGATGGAGAGGGAACAGCCGAAACTGAAATGTTCCAGGTTATTTGCAGGGCTCCATCAATTGCCAGTTGCCAGTATTTTCTGTTCACTGATCACTGGCCACTGTTCACTGTAAACGAATTGCCGCCGCCTTCCCCATTGACTGGGACGCCGGCTGCGGCCCGATCCAGCGTTCCGGCCTGCGCCCTGCGGTGCTTTCCGGAGCCCAAGAGAGTGAAGAGGAAACAGTATGTCTGAAGAGACTCAAGCAAAAGCGCCCGAGACGAGCGCACCCGCAACTTCCCAAGCCAGTTCCGGCTCGGAATCCAGCCCGGTTTCGAGCTCCGGCCCAGGTTCGGGTTCAGGACCCGGCTCCGGCTCTGGTCCTCGCCCCGGCGGACGGCCTGGTGGACGGCCCTCCGGTGGTCCCGGCGGTCGCGGCAAATTTTTCCGCCGCAAGAAAGTCTGCAAGTTCTGCACCGAGAAAATCGATGCAATCCCTTACCGCGATGTTCGCCTTCTGCAAGGCTTTGTGGCCGAGCGCGGCAAGATCGTGCCTCGGCGGCTCACCGGCGTTTGCACAACTCACCAGCGCCGTCTGACTCGCGCCATCAAGCAGGCCCGGAACATCGCCCTGCTGCCGTTTGCTACACGGCACTAACCTTCGGCTGCCGTTCCGCCGACTCGCGGGTGCCCCATCCTTCGCTTTTTTGGGAAAGGTGGGAGTCAAACGCTGCTGGCGGAAGGCGATATTGTGGATGCCGAACTAGAACCAGGTGCGGCCCGCTTTGGCTCAACTCTCTCCCCGAAAGGACAAGAGCGCCCGCGGCGGCAACCCGCACACAGGAGAATTAGTCATGGAAGTAATTCTGAAGGACGATGTAATTCATCTGGGCAACCGCGGCGACATAGTCAAAGTGGCTGACGGCTATGCCCGCAATTTTCTGCTACCCCGCAAGCTGGCTATGCAGGCAACCTCGGCGAACAAGGCTGTCGTCGAACAAATGAAGAATGCCGCCGAACGCCGCTCCGCCTCTGAGAAGGCGCTGGCTGAGGCGCTGGCCGTCAAGCTGGAGCCCGTCGCACTCGACTTCACCCGCAAGTCTGGCGAGGCCGGCCGTCTCTTCGGCTCCGTTACATCGGCCGATGTCGCCGCCGCGCTGGAAGCCAAGGGCTTCGAGATCGATCGCCGCAAGATCCAGTTGGACGAGCCGCTCAAGAGCGTGGGCGAGTTCAGCGTGCCCATCAGGCTCTATCGCGAAGTCACCGCTCACGTGAAGGTTACGGTTCTGGCCGAAGCTTCAGATGAAGCGCCGGCTGACGCGCCCGCCGCCGAAGCCCCCGCCGAAACGACGGAGTAGCTTTTCTCAGCCCAAACCAAAGGCCCGCCCTTCGGTTCACCGAGCGGCGGGCCTTTGGTTTGCTGGCCGGACTTACCTGTGGCCGGAGGTGACGCTGCTGCTGGGCGGGTGAAAAATGTCATTCTCCGGCGAGCCGCCTGACATGACGATTAGCTTCTTCATAACCTTCATCATCTTGTCCTGAAAGCCGGAAACCTGCTCCGACTTCGGATAAGAGAAAAGCAGCCGTACCCGGTTCGTATTGAGCCCGTACTCAGGGTGGCCCTTTGTGTCATAGCAGGCTCTCGCCCTTTTGCCGCTCACTGTAGTTGCCGTAAGCCGCAGAATCGGTTCGCGCGAATTGTAGGCATCACTGGGATCGAAGACATCCCAGTAGATGTTGTTGGTGTCGAGCGCATTCAGGAAGTGTTCGCAGCGGCTGCCGGGCTGGCTGATGGTCAATGTGCTGGTAGGCGAATCGAAATGGACTTCGAGATTATCGTTGATTCCATCGCTGGGACTGAGCGCGATCAGTTTGCCGCGCAGGTATTCCGCGAGATCCTGCTGGGTGGCGTCAAGCAGCGGGTCCGGCGGTTTTACGTGCCTCCCCGTCTTTGGATGTTTTTCCGGCTTTGGTAGCGGCGCGGCCTGAGGAAGTTCGTCGGACTCGTGAGCCTTTGATCTCAGCTTGTCCATAGAATCGTCGAAAAAACGCTGCACGTTATCCTTGTAACTCCGCAAATCCTCTTTGGAGCACGCAGTCAGACTGAAAAGGAGCGCCACGGAACAGACAAGTGAAGCGCACCTTAAGGGCCCATTCTTCCTCGTTCTTGCCATCCTCATTCTCTTCACCCGTGATGAGAATTCTACTCCTAAACCATAGCCCGTTCCTTCACTGTAAGATACTGATTCAGAACCAATCCACACTCACCTGCCCATCTGTTCCTTGAGCACGATTTCCCGGTAGGCCTGGAAGCTCGTCTGTCGGTCAACGCGCCTGCCCTCTGCCACGAGTTCCTCCAACCGCTTCTGATGCGCTGCCCATGTATCGGCAGCGCTGGCTGCTGGGCACGTATTGCCAACAATCGAAGATATGTAACCAGTGTCGTCCCCGAAGTTCTTCGATACAAGAGCGGTCCCATCTTGAAAGCCCGTATGGAAGGTAAAGCCAAAGCTGTTGGGATGCGCATAAGCAGACTTGTCGCGTGAAATGAACACCGGATTCCCGGTCAGAAGCCTTGTTCCATTCTGTACCGTCATCGGCACCCCATTGCGCCACATATCGAAAACAACAATGGCCGGGAAGATGAGCAGCATGCGAAACACCGAAGTGGAGTCTCCGACAAAAAATGCGAGGTCGAAGCCCAAATCTGTCAGCAAGGCCATTTCTGCTTGATATCTTTTCCTAGCGCGCTGCTCGAACTCCGGAGAGAAAATTTGGACCAGGCCAATTGTGCCGACTGTCCAGTCAAAAAAGGTGGGGAGCATTCTCAGGATGAACATCACGGCGAGGCAGATCGCCAGAATGATGTGCCAATCGAATTTCGGCTTGTATTGTTCCGGTAAACCCCGGGCGAGCCAGACTAAGCCGAGTCCGATGACAAACGCCACTATGATAGGCAGCACCGATTTTTGCTTGCCTCGCGTGCCAGCTTGAGTATTTACCGCACTTCTTTCACTCCCTTGTTCCAAGTCTTTCTCCTTGCCAATTTCACTTTCAGCAAATCCTACCATCGCTAAACCATTGCCCGTTCTTTCACCGTAAGGTACTGATTCAGAACCGACGACGTGAGAGCTTCGGGATTCAGGTCAAAGGTCAGTGCGCCCTGCTCACGCAGCCGCGCCAGCAGAAGTTCGCGGCGGCCGGCCATCTCCTGGGCTGCCGTGGCTCGGAACATCTGCTCCACATTTCTCGGCCTCGCCTGCGCGATAAGTTCCACCTCCGGCTGAGCCATGGCCACAAACAAGAGAATGTGGCGGCGCAGCAGTTGCAGTGCACCGTCAATCACCTCGGGGCGCATCGCGGTCTCAGCCAGATCGGTGACCCATAAAATCAAAGACCGGCGGGGTTGCAGGCGATTCAGCGTCGCCGTGGCCCTCAGATGGTCTGCCTCGCTCGGCTCAGCGCGCAACTGGGCCAGCGATTCGATTAACTGCCGCAGGTGAACCGCGCCGCGACCCGGCAAAAGCCGCTGTTGAATTCCCTGCCCGTAAGCCAGCAGACCCACGCGGTCGCCGGAGTAAAGCGCCAGTTGAGCTAGCGCCACAGCCGTCGTGCAGGCATAGTCCAGCTTTGAACTGACGGGCGCTGAGCCGGAGTCTTTTGGGCTTCGAGCCATCGCCACGCGCGCCCGCATCAGCCGGCCGCAATCAATCACGATCCACACCGGCTGACTTCGCTCTGTTTGGTATTGGCGAGTGATGGGAGTGCCGCGCCGCGCCGTGGCCGTCCAGCAAATATCGCGCAGGTCGTCGCCCTCGCGATAGTCGCGCAGGCTCTCGAAATCGCGGCCCAGTCCGCGCAGCTGCGACCGGCGCAGTTGCAAATCAATCTGTCGGCTGCGCGCAAGAAAGATTTTCTGTTCCTCGCCCGCGCGCAGGGTCGGGTAAACGCGGACCGCCTGCGTGAGCGGCGCCCTTACCCAGCGCTCTGCCAAACCCAGGGGTGAACGGTAGCGCACGTAGAGCCAACCCGTCTCCCAGTCGCCGCGCTCTTTGGGCTGCACGCGGTAACGGAGCGAGGCCGGCACGCGGGGGAAAGCTGTGAGCCGGAGCGTTGCCGGTTCTGCAACGAGAGCCGGCGGCAGATCGTCCATAAGCCGGCATTCGATAATCGTCCGGCCGCGATTTTCAACCGTCAGCTCAATCTCGGTTTTGCTCATCAGAGCCGGCGCGTTCGACCATGCACGGCTTACAACCAACTCGCCGGCATCCGGCAAACGCAGACCATCCGTCAGCGCGAAGATCAGCACCAGCGCGTCCCATGCCGGCATCGCGAAGGCTAGCCGCCAATCCCAGAAGCCCGGGACCAGCCAGACAAAGCCCACCAGCAGCAGCCCAATCGACCGCGCCGTCAACCCAAAAGCCCAGCGCCGCCGCCGCTCGCAAGCAGCGCTGACCGGACCGGGATGGAGTGAGGGTAAAATCATTGCCGCGGCACCGGCACGGTGGCCAGCACATCAGCCAGCACACGGTCAGCGTCGAAGCCTTCCAGCTCAGCCTCGGGCTTCAACATAATCCGATGCCGCAGCACCGGCTTCACCGCGCGCTTCACATCGTCGGGAACGAGGTAGTCGCGACCATCAAATGCAGCCGACGCCTGCGCCACACGCATCACACTCAACGCCGCGCGGGGGCTTGCTCCCAGCAGAAGCGTCGGCCACTCCCGCGTGCGCCGCACCAGCGCCAAAATGTAATCGTAAAGCTCCGGCTCAATTCGAATCGCCCGCACCTCGGCGCACGCCGCAGCTAGCAACCCCTCCGGAATAGGCGCAATCTTCGCGTCCTCCAGCAGTCCCGCGCCCGAACCCGCATGGTGCCGCTCCAGAATCTGCCGCTCCTCAGTTTCCGAGGGATAAGCCACGCGAATCTTGAGCAAAAATCTGTCCAGTTGCGCTTCTGGCAGCGGGTACGTGCCTTCAAAATCCACCGGGTTCTCTGTGGCGAAAACGGTAAACCAGCTCGGCAGCGCACGGCGCACGCCGTCGCTCGTCACTTGGCGCTCTTCCATGCACTCCAGCAGCGCGGCCTGTGTGCGCGGGGGCATGCGGTTGATCTCGTCCACCAGCAGCAGGTCAGTGAAAACCGGCCCTGCGTGAAAGGCGAAATCTGCCGATCCGGGCCGCAGAATGGTGGTGCCAAGAATGTCAGCCGGCATCAGGTCAGGCGTGGCCTGCACGCGCTGAAAGCCGAGGCCGAGCAGCCGCCCCAGCGCCTTGACAATTAGAGTCTTTGCAATGCCCGGCACGCCCTCCAGCAGCGCATGGCCCTGGCAGAGAACGGCGATCAGCACTTCCTCGATCACCTCGTTCTGACCGGAGACCACGCGCCCCAACTCCGCGCGCGAGTGGGCGATAAGCTGGCTGGTCGCACACAAGCTCTCCGAGTTTTGGTTTGCATTTTGCGTAACTTCGAGATTGTTTTCCTGGCTCATGAAGCCCTTTCCTGCTGTTTGGATTGAATCTTCTCAGATTGCGCGGCCTGATTGCCTGCCTGGTATCCCGGCCTGGCCGCTTCCATCAACTTTTCGTAGTGCCCATACAGCAATTGAATCAGCTTGAGCGCCTGTCGGGGATTAGCCGTCTCGGCCCATGCGGCCTCTTCACAAGCGGCCAGATCAGCTTCCAGGCTCTCATCAGCCAGCGGAAAACGCCGGCGAATTACCTTTGCCAGCTCCGCCGCATTCATCTTGCTCACCCTTTGTCCGCAAAGCCGTAAACTGTGCCGGCGAAAGCGCTCCCACGCAACCGAGACGGCCGTCGATGCGGCCCCGGCGTTGCGATAAAGGCTCCCCAGCGCCTCAAGAAATTCGATAGGTGTCGCGCGCGCTGGGGGAGGCAGATCGCGCACCGGCCCGCTGCGACGGCTGAAGCTGAACACGATCAACAGCGCGACCACTACCAAGCCAATCTGCAACATTGTGAGCGCCGGCCCGGCGACGTAGCTCCACGTCGAACGAATGTCACCATGCAGCGACTCATCCCAATAGAAGCGGTGTCCCGCGCGCGGTCCCAGCGAATTCAGCAGCAGATCAAGATTGTGAGCGCGGCTGAGCGAGCCGTTTTCCAGCGGCGTCGAACTTGCCCACCAGACGATGTGACCCTTGCCCCAGTCGTACTCAACCACTGCGGGATTTCCGGCGCAACTGTAGTCGACGCGCGCGGCAGGATTGCCAACTTTCCATGCCGCCTGCGGAACCATCCAAACCTCGCCCGAATTGGCCAGCGCGTCTGGCTTCATATCCAGCCCCTCAGGCTCCAGCTTGCACGCGGCAAAGTTGAACTCCCTCGGCTGTTCGCTGGCCTCGCCGGGCAGAATGAATCCGCCCAGGTACCCGGTTGAGAGCACGCGGCCACCACGGTCGACGATCTTGCGTACCGCCTTGATGTCAGCCGCCTCGCGTGAAAGCGGCTGCGCAAGAATCACCACCGTCTCCCGGCTGGCCGTCGCGGCCAAATCGCTCAGCGGCTGCTCCCAGCGTTCAATCGGATAGTTGGATCGAAGCAGAGTCTCGTATGCGGCGTGAGCGCCGTGCTGACCGGCAAAGAAAGACGAAGGCAGAGGATTGTCGTTCTCGTTTGCGTTAGGCAGAAGAAAACCGGTCGCGACAGCTAGAGCAACCGCGATTCCCACGCACCACAGCAGCAGCTTGCGGTCCTTAGCGTCGAGCGAGGAGAGAAACGTCATCTCGCACCGCCTGACGAATTATTGTTCCCAGAAATCAGCCCATCGGCCAGCGCTTCCGCCTGTGAATATTCGCTCTCGCCCGCCGCGAGTCCGCCGTACCACGTTCTCTCAAAGCTCCCGGTGAGTGTGGCAAGTCCAGCCTTGCGCGGGTCTTCCGCGGCCACAAGAGCCAGGTACTCGCGCGGAGTGCGCGCCCGGTCTGCCGGCCACAGCCGTTTGGATTCGAGCCTGGAAATGGTCGCCCAATAGACAAAGTGAATCGCCTCGCGCCATTGACCGGCAGCGGCGGCGCGACGCGCGTCTGCAAGCCAAAGTTGCCAGTCGCGCGCCGATGCGGCTCCATTGACAGGGCCCGCGCTCTCTGGAACCAGCCGGATGCGCCAGCGGCGTTCCAGTTGCAGAAGCCCCCATGCCAGCCCCACGCACACCGCCAGAATGAATCCCCATACAATCACTTGCCCCACCCAGGCTGCGCGCGCCCGGAACTTTGCGGCGTTTTTCCATAGCATGTTGAGCCATTCGCTCAGCTTTTCCAGCAGCGTATCGCGCGCCGTGGACGGCTCCAGGTCGCGAAAGTCACGGCCTGCGAGCACCTGCTTCATCGCGATGCGTTCGTTCGCGTGATCGGCCGCGCCCGCAGCCGGGCCAACCGCCAGCGCGTCGGCTTGCGCGATGTCCTCCGTCAGGCGCGTCTCCGCGTCTTTTAATAGCTGGCTGGCGGTGGGCTTGAGCGGCCGCGTCGTTTCCTCTGCCGGAGTCTGCTCTGCGTCGTTTTCCGGCTTGGCCTGTGCCTTGTCCTGATTTTTGTTTGGGGGATTGCTTTTTTCTTGAGCCTTTTCCGGGGTCTCGTCCTTCAGCTGAGCCTTCAGGAGCAGCGCACGCAACCAGTCGTAGCGCACCAGCCGCCGTTCCGCATTGGGCGCATTGCCGAGCGGCACATGCTCGTCCTGCCCCACGAGCGCTGGATCGCAGCTCTCCGTGTCGCGCGCCTTGGCGCAAGCGGCAACCACTGCATTCAACTCGACCAGATGCTGGCGATACTCAGCCAGCGTTGTCCCGCGCCCGTTGCTTGTGGCCGGAGCGGCGGCAGCGTTCGCGTCAGCAGCGTTACAAGCCGGTGACGCGCTTAGAAGCGCAGTCAGCACCATGCCGGCGAGTTGAGAACGAGCCGTCAAGCCTGACCCTCCTCGACCCCGGCTGGCGTGGTAACAGGCGCATTCAGTCCAGCGGCTTCCATCATTCGCTCGATGTCGTACCCTTCATGGCGTATGCGCTGATCATAGTAGAAAAGGGTGATGGCGATGGGGTAGATGGGAAGGATAAGTGTTGAGATTGCCGCATATAAAGCGTAGTACGATTCAGCATAAAGTCGAGATGATGTCCACTCAAACTGGTGACCGAGGAAGATCCAGATGACCAAACGTAAAAGTAACCGAAGACCTACCATCAGGAACAGGGAGGTTATCACGATCATCAACCACGCGGCCATAATGCGAAGGCGGCTATCTTTGGTCAACGCCCAGCTGCGGCGAAGTGTTCTGGTTCCAGTGATCCGTTCAAGGGCACAAGCCGGAACTGTAAGCGATAGTGCGGCGCCAATCCACAGAACGAGCGCACTGCCTGCAATGATCGGGATTGCGAACAGTAACAAGAGAAGAGTCCCTTTCGGGTTCTTGAATTGACCTGTCGCGTAGGCAAGATAGAACAATCCAACGTACAGCGACACCATCAGAATCTCAGGGATCAACAACTGTGCAGATAGCTTGAGAATCGCGACCCAAAGATAGCTGCGCCAGCGCGCCAAGCTAAACCGCAGCGAAGACGCGACGGTGCCTATTTCGCCGAGGATCAGGCCGGATGCCAATTTAGCAAATGCAGGGTAAATCAGAAGACTCAGAAAGACTGAGAGATGATAGAACGCTAACGAATGAAGAAAACTCCACATCGCAGCCGAGCCACGGTTCCTGAGAGAAAACGGTGGACGGATATTCAGCCATGAAGTATCGGCAATATGAATGCTCAACATCGCCAGCGCAGGCACCGCTGCGATCGCTACAAAGATCCAAAACTTCGCCCGGTAAATCTGAAAAGTCCGGTCCAGAATCTCGCCCAGAGTCGATGGGTGCAACGGCTCATTCATGCTTGCTTCCCTGGTCTTGGGCGGCGGGCGTCGGCGGCTCGAAGTGTGCGTCGAGAGAGAGCCATGGCTCGACAGGAGCGGCTGCCGGTTGCGGCACGGTCAATCCCGCGGCCTGCATCATCCACTCAATGTCGTATCCCTCCTTGCGCACCCGCTGATCGTAATAAAAGAGAGTAATGCCGGCGGCCCAGATCGGCCCAAGAAAGCTGTTGGTAAAAAAGCCAATCACCTGCGAGAGCGCTTGAATCCCCGGCGCCAGCGGTTGGCCGGGATGCTTGAAGGCCGCAATAAAGACAAAGAACTGGGTGAGGGCGACCAGGCCAAGTTTGATGACGCCTACCAGCAACATCAGCGGAAAGATGCGGCCCCAGGAGTCTTTGGCCAGTTCAATGCTGCGCCTGATCGCCTTGCCGGCTTTCAGGTCCTCCACCACGCAGGCAGGAACCGCCAGCGAATAGCGCACGGTCATCAAGGTGGCATAAATAAATGCCGGAATCATAAGCAGGCCTATGATCACCATTACCCCAATGAAGGCGAGCGCCTCCGACGGATTGTTTGCAAACGGGGGTTGAACGGCCACGCCGGGCTGGGCGTTCATTGCGTTGAACGCGCCGAAGTGCGCGGAGAGCCCGAAAAAGGCGGCGTAGAGCAGCGCCAGCGGCGTCCAAACCCGGAAGTAGACAATCGCCATTAGCCACAGATAGCGACCCAGGCGTGGACGAATGCTCTTGTAAGCGCCTCGGATGGTAGCCGGTTCGCCCAGGTGCACCCAGGCTACGGCGCGGCTGATGGCAGCCGTGCAAACTCCCAGCATCAGAATCATCAACGGCCATGCCACCACCAGGCCGAAGACAATTGTCCATTGCATCGGACCGGCCACATGACGCGCTTTGAGCAGTTCGTTCAGGCCGATCTGCACCAAGCCCAACACCAGCATCCCGGCGGCGTACCCGGAAAATATGCCGGCAAAGAGCAGAAAGTTCGTGCGGTAGAGCTGCGCGGTACGGTCTAGAATCTCACCGAGAGTGAGCGGGCGAAGGTTGCTTTCCATGTCTGGCTCCCCTGAAATGCCTTGTTTGCATTTGCCGGGATACTAACACATATGAGCCGCTATTCCAGGTTCTGAATTTTGGTTCCATCGGGGATCTTGATCTGGAACTGGTCGTCGGAAAGCGTCATGTTCTCCTTCACGCTCTCAACCGTCAGAACAAGTTGGTACTCTTCAAGCGGGCGCTTGATGGTAATGGTGACAGGGAACATCACGGAATCGAAATCCTCGTAGTCCGAATAAATGACCTGAGTTTCCAGGTTGCCTGCGCTGTCGTAAATATCCTGCTGATAGGGCATCAAATCGTCGCGGCGGAAGGTCACCACACGAACCGGCGTCAGTTCGTTTGTGCCGGGTTTGCGGCGGCTGATGCTGAGTATGTATTTCGGGACAGTGAACAGGTGCTTTCTGGCCACGTCCTCCACGGTTTCTGAATCCGCCACCACCGCGTAAAGGTCGTCCGGATTCAGCCCGCGCACCACCATGGCGTCGAAAAAGAATCCCGGCCGCATGTTTTCTACCTGGCTGGTGGATTTCTTCCTCAGGTCATTTGCACCCTTCACCGCCAGGCTCTTCGACGGAACAAACAGGGTGAAATTCTTTCCGTCGCTGGCCATGTCGAACATGCGCGTGCCCAGCACGGGAACCTGGCCCAGAACCCGCAACATCTCCGGCTTGCGTATCAGGATATGTCCGCGAAAGGAGGTGTAGTCCCTGGCAGTTCCTTCTTTTGTCTTGGTTACGCTGGCCTGGATCTCGACCGTGGCGTTGAGGCTTTCCAGTGAGGCCCAATTCTTGTTGAGCCGCTTCACCAACTCGTCCGGCGCCACCGTCTGTGTGATGGTTGGCGGCTTGGGGATGGGCAGCTTGCGCGTGCTCCACATGCACCCGGAAAGCAGCAGAAGCGGAACGGCGAGGAATGCGGCGGCGGCGCGACGCTGGCTGGTTTTCATCGGTCACCTGCCTTTCGCATTGCGTGCCGGTAACCTGCCACGTCGCGCGCATGCTCTTCAATGGTACTGGAAAACAGAGACCCTCCCTGTGGATTGGCTCCGGCCGCCACAAAGTAAAGATAGTCCGTCTTTGCCGGCGTCATAGCCGCGCGCAGCGACCGCAGACCGGGATTGGCCACCGGTCCCGGAGGCAGGCCGGGGTGCAGATATGTGTTGTAAGGCGTATTGAGCTTCAGATCGCTCCCGTAAATTGCGCCTCTCCAGCGCCCACCAAGTTCAAGTCCATAAATTACCGAGGGGTCCGTCATCAGCGGAATCTTTTTAGCCAGCCGGTTTTCAAAGACACTGGCCACTAGCGGGCGCTGGGCGTCTACGGCAGTCTCGCGTTCTACCAGCGAAGCCATGGTTACCACTCGATGCACATTCCCCTTTAAACCAATTTGCCCGGCAACCGTCCGGAAGCGCCTGACCATCGCCGCGCAAATCTGGGCCTGAGTCGTCTTGCGCTGAAAATGATAAGTGTCCGGAAACAGGTAGCCTTCAAGGCTTGCCGCTCCGGGGTCCAGATCAGCCACCAGACTCGCCTGGCTTGTGGCTGTTTCAAGAAAATCCTGCCGGGAACCAAATCCCGCCTGCTCCAGCCTTGTGCCGATTTCAAATATGCTTGCGCCCTCCGGAATGAATACCGTCAGGGTGTAAACGTCGCCGCGGCTGATGCGCGCATAGACCTCTGTGACTGGCGCAGGGTGGTCAAACCTGTACTCGCCGGCCTTGAGCGTTCTCCGTTTCACCCAGCGCATCAGATCGAAGGCATACTGGCTGCGCACCACGCCCGCTGCTTCCAGTTGCTGGCCCATCTTTATCGTTGAGGAGCCCGGCGCCAACTCGACAAAGGTCTCCTTCTCTGGCCCGAAGGGCGTCAGAACGAGCCACGCAACTCCGCCTGCCCCGCCAAGGAGCAGCAAGAGGATAAAGGCGCGGAGAACTCCCGCCGCGCCAGAACGCTTCTTTCCTTTACTCGTTCCTCTGCGGCGCGCCATTTCTTAGAGTTAGCCCTTCATTGCTATTAGTGAGACGCGAGAAATCCCTCTTAAGACTCGCTACCTTCGATTGTAACGGGCATCAGGCCGGTAGCGGGCATTTCCTCCCTCATGAGCCTGGCGCTTAAGCTAGAAGCCAGGAACTAAAGTCTAGGAGCCAAAGCTGGAATCTGCGCCTCATCCCCGCTACCTCGCCCTCGATGTTGGCAATCGCCGCATAGGCGTGGCCGTGTCGGACGAACTGGGACTGACCGCCCAGCCGGTTCTGACGCTGGAGCGGCGGCACAACCAACGCGAGGATCTGCGTTCCCTTGCGCGTCTCTGTCGGCGTTTCTCCGTCGCGGCCATCGTGGTGGGCAATCCCGTCCATCTCTCCGGCGACCTGAGCCCGCAGGCCGCAAAAATACAAGCCTTCGCCGCCGAATTGGGCACGCTGACCGGCCTGCCCATCCACCTCTGGGATGAGCGGCTGACCACGCGCGAGGCCCATCAGATTCTGTATGAAGCCGGCCACGCCCGCCAGCAGCACCGGCGCGTTGTGGATCAGGTGGCCGCCACGCTCATCCTTCAGTCGTTTATGGACGAAAGAGCAGCCTCTAGCTCCTAGCTTCCAGCCTTTAGCTTCTGGAAGCTAAACCGTAGAGGGCTCAGCCATCTTCACTTGAATAACTGAAGACCTGAGCTCCAATGAGTAGGCCAGAAGAATCCACAGCAATTGCTGACGGCTGGAAGCTGGTAGCTAGAAGCAGCGTCCCTAACCTGCGTATAATAAGAAGTTGAGTTCTTCATCTCCTGCGAGTGAAGCCAATCCTGCTCGCCACTACGGAACATTCATGCCCGAACACATCAAAAAGCAGCTTCTCGCCGAGATTGCAGTCCTCGAGCACGAGCTTCAGCATGAGCTGCCCGCCGAAATCAAAAAGGCGGTGGCCATGGGAGACCTCTCGGAAAATGCCGAGTACCACATGGCCAAGCAGCGCCAGACCTTTGTGGATGCCCGCCTGGGCCAGCTCAAGAGGCGCATGGCCGAGCTCTCACTTGTCAATCTGTCCAACATCCCCAAGGACAAGGTCGGCTTTGGCTCGACGGTTGTGGTGTTCGACTCCACAAAAAACGAAGAGATCATTTATCGACTTGTAACCAGCGAAGAGTCCGATGTATCCAAGGGTCTCATCTCCACCACCTCGCCCATCGGCCGCGGTCTGGTGAGCAAGCGTGTGGGCGACGTTGCCACCATCGTCACACCCAATGGCAAGCGCGAACTCGAGATTCTGAAACTGACCACCATTCACGATGAGGCCGCGAAAGCCGAGGGCCAAAACGGCGACGCCACCGGCGCACAACAGCAGTAGGGAAGATAGGAATGACCTGGACCAGCGCTTTCGGCCGCGCATGCGGTTGGCTTCTTGACAAAATCGTTCATGGACTTGCGCTGACCCGCATTTCGCCCAATGTGCTCACCTTCATCGGCCTGGTCATCAACATCGTGGCCGCGTTTCTCTTTGGCCACGCCAACGCAGCCAACGCCGATTGGATGTTTTTTTACGCCGGCATGGTCATCTTCGGCGCAGGCATCTTCGACATGGTCGATGGCCGCGTGGCGCGGCGCAACAACCAGGTCACTGTCTTCGGGTCGTTTTTCGATTCGGTGATCGACCGCTACTCGGATGTGGTTTTGTTTTTCGGATTGCTGGTCTATTACGGCCGCATCAACCGTTTCCGCTACGTGGTGCTGGTGGCCTTTGTCATGGTCACTTCGCTGATGGTCAGCTACACGCGCGCCCGCGCTGAGGCCCTCATCGGTCAGTGCAAGGTGGGATTCATGGAGCGGCCGGAGCGCATTGTGCTCATCATCATCGGCGCCTTGTTCAACCACTGGGGCGCAATGGCTCCTGTGCTATGGGTTCTGGCTGTGCTCTCCACCATCACGGTGGCGCACCGCATCATCTACACCTACCAGAACACCAAGCTACTCTCACCGCCAAGCTAATCCAGAGGGAGACGGGGGTTTCAACCCCCGTGTATAGCTGACAAAGTGAGCGCGGGCTTTAGCCCCGGAGGGATTTGCCTTCGCTTACCGGACTCAGACGACCACCCTTTAGCAATTCACCATCACCACCGAACAAGGCTGCTCCGGCCTCCACTGCACCAGGAAACTGGTCACGGCCGACACTTCTATGCGCCTCATGGATTCAAATTGCCCGCTCTTCTGGCTGTAGAGAAGCCTGCCGGTTTCGCTCAAGACGGCCAGCGCAGGCACGCCCTTCTCCAGCGGAATCTGGTAGCGTTCGGCGATGTCCAGGTTCTCGTCCATGTGTCCTATGTTCACGTGAACCAGCACATAATTCGCCTCAAGAATGTGCAGGTTCGCCGGATTGTGGAGGTAAATGTCCAGCACCTGGCAGTCGGGGCACCAGTTGCCGCCAAAGTCCAGCAAAATGCGCTTGTGCGTGCTGGCCGCGGTCTTGAGTGCGGCAGCCAGGTCGGCCTTCGCCTGCGACGGATCGGGGTATATTTCGCGTCCTGCTGAGCGGGCATTGCTGGCGCTCAGGGCAAGCAGGATGGCAAGGGCGAAAATCTTTATGGTCTTCACAGGGGACTCTCCACAACTGTTCTAAGTTTGCCACAAACCCGCACCGCGGGCCACACCGCGGGTTCGCCGTGCTATTTTCATACTTCGAGCTGCTGTCCCTGCTCCCCATGCACCGCCGGAACATTTATTCTTGGAAATGGATGAAGAACCCTGCCGATTTGCGGAAACGCCTCGAGTCGTCCTCCTTCCCTGACCTGGGGACGATGATGGAGGGCTATGCGCAGGCGGCTGCGGAGCGCGGCACAAACGAGTTCAAGCAGAAACTGGATTTCACCTCCGAATCTATCGACGGCCTCGATGAGATTCTGGTCATGGTAGGCGAGAGTCCGGAGCTGGACCTGGACTTCGAAGTGCGACTCTGGGGCAGCTACCTGGGCGAAGTATTGCGGCGTCGCTATGCTGGCGGTTGGGAGATGACCCAATATCCCGGCGGCTCAATGGCCGTTCCGGCCATCGACGTGCGAGGCTCCAGACTTTTTCCCCTGATGAAGGTTTATCGCCGCCTCACCGTGGGAGACGAAGAAGACCTGCGCGCCTTTTACTCGATGGTGACCGAAAGGCTCGGCAAGCCGGCGCAAGTGAACTAGGGCCGCTTCCTGCGCGCATATTCTCCTTTGTGCGACAATTAATCCTGTAAATGCGCGACGGCGAGTGCTGAACGCGCGGAGGATGAATCCATGGGTGATCTATTTCAGCCGACACATCTGCTGATTATTGCAATTATTTTGCTTGTGCTGTTCGGAGGCAGAAAACTGCCTGAGCTTGGCAAGGGGTTGGGCGAAGGCTTGAAGGGCTTCAAAGAAGGCCTCAAGGGCATCAACGATGCGCCCCCGCCATCAGTGCAGCAGAGCGCGGCATCCGCACCGCCTATTTCCTCCACGCAGGCAGCACCAGCGTCCGGAACGACTGAAATGGAATATGTCACCTGCAGCCGGTGCGGCAATCGATTCGAGAATCCGATGGGGTTTAAAGTGGCAGATTATGTTTGCCGCGCGTGCCAGACGCGTTCGTAAGAAAATATGCAAGCAGGGTGCCGGGTTGTTCAGGCCCCGAATTCACTTCAAGAAAAAAGGCCTGCGCTCTCGCGCAGGCCTTTCGTGTTTATGCCGGCATATCGTTCCAGCCCTAGCGCATATCCTCTGCCGAGGGGTAGTAGCCTTGCTTGGCTACAACTTCCATGCCTGACCGTTCCAGCCGCACCTCGATCTTGCGGAACTTGCCGTCGATGACTGGCTGGTGGCTATAGTAGCCCAGCGTGTATTGGTTGCGCGCCTCTTCGGCGATTCTGGCGTAGCTCTTCTCGATACCGTCCAGCCCGCGCTCGGCGTCCGGCTCGCCGCCGGTGGCCAGAATGTACCGGGCCAGTATGTTGTCATACATGGTAAAGGGCAGATGGACGCGGCTCACGTAGCCCTCGCCCCAGCGCGCCGAGTCGCCCACCAGCGTGCCATAAACGGCGATCTTGTTGGTCTCCAGGTAGCGCAGCACCTCTTTGTACGTGGCCTTGCTGCGCCGTACTCCTTGCCATCGCTGATGACGTAAATAATGCGGCGGCGTCCCTTGGGACGAGTCGAAAGCTCTTTCGCAGCAGCCAGAATCGCGTCGTTAAGGGTGTGAATCTCCTTGGGGATGGTCATGAAATTAGTGCCGCCGGTCGAGCGGCCCTGTTGCAGGTTGGGATCGACGCAGTAGCCATTCTGGTGTATGTTGCAACCTGCCATCGGCCCGTCGTTGACCGGCACAAGCATCTCTTCGCCTGCAGCCTTGGCCATGGAGAGCACAAAGGGAACCCGTGCGCTCTGCGCGCCGGTAAAGCCTCCAGAGCGATTCTGCGCGCCGTTGTTATAGGAGAAGACTTCAACCTCGTCATAAGGCGTGAGCGCGCCCTGAATAGCGCCCAGTGAGTTGTTCACTTTGGCCATCACGTCAGAGGGCAGGCTCTGATCAATCACAAAAGCTATCGAAAGCGGGAACGAATCCGTGGTGAAAAAGGCGATTGGCTCGCGCGTGTCGTTCTCGAAGACCTTGAAGTCATGGTAAGTGAGGCCGGCGACTAGTTTTCCCTTCGAGTCC
>JBEKQD010000010.1:0-61496 GCA_049520075.1 Occallatibacter sp. | reverse complement strand
TCCTGCCAGTCAGAAGCGGATTTGGAGTTTGGGGCCATCGCAAGCAACCTCATTTCTTAATTACAAGGAGAACTGTAATGCAGATTATTAATAAATGCAAGCACAAAAATTGATTTTATTAATCAATTTTGCAAGTTATTGAAAAATATAGACCGGGCGATGCTTTCTGGGAAGGGTTGCCCAGTTGAGGAGGTTTGAAGCAGCGTTCGTGGCCTCTCATTGAAACGATGGCGTCGGGAATGACGCTATGGAATGCCGGGCTTTTGCCTGTGAGGGAACTCTATCGTGTACACCGGCCTAGAAGATCATTGAGCCACACGATACCAGAGCGACGAGTAGGTCTGATTTCGTCGCGGCTTCCACGGCAGATAGAGAATACAGATACTTTCGCCGATCTCGGGAAGGCCATCACACGAGCTGTTTCCATTTGTTACCCTTCCATCTTCGGTGCGAAATTCGTACTCAATTGTTATTCCACCCCTAAGATGATCGTTACGCTTCGTGATCACCGCGACTGCGGGCGCGCCTTCGGCTACCAAACGTCGATCAATACGCATCCCTGTCAATACGATCACGGAGATCAGCACTAGCACCACAGAAGCGAAGAACGGTATCCAGGCCAAAGGATTGGATTCTTGCCAATCTGCCGGGCTGTTTATGGCTGGGTTCGAGGGAAGGTAGCGGATTCGGACGGGATCGTAATCTTGCATGCTTGCCTGTAACTGGTCCGGCATAAAAGCATGACCAGCATAGGGTCTCCCATCAACGGTGAATGAATAGTTTAAGTAGTGTCCAGCAGTATGATCGACCTGCCCAATGGCTTCAATGCCGTCGCGGAGAAGCGCATCTTTTGTCTGCGTTTCTCGCATGGCATTCATACCGGGTCGGATACATAAGGCGACGGCTAAAGCCAGTAGGATCGCAAACACTACCGCAGACTGGATACCGTTTTTAGCTAAGCGCGTTCTACGCGGCAGCTGCCCTGTGAGTTCGCTTGGAATTATCGATGCTTCAGCAGAAGGCGTGCTGGAATCCATTTGGTTCCTCTTCTATTCGAGAGCATTTCCCAATTTCCATTGACATTGAATCTGTGTGTCTCAAGGTCACTTTTTGGGGCCCGAGGATGTGATTCACTCCCACTCGCTGGTTGAGGCCGGTGCGCTTGCAGTGGCCTGGACGATGTGCGCGAGCTTGCCGCGATCGAGCCAGATGAGGCAGCAATCTTCGCAGGAGTCGATGACCACGTTGCCGGGACCAGCATAGAAATGCGCGTCCATGGGATGGTGGCACTGTGGGCAATTAACCGCGCGACGCAAATCTCCACTGTCGGGAGCAGTCGGAGCGCCACCGTCTCCCTGGCCAGGCCGCAACTGCTCGACAAGACCTTCCAGCGCCTGCATGGGGACCAACATGCCGTGGCAACCGGAGCAATAAACAATCCGGAGATTGGCGAGGACGGCATGAACGAGCGGCAGCTTGCAAAGCGGGCAATCCTCGCCCGCGGGCTCATCGAGAACGCGCACTCCGTCGTCGTTCTTTTCAGGAAAATAGACGCTCTGGCAAAAGGCGCATTTGAAGCTCTCCAAGTCAGCTTTGAGCTGCATGGGAGCGCCGCAGGAAGGACAGTTCATTGCGCCTTTCCACATTCTGCGCAAAATTTTGCGCGTTGAGGAATGGATTTTCCGCACTCGATGCAGAACTTGGTGCCTTCTGCAGCAACTGACTCAGCACCGGCTGGAGCGCCGATTAGAGCCGGAACATTCATTGGCTGGGAGGGAGCGGCCGGAGCGTTCATCGTCGGCCTGAGCGCGTTGGAGAGAACCTGCGCCACAGCGGCGCCTGCCCCCAGGCCCATGCCCATGCCGGCCGCACCGCTGGTGTTGGCCGCGGAAAGATCCAGCGACTCAGCCGCGGAGTAAAGCGTGTAACGGCCAAGATCGCCAACCATATTCATGCCGATGCGCTGGTCGAAGATCTTTTGCAATTCTTCCGGCAAGGAAACGTTCTCAACGACGAACTGGTCCAGGGTGAGGCCGAGAGCGGCGAAGGCCGGCTTCATCGTCTCGACGACCTTCGCGCTGAGAACAGTGTGATTGGCGGCCATATCGAGGAAGGAGATATCGCTGGAGGCAAAGGTCTCCGTTATGCAACCGATGATGGTGTCGCGCAACTGGCCTTCGAGCTCGGCGGCAAGATAAGCGTCGCGGGTGCCACTGATCTGGTTGAAAAATACGCGCGGATCGGCGACGCGATAGGAATAGATGCCGTAACTACGAATGCGAACCGCGCCGAATTCCTTGTCGCGGATGGTGATGGGCGTGGCCGTGCCCCACTTCTGGTCAACCTGCAGGCGAGTAGAGAAAAAATAGACCTCGGACTTGAATGGCGATTCAAAGGCTTTGTCCCAGTTCATCAGATCGGTGAGCAGGGGCAGATTGCGGGTGTTAAGCGTGTGCAAGCCGGGCCCGAAGACGTCCGCAATTTTGCCCTCATTAACGAACGCCGCCATCTGCGATTCGCTCACAGTGAGCTGGCCGCCGTTTTCTATTTCCTGGTCCTGCATGGGGTAGCGATAGGTGAGGATTCCGTCTTGAGGTTCATTCCACGCAATTACCTTAATGAATTGCTTGCCCAGAAACTGTCCAAGAGTCATCTGATTCTCCGTGAAAACCATTAAAAAGTTCAGGCACGATCCTGCGCGCGAAACGTCTGAAAAGATGGTCAAAGGCCCTGATGCCGATGGAGCGAGCGGCGAGCCACTGTTCCGCAACGCTCTTCCTAAGGTACTGTCCGTACCTGTCAATACTGCGTTTCGTCGTCTTGTGTCTTCTCGCGCACAAAGACGTCAACGGCCTTGTGCCACTGTCCCAATTGCTCCGGGCTGCCGCCTTCCAAAGTAACCTTGTAGGCCCCCAGCCCATTGTCGCCTGTCGCTCGCGCCAGAATGATGCCGTCATAGGCAATTCCTTTGTCCGCGATCACAGTCACCTCCTGCCCCACATCGAACATGGTAATCTCCCTGTGCAATTTACCCATTTGTGAATCACCATGCAAGCTTAACCCATTACATTGGTCCTTTTATGAAGAAACCGGAATTTTGTCCGGGCGGCAGGGCACGAAAGGCCGGCTGCTGACACATACTTAAGCGCACGCGCAAGCCGGCCAAATGCGGCGCAACACCCTTCCCTGTGATGATTTGGCTATAACGACCTCATGCGAGCTTGAAGCTGAGTTGGTAGAGCAACGCTCTCTTTGTCCGATTTGCGCCGAAAAGAAATGGCCCAGCGAGATAGAACTCCACGCAACTAACTGTATTAAATTAAACGATATAGGTACCGTTCTGAGCTATCGAGGGCGTACTGGATGTGCTCGGTATCCAACATCCGCTCATCCGCAGGCGCGACCACTTCATGCTCTGCTACGATGCTTGCGTTCAGCGTGATGCAGGAAGAGGGGATGTGCGGTTCTGTGACGTTGCGCGTGTCCTGCGCAGATAAGGCAAACGCAGAGCACAGCAACGATGATGCAGAGGGCAAGAATCTGAAGTCGGGACGCATAAGTCTCCGATTGGGACGGCAACGTGTCGTGCTAATTCTTGCGAACAGTAGCGGTCTTACTGCTCGATGGTGCTGCCTTCGTGCCGGAATATTCACGCGGAATCCGCGCTAGAATCCATCGGACAAGTTCCTGGCCAGCGGCGTAGTTGTCATACTCGGCAGGGAGCTTTCGGCCATCGGTATATTCGTTGTAGAGCCAGGGATCAACCGTGGCAAAAACCGTTCCTTTGCCGTAATGCGCCGTGGCCATCAAAATGTCTCCGCTATCGCGAAGCAGTGCGCTGGCTGGAGGCTTCACTCCGATGGTGCAGATCTCTTTCATGTAGATTGTGTGCGGTTTGTGGAAGATGGAATCGGCGCCATCGATTGAAATCTTTCCCATCTCGAATTTGCTCCCTTCCACCTTATTGCGCAGCACATTGTTGTAATGGATGCCGAATTGCTCGGCTAACAGGTTGAGGTGTTCGAGGTCGGCGTTCACCGGATCGTTTTCCATAATCACCAGCATGCCTCCAGCCTTGACCCACTCCGCAATCTGCGCCGCGTCCTCCGGTTGCATATAATGCGGGTTCGGGTTCTTCGCTGGAATATCCGGAGAGACGATGGTGTAGACCTGCGCCTGGCGAAGCGCCTCGAGCGTGGGCGCTGCATAGAGAGTTTTCGTTTCCGCGCCGAAGTTGTTGAAGATGTGACCGAAGAGAGAGTATCCGCTGTTACTCTGGTCGTTCCATTTGTAGTGAAAGTAAACCTGCTGGCCGAATGCGTCCGGTCGTGTTTGGCTATTGAACCAGGCGTCAAGCAAAACAGTCTTGCCGTGACCCAGCTTTGCATTTGCAGCGTTCTCTATCTCCGCACTTGCCAGAAGAAAAGAGCCCACTCCTTTTGGATCGTTGGTAACAGTCTTCTCGCCGATGTAATAGGAGTAGCTACCGTCCCTGTATGGGGCACCGCCAAGGCCCACACCTTTCACTGTTCCGGTTAGGGAGACCGCATCGCCGCGCCCAGTTTCAATGAAGCGGTTCACAATGCCTTTATACCCGCGCTCGGCATTGGCAAGATAGCGTTGAGGAAGGTAGCCCTGACGCACGCCCTTGGCCAGCGCGTAAACAAACATGCAGGATGCGGAAGACTCCGGATAATTTCCCTTTGCCCCAGCCTTGTCGAGCACCTGATACCAGAGGCCCGTTGCATTGTCCTGGTAGCGCGCCACCGCAGCGGCATCTTGGTCAAGCTCACCAATCAACTGCTTGCGTCCTGGATCATCTTCCGGGTAATAGGACAGCGTGTCAACCAGCGCCATCATCGCCCAACCCATGCCTCTGGCCCAGAACTGCGAGGATAGGCCGGTCTGCTTGTCGGCCCAGCGCTCCTGCTTCGACTCATCCCATCCGTGGTAGAGCAAGCCGGTCTTTTTGTCGCGCGCGTGCTCGTTCAGCAATTCAAATTGGTGAGTAATGTCGCTGAAAGCTTCAGGATGATGGAAGGTCGAAGCGTATTCGGCATAGAATGGCTCGGCCATATAAAGCCCATCCAGCCACATTTGATTGGGATATTTCTGCTTATGCCAGAATCCCCCCGACACGTTACGCGGCTGACGAACAAGCTGCTGATAAAGCAGCGTGGCGGCCTTGGCGTAGCGCGCATCCTGAGTAACTCCGTACAGGAGCAAAAGTTGGCGCCCCAGCAGAATGTTGTCGAGCTGGCTTTCTTCCGGCTTCCATGTAGGGATGGAGCCATCGGGCATAACAAACTGATCTACGGAGCTCTTAATGTATTTGTAATAACTTGGATCGGCTGTGTTCAACCACACCGCATCCATGCCTTCCAGCAGGGTGCCCAGTTCGTAGTTCCAGGCCCAGCGTTCTCCGGCGGGAACAAAGCGGCCATCCGGCCAACGTTCGATGGCTGCGTTTGCCGCGCGCTCGGACCAGGGACGCTCTTCAGCGCGTACTGGAGTACACGTGGTCGTTGCCATTCCCGATAGCAGAATCAAGCTCACAAAACCGAAAACACGCTTCATCCAAACTCCTGATTAACCTAATGCCGCGCCTACCCGGCTCTCGCCTTGCGAATGATCTCCACATACTCTTTGGCGGTTTGCGTTACGATTTCCGGCTTGCCATCGGCGATGGCTTGCGGGTTGACCAGGTCAGAACCCACGCCCAGAGCGAACGCGCCCGCAGACAGGAACTCCGCAGCAGTAGACAACGAGACTCCCCCCGTGGGAATCAGTTCGATTTGCGGCAGTGGTCCCTTCAACGCCTTCAGATATTTTGCCCCACCCACGGCGCTGCACGGAAATACCTTCACCACATCCGCGCCAGCTTCCCATGCGGTGACGATTTCGGTCGGAGTGAGCGCGCCGGGAATTACGGCCACGCCGTAGCGGTGGCAGGTTTCCATGGTCTTCAAGTTGAGTGCTGGACTCACAATGAATTGTGCTCCGGCCAGTATGCAGGCGCGCGCGGTTTCAGGGTCGAGAACCGTGCCGGCTCCGATAAGAATGTGATCCCCCGCCTGGCGAATCAGCGAGCGCATTACCTCGACTGCATCGGGAACCGTCATCGTCACTTCCAGCGTCGCAATTCCGCCGCCCTCAATCGCTTTTGCCAGCGCAACCGCTTCTTCAACTGAAGCCGCCCGCAGCACGGGCAATATCCCGGTTGTCTTGATGCGCTGCAACACTTCCGCTTTATTCATGGCTCTTCCTTCGGCAGTCTTACTTCTCTTTGACTTTGATCACGAAATAAATGAATGTGCTTCCATTTGGCACAAGCATTTGATGAGGTACCGTTGCAGGGATATGCACCACGTCTCCCGGATTCAAGGTCATTGACGTTCCGTTCCGGACGAATGTACCTCGAATCTCTCCGGGGCTGACTTCTTTGCCGTCTGCGACGCTCCCGCCGGTCACAAGTGTCGCGTTTCCCTGCACCACCAGAAAGAAATCGGCAAAGTTCGCGTGAATCTCCGCGCCTCCATCTTTGTGTCGAAGCGCAACCATTGTGTAGTGGTTGGGATACTCGCTCAGCCTGGCGCTCGCGGTTCCGCTCGGACCTTGTGCCTTTGCGGATAGCAGCTGTGCTTGTTCAATTAACTGGCTCTGCGTAAGGCGGTCTGCCACTAGCGTCTGTGATGCGGCCATCGGCATCACGCAGCCGGCCAGGGCCATAAGTGCAATTCCAATTTTCATCAAGCACCTCGGAATTCGATCTGTACACATCTGCGATCTCGCTTAGGCCTATCGGCTGAGCCATCCGCCATCGACCACCATCACGTGGCCATGCACATAGTCGCTGGCGCTGGAGGCAAGAAAGACTGCCGCGCCCGCCATATCTTCAGCGCTGCCCCAGCGTGCCGCCGGAATCCTATCCAGTATCTGACGCGACCTCTCAGGGTTTGCCCGCAGCGCCTCCGTGTTGTCGGTGGCCATGTATCCCGGCGCGATAGCATTCACGTTAATGCCTTTGGCGGCCCACTCATTGGCGAAAGCCTTGGTCAGTTGTCCCACTGCGCCTTTCGCCGCGGCATAAGAGGGAACGAAGACTCCACCTTGAAAAGTGAGAAGCGAAGCGATGTTGATGATCTTTCCCGCCCCTTGCACGAGCATGTGCTTTCCTGCTTGCTTCGTGAGACGGAAGACACTGGTGAGATCGGTGCCGATCACGGCCTTCCAATCTTCCTCGGAGTGTTCGATGGCAGGCGCTCGTCGAATAATTCCCGCATTATTGACGAGAATATCGATGCGGCCGAAGTGTGCGACGACCTCTTCCACGAGCGATACACAAACCGCAGCATCACTCACATCGCCCACCAGCGCCAGGGATTCTCTTCCTGTCTTGTTCACCAGATCCCGCGTTCCCTGCGGAACCGCGCGCGATCCGTGAACGGCCACGTTGGCTCCGGCCTCGGCCAAGGCAAGCGCGATTGCCGCGCCCAGGCCGCGCGACGATCCTGTAACCAGCGCCGCTTTTCCCTTCAGACTGAATCGTTCCAAGATCATGGCGCAATCCTCTTCGGCTACTTCATATCCGTAATGCCAACTGGATCCATATCACTGTAAACCTGATTCTCTCCGCCCATGCCCCAGCAGAAAGTGTAGTTCTTAGTTCCAACTCCCGCGTGGATCGACCAGCCCGGAGAGATGACGACTTGCTTGTCCGCGATCACAAGATGGCGCGTCTCGTCGCCCGGGCCCATGAGGTGAATGACACGCTGGCCTTCCGCGATGTTGAAGTACAAATAGACCTCCGACCGCCTCATATGCGTGTGCGCCGGCATGGTGTTCCACACGCTTCCGGAGGCTAGTTGCGTAAAGCCCATCACCAACTGGCAACTGCGCGCTCCTTCTAGGTGGATGACCTTTGTGATGTCGCGCAAGTTCGCGGTCTCAGCAGAGCCGAGTGTCGTCTTTGGCTCATCAGCCGAGTGAATCAGCCGGGTAGGATACACGGCATGAGCGGGATAACTCAGCAGATAGAACTCCGCCGGATGCTTCGGGTCAACGCTGAAAAAAACGATCTTCTCGTTTCCTCGGCCCACATAAAGCGCGTCAAGTTGTTTCAGTACGTGCGCGGTGCCATTCACGCTAACCGTTCCGGCGGCTCCAATATTGAGAATGCCTAACTCGCGGCGCTCGGTAAAGTACTCGGCCTTGAGCGCGTCGTCAGTCAACAGCGGAAGCGGCTCGCTGGTGGGTACCGCGGAACCGATCACCGTGCGGTCAAGATCGACATAAGTCAGGCAGACCTTTCCAGGTTGAAAGAGATCGCTGAGCAGAAACGTTTCGCGCATTTCTTCCGTCGTCATCGTGGGGTAGCGAACGGCGTCTGCCATTTGCAGTATTTTCACGGGATCACATTCTTTCCGGATGTTGCACATCCAGCGTTGGGAAACTCATTATCTTGAAATGCGGGCTGCGCCGCCGCCCATCACGCGCAGCACCTCGGACAGGCTCGCAGTGCTCGTATCGCCGGGCGTCGTCATAGCTAGCGCACCGTGCGCCACTCCGCACTTCACGGCCCAGTCCACATCGTTGCCGGCAAGCAATCCGTAGATGAGACCCGAAGCGAAAGAGTCGCCGCCGCCCACGCGATCGAGAATGCCGATATTACGTTGCGCGACAAGGGCAATTCCGCCCTGATGCAGCGCAATCGCTCCCCAGCCGTTTTCCGACGCCGTGTGCGCGGTGCGCAGCGTGGACGCAATGATCTTCAAGTTCGGGTAGGCGCCGGAGAGATCGCGAAGCATCTTGCTGTAACTCTCCACCGGCAGTTCGTCAAAGCCCTGATTCACGCCCGCTACTTCAGCGCCGAGCATCGCAGAGAAGTCTTCTTCATTGCCAAACAGAACATCTACCTTGCGCACAAGTTCGCGGTTTACCTCTTGCGCCCTCGGTTTGCCGCCGATCGATTTCCAGAGCGATTCGCGATAATTCAGGTCGTAGGAGATTGCCGTGCCCGCATTCCGCGCAGCGTCCATCGCCTCGCCAGCCACGGCAATCGTCGTATCGGAAAGCGCGGCGAAGATGCCGCCCGTGTGGAACCAGCGCGCTCCGCGATCTGAGCCGAAGATGGAACCCCAATCAAAGTCCCCCGGCTTTAATTGCGAAACTGCAGTGTTGCCCCTGTCGGAGCAACCCCGCCCGGCCCGGACGCCGTATCCGCGTTCAGTAAAATTCAGGCCATTGCGAACTGCGCGGCCAACTCCATCAAAGGGAACCCATCGCACCAACTCCTGATCCAGGCCACCCTGCAACATCAGATCTTCTACCAGCCGGCCGACCGCATTGTCCGCCAGAGCTGTGGCAATGGCAGTCCGGAGGCCAAAGCAGCGGCGCAATCCGCGAGCCACGTTGTACTCACCGCCGCCCTCCCACACTCGAAAATTCCGCGTCGTGTGAATGCGATCTTCAACCGGATCGAGGCGCAGCATCACCTCGCCCAGGCTGATGCAATCCCATTGCGCACTGGCTGGAGGCTTTATCTGAGCGCGTAAATCATTCATCGCAGTTCCTTTTCAGCAATAACGATACCAGAATTGTACTGAAGAAGACAATGCTGACGATCACAAGCGCATCTGCGGTCAGATTTGCGCAGGCCAGGTATATGTATTGGCCGAAAATTTGTCCTTCCGTGTCTGCCACCGGCGTTCGCTGCAAGCCACATCGCAGGGCCCATTATGTGGTTGACATCCTTCTCATCCCTTCTGTAATCTCCATCGTAATAGATAACGTTATCTCCAGAAGGGTATTGCATGGGCATGTACGAACATTTGCAACAGATGCGTGGCAGGGTCATTCGCTGCTCTTGCGCAAATCACGCGGATAGTAGGCCCTCGTCTGTGCTGTTGCCGAAACATTCAGGGCACACCGTGGCAATAGCTACGCTAATGCTGCTGTTATGTTCTTCGGCTCTTTCCGGACAATCGACGAAGCCCGCGGACAATCCATGGGTCGGAGATGCGCCGACTGTTCCGCTTTCTCTCGCATCCAACCTTTCGCCCGCACTCAAACGCAAAGACATCAGCCGTGCAATGCGGAAGGTTGCCGACTGGCAGCTGGCCCGAGCCTATGAAGGGTTCAACCGGGACTGGACATTTGCCGCGCTCTACGCAGGTTTCATGGCCGTTCCCGAAGTCGCAAACGGCAAGAAGTATCAAGACGCGATGCTGCTGGTTGGCAAGAAGTTTGACTGGCAGCCTGGCCCGCGCCTCGCACATGCGGACGATCTGGCAGTCGGCCAAACCTATCTGGACCTCTATTTTCGCCACCAAGATCCTGTCATGATCGCTCCTATAAAAGACCGTGTGGATGCGGTAATGCGACTGCCCGATGATGCGCAGAAGCCATTATGGTGGTGGTGCGATGCATTGTTCATGGCTCCGCCCGTGCTTGCCAAACTGAGCAAGGCAACAGGTGAGAGCAAGTACCTTGATTTCATGGATCATGAATGGTGGATTACCTCCAACCTGCTTTACAGCCCGAAAGACAGCTTGTTTTTCCGCGACAAGTCATACTTTGACGCACGCGAGGTAAACGGCAACAGCGTCTTCTGGTCGCGCGGCAACGGCTGGGTTTTTGCCGGGCTTGCGCGAGTATTGGCAGAGATGCCAGCCGACTATCCCTCACGCCCGAAGTATGTCGCACAATTCCAGCAGATGGCACAGAAGCTGACATCTTTGCAGGGAGCGGACGGCCTCTGGAGAGCCGGGTTGCTGGATGAGGCGGACTATAAACTTCCGGAGATCTCCGGCTCCGCGTTCTTTACTTATGGCTTTGCTTACGGGATTAACTCAGGCCTTCTCGATCGCAAGATTTACAAGCCGGTTGTCCAGCGCGCCTGGCAGGGCCTGGTTGCCCACATTTATCAGGACGGCAGGTTGGGCAGCATGCAGCCGGTTGGTGCAGCACCCGGTGCATTTACTCCAACTTCCAGTTATGTATATGGCACCGGTGGATTCTTGCTGGCTGGCTCCGAGGTTTATCGCCTCGCGCACTGACGCAACCGGGCGGCAAGATCAGAATTTTATCGTGCACCTGAGTTGGCAGCTCAAATTGCTTTCTGTAAAGCAAAAACTGGTTAGTCGTCGCGATATCGGCCCGGACCTTACCGCGACCTCTTATGCCGAGCATCCGCAAGATCTGCGCAGAATCAACTCGACAGGAAACAGCACCTTGGCTGCTTTCTGTTCTGGCAGCCGTCCTTCTTTCACATTCGAGATTTTCGTGAACAGCAACTCTGCGGCCGCGTGCGCAACGTCAGTCGGCGATTGGCGGACAACGGTAAGCGGCGTACCCAGAACCTCGGCAAGTTCAAAGTCGTCGAATCCTACCACCGCGATTTGTTCCGGTACTTTTATCTTGTGAAAGTGCAGTGCCTGAATGAGGAGGACAGAAGAAATCCGTTTCACGGAGAAAACCGCCGTTGGGCGATTCTTCCCGCTTGACCAGCAAAGCACAAGTGACTGCATGGCCTCGAGAGAGTTGACCTGATCGCAGAGAATAGGCTGTAGGCCAGCGCTGCGCATCGCCTGCTTATAGCCTTCGATGCGCTCGCGCACCGTGTAGCTGCCGGAGTCGAAACCGACGCAGACAATCTTTTTGTGGCCGTGCTCGATCAGATGCCGGACTCCCAACTCCGCGCCTTCTCTGTTCTCCACTAGTACAGTGTCAGCCTGAATTCCCGTCGCCGGCCGGTCGAGGGCGACAATCGGAATACCGCAATCCTGAAGTATCTTCAATCGTCTCCCGTTACTGCCGGAGGGAACAATCAACAATCCGGCAATGTGATGATTGCGGATAGACTCGAGCTGCCTGTCTTCCACTGCCGCGCTTCTTCCCGTCGCGACCACCATTGTCTGAAAGTTATGCTGAATTGCGACCTTCTGGATTGCATGGAAGCAACTTGCAAAGTAATCCGAGAGATCGGGCACAACGAAGCAGATTGTCCGTCCGCTCCGCCCTTTGAGCATCCGCGCGGCGTCATTGGGCGCATAGCCGATTTTAGCGATCGCCTTTATAACTCGTGCGCGGGTCTCGGCTTTGACGCTGGGATTGTCATTGATCACGCGCGACACGGACATTACGCCGACATCAGCTTCTCTGGCGACGTCGAGAATGGTGGGCGGCCGGTTGCGCATTGTAGCTTTCGATCTTCTCACTTTAGTAACCGGTAGAGGGTTTCTTGTTTCAACTTACCTCCGGGATTAATCCATACGAAGTTGGCCTGCATACTGCGATTGATTTCAGCTCCGATGCCCATTGTAGAAGTTGCTGCTATCTCAGCTCATCGAGCAAAGCCTAGCGGCAGTTCACCAGGAATACACCGTCAGAATCGAGGGCGCGCCGGTCTTTCCGTCGATAACGTTGACCTTCAAAATCGCCTCGATATTCTGGTTTGAAAAGTCTCTTCCCATCTTGTCCTGAAGCAATTGCATGTAATGCGGACTGGTGGCAAATTGCGCGGCAGCCTCAGTGCCGTTGCGGCCAAGTCCAGCGAGCACCACGACCCAACCATCGGTCGTAGTGTCGCGAAATCGCGCCAGCAATGCGTAATCGTCGGCGCTTGAGTAAGGCTGAGAATGGTCTCGCTCCCAATGCACTTGCGGCTGCGTCCGATCAATAATCGATTCAACCGGCGCGGGCGTGAATTGATATCGCTGCGGCAGCAATAAGCGCATTGTCCATTGGTTGTTGTAACCACCGAGCAATATAGCCGGGTGTTCGCGGAGCACGGTCAGAGGAGTTGACGGAGAAGAATGCAGTTCAGTGGCCACGCCGTAATGCTCCATCACGCCGCTGATCTGCGCAATTGCCGAGGCAATCTGCATGGAAACAAATGGGTATTCGATGTCCTTGCCTGCCGTAATTACGCCGGAAAAACTGTTTTGCTGAAAGACGACACCCCCGGTGCAAATCAGAACCGTGTGCTGCCCCTGCAAGACCGGTCCCCAGAAATCATCGACAGCTGCTTTCGGCCGAAGAGCTCTGGATCGCCACTGCATCCCTGCGACCACTAAAGCCACCAGTATTACGGCTGCGGCCAACGACACGAACCGCTTCGTCGCCAATCCTCTTAATCGAGAAAAGGGACGGAGTGTTATGCCGGCCGCCGTATCTGTAAGGGAATTCGTGCTCGACGATGTCACCAAGGATTCTGGATTCGGTGTCTCGCCGTCCGCGGGTGAAACTCCGTCAACTGCTTGGGCATGCACGGCTTGAGAGCTGGCACCGTCTCCGGCTTCTTCGTGATGGTCGTGGCCTTGCAGAAATTCAGGAATATAGGACCCAGCTGGAAGCAAGATTCGAATGCTCGAATTCCGGCCGGACTCGGAATAGTGGAGCATCAGCCGCTTACGCACTTCACCGGCGGTATAGCGCACAACCGTATCAGTACTTGTGTCGTAACTCGGACGCCTATCGAATACTTCCACGCCGATGGTCCGTTCCTTCAGCAATTCTGACTTGCCGGCCAATGTATTTTCCACAATGTATTTCAGCAGTGCGGGGTAGCGTTTGCTATTGCAGAAATGCGGACTGGCCAAAACCTCGTGCAGCTCGCGCAATATCACATCACTGTCTTGCCGGCTCTGCGGATGCCAGGCTTCCCGAGACTCACTGCTGCTATTCATATGATTCTTTGGATGATACTCGCCGTTCCCGAGGCGCGCAAGAGGTTTGTCACAACCAAAAACAATAACGTTAACACGCTCATTCTGCGCGAGTTCCCACCCACCTCGTGAGCCAAACGGTTAGTCACTTGTCAGAAGCGTGCATAGAGGCGGAGTATCGGCCAGTTTGGTGAAAGATACTACGCCGCGCAGTGAAATTTGTCGGCGTTGCCACGGTTGGCAAATCAATCGGGAGCCGAATTAAGAACGGCATCCTGGGGCAGCGGCATCATTGCGCTATTCGGAAAGAGGCCCTCTTGCATAATATGTCGCGACGGCAATTCATGCTGACCGCGTCTCTCTCAACTGCTGGGGGCCTGCTCTCTGCCCCGCTCCGCGCTATCGCCATGAAATCGATCTCTCCTTTAGACGGGGCGGTTCTGAACTCCAGCCGGCTGGATTCAGGTTGGCAGTTTCATCGCGGCGCCATCAACATCCAGCGGGTCTGGGGTTCCGCGCAAAATGACCCATGGGAAGCGGTGAAACTGCCTCATTGTTTCAACGCGCTCAATGAATGTGATCCTGCCCATCCCTACTTTCGCGGCCAGGGATGGTACCGCACGCGACTGCTCCCGGCGAATCCCTTTGTTGATGGGCGGACGATATTGCACTTCCAAGGCGCGGGGCAAACGACCTCGCTTTGGGTCGGCTCGGCGCTTATCGCAACGCACGTTGGCGGGTATGACGAGTTTGCTTTCGACATCACCGAAGCGGTCAAGCGACTTTCGCCTGGAGAGATAAAGGATGGCGTGCCGATCGTGGTCGGCTGTGACAACAGCCCGGATCACGAACGGATTCCGTCCGAACTCAGCGATTTTTGCCTCTATGGAGGCCTCTACCGGCATGTAAACCTGGTCTATCTTCCTGCCGTGGCGCTGGATGCGGTTCACATTTTGCCGACTATTGCGACGGATGGATCGGCGCAGGTGACGGTTCAGTCCCGACTCTACAATCCGTCCGGACATAGCGCGCTCTGCGAGATTTCAATTGAGGTCTGGGACGCACTGGACCAATCCGTTCATCGCTCGTCCAGGACAATGACCGCCTGGAGCGATTTTGTCCGGCTTGCAGAATTTCGCATCCCATCGCCGGAACTCTGGTCGCCGGAATCACCTCGACTTTATCGCTGCCGGGTTACGCTCACGAGTCCCGCCGGACAGACGCATCTGGACGAGCGCTTTGGCATACGCCAGATTGAATTCCTCGAGCACGGCCCGTTTCAGTTGAATGGCAAGCGTGTGCTGTTGCGCGGTACCCATCGTCATGCGGACCACGCGGGTGTGGCTGCCGCGATGAGCGACGACTTGGTGCGCGAAGAGATGCGGGTGATCCGCGAGATGGGCGCAAACTTTATCCGGCTCGCGCACTACCAGCAAGATCGTCTGGTGCTCGACCTGTGCGACGAACTAGGCCTGATGGTTTGGGAAGAGGCTCCATGGTGCCGCGCCGGAGTCGGCGACGAAGCATTGAAGCAGAACGCGAAGGCCATGCTTGCCCACATGATCGATCAGCATTACAACCATCCTTCTGTCATTCTTTGGGGTCTGGGCAACGAAGACGATTGGCCGGATGAATATCCCATCCTCGACCAAAAAGAGATACGCGCCTTCATGACCGAGATGCGTGATCTTGCGCATCGTCTCGACAACTCTAGGCTCACAGCGTTTCGCCGTTGCGATTTCGCGAGCGATATTCCCGATGTCTACGCGCCTTCGATCTGGGCTGGATGGTACGGGGGCAATTACCACGAGTACGAGCAGAGCCTTGCTGCCTGGCGCGGACGCGTCAAGCGCTTCATTCATATCGAATGGGGCGCTGACAGCCATGCCGGGCGCCACGCTGAAGACCCTGACGCTGTGCTGCGCAAAGTAGCCACCGGCGCTGGGACCGAAGAGCGTGGCCTGGATTACCGCATGAGCGGTGGCAAGGTCCGCGTTTCAAAGGACGGCGACTGGTCAGAGACCTACGCCTGCGATCTCTTCGATTGGCATCTCAAAACCCAAGAGAAGCTCGACTGGCTCACGGGTTCGGCGCAGTGGATTTTCAAGGATTTTGCCTCTCCCTTGCGCGGCGACAATCCCATACCGCTAATCAATCAGAAGGGTGTCACCGAGCGCGATCTGGCCAAGAAAGAATCCTTCTACGTCTTTCAGTCCTACTGGTCTGAAAAGCAAATGGTCCACATCTACGGCCATAGTTGGCCTGTTCGCTGGGGCAAGGCGGGCGAAGAGCGCGATGTGCATGTGTATTCCAACTGCGATCATGCCGAGCTTTTGCTAAATGGAATCTCCCAGGGAACCCGGCGTCGTGATAGCCAGAACTTTCCAGCTGCGGGCTTGCGATGGAAGGTTGCATTTGCCGTCGGGTTAAACCGACTGCGCGTCATCGCGGTCAAGGAGGGAGTAACTCTTACAGACGAGTTATCTCTCACCTATCAAACCGAGCCGTGGGGCCAGCCTGCAGAACTCCGAATCTCTGAAACATCGCGCAAAGACAAACTGATTACTGTCGATGCAAAAGTCTTTGACGCGAAAGGAGTGCTCTGTCTCGACTCCGCCAGGTTAGTCCGATTCTCACTCATTGGCGATGGAAGCCTCATTGAGAATCTCGGGACCACACGCGCCTCGCGCCAATTGCAACTGGCAAATGGGCGCGCAGAAATTTCGCTGCTTTACAAAGGAACTTGCAGAATCGAAGCCGCCATCGATGGGCTTCCCGCTGCAAAGCTCAATTTATAACCGCCGGCGCGCGTCCGTACTCGCTGTGAGAACGAATGCATAGCCCAAAACACTAAGGAGTATGGCCATGACGCTGCACACACCTTTTCAAACCACACACTCAGATCAAAAGAGCGATACGCTCGGCAAAACTCAAAACGAGGAGAGCCATTCAATGAACTTCACGCAATTCAAACGCTGGGCGTTGCTCACCCTGCTAATGACGGTATGTCTACTACCGTGCGAGCTAGTTGCGCAGAGAACAACGGCCACCTTGATAGGAAACGTGACTGACGCGACCGGCGCACTGGTTGTGCATGCCACAGTTACTATCACCAACGTGGAGACGAATATCTCCAGCAAAGGGACAACCAACGATGCCGGTGAATACCGCTTTGATCTGGTCCCAGTGGGCACGTATTCGGTGACAGTGACAGCTGCAGGCTTCAGAAAGTATATGCGGCCCGCAGTTCCGCTCACCGTCAACCAGACGCAGAGCCTCGACGTTCAATTAACCACTGGCACAGCCGACGAATCCATCACGGTCACGGCGGAAGCGCCGCAACTCGACCTCGAAACCGCAACCGTCGAGCGGACGCTGGAGTCCAGGGAGGTGGACAACCTGCCGATCCTGGACCGGAACATCTATAACCTTCTCACTTTGATTCCCGGCGTACAAAGCAATCAGGTCGGAGGCAATACCCTCGGCTTCAACCAGCAGGTGCTGCAGATGAACGGCGGCACCACCGGAGATAACACCGGCACAGTGAGCTATTACCTCGACGGCGGCCTGAACATGACAGCACTGCGCATGACGGGCAACGATATGCCCAGCCCCGAGGCCATTGCGGAATTCAACGTGCAAGCCAGCAACTACGATGCCACATATGGAAGAATGTCGAGCGGCGTGGTTACCGCGCTGACAAAATCCGGCACCAACAAATTTCACGGTTCCACGTATGAGTTCAACCGCAACACGGACTTCGACGCGGGTAACGCGGCCAACGTGAATGGCACTTCCAACCCGGGCACTCCCATCGTGCACCGCAACATGTTCGGCGCAACCATTGGCGGACCCATCCGCCGCGACAAGACCTTCTTCTTCGGCGAGTGGGGCGAAATCAAGCAGATCACGCCGCACGTCTTTTCAGGAGCAGTCTTGCCAACATTTACAGGCGGGACGACCAACGCCGGACAAGCGGGCGGCGACTTCAGCGCATTTTTGCCCGCAGGCGCTTTAGCAACGGCAGCATGCGGCGGCAGTGCAACCGCATTTGTCGTTTGCAATCCTACAACCCATAAGCCCTATACGGCTGACGGCGTTCATGCAAGCAACATTATTACTTCTACACTTGATCCGACAGCTGCCAAGGTTCTGGCGTACATAAAAGGATTTGAGAATGCCACAACCTCCACCGGTCTTCCTTCCTTTACCGGTCAAGAGGCGCAGCCGTACGACACTTGGGAGTACTTGATCAAGGTCGAACACCAGATCAGCGCCAAGCAGCGGCTGACAGGCTCGTATTTCCATAGCACAGGCTCTCGGCAGATTCCCGCCGGAAGCACCGTTAGCCTTCCCTGGGTCGCGCAGAATCAGAACTGGACTCAGAATCTTGCCAACATCAGTGACACCGTCACTTTCAGCAACAGCGTCATTAATCAAACCTATTTCAATTTTTCGCGGCTCCTGGGCGGGCGCGCAAATACATGGAACGCAGGCACGGCTGGCCGGGAATCGCTAGCTGCCTTCGGCTCCAACATTGCCGTGCAGGGTCCACCCAGCCTTCCGCAACTCGCGGTCTCGGGCTACTTCACGCTAGGTAACGCGATCGACGGTCCGGAAGCAGGAACAGACTTTTACGCATTGCGCAATTTGCTCATCCTGAACAAAGGCAACCACTCGCTGACATTAGGCGGTGAGGCCTCGCTCAACAAAGACCAGCAAGTCACCGACCTGAATAACTATGGCGTTTTCACATTCAGCTCGAGCACCAGCGTGCGAAGCGGCAACGCGTTGTCGGACTTCGTTCTCGGTTTGCCCGGCACGCAAACTCAGGATCAGCCAGTTGACGCCATCGACAACTCGTTCTTCTATGCACTTTTTGCTCAGGACAACTGGCGCATCCGCTCAAATCTGACCATCAATCTCGGTGTGCGCTGGGATCTGCAAACCGCGCCAACCGACCCGCAGAACAAGGAGTCAACGTTTGTTCCCGGACTGCAGTCGACGGTCAACCCGCTTATGCCCGCTGGAGAATTGGTCCCCGGCGACAAAGGCATGACTCGCGGCACAATTGGCAACTCTTATACTCATTTCTCCCCGCGCGTGGGCCTTGCGTGGGATCCATTCGGCAAGGGGAAGACATCGGTCCGCGCATCGGGAGGCATCTTCTGGGGTGGCGTATCCGGCAACGAGTGGAATTCGTCGTCGAACTACTACCCGTTCTCTCTGCGTTACACATTCCCCAAGCAAGGCTCGCTCACCAACCCATACTGCGCCGGCGGAATCACGACCGGTTGTACGTTAGATTCGCCATTCCCGTTCACTTATACCCCCGGCGCGGTCAATCCGATCCCCGCAGCCGGCACCATCGAAGGCGTGACGCCCAACTTCGTCTGGCCGGATACCTACCAGTTGACCGCCTCCGTGCAACAGCAGGTGACCAAGACCGCCGCAGTTTCCGTTGCGTACGTCGGATCGCTGTCGCGTCATCTGCCGATGTCGGTTGACGAGAATTACCCTGTCTTCAATACGACGACTCCCTCAGCCAATACAACCGCCAATGCTAATACGCGCCGCCCTTACTACAGTACGATTCCGACAACAATCGTTAACGGCGTGGTTACTCCAACGCAAGAGCTCGGCATCGTATATGGAGTAACTTCCAGTCAGACCTCCAACTACAATGCGATGCAGATTACCTTCTCGCAGCAAGTCACCAAAGGCATCAGCTTCAACGGGTTCTATACGTGGAGCAAAAACCTGGATAGCGGTGTGCTGAATTCCAGCACCCCATCTTCCACTTCCACTGTTGAGGACGACGACAACCTCAAGATTGAAAAAGGCCCGGATGATTACGATATGCGTCAGGTTTTTGGCATGTCCGTTATTTGGGTGCCGAATTACTTCCGCAGCGCAAACCGTGCGGTCGCAAGCGTCCTGGACGGTTGGCACATCTCCTCGGTCATCAACCTTCACAGCGGAACGCCATTCAATATCACCACGGGTTCCGACAACAATCAGGATGGGAACACTACCGATCGGCCGACTCTGAATGCAGGCGCGAACCCACTTGCCACCAATCCAGTCCTTAGCCGCAGCAGCCGCGTGAATCTGGTAAAGGAGTACTTCGTTCCCAGCTTCTGGACAGCCAGCACAACAGTCGCGGAGCCGGCTGGCACGGTCTTCTGCGGCTACAGTACTTCGGATCCGACCGGTTGCCCCGGTGTAGGACCAGGAGGATCGGACGGCGCATTGAGGCGCAACAATTACTATGCCCCAGGGTACCGGGATGTCGATCTATCGCTTTTCCGCGACTTTACTATCTGGCAAGAGATGAAGCTTCAGGCTCGCGCCGAGGCATCGAATGCTCTCAATCTTGTTAGTCTCGGCGCTCCGAATGCGACTCTCAGTTCGGCCTCGGCCGGGACCATTACCACCATTAACAGCTCCGGCACCATGCGCGAGATTCAGCTAGGTGTGCGCCTGACATTCTAAGTGTTGTTGTAGTAACCTCCATAGCGCCTGCTCTCGCACGAGCAGGCGCCTTTTTTGCGCGTGGGCCAACCGCGTTGATCAAGAATCCGCGCAAGTGGTTCGCCACTGCCCTCGAATAGGCAGAGATCAAGTTTGTCACCTGGCACACCTTCCGGCACACTTTCGCTAGCCGTTTGGCGATGGCTGGGGTAGACTTAAAGACAGTGCAGGAACTCATGGGACACAAGACGATCGCGATGACCGCCGGGTATGCCCATCTTGCGCCAACGCACAATTTGCAGGCGCTCGAGACCTTGGCTAGTCCGGGGTCGGTTTCGGTAAATAGTGGCAACAAATTGGCTGCCAACGCCAAAAAGGGCCACGAGGACTTCAAAATCGAATAGTCTTCAATTTATTGAATCTAAATAGGTTGAAACAGATGTGAGCTCGTAGCTCAGTTGGTAGAGCAACGCCCTTTTAAGGCGTGGGTCCTGGGTTCAAGTCCCAGCGAGCTCACCACTCCAAGCTGCATCCCACAATCCACGAAATTTCTGAAATAGAGCAACACACATCAAGGCGTTGCTCGGCAACAGGCCGTTGGTCCGCTAGTTTCCGTCTGCGGCGGCGAGTTGTGCCTGAGGAGCCTGGACCGGCGCATACAGAGGCAGCGTGAAGCGGAATGTGGCGCCGCGGCCAAGTTCGCTTTCCGCCCAGATGCGCCCGCGGTGAGCGAGCACGATATGTTTGACGATAGCCAGGCCAAGTCCGGTGCCGCCGGACTCGCGGGAGCGAGCCTTATCGACGCGATAGAAACGCTCGAAGATGCGAGTGAGATGCTCGGATGCGATGCCGGGGCCGAAGTCCCGGACGCTGAACTCGACCTCGGAATCCAGCAGCCGCGCGCCAACCAGTATCCGTTTGCCGGCTTTGCCGTAGCGCACGGCGTTTTCCACAAGATTGCCGAAGACCTGGTTCATGGCGTCGGCATCGACCAGAACAAGGCAGTCCGAAGCGCCGGCCAGCTCCAGCGTCGCCCCTGAATCGGCCACGATGCCGCCCAGCGAATCAATGGCGTCCTGCAGGAGCGCGCTGGCCCGCGTGGGCTGAAGCGCCAGCTTGTAGTCGGGACTTTCGACGCCTGCCAGCGCAAGCAGATCCTGCGTAATGCGGTTCATGCGCGTAGCGTTTTTGAGAATGATGCCGAGGAACTCACGCGTGGTTTCAGGCTTGGGGCGCGTCTCGACCAGTGTCTCCACGTACCCCTGGATGGAGGTGAGCGGTGTACGCAGCTCGTGGCTGACGTTAGCAATGAAGTCGCGGCGGGACTTTTCGGCCATTTCAATTTGCGTTACGTCATGAAGTACGACGAGCGCGCCGCCCGAAGTCATGGGGACGGCATTGACCTCGAATATCAGTCCCGGCGTCAGAGTGGTAGCGCGTCCGCAACTCGCCACGCGCTGCTCCAACGCCTTTTTTATGCAAGCCAGCAGTTCGGGATCGCGCACGGAGTGAACCAGCGGACGCCCCACGCGAATCTCCGTGCCGGCAATGCGCTGCATGACGGCGTTAGACCAGCGCACCAGACCTTCGGGGGTGATGGCAACCACCGCCTCCTGCAGGGAATCGAGCAGGTCAACCAGTTCGTGGCGTCGGCTCTCGATCTCGGCGAAACTCGCGCTCAACCGCTCTGCGGCTTGGTTCAGCGCGGCCTCCACGCTGTGGAACTCATCTTCTTCGTCGTGGCCAAGGCGGGCAGTCAGGTCGCCTTCGGCTATACGGCGCGCAAAGACGACTAGCTGCTCAAGCCGCGAGGTGATGCGGCCGGCTACCCACACAGCCAGGGCGAGCGCCACAGCCAGCGCGATCAGGCCGGACCAGAGAGGCTCATTCCCGAGAAACATGTCCGTCCCGGAGGGATGAACCTCCAACACTTTGCGGACAATGAAAGGAAGGACGACAAACTCCATCGCCGCTGCCTGGAAGAGCAGGATCAGGAGGAACAGGCCGAGCAGCTTGAAGAAAATTTTTCGATTCATTGAGGGCCTGTTAACTCCAGCCTATTCGCTCTTGGGAAGCTCGAAGCGGTAGCCGGCGCCGCGCCTCGTCATCAGATAGTGAGGATTCTCCGGATCAAGTTCGATTTTCTCGCGGATGCGCCTCACGTAGACATCCACCGAACGGGGAGTGACAAAGCGGGCGTCGCCCCATACGGCGTCCAAGAGATGATCACGGCTGAAGACCCGGCCCGGATGCCGCGCCAGGTAGTCCAATAGACGGAACTCGGTGGCCGTGGTGGTGGTTAACTCACCGCGCACCGTCAACTGCATGGCGTTGGCGTCAATGACAACATCTTCAAAACGAATCACCGAAGGCGTGGTGGGCCGCTCAAAACGGCGCAACACGGCTTTGACACGAGCCACCAGCTCACGCGTGGCAAATGGCTTGGTGATGTAGTCGTCTGCGCCCATCTCCAGTCCCAGCACGCGGTCGTTTTCGCCGGCACGCGCGGTGAGGAAGATGATGGGAATACTGGAGAGCCCGGGGTGGCTGCGCAGGCGGCGGCATACATCGAGACCGTCGCCGCCGGGCACCATGATGTCCAGCAAAAACAATGCGGGCGGTTGGCGCTCGGCGTCTGAAATCACGTTGGTGGTGGTGTGAAAGAGCCGTGCGGAATACCCCGTGGCTTCCAGATGATGCTGTACAAGCCTCGCAATATCAGTGTCGTCTTCCAGCACAAAAATAGTTTGGCTCAACCGGTCTGCCCTCGCCCGGCGGCCGTTGAACATCTGATGCGGAGGCCGCACGGATCCATTAACAGACTACTGCAATAGGGCAAAAGGAATGCAAACGTTGTGTGAATTTAGGCGGGAATCCGGACAGCGTGGAGGGCACGTTACGCGGGAGAAATCTTTAAGGTGCAATAGGATAGCCGGCCAGAGATTGCTCTCCGGCCGGCCGTGATTGTTGCATGATTGCTTCAGGCGGCGTGGTCGCCTTGCGCGGCTTCCAGCTCGGCGATGTACTCCACCACCGCTTCACTCCGGCCACTCAAACATGGTTTACGCTGAATAAACGGGCATGGCCTTCACACCTTGGCGCGCCCTCAAGGAGGCTCGCGTGACCTGGATGATTCTATTGATCGGACTCGGGGTAGGAGTGATCTCCGGCGTAGTAGGAATCGGCGGCGGCATTTTATTCGTTCCCGCGTTGGTCTACCTGCTGGGCATGGACCAATACAAGGCGCAAGGCACCTCTCTGGGTGCGCTGCTGGCGCCTGTGGGGCTGCTTGCCTTCCTGGAGTACTACCGCAGAGGCCACGCCGATCTGCGAGTGGCACTGCTGCTGGCGGCGGGTTTCTTTGTGGGCGGATACTTCGGGGCCTTAGGCGCGACCTACATTCCGATTCTCATGCTTCGGCGTATCTTTGCGCTGACGCTGATCGCCGTGGGCGGAGAGATGCTCTTCACCCATTAAGGATCGTTGCGATAAAGCGCAGGCGGACGTAATCGGCGGTCCAATTGCCATTTTCATCTCGCAGCGCGGGAGCCAGCAGGGCGCAGGTTTCCGCAATGACTCTTTCCCTTAACTCCTCCCGGAGGCTGTTCAGCACGCCGCTGCGAAAGGTTCTGAGCCAGCCGTCCATGCCGCTTGCCGCAAGAGGCGTCGGGCGCGGAGTCAGCAAGATTCGGTCCACTTGAAAGCCGTGTCGGCTGAGCCGCTGGGCATAGCTTTGCGGCGTAGGAAAGTAGTTCACTTCGTCTCCGCTGCCAGGATCGACGTGACGCGCGCACACCGTTCTGAAGGCCACGTTGATGGCAGCGATGTTGCCGTAGCCGCCCATTTCGGCCACAAACCTGCCATTGGGCTTGAGCACACGCCGCACCTCACCCATCATGGCATCCTGGCCGCGCACCCAGTGAAGGACGGCGTTCGAGAAGACAGCGTCAAAGGATGAGTCTGGGCAAGGAAGAGATTCGGCGCTTCCTTCAAGGACCTCGATTCCACGCGAGCGGGCAGCGGCAACCATCTCTGGCGAGGCATCAACACCCGTCACACAAGCTCCGGTTGCGGCAATACGCTCGGTTAGTTGACCGTCTCCGCATCCCAGGTCGAGGATGCGCTCGCCGGCAACGGGGCTTAGCCACTTGAGAATCTCGTCGGCCATCCCCGGCACAAATGCGGCGTTTTGCGCATAATTCTTGGGGTCCCAGGTCTGCGTCATCCACTGCCTCCAAGCTCACAGTTTGGCGGAATAAAGGACATAAGGCAAAGTTACTTTATGTTCATTCTCAATAAGTAATTGTTATATGGGAAAAACCGAGGAACGCAACCGCGCGACTCGCCTCAGATGGACTGCACAGGCACAAGCGTCAGATCGTCCACCAAGCCAACTTCCTTCTGCACAAAAGGCTCGCCGTAACGCACGCCGGCCAGCAGCCCGTAGTGTCGGGCCTCGGCAAATGTGCGCTCGCGAATCTCCTCTTCGGGAACAAACAGCCCGCCTCCGGTTGGCTGGTTGGCGTATTGCGAACGGTAGGCCATCAGCGCCGAGTGGCGCTGCTCAATGAAGGGCGTAATGTCCACGACAAAGCTGGGGCGCACATCGGCGTAGAGGCTGGCATAGACAATTTTGAAGGGACGATGCGGCACCTGCGGTGCGGCCGGTGGCGCCTGCGGCGCTTTCTGAGTGGGAGTCGATGGATGCGAAATTGCAGGCGCATTGGCTAAACCGGAGAGAAAACAAGCCTCATAGCCGAGCGTGGCGCTGGTCGCGTGGTCCGGGTGCCGAGCCTGCCAGTAAGGCAGAATCACCACGCGAGGGCGCAGCATTCGCAAAACGCGCACAATTTTGAGGCGATTTTCAAGGGTATTTTCGACAGCGCCGTCCGGTAAGTCGAGCGCCTGCCGCCAGCCGACACCCAAAATGCGCGCAGCTTCTTGAGCCTCACTGGCGCGGTCTTCGGCGCTGCCTCGGGTTCCGGCCTCACCTTGCGTCAGGTCCAGAATTGCGGTGCGCAATCCGCGCGAGGCCATGCGCAGCAGAGTTCCGCCGCAAGTCTGCTCCACGTCGTCGCGATGCGCGGCAATCGCCAGCACATCAGCGGTTGCAAATCCTGGCTCAGAATCTGCATTTGGAGGGGGCATCGTGAATGGCTCCCGATAAACGGTCTGTGTCTGATTAGTGGTCTCCCATCCTCTTAGCGGTGAGACCGCGAAGAGGATGGGACCAAAAGGCCCTGCGCTTAATATACGGTGTTGTTGGCATCTGTGGTGGCGTCCATGTAGGCCACATCATAGGCCGTGCCAGTCACCGTCACGAACTCGTTGTTAATTGCCGAGCCGTCCACGGTGGAGTAAATGTAAACCTGCCCGCCCTCTACCGTGTAAATCTTGTTCAGTCCGGTAACGGCGGCAATGCCGGTGGCGTCGCCGAGATAGGGCATCACCGTGACGGCGTTTGAAGTGGTGTTGAACATGGTCAGGCAGCCGTATCCGCTGGGATAGGCGGTTGGATTGTTGGCGCGCTCGCCGTTAGAGCAGTCTCTCATCCCAATCCACAACGTATTGTCGTCGGCCTCAATCATGCGGCTGACGCCGCCGGGCGCTCCGTCGCTGATCGAGACAGCCGGACTTGAGATCGCGTTCGTGGCGAGATTGACCACTGTCAGGTGACCGCCCCAGCAGAGGGCGCCCCCGGAACATGTGTCCTTCATCTGCTGCTGACCCACAACGTACATGGTGGTGCTATCGACCAGCGCGTTGCTTGCGCCGCCGGGGATGGGGACGCATCCTGCCACGAGATTCACCGTCCCGCAGTTTGCGCTGAGAGTGGTCGTCGCGGAAGGCAGAGTCCCTGACCCCTGGCCGACTAGATAGATCATCGGCGCCACCTGAATCGGAGTGATTGAAGCCGCTGTCCCACCGCACTCAGGACCGCAATTCAGGATATAGGCTGTACTGCCGTCGGCGGAGAAGACGGCCTTGACGGGCCGGTCAAAGCTCAGCGGCGCGCCATAATAGTTGTTCGTCGCGTCCACATGGTCGGGGCTTTGCGCCTGAATAAGACACCAGCCCGGAGCGGCCTGCGGCTCGCAGTCTTGCGCGGCCTTGGGCCAGCGGCCCGGTCCGCCGGAGTAAGCCTGGGTCTGGGCAGACGTCAGCTTTACCGGATAGTAAACGTAGTTCGAGTTCTGCACGAAGGCCAGGGCCACGGATCCGCCGGGGTTTACGCTCACACGGTACACGCCCGGAAGGCTCAGCGGATAAGAGCCAGCATTGGTGGCAGACTTGTCCACCACTGTCAGTACGTGAGATGTCTGGCTGGCGGCGAAAATGTAAGTCTGGTTACGCGTAATGAAGACGCTGGACGAGGCGCCGTTGAGGCCGCTCACCGCGCCAATCGTTTTCTCCCCGGCATAGTTAATCTGCGTCAAGCTGCCGTCGCCGGAGCTATAAACCGCGCCAGTCAGCTCTTCGGGCATGTTCTGGATACTGTAGGGCAGATTTCCCGAAAAACCGGAGATGGAAAACGCCGGACCAGAGCAATTGCCGCTGTTGTACTTGCATCGAATGTCGTAATAGGCGTCGACGATCTGCAGAGAGCCGGTAGCCAGAGAGCTGGGATTCTGAATCGCAATCAGGACTCGATTGGCCAGCCCGCTGGGCGGCAGCGCCCGGCCCGCAAAATAGGTGGTGGTACCACAACCCGCCAGCGCGGCTGCAGCCACGAGGGCCGCGGCGGCGCTCAACCATAGACTCTTATTCTTCAAAATCCCTTACCTCGACCTAAAACGCGGAAGTTACCGCGGATAATGACTGCGGCCATGGCCGCGGCGTGAAGAAATTGACGGCGGCCGCCATTGGAGCAGGCAGACCGGAAATCACCGGCCCGGTACCGGCGCAACCACAGTTGACGACTCTCGAAGTATAACAAAGCAGCCTTCCTGCTGGCGTCATAGGCCAGCGTAGCTTAACATGTCACAAGAATGCAGCAATTTGCCGAAATCTTTGCCACTCGCCCCTTGCTCGCCGATGGCGCAATGGGAACCGTCATCTACGCCCGTGGCGTCTTCATCAATCGCTGCTACGACGAGCTGAATCTCTCCGACCCGGGCCTGATCCTCTCCATTCATGAGGATTACCTGCAGGCCGGCGCTGAAGTTATTGAGACCAACACCTTTGGCGCCAATCGTTTCCGGCTGTCCCGTTATGGCCTGGCTGACAAAGTGGCTCAAATTAATGCGGCGGGAGTTCGGCTGGCCCGCCAGGCTACGGAGCATCTTCGCGACAAGCAGGCGGGCGACGCGTGGGTGGCCGGCTCGGTGGGCCCGCTCGGTGTGCGCCTGGAGCCGCTGGGCAAGACAGGCCTGGAAGAAGCGCGCGCCGCATTTGCCGAACAGATTGGCGCACTGGCCGAAGCCGGCGTTGATCTGCTGATTATCGAGACCATGCCCGCTTTGAACGAGGCGCACGAGGCGCTGGCGGCGGCACAGGAGGTAGCCCCTGACCTGCCTGTGTTTGCGCTGGTGACGGTGGACGACGAGAGCAACTGCCTTGACGGCGCTTCGCCTGCGCAGGCTGCGGCGCTGCTGACCGAGTGGGGCGCGACGGCCGTAGGCGTGAACTGCTCCACCGGCCCTGCCACTGCGCTCACGGCTATCGAGGCCATGCGCTCGGCCACTTCCCTGCCGCTGGTGGCTTTGCCCAACGCCGGCCTGCCACGCGCCGTGGAGGGACGCAACATTTATCTCTGCTCACCGGAGTACATGGCCGATTTCACCCGCAAGGCCATTGCAGCCGGAGTCCAGATGGTGGGAGGATGCTGCGGCACCACGCCCAACCACATTCGCGCCATGCGTTCGGCCATGCGCGCCATCGACGCTCAGGCTCGCGTCCAGGTTACAGGCGAGAAGCCCGCGTTGAATACCGAGACGCCGCCCGCTCCATTGGGAGCGCGCTCGCGCATCGGATCACTCATTGAGCAGGGCAGCTTCATTACGCTGGTTGAAATCGTTCCTCCTCGCGGCATCTCTTGCACGGCGGAGATTGAGGGCGCTCGCATCCTGGCGCAACTGGGCGTTCACGCCATCAATGTGCCTGACTCGCCGCGCGCCTCGGCACGCATGAGCGCACAGAGCCTGTGCATCCAGATTCAGCAGCAAACCGGCATTGAGACGATTCTTCACTACACCTGCCGCGATCGCAATATCCTCAGTATTCAGTCGGATCTGCTGGGCGCTTCATCCATCGGCTTGAAAAACATCCTCTGCTTGACGGGCGATCCGCCCAAGCTGGGCAACTACCCCGACGCCACAGCAGTCTTCGACGTGGACTCAATCGGCCTGGTCAATATTGTGCGCCGGCTGAACCATGGCCTCGACATTGGGGCCAATGCGATTGGAGCCAGCACCAACTTCACTATCGGCGTGGCCGCCAATCCCGGCGTGCCTGACATCGAGCAGGAGATTCGCCGATTCAAATTCAAAGTGGACGCCGGCGGCGAGTACGCCATTACCCAGCCGGTCTTCGACCTGCGCCTGCTGGAAAACTTTCTCGAACGCATCGAGGGCTATCGGATTCCAGTTATCGCCGGCATTTGGCCGCTCACCAGCCTGCGCAACGCTGAGTTCATGAAGAACGATCTGCGCGTCTCTATGCCCGAGGAGATTCTGTTGCGCATGGCCCACTCCGGCACGCCCGACGCAGCTCGACGCGAGGGTATTCTTATTGCCCAGGAGATGCTGGAGGCTGTGCGGCCATTCGTTCAGGGCGTGCAGGTGAGCGCTCCCTTCGGCCGATACACTGCCGCCGCCGAAGTCATCGCGTCTGTGCTGCCCAAGCCTGCTCAGGAATTAGTGAAATAACGCATCAGGCAGAGAAATCAGATCGCCCGTCTGTGCCTGCTGTTGACTCTATTTTTGACTTGCCCCGCTCACAGCGTCCGGCCAGCGCGCTTCAGCGACCTGTATTCCGCAGCGAACCACCCAAGAGCCAGAAGCGTAATCAACACAATTATGGCAAGCGAGATCGCACAATAAACACACCAGACTCCCAGTGCATATTCTTCAATGGATGCAAGGTGAAGCGCAAAGCCGAGTCCTACCAGCGCAGTTAGAAACAACAAGAAACGCTGCCGCATGAGCGCCAACCCGGCCAGCGCCAGATAGCCCAGGATTCCTATTGCGGCCACTGGAACATGCGCGATCTCGGCAAACGGGCTATGGTTCACGACGCCGCAGTCCCACTTCTCGTTGATGGAGCAGGGCTCGGTTCCGGTGGAATAATGCACGCGCAACGCAAGGATGGAAACCACCGCGCCGGCCAGTGCCAGCAACGCTATTGCATATCGCACAATCTTCACTCAGTTCTCCCTTTTCAATTTATGCAAACTATGACGTTCGTGACTTGCATCGTCTTCTTTCCGATTTTACCGGCAAGGGTCGACGCGCATCGGTTAGACTTGTTTTCGATAGCTATAGTAGCAACGGAGACAACCATGCCGTCGTTTGAAGACTCGCTCAAGAAGCTCGAGACCATCGTCGATCAATTGGAAAAGGGCGACCTCGCCCTGGAAGATTCACTCAAGCTCTTCGAAGAGGGCGTAGGCCTGTCGGCCGCTTGCAAGACTGAGTTGGACGCCGCCGAGGGCAAGGTACAGATGCTGGTCAAGCAGCGCGATGGTTCGCTCAAGCCAGAGCCGTTCCTCACCGAAAAACAGTTCTGAAAACAGGGAACAGTATCCCTATTCCCTATTCCCTGCCTTTTTCCGCCTCTGCCAGCAACCCGCGTGCGATCACGCCAACGCCAAATTCAAAGCCTCGTTCGACAAACTCACCGGCAAAGGGCATTGCCTCCAGCAGGTTTGGAAATTCGCTGGGCGGAAACAGCCTCAACATGGCTTCAATCTGCTCCGGCGTGGGCGGGCTGGCGCCATCAGGATCGAGCCTCATCCCCACTGAGCCGCGTACTGCGGCGGCAATGATTTGCATACCCGCGAATGCATGGGCCGGGGACAATCCGGCATCACGCAGAATCCCAATGAGCACCTCGACTGGCCTCATGGCCACTGGCGTAGCCGGACCGTGCGCGAGTACGATGGGCAGCGCGTTGACGTGCGCCAGCATCGCGTCCCGGTAAGCGCGCGCCGCGCTCAGGATGCGCTGCTCGGGTGAATCTTCCGGGTGATCGACGGAGAGATCGATGCCGGCCATCACCGCCTCAACAATCGCGTCGAGCAGCGCCTGTTTGTTGGGAACGTGATAATAGACCGCCATGGGGTCAACCCCCAGCACGGCTCCCAGCCGCCGCATGGATAGAGCCTTGAGCCCCTCGCGATCCACCAGATCGAGCGCTGTTCTGACAATCTGCTCGCGTCTGAGCGGCGCGCCCTTCGACTGCCGGCGCTTGCTGCTGACGGCTGAACTCTGGTTGCGCTGGACCGTTGGGTTCGTTTTCTTATTTACTGGCACTTGGCGAGCTCCTTGGAACTAACCTCGAACACCTGAATTATACAGCGTAGAACTGCCAAGTAGCTATAGAGAAAGAAGATACGTTTGCCTATGGGAGAAACTGAAAATAAATTCCGATCGGGGTTGACAAACTAACTCTACGCTGTAGAATTGTCTTTAGTGAATGATTTCTACGTTGTAGAATTCGTCCGCTGGAAAGGAACCCTCCCATGCGAATCGCCATCTTCAATGGAGACCCCAATCTTGCCTCCGGCTTCCAGAATTATCTCCACACAGTCACCAATCGGCTCATGGATTCGGGCCATTCGGTCACACAGCTCGATCTGGCCAAGCTTGATTTGAAAGGCTGCTCCGGTTGTTTCGGCTGCTGGGTAAAAACGCCGGGCAGGTGTGCCAAGCGCGACGACAGCGAGCTGGTTTGCCGGGCTGCGATCGGTGCCGACCTTGTGCTGCTGGCCTCGCCGCTCGTCATGGGCTTTACCACCGAGCTGCTTAAGCGCGCCGCCGACCAGATGATCCAGATCATTCATCCTTACTTCGTAATCCAAGGCGGCGAGGCGCATCATCGCGCGCGCTATGCCCACTATCCAAAATTCGGGCTTTTGCTGGGCGCGGGCAGTGACAGCGATGCCGAAGACGTCGAGATTACAACAGCGATGTGGAGGCGGATGGCGCGCAACATGAAGTCGAGCATGGTATTCACTGCGGTCGCCAGCCCCGCTCCAGAGGAGGTAGCCGATGAAATCGCTCTTGTTGCTTAACGGCTCGCCGCGTGGCCCGCGGTCAAATTCGATGAAGATGTTGTCGCGTGTCGGCGAGGGATGGGAGCGCGGCGGAGGAAAACAGCCCGAGATTCTCCATCTGGCGCCCCGCCCCGGCTTCGACCGCGCCGTCGAGGCTTTTGCCGCGGCCGATGCGGTGCTGCTGGGAATGCCGCTTTACACCGATTCGATGCCTGCGATTGTGAAAGCATATATCGAGGCTTTGGCCCCACGCGTGGCCGCCTCACAATCCGGAGGCGCGAACCCCACGCTCGCGTTCCTTGTGCAGTCCGGCTTCCCTGAAGCACTGCATTCGCGTCCGCTGGAACGCTATCTGGAGAAACTGGCGCGCCGCCTGGGATCACCTTATGCGGGCACGATTGTCCGCGGCTTGGGCGAGGCGCTGCAAATGATGCCGGATGAGGCAAACAAAAAACTATGGGCGCAACTGCGAACGCTGGGCGGGCAATTGGCTAGCGACGGACGTTTCGGCGAGGCGGAACTGAAAGCTGTGGCAGGCACTGAGCGGTTTTCACCCTTCACTGCGGCAGTGCTCTCTGTGGCTGTCAGGTTGCCCATTGTGCAGTTCGGCTGGAACCGCCAACTGAAGAAGAATGGCGTGTGGGAGCACCGTTTTGATGCTCCCTACGGACCGGCCTTTCAACGCTAGGAGTTTGCGGCATTCAGCCAGAGGCCCAATGAGGAACTTGAAGGGGAATTATCGTCTGCTGGCCGTTAGCTTTTCGCAGGTCACACACCAAACATGTTCAGTGCAACCAGGATTCCGTCACGCGGAATCAGTAGGATGGATCGCAATGGCAAAGATTCAAGATTTCAACGGCAAATGGGCACTGGTCACCGGGGCTAGTTCAGGAATCGGTGCTGCCTTGGCGCGGGAGTTGGCAAGGCATGGAGCGAAACTCATTCTTACGGCACGCCGCCGGGATCGGCTGGAGGTCCTTGCCGGTGAACTCGCGGCCAAGGGCACAGAGCTTCGCATCGTCACAGTGGACCTGAACGACCCCGCCGCGCCCGAGCAGCTTTACCGCGCCACGGAAGGTGCCGGCCTCGCTGTTGATGTTCTCATCAACAATGCCGGCCTGGGCCTGTCAGGCAGATTCTGCCAGAGCCCCATCGAGCAGGAGCTGAGCCAGGTCCGCGTCAACTGCGAGGCCATGGTTCGGCTCTCGCGGCTTTTTGTTCCGCACATGGTCGAACGCCGGCGCGGCTGGGTGCTGGTTCTGTCATCGACGGCCAGCTTTCAGCCCTTGCCTTACTTTGCTACTTATGCGGCAAGCAAAGCCTTTGACCGCTTTTTTGCCTTGGGACTGGCCGGCGAAGTGGCTCGCTTCGGCGTAAGAGTGACGGCGCTTTGCCCAGGGCCTACCCAGAGTGAGTTCTTCGACTTAGCTCACGCAGACGCCTTTAAAGGCCGCTATATGAAGCCGGCTGATGAGGTGGCGCGGCTTGCAATAGCAGCCTTGGCGCGCGGCCAGCGCACCCTCATCCCAACCTTCAGCGGCAGGCTAACCGCCTTTCTCGTTCGCTTTCTGCCGGTCAGGCTCATTACTTACAATGTCGAAAAGACCGCCCGCCCGGCCTGAGAAGTTGCCTATCGGCCGGTCATGCGGCAAGGCCATGGGCTCTTTAGCAAAACCAGAGTTGCTGCATCCTGACGCAATGCCGTTCAGTGGTTTTTCCTCAAGAAAAGCCACCTCGCAAACTCTCAAGAAGTGCATATTCACTCTGGCTTTGCTCTAGAATAGATTTGGGCTGGAAGGCAGGAGCTATTCCGTTTTCCCTGTCCCGCGCTTTTTCGCCAGTCGCGCCACTACGGCCAGTTCGCGCAGAACCTGGTGAAGCGGCCGCGCCGGCGTGCCCCACAAGACACTTCCCGGCTTGACGCCCATGCCCTCGTTGGTAACGGTCTTGCCGCTCAGCACGCCGGCCTGCCCGCCGAGAATGACGCCGGGACCGATGTGTGCGTGGTCGCCGATGCCCACCTGTCCGGCGATCACTGCGCCATTGCCAACCGTGCACGAGCCGCTGATGCCCACCCCCGCCACCAGAATCACGTCCTCGCCGATCTCGCAGTTGTGGCCGACGTGGACCAGGTTGTCGAACTTCGTTCCACGGCCAATCTTGGTTGCTTTGAGCGCGCCGCGGTCGATTGTCGAGTTGGCGCCGATCTCGACATCGTCTTCAATCAGCAGCGTCCCCTGCTGCGGAAACTGTGTGTATGCGCCGCTCGCCGGGTCGCGCACGTAGCCGAAGCCATCCGCGCCCAACACCACGCCAGCATGAACCATCACGCGATCGCCGAGCGTGGTTCCGGGGTAAAGAACGGCACGGGGATAGATGCGGCAATCGTCGCCGATGTGCACGCCCTCGCCGATAACCGCGCCCGCCTCGATGCGCGTTCCCTTGCCGATGTTTGCTCCCTCGCCAACAACCGCGCAGGGTCCGACGCTGACGCCCGCTCCCAGCTTCACATTTTCGCCGACGACGGCGGCGGGATGCACTCCGGTGGCAGGCGGCGCAGCCGTGAGCAGCTTGCCCGCCCACGCAAACCACAAGCGCGGCTGCTCGGCCTCCACGACGCACTTCCCTTCCGGATACGCTTCTGCCAGCCCGGCGCGCAGAAGAACCACACCGGCAGTGCTTGCCAGCGCCTTGGCGGCCGACGGCGCGTCCTCAGCAAAAACCAATTCCGTAGCCGAGGCCAGAGCGGAGGAGTTCACGCCGGTGACTACGAACTCGGGATCACCTTGCGCCAGTTTTCCGTTCAGTATTTGAACCAGTTCGCCCAGCTTCATGCGTCTCTCCTTTGCAGAGTCAAGCGCTTCAATAGATCCCCGCCTCGCCCGCCGGCCGCGTCTTCCAGCGGCGATGAATCCACAGCCACTGGTCAGGATAGCGCCGAATCCAGCTTTCGATGGCACTGGTGCACTGCTGAGTGGCGGCGAGAATGTCGGCTTCATCATCGCCGCTTTTCTCGAAGACCAGTTGCGGGCCGAAGTGCAGCACATAGTGCCGCTCGGCCTTCTCCCACACCATGAACCCCGGCAAAACGGCCGCGCCGGTTTTCAGCGCCACGCGCGCCACACCCGAGGCAGCGCAAGCCTGTTCGCCAAAAAACTCCACAAAGACGCCCTGCGGCGGAGTCATATTCGTATCCATCAGGAGGCCCACGGTCTCACCCTTGCGCATCGCCGTCAGCAGTCCGCGCGCAAAATCATCCTTGTTCAACACGTGGTTACCGTGCATGCAACGGATGCCGTTGACATACGCGTCGAGGAGGCGGTTATCGAGAGGCCGCGCAACCATGCTCATCGGATAACCCATCAGTGAGTGGTAGAAACTTGAAAGTTCCCATGTGCCCAGGTGGCCGGTAACGATCAGCACTCCTTTGCCCTGCGCTTTTGCCGCGAGATAGTGATCGAGACCCTCGGTGCGAATCCAGTCGCGCGTATTCTCACGGGTGTAACGCGTCATGCGGCAGAACTCGACAAGCTGCATACCGAGGGAACGAAAGACGCCGAAGAGAATCTGCCGGCGCTCGCGGGCTGTGAGCTTGGGAAAAGCCAGCTCCAGGTTGCGCTCACCCACGTGGCGCAGCCGGCCGCATAGGCAAAACGCAAGCCCTGCAATCCCGCAAGCCACAAGACGCGCCGCCCCACGCGGCAACCACCCCAGAGGTCGCGCCACAATCATCACCAACCAGAACTCGAGCTTTTCTCGCATCGTTAAAGGCAAAATCTAAGTGTAGCCTTTCGACGCGGGCTCGATACCGCAAAAGAAGTGAGGGGCAGCCCGCTGCCGGACTGCCCCTCGCGACTCGCTGCCTTGCCGCTATTGGCGGTGCTTCGATTGAACGAAATAATGTGCCACGGTGGTGACAAACGGCACCGCGCCCTGAGGAACCGGCACGTTGCCCTTTAGGATTGAGTTGAAGTTCTGCGACTGCCCAAAGTAGAGTTCGGTGTCTTCGTCGTTCTGGCTTACGCTGGTGCCGTCCAGGCTGATGCCGGCAAAGACGCCTTTGTTCCGCGAGTAGCTGAGCAGCTCGGCGCTCATCTTCCAGTCTGTGGCGGCCTGTGTGTCACGACCAACGGGACCGGCAGCGGCGGAAGCGTCGCCGCCGATTTTGAACTTGTTCTTCAGCAGATCCTGGAAGCCGCGATCATTTACTGCCACGAGCACAAGGTCAGTGGACTGCCCGCCGATCTGAAAGCCGACTGAAGCGCCTTCCATGCGAATGAATACCGGCGCGCTCCAACCGTGGCCGGTGCGGCAGGTCACCACACCCTGCCCATACTGCGCGCCCCATACAAAGGCGCCTTTCTTCATTCCCGGAACCACGCCCACACAGGTTGCCTGGTCGAGAATGTCCATGGGAATGCTGTTGTCGGGAGTGGCCATGATTTCGTCCAATACGGCCTTGGCTGCGTCGATGCGCGCCTGCAGGCTCTCTCGCGTAGAACCTGCGAAGGCGGTGATTGGAAGCAAGCAACTGAGACAAAGCAAAGCAAGTGTCTTTTTCATATTCTTGTCCTTTCCCCTCCGCGGCTCAGGCGCCGCGCGAGTAGTCGAGTCGCCGATGATAATTCGACGAGGTTGGGTTGTCAGGTTTCAGCGCCGCACAATTCGACCCCCTCAACGCTGAGGCCCGCGGGAGCCCGGAAGGCATGCGAGTTCTCGCCTGGATCCCCCAAGACAGCTATAACATACCAGCCCAGGCACTCCTGCTCAAGTGTCATGACGGCTCGATGAAACATCTGCCAATATCCTTTACGAGGGCTCTGCGGAAAAAACGAAGGCAAGCCAATGAGGCCTGCCCTTACGAGCTATATAAATTTGAGTGCTGGATGAACCTGGCAGGTGATGCGCTGGACCCCGCGAGCCGCTTTGCTCGGCCCAAAAAAAGAGGAGTTCCCGGACTACATGGAGGATATGCCGCCCGGGAACTCCTATTCCCCAAATCTTCGTTGCTTCTGTACAACAGTCTGTGGGAACTCGTAAATTAAATCTGTTCAAAAACGCTCAATCCTACAAATATTTATAGGCATGACTAACCGTGCCTGTTTACCCAAAGGTAAACAGGCACGGTGGCTGGGGGAGGGGGAAGCAAAATCGATAACGCGATTCAAGACAGGTCAGGAAAAAAAGAGGAGTTCCCAGGCTTCGTGCAAAACACGCCGCCTGGGAACTCCTTTCCCCAGATCTGCGTTGTTTCTATCAAAGAGTCTGGAGTAACCGTTGAAATTGCACAAGATTACAGAACACTTGTCCAGATAAGTAACCTTCTTTTGTTTACTTATCAGTAACGGGAGGAAGTGTGGATGCCGCGCTCCTGCGACGCTCTCTCTTGCGCCGATCCGCGATGCCCGTGGACTGAAGCAGCGTGGCGTCTGAGGCACGCATCAGTAGATTGACTCGATTGTCCGCGCCTGTTTTGCGCATCAATCTGCCGACATGCGCCTCAACGGTGCTCTCTTCGATGCCCAACTGCTGCGCGATCTCGCGATTTGACCGGGCCGTCAGAATCAATTCGAGCACCTGCAATTCGCGTTCGGTCAGGTGAGGAGGACCGTTGGTGAGACTGGCATCTGAGACAGCCAGCAATTGGTCAATCAATTTGGCGAGCAGCCGGCGCGGCACCCAGATGGAGCCGCTGGTGACTTCGTCGATTGCTTGGCGCACTGTTCGAGGACTGGCCTTCAAATCAAGGTAGGCGCGGGCGCCAGCCAGCACCAAATCCATAATCAGTTTTTCGCTTGCTTCGGGACCAATCACAATCAACCGCATCTCGGGACGCCTGCGGCAAATGTCCTCGATTGCCCCAACCCCGTTTGGAAAAACGTTCAGGTCCACGACCAGGAACGTCAGCTTGCGATCGGATAACAGCTGATCAAGATTTCCGAAGACCGGAGTCAGCGGAGCGAATCCCGCGGCGGGCCGCTCTTCAAAAATGCCGGCGAGCCCCTCAAGGCGGAGCGGTTCATCTGTAAGTAGACCGATACGAATCGGCTTATCTTTGCTCAGTGAAGACATCGTGCGCCTCTCGCAATGCATAAGAGCCTGGCAACAAAGCGAGAAGCACTAACCCCGCGTCGCTACGTGAATGAATCCCGTCGTTCCCCAAATCGTTCCCCAAAACTGGCCCAACCACTTCCCCTCCCAGCCTCTCTAGAGCCTGGGGAGCATGATTCCCTGCTGCTTTTGGTATTTGCCCTTGCGGTCGGCATAGCTGACCTGGCAAGGCTCATCGGAGCGGAAAAACAAAATCTGGCACAGCCCCTCGTTGGCGTAGATTCTTGCCGGCAGCGGCGTGGTGTTGGAGATTTCCAGCGTCACAAATCCCTCCCACTCCGGCTCGAACGGCGTCACGTTGACAATGATTCCGCAGCGCGCATAGGTGGACTTACCCACGCACAGAGTGAGCACATCCCTGGGAATACGAAAATATTCGACGGAACGCGCAAGCGCAAACGAATTTGGCGGCACAATCACCGAATCAGCTTGAACGGAAACAAACGATCGCTCGTCAAAGGCCTTGGGATCGATGATGGCGCTGTTTACGTTGGTGAAGATCTTGAATTCGTCGCTTACGCGCAGGTCATAGCCATATGAGGAGAGCCCATAGGAGATGACGTTGCCGGCCACCTGCTTCTCGCTGAAAGGCTCAATCATATGGTTCTGAATGGCCTGTTCCCTGATCCAACGGTCGCTCTGAATTGACATACCTCTCCTGTTGCGGGCCCGCATCCGGTCCGGAGTTGAATTTGCCTGGGCTGAGGAACGCTACGCCGCTTATCTTAATGAAAACCAACGACAAATTTCAATATACGTCAACTAAACCGGCAACCGCGGGTAACGTGGAGTCTGCCCGGCGGAAAACCTCCGCCCTCAAGCGCGAAAAAAGCGCCTTTGAGGAATGGTGGTCAATTGGGGTATTCCAAAAACGCTCTAAATCCTGTAGCATCACTACCGTAGGTCGTAGTACAGTCAATTCAGTTTGGCTACCGAGGTGCCCATTGATTAAGCAGGACATCGTACATCATGTGATTGAGCGCACGGGTCTGCCCCGCACCAAGGCGGAGGCCGCCGTGGATACGGTCTTCGAAGGTCTCAAGCAGGCTCTCACGGCCGGCGAACGAATCGAACTGCGCGGCTTCGGCGTATTCAGCGTCCGCGCCCGCAAGACCGGCATCGGTCGCAATCCCCGCACCGGCACTGAGGTGAGCATCACTCCAGGCAAGGCGGTGCGCTTCAAACCCGGCAAGGAACTGCATGTGCTGGAGAATGGCTCGGTCGCAAAATAGAAGCGGAGTTAGCGGAGCTAGCGGCGTTAGGCCGTGCAATATCAAGCCTGGCTTGCAGCCGCACGCGAATCACTGCCATGCTAACTCCGCGAACACCGCTAACAGCGCTAACTCCGCTGCTTTCACGTCTCACATCAGCCGCAGCGCGTCCACGTCCACGATAAGATTGCGGCGAGGAATTTGCGCGCCATCTGCATGAGCCAGCATTCCGCGCAGAGCCCCATTCATCGCCTTGCGCGATGCGGCCTTGAGAATCATGTGAAAACGGTAGACGCCTTTGATGCGTGCAATGGGCGCAGTGCAAGGGCCCAATACACGCACTCCCTCCGGCGCCGCCTTCTCGAACCATTTCCCCAGCACGCCAGACCACCCTGCAGCTTCTTCCAACTTCGCTGATTGCACGAGCACGTTGGCTAACACGCCAAAGGGCGGATAGTGCATCCAGCGCCGGTATTTCAGTTCGCGCTCGACGAATGCTGCGTAATCGTGAGTGCTGGCGGCGAGAATGGCGTAGTGATCGGGGTAGTAAGTTTGCACCACCACGCGCCCCGGCAGCTCGCCGCGCCCGGCACGTCCCGAAACCTGCGTCATCAACTGGAATACCCGCTCTGCGGCGCGAAAATCTGGCATCGAGAGCGAGTGGTCACAGCCCACCACACCCACCAGCGTGACGCCATGAACGTCGTGGCCCTTGGCTATCATTTGCGTGCCCACCAGCAGATTGATCTCGCCCGAGTGCAGCCGCGCCAGCAGTCGCTCCAAATCACCTCGTCCGCGCACCGTGTCGCGGTCCATGCGGCCAATCCGCGCACCGGGAAAAATCTCGCCTAACCGTTCTTCGCCTTGTTGTGAGCCCGCACCGAGATAGTAGAGATGTTCGCTGTCGCACTTTGGGCAGCGAGCAGGCACCGTGCGCCGGAAGCCGCAATAGTGACACTCCAGGCGCTGGCCCGCGCGCGCAACTCCCGCGTCATCGCCCGCCGGCTTGTGGTGCGTGAGCGAGATGGCGCAATTCTGGCACTCCAGCTTTTCACCACATGCCCGGCAAATCACCGCAAACGAGTAGCCGCGCCGGTTGAGCAATATCAGCGCCTGCTCGCCACGATCCAGAGCCTCGCGCGTCTGCTCCACCAGCGCGCGGGAGAAAAGCTGCTCCTGCCCTGTCTCCTGAAACTCGCGCCGCATGTCTATCAACTCCACCGCCGGCAGCGGGCGGTCCATCACGCGGTCGCGCATCTCGATCAGCTTGTACCGGCCCAGCGCCGAGTTCTGCCAACTCTCCAGCGATGGCGTGGCCGAGCCCATCACCACCACCGCGCCCTCAATTTTGGCCCTCATCACGGCGACATCGCGCGCGTTGTAGCGCGGCGTCTCCTCCTGCTTGTAACTCTGGTCGTGCTCTTCGTCCACCAAAATCAGGCCAAGATTCGGCACAGGCGCAAAGATGGCCGAGCGTGTGCCAACCACAATCGGCGCTTCTCCACGCCGTATGCGCCGCCACTGGTCGCTGCGCTCTTCCGGCGTCAAGGCCGAATGCAGCAACGCTACTTTTTGCCCAAAGGCCGCGTCCAGCAGGCCCACCGTCTGCGGCGTCAGCCCAATCTCCGGAACCAGCAAAATCGACGAGAGCCCGCGATCAAGCGCCCTCTGCATTGCAGCTAGATAAACCGCCGTCTTCCCCGAGCCTGTTACGCCGTGAAGTAAGAACGGCTGGAATCCTCCCAGAGCCGCGGCCAGGCTGGCCAGCGCCTCCATTTGTGTCTCGTTCAGCCGAAACGGTCCGCTTTCCGGCGTCAAACCACCCAGGCGAAATACGGCTGGCCGCTCGTCAATGCGCACCAGACCGCGCCGCACCAAAGTTTGCAGCGTCGAAGAAGGCAATTCCTTCCGGCGCAATTCGGCCAACGGCATTTCATTCCCGCATGCAGACAACTCGGCCAAAATCGCCTGCTGCTTCACAGTCAGCGCGGGCAACCGGACCTCAGGAACCAGAACCGCAAACCGCTCCATGCGCCGCGCATCGCGCTCCGCGGCGGCCGTCTCGCGCGCAATCCACTTTTTGCGCGTAAGCCCAGCCAGCACAGGCAGCGTGGCTGCGGTAGCCGTGCGCAGCGTGGAAACCTTCACTGGCTCGCCCGAAGCCAGGCGGGTGAGCACACGCCGCTCCATGTCCTGCTCCTCGGCAGAAAGTTTCCCTTTGCGTTTTAAACCGCTCTTGTTTCCGAGACCAAGTCCGGTTGCCCCAGCTCTTGATTTTCGGAGCGGGGGAGACTTTTCACTCCACTCAAGTCGCGCATCGGTTGATTGCTGCCTTGTGTCAGGGCACGACTTCAGTCGTGCCGAAAAAGCATCCAAATTACCGTGGGCTTCAGCCCCAGAAAAATCTTCTCCGGCAAGCTGATCCTCCCGCTCCACAGAATCCGCCAGCACGTCCCGCCCCAGATCGGTAATGCGGTAATAAACCGTGCGCCGCACCTCGGCCATCAACGGCAACATCCCCCGCAGCACCTCGCCCAGCGGAGCCAGATAATACTGCGCCATCCACTCCGCCAGGGTCAGCAAATGGTCGCTCAGCAGCGGCTCATCGTCCAATACCGCCTCGACATACCGCACCTCGAAATCCGCCGGAGCCTTGGCGTCAACCGCAGTGACCACACCAATCAGTTTTTCCTTGCGAAAGGGAGCAATCACGCGCGCGCCCCGCTGCGGCAGTTGTCCCTCGCGCACCGCGTAGGTAAACACGCGGTCCAGCGGCACTGGCAACGCGACTTCGCAATAATCAGGCATGGGCGGCAAACCTCAGTGTAGGGGATAGAGGCGCGCGAGACGGACGGCTTGTGCATATCGCGTCTATCCGGCACATTGCAACCCCACCCTCAGGCTTTACAATTCCTCCAAATGGCCTCTGAAATTCCCACGCCCGTCGCCCCCGTCCCTGCCGCCGCCCCGGCGATCTCGCCCAACCCAACCCATCCCGTCACGCTGGCCATCGACATTGGCGGCTCAGGGCTTAAGGCCATGCTTCTGGATGCGGCCGGCGTGCCGGTCAGTGAGCGTCTGCGCGTCGCCACCCCGGCCATGTCCACGCCGGAGGCGGTGCTGACCTCGCTCGATGAATTGCTCCGCCTGTTGCCCGGCTTCGACCGCATCTCCGTCGGCATGCCCGGCGTTGTCAAGCGAGGCGTTAGCATCCTGGCCAACAACCTGCATCCCGGTTGGACAGGCTTCCCCTTGCAAAGCAAGCTCGCCGAGCGCTGGGGCACGCCGGTCCGCGTGGCCAACGACGCCGATGTCGCCGGCTATGGCGCCATCAAGGGCCATGGCGTCGAACTGGTGCTCACGCTGGGCACCGGCCTGGGCAGCGCCCTGTTCACCAACGGCCACCTGGTCCCCGGCCTCGAGCTGAGCGTGCATCCCTGGCGCAAAAAAGGCATGAACTATGAGGACTACCTTGGCCGCCGCGGTCTGGACAAGTACGGCAAGGCGCGCTGGAACGACTTCCTCGAAGCGGCCATCAAGCAGACCGAGGCGACATTCAACTGGGACTACCTCTACCTGGGTGGCGGCAACACCAAAAAAATCCTCTTCACGCCGGGCAAAAACGTGAGCATTGTCTCCAACGAAGCCGGCCTGCTAGGCGGCGTGGCCCTGTGGCGATTTGACGGGTGAGTGGGAGTTAAACGGGCAGTTCACGCTTTTTCAACTGAAACTTTCGCCTATACCTGCGTGGGTCCGGGTCAACGCCCGCAAACTGTCTTCAGCACCGCACCCTCAAATCTATTTTGCGTCAGATTGCTTAACACCTGGCAGGATTTTGTAAATGCTGTGGCAGCCCAACACAGAAGTAAAGCAACCAAGATTGTAATCATAGGCCGCATTTCGGCTAGCTTCCGATGCCCGCGAATCGAGAAAGACCTCCATTCTCAAAGGCGGATCCCAAACGTCGACGAACATTCCAGAAGGGCTCTCGTTGAGCGGAACGTTCTGCAGCAGATCCGTGATCGTTTCACGTGTGCCCACCACATGGTACGGCTCCTGAAGAAGGGCAGCGCTTCTCCAGACCAATACTCCATCACGAAAGATTAGGTTTGCTGTAAGACTTGAGGGGTAAAATAATCCAAGCAAATGAAAGCCTTTGTTCGTGATCCAATAGGCATAGTTTGGGTGGTCTTTTCCATCGAACGTCGCAGTACCAACAATCTCAAAACGGCGGAATGGCTCCATCGCTTTGAGCGCATCTTCCTGTGTAGTTGAGCCAACATGGAGTTCTCTAATCGTTCTCAGACATGCTTCCGCCTTCCAGCGCATTTGAAACGAATAAAGTACGCATCCAGAAATCCCGATTAGAGCGGCTCCTCCAAGGAACAGTGCGCCAGCCTTTGCGATCACGCGGCAATTCATCACTTTCATGTTCTCCCGGATCAACCCTATGCTAATGCCCTGAAGTCGGATTTCGAACATGAGAATTCCGGCAGGTGGCCCGCTCATCAACCCCGAAGGTAACCCTGGGACTTGAGAAGCTGTGTCCCGTTCATCGCGGCTCTATCGCGATGAGCGGGCGGTTGGCGCAGGTCTGACGATCGGAAAATGATTGGGCGCCTGACCCACTTCTGATCAAGAAAATCGGACGCCGGGTGCCCCAGGTCGGGATTCTCAGACATGGGAAGCCCACAGGAGGCGCATTCTTTTACCGGTAGACTCCGCGCCGGTTTCCCACGCGCACAACCATGACAATCAGCTTTCCATCCTGAATATCGGCAATAATGCGGTAATCCCCTACCCTGTATTTCCAATAATTGCCCAACTCTGAACCCGCAAGCGCCTGGCCGATACTGCGCGGATTCTCTAGTTTTGCGACACGGCTTCCCATAAACCGGATGATCCGCTGCGCGATTGGTTTGTCGAGTTTGGCGATTTCTTTATCTGCACCTTTGCTGTATTCAATCCGCCAGGCCATAGCGTTCTTCCATCTCTTCCTGGGTATAAGTCTTGCTGCGCGAGGCCCTCATCGCGAGAGTTCGCTGTTCAGCCAGATACAAATCTTCCAGGTCCTCCAGCTTTTCGGTGATGGCCTCGATCATGTAATAGGTTTTGCTTCGCCCGGTGCGTTTGGCGAGCTTATCGAGACGGGATTTCAGGTCTTCCGGCAAGCGAAGGGAAACAGCGGAGCCCATAAATAAACCTCCAGCACACTCTGCAATACAAGTATCTCACGAAAACGCTCTTTCTGTCAGAACTGGTTTAAAAACTGCTCAAGTTCTTGTCTTGCGGAGGGAGCAGGGGCCTTCAGGCCCCTGAAATAAGTCAATACAATCAAGGGGCTTCAGCCCCGGGCCTTTCGCTTGATGTAACAAGGATCAAGTCTTATACAGGTTCTCAGAGAAGCACCGCAGGTGGTTGCAGATAATTACCGCATTTTAGATAACAATCAAATTCAGGTAAACAACATGACAGAAGCCATTGAAACCACCCCCGTCCCAATCGAGACGAAGATACCCTTCGCCGCCGCCACAAACCCAGGCGTCGCCCGCTGTGTATGCGCCTGGATACGCGTCAATAAGGCAGAACGCGCAAAAGGCAAAGACAAGTACGATGCCACCAAGGCAGCCAACCGTGCCTACCTCGACGCCATGCCGCCGCTCTCAGGCGACGAAAACATCCGCGACTTCATCGCCTGCGTCACTCACGCCATAATCTCAGACATAATGAGGGACGACACCGGCACCAAGCTCCTCTACGCCGCCCAGGTCGCCCACACCACAACTCGCGGCCAAGCCAAGGCACCGAAATCAGCCGCCTGACGGGTACCCACCCCCCCTATACCCCTGGGGGGTATAGATTTTCTCTAAAACCCTGCAGATTATTTGTAACCCGTTTGGAATCAATGCCTGTTGAAAACTTTCCGGCCCCAAATTCTCCCGCATCATGAGATTTGGCCCCTGAAAATTACCGGAAAAATCCGATTTTCGCCAAAAAAGACCCCGAAGTTGGGCCGGGAAACTGTGAGGGCGTAGGGAGCGTTTTCAGCCTTTTGCCGGTGGTTTTAGCCCCAGCTCTTTCATGGCAATCTGCAGATCGGCCCAGGCTTCCTTTTTCTGGCGGGGATCGCGCAGCAGGTAAGCCGGATGATAGGTGACGATGAGCTTGGTCCCGCGTACAGTGTGAACCCGGCCGCGCAGGCCGGCCAGCGGCTGACGTGCGCCCAGCAGCCATGTGGCCGCTGTTGCGCCCAGAGCGACAAGAACCTCGGGGCGAACGACGTCGATCTGTCGGAAGAGGAACGGCGAACAGGTTGCGCCTTCTTCAGGCTCGGGCACGCGGTTCCCGGGCGGGCGGCACTTGACCACGTTGGCGATGTAAACATCCTCGCGCCGAAGTCCCATGGCTGTGATCATATTGTTGAGCAGTTGCCCGGCCTTGCCGACAAATGGCAGGCCCTGCGCGTCCTCGTCTGCGCCGGGGCCTTCGCCGACGAACATCAGCCGCGCGGCGGGTGAGCCGTCGCCGAATACCAGCTTGTTGCGGCCCTTGTGAAGCGCGCAGCGAGTACAGTCGCCGATTTCATCGCGGATAAGTTGCAGGGCGGCGGCGCGGTCGGCAGCGGGAACTGTGTCTGCAATGGCGGGAGCTGAGGGAAACGGCTTGCGGGTCGGAATCGGCTGATCCTCGATTTGAAAAGCTTGAGGCCGGTGAACTGTCTGCGGCTCGGCCTTTGCTTGCGGCTCGTCTGGCTGGGAGGCCAGTCGGGCCAGGAGCGCGGGGTCCACGGGGCGGCGGTAAAACTCTGTGAGGCCAAGATCGCGATAGAAGCGGATGCGGGCTGTGAGGGCCTGGCGGGTTGCGGAATCGAGCGATTGCGCCAATTTTTTACTCCACTTTCAAATCCGCCCGTTGCTCAGTTCCGCGCCACGCAGGATTTCCCCGTGCTGCCGGCGCAGCACCCAAGCCCGCAAGGATGCCGCTCAAAAAAATTCGCGGCAAAGAAAGAGACGGAAAATTAACCTGCCAGTATTGGAACCGCCGGGCCATCCACCATCGGCTTGACCACCGGCACTTCGGTTTTTACGTAAGATATTTTTCCCGCATCGATCTCGTCCTGAGCGATGCGGCAGGGTTTGGTGGAATGAGTGGAGACCAGTGCGCGGGAGCCGTTCTGCAACTGTCGAGCGCGGCGGGCAGCCACCATTACCTTGCGGTAGTTCGAGTCGAAGCCGGTTTCAATCGTCATTGGGGTTTCTCCTTGTCGTCATCGGAGTTTTCGTCATCAACGGAGTCATCCTCATCGGAATCCTCCAAAAAAGGCAATTCCCGCTGGCCCGGGGGATTGAGAAGCCCAAAGGCCTCAAGCACGGGTTTCAGCCTGTCCTGCGAGTTCCTTTGCAGGCAACCCGCAGCCACTTCCAACACCCTGCGCGAACGATGGGCAATCGGCTCATCGTTGCGATAGAAGCGTTCGGCCTGGACAATGGCTTCCAGTTGAGCCACCGCCCGGTCGAGAGTGTCGTTGACCAAAATATAGCCGTATTGGCTATAATTCTCAATCTCTTTGCTGGCTTCGCCCAAACGGCGGTAGACTTCCTCCTCGTTTACCACGCCCTCGGCGCGGCTCCGATTGCGCAGTCGCGTGCGCAGCACCTTGGGGTTGGGCGGCAGGACAAAGATGCTGACGGCCTCCGGCATGGCAGCGCGGACCTGCGCCGCGCCCTGCACGTCAATGTCGAGCACCAGGTCGTGACCATCCCTGCGGGCCTGTTCAAGCGAGTTGCGCGCCGTGCCGTAATAGTTGCCGAAGACCTCGGCATGCTCCATAAACTTCCCGTCGGCGAGCATCTGCTCGAACTCCGTGCGGGAGACAAAGTGATACTCCCGCCCGTCCTGCTCAGAGCCGCGCGGCGCTCGCGTGGTCCAGGAGACGGAAAACTCGATTCCGCTCAATTGCTTGCGCACCTCGTTCACCAGCGTGCTCTTGCCCGAGCCCGAAGGCGCCGAAATGATAAATAGAATTCCTGCCACGTTAAGATTGTCCTCTATTCAGTGGTCAAAGATTAGTGGTTAGTGGCCAGTGGTCGAACCGATTTCCTACAACCTCTACGAAAGTCAAAGCAACTTGCCAACCCGAGTAACCTGCCCGTCATGCCTTAGCGAAACTATTCACTGACAACTGTTCACTGTCCACTAACCACTGTTCACTGTCTTCTTATTCTACGTTCTGAATCTGTTCGCGGGCCTTTTCGATCTCCGACTTCATGGCCAATCCTAGCTCGGTGATGCGTGTTCCCTTGCCGCCCGCGCCGCCGGTTTTGGAGAGCAGGGTGTTGGCCTCGCGATTCATCTCCTGGAGCAGGAAGTCGAGCTTTTTGCCGATTTCGCCCCCAGCTGCCAGCAACTCGCGGAAGTGGCCGACGTGGGTCGTCATGCGCTCCAACTCCTCGGCAATATCGCTGCGCTCGACCATCACGGCGACTTCCTCGAGCAATCTCTGCCGGTTAAACTCCGGGCCGGTGGCCGCCAACAGCCGTTCAGTGAGCCGCGCCTGATAACGCTCCTCAACCTCGGCGCGCAACGCCGCCACTCCCTCGGTGGCTTCGGCCAGGCGATCCAGCGTTCCGTTCAGAGTCGCAACAAGAGTTTCGCCTTCGCGCGCCCGCATGATCTTCAACTCGTCGAGAAGAGGCACAATCTCGCGTTGCACACTTTCGATGAATGCCGTCTGATCACCGTCACCGTTCGAGCGGTTCTCGTTTTGCAGCGCGCCTGGCAGGTGCAATACGGCGTTCAGATCGGGCTGCTGTCCGGTCAGCCCATGCTCCTCGCGCGCAGCGGAAAAGGCTGCAAGGTAACCGTTCACCAGATCGCGATTGTAGCCGGCGGTTTGCTGGCTGGTGCGATCGACTTGAAGAGTCAGATCAACGTGGCCGCGGACGAGAGCATCCTTGAGCGCCTTGCGCAACTCCATCTCAAGCGTGTCGAGGCCCGAAGGAATCCGCAACTGCACGTCGAGAAAGCGGTGATTCACGCTCTTGACCGTGAGCGTGTAACTGAGCTGTTCTCCATTGGGCAGAGGCACGCGAACCTGGGAGCGCGCAAACCCTGTCATCGAATAAATTGGCATATTCTTCCTCGAACTACTAAGCTTCTGATCCTCAGTCCTTAGTCCTTGACCGCAAATCCCTGCTCTTCCGGCACGTCCATGAATTGCAGTTGATAGAGCCGCTGATAGGTGGGCGAGATGGCCAGCAATTCGTCATGAGTGCCGATGGCGGTGATGCGCCCATCTTCGAGCACCGCAATACTGTTGGCGCGGCGAATGGTTCCCAGCCGATGTGCGATGACCAGCACGGTTCGGTTCTGCATCAGGTTAGCAAGCGCGGCCTGCACCAGGGATTCACTTTCGGCGTCGAGCGACGAGGTGGCCTCGTCGAGAATCAGGATAGGCGCGTCTTTCAAAATAGCGCGGGCAATTGCCAGCCGCTGGCGCTCGCCACCGGAGAGCCGAAAGCCTTTTTCGCCGATTACGGTGTCATAGCCTTGAGGCATTTGCATGATGAAATCGTGTGCCAAGGCATTATGCGCGGCCTGTTGCACGAGTTTCAAATGGACTTCCGGCTGGCCGTAGGCGATATTGTTGCGCACCGTGTCGTTGAAAAGGATGGTCTCTTGCGTGACCTGCGCAACGTTGCGGCGCAGCGAACCCAGCGTGAGGTCGCGCAGATCGCGGCCGTCGATGAGAATGCGGCCGCTGGTCACGTCAAAGAAGCGCGGAATCAGGTTGGCAACTGTGCTTTTTCCCGCGCCGCTGGGGCCGACCAGCGCCAGCACTTCGCCAGTGCGCAACTCAAGATCAACGTGGTGCAGAATCTGATGTTCACCTTCCGCGGTCGAGTAGGAAAAGCCCACGTTTTCAAACGTAACGGAGGTTGCAAAGCCCTTCAACGCAACGGCGTGATGGCGTTCTTTTACATCATCCTCGGTATCGAAAAAGCCGAAGATGGAGGCCGAAGCGCCCATGGCCTGCTGAAAGCTGTTGTAGAAGTAAGCGAACTTGCGCACCGGATCGTAGAGCTTGAAGAGCAGGATGATAAACGCGGCGAACATGCCCATAGTCATGCGGCCCTCGATGATTTCAGTGCGCCCGATGAACAGGAACATGGCAATAGCGATGGCGCCGACGGTATCCATCAAAGGCGAGCTGATGGCCTGGATGCGTACGTTACGCAGATTGGCGCGGAAGAGGCGGTTCGCGGCTTTTTTGAAGCGCAGAATCTCCCAGATTTCGGTGTTAAAGGCCTTCACAATGCGGTTGCCGGTCACGGTTTCGTGCAGGATATTTTGAATTTCTGCCAGCTTGTCCTGGCCGGTGCGGGTGCGCGTGCGGACTTCACTGCCGATCTTGCGCGAGGAGGTGATGACCACGGGCACAAACAACACCAAAGCCCAACTGAGATAGCCGCCCAGGCGAATTACAAAGGCCAGGCTGACAATAAAGGTGAAAAACTGTTGCAGAAATTCGCTGACGACCGAGCTGACGGCAACCTGCACGCGATCCACGTCGTTAATGAGCGTGGAGAGGATGGTCCCTGTGGCATGCTTGTGAAAGAAACTGGAAGAGCGCCGAAGCGTGACTTCATAGAGATGGTTGCGCAGATCGGTGATGGTGCCGAAGCCGGCGTAATTGACCAGATAGGTGCCCGTGTAATCGCACAACCCCTTGACCAGCGTAGAGACAACCAACGTTAAAGCCACTACCACCCAGGCATTGTGCATATGCATGAAATGCGGAATCGCAAGCCGCAGGTCGAAGTGCCACTGGCTGTGCGGGAGCCCGAGGAGGATAGGGCCTTCGGGCGCGTCGGGCCTTAGAACCTGGTCGAAAATGGGTTGAAAGAGCAGGATGCGGAAGGTGTCGAGCGCTCCAACCATGGCCAGCAGCATCACGCCGGGCAGAAGTTGAAACCAGTAGGGAATCCCGTAGCGCAAAAGGCGCGGAAATCTATTCATACCGTTCTACTCGCTTGACGCACCGAAGACTCCATCCCCGCATTATATCTGTATGGGCACAAACGGCGCTGAAAGCGTGTCATGAGGCAACTATATGCATGTTCAGGCGATTGCCGCGCGATGGATGAACATTCACAAGCGATATTGCTACCGGGAACATTTAGAATAGTCCTTGACGTACATCGTCTTACGCCGTTCAATCGGCGGGAAAGCGCGCTCTCATCTCTATGCAACGCTGGTCGAAACTGTTTATTCCCACTCTTCGCGAGGCCCCGGCAGACGCCGAAGTGGCCAGCCACCGCTTTCTTGTCCGCTCGGGCTACATACGCCAGCTTGGCGCGGGCATTTACAGCTACCTCTTTCTCGGACAGCGCTCGCTGAACAAGATCATCGGGATTGTACGCGAAGAGATGGACCGCATTGGCCAGGAATTTTACCTGCCGGCGATCCATCCGCGCGAAATCTGGGAGCAGAGCGGTCGCTGGTCTACCATCGGCGACAATATGTTCCGCCTTAAGGATCGCAAAGGCGCGGATCTGTGCCTCGGCTTTACGCACGAGGAGATCATGACCACGATCGCGCGCAGTGAACTGCGCAGCTACAAGCAGTTGCCACAGATCTGGTATCAGATTCAGTCGAAGTTTCGCGACGAGCCTCGACCCAAATCGGGACTGCTGAGGGTGCGCCAGTTCACGATGAAGGACAGCTACTCCTTTGATATGGACAAGGCCGGCCTGGATAAGAGTTTCGATCTGCACGATGCGGTTTATCGCAGGATTTTCACACGCTGCGGGCTGAAGTTTGTGGCTGTCGAAGCGGATTCCGGCGCGATGGGCGGCTCTCAATCTCAGGAATTTATGGTGTACACCGACGCGGGAGAGGATCTGATTGCAAGCTGCCCGGTGTGCGGTTACGCGGCGAACACTGAGAAGGCGACTTCGTTGCTGGAATCGGTGATCGAGATGGAGCCGACCGGAGACGGCCAGCCGGAGCAGGTTTCCACGCCGGGTTGCGGTGCGATCGCTGATGTGGCGGCGTTCTTCAAGATTTCCCCAGCCTCGGACATCAAGTGCGTGGCTTACATGGCGCTGAAGCGTGGAGAAAAGGGGAAACCGGACACGTGGCACGGCGTTGCCGCCTTTTTGCGCGGTGACCACCAGGTCAATGAGACGAAACTGCTTGGCGCGATTGGAGCTTTGGAACTTCGAACGATGGTGGCCGAGGAGTTGGAGCGGTACTTCAACGGCCCGGCCGGCTTCCTAGGACCCGTCGGCTTGAAGCCCGACGCGAAGCCGCTGGAAGACGGCCTGACCGTGGTAGTAGACAAATCTCTCGACGGCCGCAAAAACCTGGTCTGCGGAGCAAACAAGCTCGACTATCACCTGCGCAACGTGACCCCGGGGCGCGATTTCTCGTGGACATTGATGGCGGAAATTCGCACGGTGAATGAGGGCGAAGGCTGCCCGAAGGGCGGCTGCAAAGGAAAGCTCGTGGTCGGCAAGGCGGTCGAGATCGGCCACATCTTCAAGCTGGGATACAAGTACTCCGAGAGTATGGGCGCGCGCGTGCTCGACGAGAACGGCAAGGAAGTGACGCCGATCATGGGCAGCTACGGCATCGGGATCGAGCGTATTCTAACTGCGGCCGTGGAGCAAGCGAATGACAAGAACGGTTTCTGGCTGCCAGCCTCAATTGCGCCTTTTACCGTCGTAGTGACGGTGACCAATATGGGCGATGCACTGCTGAAGGAGACCGGTGAAAAGCTCGCCTGCGAATTGGAAGCAGCGGGCCTCGACGTACTGCTCGATGACAGAGACGAGCGCGCGGGCGTCAAATTCAAAGATGCTGACTTGGTGGGCATTCCCTATCGCATCAACGTGGGCAAGAAGGCTGCTGAAGGCAAGGTGGAGTTAGTGACGAGAGCGACATCGACTAGCGTGGATGTTGCACTGGCTGATGTATTGGCGTTGGTGAAGGAGCGCGTTGAGGAAGATGGGTTGCTGGGGACTGTAGGAGAGTAAGAGCAGCTTCCAGCTATGAGCTCCTAGCTTTCAGCTTTCCCAGGGCAGATAAGCAGCTTTGACTGTCATGGATTTCATTCTCGGCACAGTCGAACTAAGAGCTAATAGCTAGAAGCTAATAGCTGTATTTGAAGGAGCGGCGATGGCATTGACAATCAGGATTCCGAGACCCTCGGGCAAGCATCCCATGAAATTGATGCTGCTGCGCGCGGGACTGCTGGCGATTGCGGTCGCTGCTTTAGTGTTTTTTGTTGTCTTCGGCTATTTCTACATCAAGTATCAGCACGTTGTGGACGACCGCTTGAAGCAACCCATCTTTGCCAACACCGCCAAAATCTATGCCGCTCCGCGCGAGGTGCGTCCAGGACAGAAGCTGTCAATCCACCTGATCGCGAATGAGTTGCACGAGGCAGGCTACTCAGCCGAAGACGCCGCTCAAGCGTCCGAGATGGGAACCTACAAGCAAGGTGTGCAGGCCATCAACGTGCATCCCGGACCGCAATCGTACCACGCGCAGGACGGCGCGGTGATTCATGTCAGTGCGGGCGTTGTGGACTCAATCACCGACGATCATGGACAGGCGCTATCGAGTTACGAACTTGAGCCGCTGCTGATCACCGGTCTCAGCGACGATCCCAACCGCACTAAGCGCCGCCTGCTTACCTACGATGAAATTCCGCCGAATCTGGTTCAGGCTGTTATGGCCATCGAGGACCGGCGCTTCTTTGAACATGGCGGCATAAACTATCTCAGCATGATCGGCTGGGCATGGCATGACCTGATCGGTGACCGTAAGCATCGCGGCGGAGCCTCCACGCTGACGATGCAACTTGCGAAGATGCTCATCGTCGCCGACAACCGCACAATTCAGTACAAGATCTCTCAGATCGTAGTTGCACTTCAGCTCGAACACCGGTTCAATAAAAAGCAGATCTTCGAGATGTACGCCAACGAGATCAATCTGGGCCAGCGCGGCAGCTTTTCCATTGACGGATTCGGCGAGGCTTCACAGTCCTACTTCGGCAAGGATGTGAGTCAGCTCGATCTTTCCGATTGCGCGCTGCTGGCCGGCATGATTCAGCGGCCAAATTATTTTTCGCCCTTCCGCCACGGAGACCGGGCCATCGACCGGAGAAACCTGGTGTTGGATTCGATGGTTGAAACGGGCGCGATCACCAAGGAGCAATCGGAGCGCGCCAAGGCGGAACCGCTGCACCTGGGAACAATGAGTGTAGACGCCAGTGAAGCGCCGTACTTTGTTGACCTTGTGCACGACCAACTGTTGCAGAAGCTGGGCGAGCGCGACTTCAATCGCGAAGCCCTGCGCATCTACACCTCGCTGGACCCCGATCTGCAACGGGAAGCGACAACGGCTGTCGAGTCCACTGTGCATGTCGTAGACCAGCAGGTGGACAAGCTCCACGCCCATGACAAGAAGCTCGGAATACCTTATATCTATCCCCAGGTGGCGCTGGTGGCGCTGAATCCGCACACCGGCCAGATATTGGCGCTGGTGGGCGGGCGCAATTACGGAAACTCGCAATTGAATCATGCGGTCGCCAAGCGGCCCACAGGCTCCATCTTCAAGCCGTTCGTATATGCTACGGCCTTCAACACCTCCATCCAAGGCACTATGCTGCCCGGCCAGACCAAGCTCTTCTCGCAGCTGACCATCCTGAGCGATCAGCAGACCACTTACGACCTTGGAACATCGCAGGAATATACGCCGCGCAACTTCGAGGGCATCTATCACGACCAGGTAACAGCGCGGTACGCGTTGCAACAATCGCTGAATAACGCGACCATTGGCCTGGCCGGCATGGTGGGCTTTGAACAGGTGGCAGCGCTGGCGCGCGATGCGGGCATTAAAGGCGTGCGTGGAACCCCCTCGATGGCGATCGGCTCTTACGACGCCACGCCAATCGAGATGGCCGGTGCCTATACGATATTCGCAAATAAAGGGGTTGGCCTGGAGCCTTGGATGCTGGCCAGCGTGCGCACATCAACAGGCGACGTGGTTACCGACTACACACCGAGTTCCAAACAGGTATTGGACCCGCGCGTGGCTTTCCTTGTCACTGACATGCTGGAGAACGTGATCAATCACGGCACGGGCGCCGGAGTGCGGGGCATGGGATTTACCTCGCCGGCCGCGGGCAAGACCGGCACCGACCACGACGCCTGGTTTGCCGGTTATACCAGCAACCTGCTGTGCATTGTGTGGGTGGGCAATGACGATTACACCGACATAAAGATCGAGGGTGCTCACGCCGCCGCGCCGATTTGGGCAGAGTTCATGAAGAGAGCGGTTGCACTGCCTCAGTACTCTGACACCAACGTATTCACCGCGCCCGACGGCGTTCAAATCGTAAGCATTGACAAGGTTAGCAACCTGCTCAGCGACACCACTTGCCCCGACAGCGCCGATATTGCATTCCTTGACGGCACCGCGCCAACCGATAACTGCGACCATCCAGAAGACCACCGCAGCCTGATGCAGAAGATCTTCGGGACAGGCAAGAGCGCGAATTAGCGGCCACGAATGCTCCTCTCCGGACTTGGAACACAGCGCTAGATGTTCTCTAGTTCCCCTACGGTGCCGATTGGCGATGAGTGCCCTTTTGGCTTTCTGGCTGCGACCGTCTGACAAGCTGAGGCAGGACCGGGCACGCCCGACAATCAGCGCAGGTGCTATAATTCCAGCGATTTACCGCAACTTTCGATTCCGCACCGGGTTTGAAAGTGAAAGCGTTGTTGGCACAGCGGCTGCCGCGAGGTGAAAGATGAAGAGTGCTAAGCGCACAAGCCGAGTCCTTCTCGGGGTTTCAGTTCTGCTGTCGATTTTCGTGACGGTACTGCCTCTGACCGCACAGTACCATCCGTCTCCGCCTCCGCCGCCCAGACCGGCTCCGACTTATCACGCACCGGCTCCGGCTTATCATCCGCCAGCTCCGGCGTATCACCCGCCAGCCCCGGCCTATCACCCAGCACCTCCGCCGTCGCGGCCGCCCAACAATCCTTCGCCATCTCAACCTTATAGTCCGCCGAACGGCGGCAACGGCGTCAGGCCGTCGAGTCCGAGCCCATCGGCCCCGACCCACACGTATACTCCGGGCGTCTATCCGAATGGCAATGCTTCGAGCCCACGGAATTCTACGAGCGGGACAACCTACACCCCGCGCGTCTATACGCCCGGCTCTTCTGCGGCAACTCATCCATCCGGCAGCACAGGCGTCAGCAGTGAGGGCGTGCGGTCATCCAATGGGGTAACCACATATACACCGCATGCCTCGGCCGGGACTAGCTACACCCCGGCGGCTCCGCCAGCCTCGCACGTCAATTCCTATACTCCCGCGGCTCCTGCAGCTGCGGGCAACAACTTCTATGCCCCGCGAGACTTGACGCCGACACGCGCGACCGGGAGCGCAACTCATACCGTCTACAGCGTGCCGGCATCCGCGATGGCGGGCAAACCGGGCGCAAACAACTCTACACTGGGGCCGGTTGGATCGCAATCCGTGTTGCACCAGGTGAACACCGCGCGCACCAGCCTGACTGGCATCAACAAGCAGTCGATCCCTTCGGGCCAGGTGGCCGTTCATTCGGATAAGAGCCTGACCGTGACCACAACCAATGGACGGCAATTCAATCTGCGCCCCAATGGGACCCTGGCCTCTTTCAGCGCGCACGGAAGAACTGCCTCGTTCCGAGGCGATGGACGGCTTGCCTCCCTGCATACTCCCACCATGGACATCGCACACGGGCCGCACGGACAGAGGACCGTAATCAGCGTGCGCCCCGATCACAGCAGGCTGGTTTCGACCGGCGCGCACAGCGGGTATCTGGAGCGCCCAGTCACCTTCAACGGACACAGTTATATGCAGCGAACGTACGTGAACGGGGGGCATAGCTTAACGCGCGCGTACTCCGGCTATCACTATCGCGGACGAATTTTCTACAACTATGTTCCGGGCTACTATTTCGATCCGTTGTTTTACGGATGGGCTTATTACCCTTGGGACACTATGGGGGCCTACGCGTGGGGATGGATGGACGCGGCCTGGTTCGGCTGCGACTCAGGATATTTCGACCCCTCGAATGCCTACCAAAGCGGAGCCTACTGGCTGACGGACTATTATCTCGGCGAAACGCTTGCGGGGGACTTCGATGCCGGGGCTCAGGCGGGCTGTGCCACCAGTGGCGAGGATGCCGCCGGCGGTGACGATATGCAGGCGGACGACGAGGCTTATGCGCCGGCCGATACGCCCATCTCTCCGGAGATCAAACAGATGATCGCCGAAGAGGTGCAGCAGCAATTGGCCTATGAGAATGCCGCCGCCGCAAAGCCGGATGAAGCACCCGCGCTTGACGGCTTGCCGCAGGTACTCACCGCCAACCATTTATTCGTGGCCAGCCAGACTCTCAGCGTAACCACCGTGGACGGGCATCAGTGCACGCTGTCGGCCGGAGACACAATCAAGCTTATAGCCACGCCGCAGGACGACGCGACCGCTGCAATCCTGACTGTGATCAGTAGCCGCAAGGCAGATTGCCCGGCGGGGGTGGCTGTTAGCGTGCCTTTAGAAAGCCTCCAGGAGATGCAGAACAACTTCCGCGCCCAACTGGATTCCGGCTTGCAGACATTGCGCGCGCAGCAGGGCAAAGGCGGATTGCCCGGCGCACCCTACTCCGCTATTGCCCCGCCGCCCCGGCCCTCGGATGAGCCTCCGGCGGACAACGAGAATGTGCAATCGCTGCTAGACGCCCAGCAGCAACAAGCCAACCAGACCGAGACCAGCGTAACCCAGTCGGCCTTCGCCGCCAGTAGCCCATAGGCGCATTAACATGACCTCGCTGCTCTGATAGTTCCGCGGAGCGGCGCGAGTGGCTACACGACTCTGCGCACACCCGGCAGCCGGACCAGCGGATCGGCCACGATCCAGCAGGCTATGCAGGCCAGCACGCCAACGACGCCCCATTTGACCAGCGCGGGCGCGATCCAGCCGCGGAGCAACAGGCTGATGCCCACGAGCACCACCGGATGGATGATGTAAACCGCGTAAGCGCGGCGGTTGAGCCAGGACCAAAAGGCTGAGGGCTGATTCATGCGAGAACGGAAGACCAGCAACCATGCGGCAATCAATCCCCAGGCGACGAAGGGCTCCCAGAAGGCATAAAGAATTGCGGGCCAGGAGAAGCCGCCGGAGAAGTTGGACTTTCCTGCGCCGTGCAGCACGCGGGCAACCACGATGCCCGCCGGCAGACACGCCCAGGCTATGATCAGAGCAATCAGTGAAGCCCGGGCCTGTTTCCAGCTCAGCTGCCGCAGCCAGTCGTATCGCCAGGCGGCAACGCCCACAACGAAGAGGAAAATGTAGCTCGCAAAGTAGCCAAGTTGTAAGCCGATGACGTTTTGGCCTACGGGTACAATCTGGCGTATGGCAAGCGCGACAGCGCCGACGCCGAGGGCGCTCAGCAGCCACCAGCGTTGCGTCGGAATCGGTCTGGGTGCGCGTTGGGATTCCGTCAGCGCAAAGCCGAAGACCGCGCGGCAGGCGCAATAAGCAAGGCTGAAGAGCAAGAGCGCCTGAGTGAACCAGAGTGGACCGTTGATGAACCGCTTGTGACGCCAGAGCCAGGCAATGCAAGACCAGAAACCGTCTCCTTGAGCGTAGTTCACCATTGCTGCGGTTAGCGGCCCGAGAAGCAGCCCGAATGCCAACAAGGGCAGTCCAAGGCGCAGAAATCGGTCGCCGATAAAGCGCCAGTAGCCTTTGCGCTCAAGCGAGGCAGGAGTGAAATAGCCCGCGAGCAGGAAGAAGAAGCCCATGAAGTAGGCCTGATTCGTAGCGACGAAGAGTGTCAGCAGAATGCTGGAGGGGCGGGCGGAGGATTCCACTTCATGATAAAACCAGCCGCCGGAAGCTCCGTAGGTGATGGCTGTATGGAATACGACGACCAGAGCGGTCAGCGCGGTGCGGAGACGGTCGATATAAAGATCGCGTTGTGCCATGAGCCATGGTATGCGCGGGACCGGAGAGATTCGTTCCAGCCCCGCTATTTATCAGGCAGCTAGTACTTGACAATGGCTGTGAACGAATCGGGCTTGAGGCTGGCTCCGCCCACTAGTGCACCGTCAATCTCTTCCTGACCGATCAGCGATGTGGCGTTGTCCGGCTTGACGCTGCCGCCGTAAAGAATGCGGACATTAGCCGCGACTTCCGCACCTAGCAGTTTTGCCACTTCGGCGCGGATGATCGTGTGCGCATCGACGGCAATCTCCGGTGTCGCTGTTTTGCCGGTGCCGATGGCCCACACTGGCTCGTAGGCAATCACGATGGGCGCGGCAGCTTCGGCTGTGATGCCGACAAAGGCTCCGGTAATCTGCGTCTTGAGCACTTGTGCGGTCTTGCCCGCCTCGCGCTCGGAGAGCACTTCACCCACGCAAACGACCGGAATCAGGCCATGCTTCAGCGCAGTGTGAAGCTTCTTGTTGACGATTTCGTCGGTCTCGGCGAAATATTGGCGGCGCTCGGAGTGGCCGATCAGCGTGTGCGTTCCGCCCACAGCCAGAAGTTGGCCCACCGAAGTTTCGCCAGTGTAGGCGCCCTCTTCGGCAAAGTGAATGTTCTGCGCGCCGACCAAAACATTGCTGCCTTTGGCTGCGGCAATCACAGTAGGCAACAGGACCGGCGAGGGAAACAGCGCGATCTCGTCGCGTGTGTGCCCTGCAACAAGGGGCAAAAAGGCATCGACAAAAGCCTTGGCTTCGGCAGGCGTTTTATACATCTTCCAATTAGCGGCAATGAGAGCTTTACGGGCCATTTTTTCAGAACTCCTCTATGCGATTTTAGTGGATGGGATTGATGAGTGGGGGTGACGGCGGGCACAGCGGACGGAAATCGAGAATTTACGGCCAATGGAGCGATCGCGTGGCTAGTCTTGAGATCCCAACGCCAGAACGGCCGTTAAATCGGATGGCACTTCTCCGTTGAAGAAAGCTGCTCGATGATCGGAGTCGCCCAAATCCATTGTGAAGTGGTACCAGACTCCGTCTTGAAGGACGCCCATATTCCAGGGGCCGGAGACCGAGTCAGAAAACTGCCAGACAATGTGGTAGCCGTCTTCGTTGGTGAAGCCCTCGTTGTCTGCTTGAATGATGGCTTCCCCGCGCTCCCAGAGTGCCGAACGCAGGGCGTGGAGCGCGTTGCCACCTTCGACCGTCTCCGCTCCTTGGAGGTGTTGAAACGCGTAGATCGTTTTGACTTCGGCCAGATATTCCGCAAGCCATTGAACACCGCTCTCCGGCTTGCAATCCTGCATTTCGTCGATGAATTCCGCGACCGCATCCTGACCAATTGAACCCATGCTCACAGGATTGCGTTCAATTAAAGCGATCTCGACATCGTCCGCGCTGGAAAGCAGAAGAGTCTCCCACTCCTCCTCGCTCCCCTCTTCGATGGCCAGTTTGTACTCTGAATGCTCTTCCTGAATCAACTGTGCTAGTTCCTCAAAGGAAGGGAACTCTTCGTCTTTCGACAGGACTCGCGTGTAGTAGGCCAAAGGCTTTCTCCAGATGGGCCGCTCGATCGGCCTTGTATACCGAGTTTAATCTGTCGGTGGCTGAACAGGGAGCCGCGCAGCCGGTTCACAGTTTCACAGTTTCACAGGAAATAGGGGGGAGGGGGGGTACCTTGGAGGGTGGTACAGACCGGGCGGATATCGGACATTTTGAACCAGGCGCATTGTTGGCACATTGAGGCACGGTGAAAATGCTCTGAAACTTGATTGTGCGCCGGCAAAGCCATATTTTGTGCAAGGAATGTTCGAGAAGCTTTTGGTCTTGTATCCTTTTCGCGAAAGGCCGCGAAAAGGATGAAGAACCCGGCTTCTCATGGCCCGGAAAATGAACTGGCCCGGATGATAGCGTCCGGGCCAGCGAACTTCAATTGTTGACATGCTACTTGTCTGTCAGCGCCTCAACCCCCGGGAGCTTCTTGCCTTCCAGGAATTCAAGCGAAGCACCGCCGCCGGTGCTGATGTGGGTAATCTGGTCGGCTACGCCAGCCTGGTTGATGGCCGAGACCGAGTCGCCGCCGCCGATGATGGAGATGGCTGTCCGGTTGGCCGCAACCGCATGCGCGATGGCGTTGGTGCCCACGGCAAAGCGCGGAAATTCGAAGACACCGGCCGGACCGTTCCAGACGATGGTGCGCGCAGTCGAGACCACATCCTCAATGGCCGCGATGGATTTGGGACCGATGTCCAGGCCCTGCCAATCGGCGGGAAAATCGACCGAGCAATCCCACGGCTGGGTTTTGGCGTCGGCGGCGAATTTGTCAGCGAGGATGTTATCGACGGGCAGCAGAAGGTTTACGCCCTTGGCCTTGGCCTTTTCGATGGCGGCCTTGGCCATGTCGATCTTGTCTTCTTCCACGAGGCTCTTGCCGGTGGCGACGCCCAGTGCGCGCTGGAAGGTGTAAGCCATGCCACCAACGATTACCAGCGTGTCGACCTTGTCGAGCAGATTGTCGATCACGTCAATCTTGCCGGAGATCTTGGAGCCGCCGATGATGGCCACGAAAGGCTTCTCGGGCGATTCCAATGCCTTGCCGAGATAAGTAATTTCCTTTTCCATCAACAGGCCGGCGACTGCGGGCTTGAGAAAGTGGGTGATGCCCTCGGTGGAGGCATGGGCGCGATGCGCAGAGCCGAAGGCGTCGTTGACATAAATCTCGGCCAGCGACGCCAGGGCCTTTGAAAAGGCTGGATCATTGGCTTCTTCTTCGGCGTGGAAGCGGAGGTTTTCAAGCAGCAGCACCTGGCCGGACTCAAGCTGGCGCGACATTTCGTTGGCTACTTCGCCAATGCAGTCGGGCGCGAAGGCCACGTTGACATCCTGGGCCAGCGATTTGTCGAGCAGTTCTCGCAACCGGTGAACCACCGGGCGCAGCGAATATTTTGGATTCGGCTTGCCCTTGGGACGGCCCAGGTGCGAAGCCAGAATGACCTTGGCCTTGTGCCGGATGGCGTAGACGATGGTGGGCAGCGTGGCTGCGATGCGGGTGTCGTCGGTGATGGTTGAGCCGTCTTCAGTGAGCGGCACATTGAAATCGACACGGATGAAGACCCGCTTGTTGGCCAGATCGATGTCGCGAATGGAGAGCTTGGGCATGGGAACGGCCTTCCTTGGAACTTTGTTTACTAGGTAATAGTCGAGCCGGGTGGGGCGCTGGTTTCAGTGTCGCAAATCACAGCGTCCATCTCAATCTCAACCCGCCAGCCGGGGTCGAGCAACTGGGTCACTATCACCATGGTAGCTGCGGGACGAATCTCCGAAAAGTATTCGCCATGCACCAGACCCACAGCCTCCCAGTCTGAAGCGTGGACCAGGTAGATGCGCGTGCGGACAACATCCTTGAAAGAAGCGCCGGCCTCAGCCAGCGCCTTGGCGGCAATCTCGAAGATGCGCCGCGTCTGACCCGCGGCGTCGCGTTCTTTGGCGCCGACCGGGGCAGTTCCAGAAAGATATACGGCGTTGCCCACGCGCACCGCGCGAGAAAAACCGATGATAGGCTCAAAGGGCGACTTACCGCTTATGTTCTTGCGCATGGTGTGTGAAAGGCGCGCCGCGGAGTGAACCGCGGCGCGCTGAGATTTACAGGCCCTTCTTCGCCAGGAAGCCGATCAGATCGACTACGCGGCTGGAGTAGCCCCACTCGTTATCGTACCAACTGAGCACCTTGACGCTGTTGCCGACCACCTTGGTCAGCGGCGC
>JBEKQD010000009.1:0-87635 GCA_049520075.1 Occallatibacter sp. | reverse complement strand
AAGCTGATGCATGGAGTTCCACAGGTCATTGCTTCGATCAGGACAAATGGCAAACCTTCAAAGCGCGAACTAAGAACAAAGATTCCACATTCCGAGTACAGGGAAAACGGATTGTCCGAAAATGGCGCAAAGGTTACACGATCTTCGATTCCCAGACTAGCGGCTCGTCGTACTAACTCGTCGCGCATCTTTCCATCGCCGACTATGCGCAGCGACCAATCGGGCAACAACGGCGCAGCAAGCGACCATGCGTCAAGCAGCAGATCGAACCCCTTCTCATGAGAAAGCCTGCCCATGGCGAGAATTTCCTTGCGGCGACTTCGCCGGGGCACGCTCGGCGATTGCACGATGTTAGGAATATGGGTAACTCTTTCGGATAGCGCGTAAAGCGTTGCGTACAGATCTTTGTCACTCTTCGTTAGAGTTACAATTCGCGAGGCGACAACAGACGCAATTTTTCTTGTGAATCTCCCGCGCGGCTTTGTAACACTGTTTGTAACTGGAAAATGCTCCCATATAACTATCTTTACGCCTGGCACAAGCGCTGCCAACAAAGCAACGATCAGTCGGTTCGCCCCCGTGCAAACAATCCAGGCTGGCCTCCGGCGAATAACATGGATCACAAAGGAGCACGCCAGCCATGGATAATCCAGAAAATATGGCAATGGCGCTTTAAGGCCGCAGCTCACCTTGATGCGGTTTGCAAGCGGGAACCCTAAAGGCTTGCCTGCGCCGTACATCGACCAGATTGAAATGAACTCACCGCGGGCGGAAAGAGCGTTGGCAAGGCTAGCTTGAGCCCGCTCTGACCCGGCGCGCGCCGTAACATTATGAATGATGAAACATATCTTCATTGGTTTCTCCGTTGGCCATTCATCGGACACGAGTTTGCGTTTCCAGGCTGTCAAGCGGAAAAGCCTGGCGTTCGCAGTGCCAGCTTGAGATGAAATCGAGTAAAGTAGTACCGCGCTTGCCATGGTGACGCCAGCGCAGAGAACATCAGGAGAAGATAGCGCAACGCTTTGTTATGGAAGCTAAGCCCTTTCCGGGCGCACTGAGTGGCAAGACAAAAAGCGCTGTTCTCAACTCTTCCTGATCTAACTGCTCGCGCATAATCTTCCTTACTAAAGCTGTCCACGTTGCGCTCCAGGCGCTCGCGGTATAGCTTAACGATGTAGTAGTGCGCTTTCCTTTGTTCAAGGCGCGAAGATATATTGCCGGAACGTGTGCGGATCAACATTAAAGGCTCTGAAAGGTTCGTGACGCGATACCCTGCAGAAATGGCGCGAAGCAGAAAATCGTAGTCTTCGGCGACCTCGATCTCCCGATAGCCAGATAACGTGTCGTATACTTTCCGCCGCGCCAACCAGATATGGCTGCACGGAGGCGCCAGTAGCATGGTGCTTTCAACTGCTTCCTCGGTTGTCGGCTTGCGCGAGACGCCTAGGCCTGGGATTGGGCGTCTCGATTGATCAATTGCCGTAGTTGCGCAACCCACTAGCGCGATATCAGGATTCTTTTCAAGAAACCGAAACTGCTTTTCCAGCCTGGCTGGCAAGGCAATATCGTCCCCATCCATTCTGGCGATGAGGGGAGAGCTGCAGAAAGCCAGGCCGAAGTTAAGCGCGGCAGAAAGACCTTGATTTCGCGGGCAACGAACAATCTTGATACGTCCATCCGCGGAAGCGAACTGCTCAACAATCCCCAAGGTTCCGTCCGTCGATCCATCGTCAACAACTACAATTTCAATGTCGGACAAGGTTTGCGATTGCATACTTGCCAGTGCTTCAGCAACATAAGGCTCGACATTGTAGACGGGAAGCAACACGCTGATTTTGGCCACGTTTATCTCTCCAGAATTTCGTATTTTGTGGTTTGATCTACGGATGGGGAAACTTCTTCGCGAGGAGAGCAGCGCAACGCCGCGAGCAAGCCAAGCGCGACAAAAAAATAGGGCATAGAGGTGCTTACCAGGGAAAATCCGTTAATCAATATAGGAAGGATGAGCAGATGGATGGAAGCCGGACACTTTCTCGAGAGAATCCATACATATAGGCCGAACAGCAATGAACCGTTTATGCCCAGTTCGAGAACGAATGTTGCCACGATGTTATGTGCAAATATTCCCGCCAAGTTGAATAGATTGCCTACACCGATGCCGAATAGCCTTTGTGCCGTATCCGCCCGGCGAAACGTTTCGGTCATCAGCGAGAGAATGAAACACTTACTGGCAAGGCTTCCGTCCATATCGTGTATGGCCTGCGACCCTTGCGTGGTATAACTCAGGAATAGTTGGTAGATAGCAATAACCTGAGCTATTAGGAGACCGAAGAACGCCCACACCCGCCAGCGCCATAGTTTGTAGATGACAAGCTGACATATTCCAGCGGTAATAGATGCCCTGGACAAGGTTGCAAGAAGAAGAAAGTAGGCCAGCAGCCATCTTTTAGGCCCGATTTGTTCCTTAAATGCAAGCATGATTGCAAGGAGGCAGAGAATTTCAATTCCAACAAAGTTGGAGTCGAAAGAGAAGAGACTTGCTTTGTAGAGATAAAAACTGTCTGAGACATCTGTGTTTGCAGTTGCGGGCAGATAGGGAGAGAAGATGAGCCGTGAGATGCACTCAACAGCCAAGAAAGCGAGAATCCAGTTGATGGTGCGCGGCATCAGTCGGCATAGGCGGGCAGGCGGGTACCGTCTGGCTAAAAGCATCATGGCCGGAGCGATCAGAAGCGAGGTTAGAAAGAGCGCAGGCGTCAGATAGTTTTTTTCAGCGGCGGGGCTGTGTGCAATGCCGATCGCCTGGGAGCCGGCAATCAAAACTATCAGAAAGAGCGAAGCCAAAATGTCAGCTTCAATTTGCACAAGGTAACAGCACAGAGCGATTACACAGACTACGAGTAAGAATAATTGCGAGAGGTTGATATAGACCGGGATCGGCACAAAGGAGAAGATCAGAATCGCACTGAAGGCAAAGAGCCTAACGGATGCCGAAAGGGAACCGGAAGAATCGAGGACCTGTGGCCGGAGAGCGAGACATGGAGACGAATAATTCATGCCGCCTCGCTCTCGCTCACTGCGAGTGGTCTTACAGCTAAGTATCCTCGGCGAGCACGCAAGAAAATGGTCAGTGCGGAAGGCAGACCGACGCCCACCGAAACGGCCAGATAGCCGAGCGTGACGCCGGTGTTTCCCCATCGCGGCGCCGTCAACGCGGCCAGCAGCAGGGTGAGCGTGGCCACCACCATTGACTGCACTAGATACGGCTCCCGCTTGAAGGAACGCAACAGAGTGCCCAGACTTTGCACTACACAATTCGCGCCGGCGGCCAGCACCAGCACCGCGAAGAGCTGCGGCGAAACCATGCGCACTGCCAGCTTTGGCGCGACAACGGACAACGTCGCCGCGCCGCAGTCAGCAGCCAGAGCTATCATGGCGAACGCGATCAAGGCCTGGCCCAGCGTGTGCAGGAATAGCCGGTCAAGTTCCTGAAATTGACGCGCCGCAATCAATCTGCCGAACGGCGTGGCCTTGGTTGTAATCCAGGGAAGAATTAGACCTGTCATATACCCGGTGATGCTGAGCGACATGCCCATCTGCCCTGCTTCTACGGGTCCGCGCAAAGCAAAGAGAATCGGAATGAAGACTTGCAACGCGAAGTAGGAGCACGTGCAGCTGACGGCGATGCGCCATTGGAATGGCCATACTTCGCGAGCCCAGTGAATGGATGCGTCGCGAACCTGAAGACAAAGCAGACCACTCAGCAGACGGCGGCGCGTGCTCAGGAAGAGAAGGCCGGCTGCAATTTGACCCAAGATCACCAAGGCTGGCGAATAGAGCCCGTGATGCAGAAGCAGAGCGAGCCAGGACAGCGCCATGCCGGCCAACGCCTGCCGCAACCGCAGCGAGGCCACTGCGCGTACCTGTCCGCATCCATCAAGGAAGGAATAGAAAGGCTGGCACCACAGGCCTGCCATTGACGCGGCTACGGCCAGCAGCCAGGGTCCTCGCCATGCCACATGCGCCGCGGCGCCGTGACGCACAAAGAATAACTCCCCGAGCGGCGCCAGAATCAAACCCATCGCGACGGCGGCTGCTGAGTACCAGCGCACGCTGAGTTGAAGCGTGGATGCCAGGCGCGCGTGCGCCACCCGGCCGCCGCTGACGCTGCCGCCCCCGTGTAATTCCAGGTGAATGCACTCGTGCGCTGCCAACTGCTGAACCACGAGCGAGAAGCCCATTTCAAAGACCATCTGCAGCGCAACCATGCTGAGAGGCGTGTAGTAATAACCCTGCTCGATGGGCGACAGAAAGCGCACGATCAGCAATACCGTCACAGTGCTACCCGCAATGCTCACCGCCCTCGCCAGAGAGGTAAACGCGACAGCGCCATCCAGACCCAGTACTCGCCGAATCTTCATCGCGCTTCTCCGGCCCAGGCCTTTTCGAGCGCCGCTGACCATGAGTTTGAACGGCGGCGAAGTGCGCGGAGAGCATGCACAGCTTCAGTTGTAAGCGCACTCATAAGAGCAATCGGCAATGCCAGTAATAGCCCTGCCAACAAAATCCAAATTCTGAAAAGAGAAGTGGGACGGTCCGGAGCCACGGCAGCATCCACAACTTGCGCCTGGGAACCTTTTTGCGCCTCATCCACCTGCGCCATTTCGTAAAGGCGCATCAACAGGCTTACCACCGCCTCGCGATACTTCACTTCGCGCAGGACGCGCGCATAATCGAGACCCGCCTGAGCCACCATGCCCATGGGCGCCACCAGGTCGCCGCTGCGGCGATCTTTGGCCACATCCATGGCGGCCAGCTGCCCTTCCAATCCCGACAACTCCTGCCGTGCGCGTTCGAGATCGGGATTACCGTCAGCGGCAAACTGGCGCATCGCCTGAATTTCGACCTGCTTGGCCGCCACTTGAGCGCGCAGCATGGCAGCCGAAGCGATCATGGCATGTGCCTGGCCGTCCAACTCAATTACGCCGGTGCGCTGCTCTGTTAGTTTCATCTCCTCTTCAGCGCGCGCGAGGTTCTCACGCGCTTCAGCCACTTGCCGCTCAAAGAAGAGTCTTCGCCGGGACGCCTCGCCTACCGCCAGAGTCGACGAGAAGCGCTGGTACTCCTCTACCCAGCCGTTGGCCAACTCCGCAGCTCTCTGCGGATCACCGTCCGTCACCGAGAGGCGAATCAACCCGTCCTTCAATCCGTTATCAATGAATGTCTTTTTCTCCCACCGCTTGCGTGCCGACGAAGCGTACTTAGCGTGGTACAGCACCTGCAGATGAAAGCGCGCCACCATCGCGTCCCCCACGCTACGGCTTTTCAGCAAAGCCACTTGCAGATCGTTGGGGTTCTTGATGCCCAGGGCGCCAGCGCCGGCCATGGCGCTCAGACTGCTCAGCTGCGCCATCATGGCCGCTCCCGCCGAACCGCTTTGCTGAGGCGGGAGAATGACCGTAGTGGCCATGTAGCGGCTGGGCAGCAACAAGGCGGCTGTCAGGGCCAGCACAATCACCGCAAGCAAAACGATGGCGAGCAGCTTCTTCCGCTTGATCGCCACGCGAATTATGGGCGGAAGAGTGGCGATGCAAGTCTGGGATGCGGTAACGGCGGATTCCTGAGTTTCTGTTGGCACGCTGGTCTTCCTCATTGGAGCGATTCAAATCTTTCATTGAACTGCGCGATGTGTTTCCTAAATCTGGTTCGCTTGCTCTTCCGACGTGGAAACTCACAGTCGATGCAACTGGCTGCCGTGGTTTGCGAAGATCGTCAGTTGCAAGCGAATTGTCCGTGGCTCAATCGGAAAACTGCGCTCAGATTACCTGCGAGAAGATGTGCGCGAATGGAAAATTAGAAAGAAACGCGAGTGCAAAATCGATTATGGGAAAACGTTCACAGTACTGTTCAATTTTGGAACAATGTCGAACTGCTTTTGCATTTTTCCGTTGGGTCTGACCGGTGGATGTGAAAACAATGGGGCGTCTATGAGAAACCATTCACCTGCCCGCTCGCTCCTTCGTCGAGGCCCGCTTCTAACACTTGCCGTAGTTCTCTTTTTCTGCGTGCCTTATACGCGCGCTCAATGCTCACAAGAGGACAATCCAGATTCTTACGGATGTCAGATGCAACAGGCTGCGCCTTCGCCTTCCGCAACCCAATCGCAAGCGTCGCCCGATATGCCGGCGATATCGGGGACTCAGCAGCTACAGACTCCGAGGGCAGATATCTCCACGGAAGCCTCGGCCAACAACAGCCTCTCTGGCGGCTCAAGTTACGCCGAGCAAGCGCTACGCAATGGACCGAACACAGGCGGTCTGCGGAGTGGACGGTCGACGATCCCCGAGCCGCTCACCGAGTTTCAGCGCTTTGTCGAGGCCACAACCGGCCGGATGCTGCCGATCTATGGTGCGAGGCTATTTGCCGCGCAGGCTGCGCCTTTCGGCCCAATTGACCACGCCCCTGCGCCGCGGGATATGGTGGTCGGCGCCGGGGACGAATTGCGCATACGCATTTGGGGACAGGTCAACTTTAGCGCCGATCTGCGCGTGAGCCGCGAAGGGGAAATCCACATTCCCAAGGCGGGCGATGTACATGTGGCTGGGCTCGCTTTTTCTTCGGTTGCTGCTCACCTGCGTCAGGCGCTCGAGCGGGTCTATCGCAACTTCGAACTAAGCGTCGATATGGGCGAGATTCATTCCATCCAGGTGTACGTGACCGGGCAGGCAAAGCAGCCGGGAGAGTACACAGTGAACGCGCTCAGTACGCTGGTAAACGCGGTTTTTCTGAGCAGCGGACCTTCCGGAGCCGGTTCTATGCGCCACGTTGAGCTGAAGCGCGAGGGCAAGTTGCTTGCTGACTTCGACCTTTACGCGCTGCTGGTGAAGGGCGATAAAACAGGCGACTTGCAACTGCAATCAGGAGACGTGCTTTACATTGCTCCGGTGGGTCCACAGGTAGCGCTCGTAGGCAGCGTGCGACAGGAGGCGATCTACGAGTTGCGTGGGGAGGAAACAATCGAACAGCTGCTTGAGGCCTCCGGCGGCAGAACAGCGATGGCCTCTGGCGGTCGCATCTCCGTCGAGCGCATCGAGGATCACGCACAACGCCACGCCTTCGAGTTGAAGGCTGACGCGGCTGGTCTGGCCACGCCGCTGGCCGACGGAGACATTGTCCGTATCAATCCGATCGCCTCTAACTATCGTGAAACGGTCACGCTACGCGGATCGGTGGCCAATCCCGGCCGTTTTCTTTGGCATGCCGGCATGAGGCTGAGTGATCTGATGCCAGACCGCGACTCGCTCGTCTCTCGAGATTATTGGTGGCGGCGCACCCAACTCGGACTTCCGGCGCCGGAGTTTGTGCCCGCACTCGACAACCTTGCGCCACAGCCGCAGACGGCCCCCTTTTCGAAGCAGCAAACCGGCAGCTCTTCCATGCGCCTGAGCGACGGTCTGACAAATGCTGCTTCCAGCATGCAGCCGCAGCGGTCATCTCCAAACGACAACCCCTCCGCAGCCATGCGGAAGCTTTCGGACACCCGTGCCTCCGAAGAGGCAGTCACTTTGGGAGGCATTGAAGTAAACAGCCCAATGGGACGAGAGACGGCGCTGCTTCGCCCCGCATTTGAAACAGATTGGAATTACGCGGTCATTGAGCGCTTGGACACATCCACCATGGCCACATCCTTGATTCCGTTTGATCTCGGCAAACTGGTGCTTAACCACGACGCTTCACAGGATCTTGAGCTTCAACAGGGCGACATTGTTACCGTCTTCTCGCAGGATGACATTCATCAGCCGATGGACAGGCAGACAAAATATGTTCGCCTGGAAGGGGAGTTTACCCATGCCGGCGTTTATAGCGTCCAGCCAGGCGAAACTCTTCGTTCGCTTGTCGTCCGCGCGGGAGGGTTAACGGACAAGGCGTATCTTTACGGGGCCGAATTCACCCGCAAAAGCACCCAGGTAATTGAAGAGCAGCGTTTGAAAGAGTATGCCGACCGCCTCGAGCATCCGTTGGCGCGCAGCTCAATCGCCACGGGAAACGCGGCAAGCGGAAACTCGCAGAAGGACGGGCAACAGGGACAAATCGCTTCTATTGATCGCGATCTTATCGAGCGCCTGCGCCAGGTGCAACCCACCGGGAGAATCGTGCTCGATTTGAGCCCGCACAGTGCCGGCGAGAGCCAGTTGCCGGATACGCAACTCGAAGACGGCGACCAGCTCACGGTTCCGCCCACTCCCGCCACTATTCAGGTGATCGGCGCCGTGCTCAATCAGAGTGCCTTCCTGTATCGCAGCGGGGCTCGTGTTAGACAGTACCTTCACTTGGCAGGCGGCCCGAATCGCGACGCAGACCATGGACAGATGTTTCTTTTGCGGGCGAATGGATCGGTGACCGGCCGCGACGCAAGGCAGTCGATCTTTTCGTCAGGATTCCAGGACTCACGTCTTTATCCCGGTGATACCATCGTTGTCCCGGAGAAGAACGTTGGGCCAGGAGCCATGCACGAGTTTCTCTCCTGGACGCAGGTCTTCTCGCAACTTGCCCTGGGCGCGGCCGCTATTGATGTGATCAAATAAACGGCTGCGCGGAGCCTCTGCTCGAAACGGATTCCACAAAAAGGCTCCGCGCAGCATCCTGTCGCGTCAATGGCAAAGATATTAATTCGAGCTTACTAGTCGGAATTCGGAAATGGAACTCGTCCCGATTGTGTCTTCGCGTCTATGTTATTTCTCTCTGTTCACCGCCCAATCACAGCCTGAAGAGCCGACGATAAATACGTCGTTGCATTTGCAGATGGGATTTAGATCCAGCGGCTGTCCGGCTTTAGTCTTTAGTTTTTCGCTCTCAGGCGCCGCTGAGAATCGGCATCTCTCCGCTTGTTTATCACGCTTTCGAAGCGAGGTTTCATGCAGCTTTCCAGCCGTGCGCTTGAGTCGAGTTCTGTCTTCGCATCGCCCTTGTCTGTCATCGCACTGCCCCCTGTCCAGCGCGGAGCTTCTGATTATCAAGCGCGCCTGCAAAGCTCCCACGCGGTAATCTTCAGTCTGGAAAACCCTGCTGCCAGCGCATGGTGTCTTTCCAAATCCAAGCGGTTCCTCGATCTTTCGTTTGCGCTGCTGGTTCTTTTGGTCCTTGCGGCTCCCATGCTGGCGATTGCAATGTGCGTGCGTCTCACTTCTCGTGGACCTGCATTCTTTCGCCAGTGTCGCATGGGGCGAGGTGGGCGTCTATTTCGCCTCTACAAATTCCGCAGCATGACATGGGACGCCGATCATCGCGGTCCCGGTCTCACCAGAGGTGGGGATTGCCGCATTACTCCCTTGGGTCGATGGCTGCGCAAGCTGAAACTCGACAAGCTTCCGCAGTTTTATAACGTCTTGAGAGGAGAGATGAGCCTCGTCGGTCCTCGGCCCAAACTGCCGCGCTACACCGGCATCGTTAACATGCCCTATCGCCCCGGCATCACTGGCGCCGCTACGCTTGCCTTCCGCCGCGAAGAAGCGTTGTTAAGCCGCATTCATCCCAGTCTTCTGGATGATTACTATAGCCAACATATTCGACCGCTCAAGACGCGCATGGACGTGCGCTATATGTGCCGCGCCACGTTCTGGAGCGATCTGCGCCTAATCGGCGCCACATTCCTGGCTTGTCTGAGGCCCTCGCCCACTCCTCCTGTTGTTCACCACGCTCCTCCGCAGTTCTTCCTTTACCCGCCGCAGACCGCCCAAAAGGGCTGTGCCGCCAAATCTTTTGAAACAGCAAATTGAGCTGGCCTCTGTGCGGAAACAAACCTACGGACGGCGATAAACATCATAGCTGCCCAGTTCGCGGTAGGGCAGGAAGACTTGTCGAAGAGCTTCCAGCGCGGCTTCTCGTTGCGGAGTCGGATCTTCTTTCAGTTGTAGATCGCGCTTGACAATCAGCCAGCGAATATTTCGCCGCTGCGCCTCTTCCACGAGTTGCGTGGGTGAAAACGGATCAGTGGCGTTGTCGAAGAGCAGCACGGGAAATTGCGGAACGCGTCCCGTGGCAAAGTAGAACGGGTCTTCGCCGGGAATGAGAATCAACCCGTCGGAGACAGGGATTTTGTTGGCGGCGAACCGCAGCAGTTCTTCAAAGTCAGGCAAGAAAGGGCCAGTGACAGCCATTCCTCGCAGCGCTGAAACCGTCGAATGCAGGGCTGGGCCATCAGGGAGTTGTGCATAAGACAAGCGCTCTTCGCTGGCCATATACAGGCCACCGCACACGACCAGCGTTGCTGAAATAATTGCAGCCAATCCGGTCGCCACAAACTGTCTCCAGTGTGTTGCCTCGTGAATTGCGCTCGCCGACTCGATAGAAGCCAGAAAGGCGACTATCTCGGCGATGAGAAGCACCAGCAACGGCCAGATGGCATAGGTCGATCCCCACAACTGCTGCGAGAGGAGTGTCCCGTTGATGGTGACCAGTACGAGGACAGGCAAGACGGCGCGCAAACTCAGGCCACGGCGAAGATTCCATAGTGCGAGCACCCCGCTGAGAACCAGCAAAAGCGGCCACAGAGTCAGCAGGCTGCTAGCGCGGTCGTCGGAATCTGAAGAGAGAAAGAGACCGACGAGCGTCCAGATAAACGGCGCGCCCAAGAGTCCCAGCGCGGCCAGCCGTGCCCACAGAGTCCGAGCAAAACGGGCGCGCAAGAGCACGAGAGCAACTGCTGCGGCAGGCAGCCACCAGAGCAGAGATGGTTCCGTATAAACGCCGAGCATGAGTTGGAACCCAGGAAGTCGGCGTTGCGATGCAAACTGGATGGTCCAATGCAGATAATTGCGTACACCAACGGTGAAGTGCAGCAGACATACCGCCGCAACAAGGGTCGCGGTCGCACCGGCAAGGATCCAGCCAAATTCTGCGACTCCAGAATCGCCCCGTGAAGCAGCATTTCCGCGCAACCGTTTCGCTAATAAAAGCAGAAGAAAGAATGCCAGCGCTGCCAGCAGTAACGGGAGACCGACGTTCTGTTTGAAGAAGAGCGGAAGTGGAAGCGCCACGCCCGCGACAAAGGCCCGCAAGTACGCGCTGCCCGTATTTGATGCAGTGACATCATTCGCACACATGCGCTGCAAAAGATAAATCACCACGAGAATGCAGAAAACACAGTCGCAGTCATAGAAAGGAAACGGCAGGATGCTATAAATGCCCAGGACGGTCAGCGGTCCGGCCAAGAACAGCGAGACAGCCCACTCCGCGCGCACCCGTCCCCGCAGTGTCTCCAGCACGATTCGCCACGCCAGCACCGTTCCCAGACCGCCAACCACTGCGGCATAGAGAACATGATGGAAGAAGACGCGTCCGCCAATGCGAATGAGAGCGGCCTGAACGAGAAACGTGAGCGGCGCGTGAGCCAGCGGAAAATCGCGATACGGCGTTTGGCCCAGAGAGATGCGGAAGGCTGTGTCCAGAATGTAGCTCGTATCCCAGAGGACCGCGAGGTGCGCATTCTGCCACAGGACCACGGCTGCGCTGGCAATGAACAATGTGAACGCGGCAATGAAGTCGCGCGTGCCCCAGCGGCTTTGAGTGAACTGAGATTTACAGCGGGCAGATTTGGGCTTGCGCATGGCGAGTGTCAGGCGGCATCTTGTTGCGTTGCGCCCAATCCTTTGATCTTCAACGCTCTCGCCCAGTTATGCAAGCCGACGGAATTGTCTGGAAGCTGTTGTGGCATTCGATGCACACTTTAATTTATGGATAAATCTCGGTTGCACAGAGTTCTATCGCTGCTTGAGAATAGTATTTGCGATGAATGTGAGACTTATTATCGAGTGCAAGCGATTATTCTATCTTGCCCTGTTTTTGGCCGGTTGCGCTTTGCCAGCGCTGCCGCAAAGCGACCAAAGGCAGGTAGCCTTTTCATTGGAACAGCAAGGCAAAGTTACCGAGGCTGAAGCTGCCTGGCACGCGCTATCCGCTGCGCATTCATCCAATCCTGAACCATTCGCCCACCTTGGCCTGCTCGAAGCCCGTCAGGGACATTACTCCGAGGCGATTACGTACTACCGCAAGGCTATGGCGCTGAGTCCGGCCATGCCTCGACTGCGCTACAACCTGGGCCTAGCATATTTCAAGGCAGGCGAATACAAAGACGCAATTCTTCAGCTCACACCGCTCCTCAAGGCCCAGCAACCCGCTTCCTCCGACGAGACTCAGCGTATTACGCTCCTGCTCGGAATGTCACATTATGGGTTGGGCGAATATGTCGCAGCCACTCCATATCTGAAGAAAGCCGCAGAGAGCGATGCGCAGAACCTTACTCTGCTATTGACTTTGGCGCACAGCTGTTTGCTCTCGAAGCAATACCAATGCGTTCTCGATGAGTTTCACCGCATTATTGCTTTGAATCCTGACTCCAGCGAAGCTCACATGCTGGCTGGCGAAGCGCTGGACGAAATGAAGGAAACGGCCAGCGCCACAGAGGAGTTTCGCGCCGCCGTCAAGGCAAATCCCAAGCAGCCGACGGTTCACTTCGGGTTGGGTTACATGTTGTGGATGCAGGGTCAAAACCAAGAAGCCACGCAGGAATTTCAAGCCGAACTCGACAACTCTCCGGACTACATCCCGGCCATGCTTTACATGGCCGATTCCTATATAAAGATGAGCCGGCAGGAAGATGCCCGCCCGCTGCTGGATAAGGTGATAAAGATGACTCCCGTTAGCTCCATGGCTCATCTCGATATGGCTATTATCTACAATGGCACCGGCCAAAAAGAGGATGAGTTGCGTGAGTTGAAAACCGTTATTGCGCTCAAGCCAGACGACAAGAGCGCCCACTGGCGCCTCTCGCGGCTTTACCGTTCCATGGGAAAGACGGCCGAAGCGAATACCGAACTAGCCAAAACCAAAAAGATTAACAAGGCTGGCGAGGATTCGCTGCTCAAGGTCTTTTCTCAAGCTCCGCAACAGGGCAAAGCTGCGAAATCAGCCGCGCCAGCGCCGCCGAATCAGTAATCTTGCAGTTAAGGGAGCATAACGCACTGAAACCCAGCGGAACCGAAACGCACCAACGCCTTAGAAGTCTCTCACAGTTTCACAGTCTCACAGTTTCACAGGAAATAGGGGGGGAGGGGGGTACCCCTCGGCGGTGTGACCAAGTCCGGCTTAGCCCTTCTAATTAGGACCAGCCCGAGTTCAAGGTAACAGGATGCCGGAAATAATCTGCAATCTGTATTCCTGCGATTGCCCTGCATTGTACGGTTTTTAGACGCGCCGTGGTCCGCGCAAAAGTAAGGCCGGGGCTTTCGCCCCGGCCTTTGGTTATGCTGCATTGGTTTGGAAAGAACTAGAAGGTGATCTTTCCGCCCATCTGCAGGATGCGCGGCTCGTGGTCGCTGGTAACTTGTCCGAAGCTCGTGCTACCCATGACCGTGCCAACACCAAAGAAGTTGGGATGGTTGAAAACGTCGAAGGCTTCGACGCGAATTTGGCACTTCACATCCTTGTAGATGGTGGTGTTCTTTGCCAAAGCGACGTCCCACTTCTGGAAATCAGGTCCAAGCATCGAACCCGAGCGCACATTGCCAAAAGCGCCGGCCGCAGCCTGGAAGGAGGACGTTGAGAACCAGTTCCCTGGTTTCTTGGTCATCACTACCGGTGCAACCTGATTCGGACGCGCAGAGCCGTAGGAGGAGATGCCCAAGCCACGAAGACCTTGTCCTGCCACGAAACCATCGGCTGGATTCGTGTCGCAAAGTCCTGATGTCAGAGTCGGGCAGGCAAACGGATCGCCCGGCTGGGTTATGGTCAGTGAGGTGCCGGAGGTGTAGGTGGTAATGCCGGAGATTTCCCAACCGCCAAGCAGTGCGCCCTTGACGCTGTGATCTTCCTTGAAGAAGGGCAGCGCATAGACATAGTTGACGATCAGGTTCTGTGGCTGATTGAAGGCAGCCGGACCGTAATCGGCCTTGATGTCATAGCTGTTTTGGATCGGGTAGCTCACATAGCTGCCCAGATCGCCGCTGCGGTCTGTGGATTGGGTGGTCATGACTTTTGACCATGTATAGGACAAGCCAACTGTCAGACCCTTGTTGGAGCGATGGTTCAGAGAGATTTGCAGGGAGTTGTAGTTGCTGGTAAAGATTGGGTTTCTGTCCTGAATGTGGTCATAACCCAAATAAGGACGGAGCGCGTTTACATCGGTATTCGGAGTCGCGGCGAGCCTGTCTCCAACCTTTGGCTGGTTTTCGTTCCACTCACCGACAAGATGCCGAGCCTGATTGCCCACATAGGCCACGGAAAGAACCGTGGTGGGCAGCAGTTGGCGCTCAACGGTCAGGTTGTAGTCAAAATAGCTCGGAACCCGGAAGGTGGGGTCGCCGGTTGCGACCAGAGCGTTGGGGCCCAGGGTCGCGGTCACCGAACCGCTCGGATTCGGATGATCGAAGGTAGTGCCGGTTACGGAAACGGTCTGCGTGACCGGAGGATCGGCGAAGGCGTTGTTCTCCCACATGCCGTCCAGCACGCGATCATAGAAGAGACCGAAGCCGCCGCGGATCGAGGTAACGCCGCGTCCGTCAGGGTTGTAGGCAAAGCCGAGACGCGGTGCGAAGTTGGCATTGTCGTTGGGGTTCACGTAGTTGCCGTAGGGCGAGCACTGAGTCAGAGGACCGATGGCTTGCGCGGCCGCGCAGTGCCCGTTGTAGTTCGGGAAGATAAGCCCATTGGCGTAAGTGTTGGCTACCAGCGGGTTGCCTGCTATGGACTGGAGAGCAAGGAAGTTGCCTGAGATCGGATCAATCAACGGAGCATCCGCTTTATTGAACAGCAGCGGATCAAAGTTGGTCAAAGTGTTGTTTTTGTCCCAGGGAGACGGAAGCCTGCTCCAGCGCACGCCCAGGTTGAAGGTCAGCTTCTGGCTGAACTTCCAGTCGTCCTGAACATAGGCTTCGCTGTTGATGAAGTTGAGGTCGGGAACAGTGTCGCGGCTTTGCTGTGAGTAGCTGTATACCTGGCCTACCAGGAAATCAGCAAAGGGAACATCGCCCGTCGTGCCGTCGCCAAAGCTGAAGCCTGCATCGCCTCCGGTGCCATTTTCGGTCTTGATCATCTGCTGAATCTGGAAGCCCATGCGAATAGTGTTCTTGCCATAGCTCAGAGCCAGGTTGTCAAAATAGGTGCGGTCCAGGTTGCGCTCTCCATACGGATCGCTGCCTGGTCCAAAGCCTGTGATATTTGTGATTGATACGCTGGGCATGCGTCCGTAGGGATCACTTCCAAACGCATACGCGCCTGTTTTGCCGGGCGTCAGAGCGCTCACAAACTTGGGATTATCTGCAAAATCGCCGCTAATGAAATTCGCATTGATGGTGCCCTGCGCGTAAGCGAACTCCAATTCATTGACGATCTTGGGCGAGATGGTCCAGGTCAGGTTGCCCACCACGTTCTTGCCGGGCGAGTTATAGGCCACGTTGGCGGCGCCGGGATACTGGGCGCCATTCCACAGTCCGCTGGGATCGGTAGTCGGGCTCGTGTCGTTCATGCCGCGCGCGTAGAAGTGAATCTTGTCATTGAAGTAGTGATCGATGCGAACGATGTCGTTTCGGGTATCGTTCACCGAGGGCTCGTTGAAAGTCTCGACTCCGGTAGCGTTCGCGTTGGCCTTGATGAGGTTGTTCAGATAGACCTGCGCGTTCGCGCTCCAGGGGTTAACGAGCGTATTAGGAAACGTTGTCTCGTTGGTGGTCGGGTCATAAGTCGCGCCGTACGCAGCATACTTGACCGCAATAGCGGCGGTCACTTGAGCGCTCGTTTCCGGAATGCAAGGTGTAGTCACACCGGCGCATGTTATGGCTGGCAATTGAAAGATGCCATTTGCTTCATTCGTAGTCGGAGGGTTGAGCGTCGTGCTGGTTCCCGCTGTGTTGATCTTGTGCCAATCCTCGGACCAGAAGAAGAAGGTCTTGTTCTTGTTCTCGTTGTAAACCTTGGGAATGTAGATGGGGCCGCCGATGGTGAAACCATAGACATTCTTGTGATAGACACCCGCATCATTGTGAGCTACCGGGTTGGTTGCAGTGACAGTCTCCTGGCTCTGCTTGTTAAGCCAGTCGTTGGCGTCGAAGTTCGTGGTGCGCACGTACTCATATCCCTCGCCGTGGAAGGCGCTGGTGCCGCTGCGCGTGGCCACCAGAACCTGGCCGCCGCCCGAGCGTCCGTAGCCGGCATCGTAGTTGCCGCGCTCCAGGGTGATTTCCTGGATGGCTTCCATACTTGGCTGATTGACCGCGGTGGTGTTGGAACCTGTGTCGTTGATGTCCGCGCCGTCTACCGTCCAGTTGTTGGCCGTGCCGCGAGCGCCGTTGACCGACATGCCCGTGAAACCCGACGAGGCCTCGTCGCCCAACATATTCATTACGCCGGGCTGGAGGGTTACTAACTGGTTGAAATTGCGGCTGTTGATCTCAAGCTCGCGAACCTGGAGTCCTGAGATGGTGCCGGCCTGGCCGCTGGTCTCGGTATCGACCTGAACCGGGTTGTCATCCACGGTGATCGTCGTGCTGGTCGAGCCGGGCTTCAGTTGAGCGTTGAAGGTGTGTTTTTCGGCGACGTTCAGGATGATGTTCTTGCCCTTGAACGTTTCAAACCCCGCAGCCGTTATGGTGACGGAATAGGTTCCGGCCGTGAGATTCGTGACAACGTAGTTGCCAGAGCCATCCGTCTCCACAGCGCGCGCTCCTGCGTTTACGCCGTTCTGAGCGACCATTACTGAGGCGTGAGGAATCACAGCCCCAGTTGCATCGGTAACAACGCCGCTTAGCGTTGCCGAAAGTTCCTGAGCGCCCGCAAACACGGGGCTGAGCAGAAACACTATAGTCAACAAACTGAGAAGCACTGGCCCGCACTTTGTTCGACAGAATCCAAACGATAACCCTCTGAAATCAATCATTGCCATCGCACCTTTCTTTGAAGTCTCCTGTTGATGTCCATACGCCGGTACGTATTGACGGATGACGTTGAAACCATGGAGCACTGTCCAAGCCGGGAAAATGCTCGCCTCCGAAATAACACAAATGCTTGCGACTGGAAATCCGGCAGTCTTGAGTGCCAAGGCTCTCGCAGACCACGCCTTGGCTTCGAAAAGACGGACGCTCTTGCGCCGCCGGAATTCTGCTTTAAACAAGAACCGACTTGGGCCTTACTTTTCTGCCTCAGCCCGCTGAGGCGGTAAGTTACCCCCGCTCGCTCCTGTCTCACTTCCGCCTTGCACATCATCTAGATGAGCAATTCGCGGCAAAATGCTCAATTGTCAGACGAGAGAACTTTAATACATATCCTCCCCTTTTTGCAATAGGGAAAATGACGAAATACAGCTTAAATGGTCAAGTTTTTGAAAAATAAGCAATTTATCATGAGCAGACTGTAGTGAACCTCTCAAAATATTCCATTTCCCCAGATGACTTCCGCTCTTCCTGGACCAGCCCGGCAGCATCTAAAATCGCGTCTTTTTGAATTTAACTTTATTGTTTGCTGTCAGGAAGCCTCTTTTTGCCGTGATGCATTTGGCAGTTGCGGCCGCGCTACGCGAAGACCAAAAAGCATCGATCGATAGAGCATTCCTGAACTATGACTGAAAGGCTAACATTTACCTATAGAGATGAGCATTTTGACAAAATACGATTATTACTCTACTGTTTGTCTTGATCTTGCATTGATGTTCACGGGGGACGGGCCATTCATGGATGGCCCTCGTCAGGCAAGATGCGGGCCTCATTCTGCCATTTTGGATAGTGTATGAAGACCTTTTTGTTTGAGCTTTGCGTTGAAAGCATGAATGCCGCTTTAACGGCTGAGCGGGCTGGCGCCGACCGCATCGAGTTGTGCGCTCGACTGGATTTGAGCGGGATCACGCCCGCCCAGCCGCTGACTACAGCCGTTGTGCAGGCGCTGTCCATCCCCGTTCATGTGTTGATACGTCCGCGCGGCGGGAACTTCGTCTATTCCGATGAAGAAATTGATCAGATGCGGCAGCAGCTGCAACGGGTCAAAGAGGCGGGAGCAGCAGGGGTCGCGATGGGCGTTCTGCTGCCGGACGGCCGCATTGATGTTGACCGAAGCCGGGAACTGATCAAGTTGGCGCGTCCTATGAAAGTGACTTTCCATCGCGCGTTCGACGAAACACCTGATTTGGGCGAGGCACTGGAGGCAGTTATCAGCGTCGGAGCCGATTGCCTGCTCACCTCGGGCGGTGCGCCCAATGTTCTCGCGGGCGTCGATCAGCTTGAAAAGCTGGTGCGACAAGCTGGAAACCGTATCCCGATCATGGCTGGAGGCGGCCTTGAACTGGGGTCGATGGGTGAGGTTCTGGAGCGGACCGGTATCCACTGCTTGCACGGTTCACTGACCCGCCGCGTCAAGGATTGCGCTCAGGATAGCGTGATCACACATTCAGCGGTCGGCAAAGCGGATATTTTAGATGCCAATGTGCGCAGGGCAATACAGCTTATGCGCGACCACTTTGCCAAAGGACCGATTAGGGCGCCAGCAGTGCAGTGAGAATCCTCTTGGTCGCCGGGCCTACGCGCGAATCACGCGGATTCCCTGGCGCTCAAAAGGTGCAAGCGCTTCAGCCGATGCGCCCGTGTCTGTAATCAGGATGTTGATCTCATTCGCAGGGCAGATGAACGCCGGGCTAACCTTGCCCAGCTTGCTGGCATCGGCAGTCACAATCACCTGCTTGGCCTGCTTGAGCATCTTGCGATAGACCAATGCCTCGTCGGCTTCCAGCGTGGTAGCGCCGCGTTCCGCATCGAGACCCGTAACACTCAGAAACACCTTGTCCATGTACACATCATCGAGGAACGTGAGCGCAGCGTTGCCGGTGAGCGAAAACGACCATGCCCAGGGAACAGCACCGCCAGTCAGATAAGTGCGGATGCCGGGCTGGTTGCATAGCTCCATGCCGATATTGATGGCGTTGGTAACCACCTGAATCTTCTCGCGGTGGCGCAGGCTGCGGCCAATGTGCGTGGTGGTGGTTCCCGCAGTGAGGCCTATGGTCTCGTTGGCCTGGATCAGCTCGGCTGCGGCCAGGCCGATACGACGCTTCTCGAGAGCAAAGCGCTGTTCGCGCGCCAAGAAGGAGCTGTCATAGCGAAACGGTTCGTACAGCAGTGGCTCGACCAGCGTTGCCCCGCCATGTGTGCGGCGAATCAGCCCGCGGCTTTCCAGCCGGGCCAGATCGCGACGGATGCTCGGAGCCGAGGAGCCGGCTACTTCGAGAATCTCCTCCACGCTTGCAGTGCCGGTTCTGAGAAGAAACTTGATAATTACTTCACAGCGTCGATTCAGTGCGTCAGCCATACGGCACCGATTCTACCTTCTTAACAGGAGGAAAAGAAAGCACTTTCTCGAGTTTTTTGAGCGAATTGTGAAAATATTCATAGATTCACTCAAGGAACTGACCAACTTCTTCATTTATGATCGACTCTTGGGACCAAACTGACGCCCAATTAAGCAACCCGAAGAAGGATTTGTATCAGACATGACCGATTTGAAAAGCTTTCCGCACGAGATGTTGCGCGAAATTTACGAGCAGCCGGCAGCCCTGCTCCGCACGTTGGCTATGTATCTGGATGACAACCACTTGAGGAGCGACGTGGCAGACCGGCTGGCTGGGTGGGCCAATCCAACGGGCGAAGTGCTTATTGCCGCCTCAGGCTCCAGTCGTCATGCGGGCCTGGCGGCCGAGATCCTGCTTGAAGATCTTTGCGGGCTCGCCGTCGATGTGGAGTACGCAAGTGAGTACAGCTGCCGCGGAGGCCACGAAGAGAAGGGCGCGCGCCATCCGAGTATGCTGGTCCTGTCGCAGTCCGGCGAGACCTCTGATACGCTGGCTGCCCTGCGCGAGGCGAACCGGCGAGGAGAGCACAGCCTGGCTATCACCAATGCCAAGGCCTCCACTATGGCGCGCAAGGCAGACGTTTCCATGCCGCTGGGCGCCGGCGTCGAGAAGGCTATTCCCGCAACCAAGAGCTTTACTTGCCAATTGGCTGTGCTCTATCTGCTGGGACTCTATGAAGCGCAGCGCCTGGGCCGCATGGAGAGCAAGGAACTCGCGGCCAACATTGCCCGGTTGCAGGCCATCCCCGCAAGCATCGAAGAGCAGCTTGACGGCTGGCGCACACAGATGGCCGCCCTGGCCAGCAAATACAACTCGGCCCACACCTTTCTCTTCCTGGGCCGCGGTATTCACTACGCTATTGCGCGCGAAGGAGCCCTGAAGCTCAAGGAAGCCTCATATGTTCATGCCGAGGGTTATCCGGTGGGCGAGTTGAAACATGGTCCAAATGCACTGGTCAGCGACAGCGTGCCTCTGGTCGTAATTGCGACCGTGGACCGCGCGCTCAAAGCATCAGTTCTTCGCTACAAGAAAACGCTGGAACTATTGCGAGACATGAAGGCGCAAGGCGCGAAAGTGATTGCTATTGCCAACACCGGCGACAAGGAAGTGGCGGAATTGGTCAGCGACTGCGTGCAGGTGAAGCCGACATCGGAATATCTTCTGCCCATTGTCGAAGTGATTCCGTTACAACTGTTCGCGTACTTTATGGCTCTGGAGCGCGGCGTGGATGTGGATCGGCCCAGAAATCTCTCCAAAGCCGTCGTGGAGAAATAGCGCCCTCGCGAAGGGCTGTTTTTGGTCAAAAGCCGGATTTTTCCAGTGATTTTCAGGGGCCGAATCTCATGATGCGGGAGAAATTGGGGTCGGAGGGTTTTCAACAGGCATTGATTTCAAATGGGTTAAAAATAACCTGCAAGGTTTTGAGGGAAATTTATACCCCCCGGGGGTATGGGGGGGGTAGGGGGGTGCCTGCAGGGAATAGGGAATAGAAAATAGAAAAGCCTGGAGATTATGGTCACAGTTCATCTTTCCATTGTGCGCCGAGGAATGGATATTCTCCGCAAGGCGAGCTCGACGGAATTGCTTACCCAAGCCCGAAAAGCATGACACTTCGCTTAGCTCGGTGCAGACTCTGGGGCACCGCATCCAGCGGCTCAAATATGAATTATTCGGGGGTCATTCCGATCGTTGCAAGCCACGTCTCAACCAACTGAGGCCATGCTGTCACCGGAAATTTCGTGCGCCGTAGCCCGAACGCGTGCCCGCCCTGCGCATACAAGTGCATCTCGACGGGAACTCCGGCGTTTTTCAGCGCAATGTAGTAACTCAATGAGTCGTTTACATTGTCCACATGGTCATCCTCGTTCTGCAGCAAAAACGTAGGCGGCGTCTGGCGAGTGACATGAAGATCCGGGTTGAGCGCAAGACTTTCAGCGGATACCGCAAGACGTTCCGCGTGAGGAATCACATATTTCTTTGTGCCCTGCTCGGCATCCCACTCCGCCGCGGCAATCGATAGATGGCCCGGATAAACTGCAACCGCAAAATCAGGGCGGCAGCTTACTTTGTCGGCGGCATCAACCGGCGAATACAAACGACTCTGAAAATGCGTACTCATTGCGGCCGAAAGATGGCCGCCGGCCGAAAAGCCGAGCACTCCAATTTTGTGCGGATCGATATTCCACTCGGCAGCGTGAAAGCGCACGAGGCCCACTGTCCTCTGCGCATCTTCCAACGCCATCGGCGATTCCGGATATGGCCCTGATTTTGGATACTCCCCCACATCCGTCACGCGGTACTTCAACAGAACACACGTAATTCCTTTGGAAGTGAGCCAGTCGCAAACCTCCGTGCCTTCAAGATCGATGGCCAGAATCTGATAACCGCCGCCGGGGAAGACGACGACTGCAGCGCCAGTATTTTTTCTCGTAGGCGCGTAGACCGTCATCGTTGGCCGCGTTACGTTGTCCACCACCTCCACTTGCTTGCCCGCGACCAGATCGTCCTTCGCCGACAGTTTGGCGACCTCCGGTCCAGCGACACGTTGCGGATCAGGGGCCGCACCCGGCCATATCTGCAACTGCGTATGTCCCGGCGATGGCTGCCAGGCAGGCGTTTGCGCACTCAGACCGCAAAACGCAAAGACGATATAGAGAGCAGCGATCAAAGGTTTCATCACGATCTTCATAGCTTAATATAATCAGTCACTGCCGGCGCGCTGACTGGATCACTGGCGCATATTTCAAAGATGCCTCGGTGTGACGGTTGTGATTCCTCAGGGGTTAAAACCCGCGGTGATTTTGCAGCCTTTGCGGCACGACTGAAGTCGTGCTCTGGCACAATGCGAGTTTTTGAAACACGCTCGAACGGGAAACCTAGCCACGGCTATGATCCTCCGTTGGTACGAGATCGCCTAGGCATGAATTGAGCCCCCGCAATCCTTTCGGCACAGTGACTCATTCAGAGGCTCGCTGGTTTAGCCTGAATAGAGATGATTACTTCTGTTCGCAAATGGTTTCGTGATCCGGTTTTTTTGCTGGCTCTCGCGGCGGGGCTTATCGCGTTCGCGGTGCAGTCGGGAGAGCTGGCGACGTCGGACACAACGCATCGGCTGCAGGCCACACATGCGCTGTGGACCTCGGAACCGCCGGTGCTCCCGAACGAGTATCCCGACTTCGGATTGTACGGACGCAACGGCAAGCTGCAGAGCTGGTATGGAATTGGACAATCGCTGCTGATGCTGCCGGCGGATGTGGTGGGAACTTATGTGGAGCGGCTTCCGGCTTTCGCTAACTACCTGGGGAACGATCCAACGGTGCGCAATATCATTGTCAGCTACAGCACCAATATTTTTCTGTGTGTGCTGACCGCTCTGGTTTGCTTCAAATTTCTGAGGCAATTGAAATTCAGCGTGAAACAATCAGTGGTCGGCGTCCTGGCTCTGCTGGTGGCAACTACACATCTCCATTACACGCAAAACCTGATGGAGAACAACTACATTTTTTTGCTGACGCTCGCAGGGTTCGCGTATCAATTTGAATGGCTGCGGACGGGCAGTCGCCGCGCGCTGCTGATTGGCTCAGGGGCTTTGGGGCTGAATCTGCTGACACGTCTGACGACGGGCATGGACTTGATTGCCGGTGGTGTTTTCCTGCTGCTGGTGTTGTGGATGGAGGGCGCGCGCGGCAAAGAGCTTTGGAACAAATGCTGCAGCTATATGACGATTGCGTTGCCGGTGTATGCGTTCTTCGGGTTGGTTGACCGGCTCTATCAGTTCTATCGGTACGGATCGTTTTTCAACACTTATGTGAGCATATTTGCCCACGAGATGATGAGGAGAGATCCAACGCTGCCGGCTAAGTATCCATTCGAAACTCCATTCCACGTTGGGTTTTTCGGAGCGCTTTTCGCGCCGGAAAAGTCGATTTTTCTTTTTGACCCGCTGCTGATTCTGATGATTGTGCTTGCGGCGGTGGCGTGGACACGATTCACCGGAGCGGCCAAGGCTTACGTGATTACCGGCGCGCTGCTGCTGCTGACGTACATCTGTTTTTATGCGAGATACACGGTGTGGAGCGGTGATTCCGCGTGGGGCGACCGCTATGTTTCGACCAGCGCTGAACTGGCGGCATTGCTTGCTGTTCCGCTGCTGCTGCGCCATCGCGGCGAAATAGGAAAGCTGGTTTGGAGCCTGGGAGTTGCGCTGGTTGCAGTGAGCGTGGTGGTGCAGGCCGCATCGGTCGCGTTCTGGTTATCGCTGGAGTTATACCAGATGGAAATTATCGGCCATCCAACCTTCGTGATCGGACTGCGCTTGAAGAATATAGTTGCATTTGCATTGGGAAAAGTGGATGCGTGGGGTCTCGCCACCAATGCGATGAACGAGGATATGTGGGATTATTTGCACATCACCACGTGGGATATTCTTCCCAGTCTGCTGAAACGCATAAGGGAGACGCCTATGTGGGTGGTGAATGTTTTGTATGTTGTGTGGGGCGCGGGGCTTGCCGCATTGGCGTGGGTTTTGCTGCGACTTCGCAAGGTGCTTGCAGGGCTGGAATAGTGCGGCTGTTTCATAATCGGATTGCGCTTTGCGAGGCGACCCTTCCGGGGCTAAAGCCCGCGCTAATTCTGCTGGCTTTATGCGGGGGTTGAAACCCCCGCCTCCCTCCGACCAGAGTCTTTCCGCAAGCTGCAAAGTCGTGCCCTGATACAAAACCAGGTTTTGAAGCAACTTCCACAAGCGTCGCAAGACGGGCGCAGATCCATCATGTTTCGGAGTACTTGCCGCTGGCAATATCCTGCTCGGCTTGGAGAATTTTCTCTGGCCGGCCGAGATCGAGCCAATAACTTTCGTCGGCACGGAAGGCGACGATCTTTTCATCCTGGGCAGCCAGATGCAGATAGGCGTCGATGATGGAAAAGGCGCCTTCTTCTCTAATCTTCTCGAAGATCAGAGGCGAGAGGATGTGAATGCCGGAGAATGCGAGTGCCTGCGTCTGTTGGGCAGGGCGCATTAACTCATCGTCTTCACCGCTTCCTTTTCGACGCCCGCAAAGGCTGCTTTGTTCGTCGAAAAGCAGATAGCGCGAAGTAACCCGCTGCTGAACGGCAAGGGTTGCCAGGGCGTGCTGTGCCACATGGAAGCTAATCATGCGACGCAGATCGATAGTGCTGAGTACGTCGACGTTATGCAGGATGAACGGATCCTGCGAGCTACCGCTCGACCCCGAAAAGAATTGAGCGGCCTTCTTCAGCCCGCCGCCGGTGTCCAGCAACTCTTCCTCGCACGAGAGTTCAATGCGCATGCCGAAATCGTTGGCTTTGAGGTAATCGGCAATCATCGCTGCATGATGATGCGCGTTGACAACTACCTCGCTCACGCCAAAGGAGCGAAGTCGGCAGAGCGCGATCTCCAGCAGGGTGCGTCCGGCAACAGTTACGAGCGCCTTGGGACGGTCGTTGGTGAGCGGGCGGAGGCGCGTGCCCAGACCGGCGGCCAGGATCATCGCCTTCATTTAGCTATCTTTCCCAGTTCCATTTTTTCGAGTTCCAGATGGCGGACCACCACATCCATTCCGCCGCCGGCGCGCAGATGCTGTGCCAACTGCTCGGCAAGATACACGGAGCGATGCTGGCCGCCGGTGCATCCGAATGAAACCATGAGATTTTTGAAGCCACGGCGCTGATAGCTGCTGACGCTTGCATCCACAAGCGACAGAACGCTGGCAAAATACTGGTGCACGCTTGACTGCTGATTGAGATAGTCGATGACCGGCGCGTCTTTGCCGGTGAGCGCGCGGAACTGCTCTTCCCGGCCCGGATTGGGAAGATTGCGCGCATCAAAGATATATCCGCCACCGTTTCCCGAGTCGTCGCCCGGCATTTGGCTATGGAAGCTGAAGCTGAAAATCCGCACCTTCAGCGAATCCGCTGAAGAAGCCAAGCCGAGTAACGTCTCCGAGGCCAGCATTCCGTGAAGAGCTTCCATGAGCGCGGGCAAAGCGATGGGCAGCTTGACATTGTGAGCCAGCCAGCGCAGGTTGTTCAGCGCATACGGCACACTCCGCAGAAAATGCGCCTTGCGCTCATAAAACCCACGGAAGCCATATGTCCCCATGGCCTGAAGGATGCGCACGTAAACGTACGCGTAGTAGTGCTCCATGAATGCTTCGCGATCTAGGTCAATGTATCCGGCGAGGCAATCGAGATAGTGGTCCAGTAACTGGAGGCGCAATTCCGGCGGGAGATCGGCCTTGCCATCGTAGAGCAGAGACGCGATGTCGTATTGGAGCGCACCTTTGCGGCCGCCCTGATAATCGAGAAAATACGGCTGGCCATCGCGCAGCATGACATTGCGCGACTGGAAATCTCGATAGAGAAAATAATCGTGGCTGGCGGAGAGGAGAAACTTTGTCAGACGGGTGAAATCAATCTCCAGCGCTTGCTCATTGAAAGGAATGCCCGCAAGGCGGAGAAAATAATATTTGAAGTAGTTCAAATCCCAGGCAATGGACTGGCGGTCGAAGCGGTCGCGGGGATAGCACACCTTGTAATTCAGATCGCGGCCGGCCTCGACCTGAAAACGAGGCAGCACGGCCACTACCTTGCGATAAGCTTCCACCGCCTGCGGAGCGACGGTCGCCCCAGCGCGATTACTCACAAGAAAATCGAAGAGTGTAGTGTTGCCCAGATCTTCTTCGAGATAAGCACCCTCGCTTAAAGCTTCCGCATATATCTCCGGCACCGGCAATCCGCGCAGGCGAAAATGCCGGGAGAACTCGAGAAAAGCGACATTCTCTTCATGGACAGAATAGAGGATCCCGATAGCGCTCAAATTTCCGCTGGTCAGACGCAAGATGGCCCGTCCCGAGCCGCCGAGCTGGCCCTGGAGCGGCTGCACGTCTTCGGCCGGCAACCGGAAATGCTGCTCGAATAGGCGCCTGAGAACGTCCATGGGTCTCTTTCCGCAATCAATTAAGCTGCTTCACAAAGATACCCATTCCGGGCAGGTGCGCACAAGACGCGAGATGACTTACACGTAAATCTCGCCGCAATGGAGATCCCACACGAAGCTTTGGGCACGGAGCTTTTGCGCTATCCCATCCATCGCTCATCCACCCCACGGACGAAGACCTGTCCGTGGGGGCCCCGGCAGCGCGATGGATGGGGCACCCGAAGAAGCTGGACCTGTGCGGAAATTTCTTAATTCCCGGCGAAATGGGCTTCGATTTCTTCCAGGGTTTTGCCTTTGGTTTCGGGCAGGAAGAAAGCCGCGACGATGAAGTAAACCACGGTGAAGCCGGCGAAGAGGAAGAAGATGGACGAATAGCCGTTTTTGCTGACGAAGGGCAGGAAGATTCCGGCAAAGGTGGTCGAAACTAGCTGATTGAGCACCAGCGCAATGCTCATGCCGTTGGAGCGGATGCGGGTGGGCATCAACTCCGAGAGGGCCAGCCAGACGCAGACGCCCGGTCCCATGGCAAAGGAGCCCATGAAGACGAACAGGCAGATGGCCACCAGCCAGCCGTGGTTTTCGCTGGGCACCTGGCCGACGACAGCTTTCTGAATCCTGAGCGGAGCGGTCTGCGCGGCTTCGAGGTTGCCAAAGGGGCTGGCCAGCAGAGCCGATATCTTGTTGGCGGGCACGCAACTCGCGCGATTGATGGCGATGGGCCGTGCAGCCGGGTCGTCGGAGCGTACAAAGGCGGTGGCAGCCGTGTAGTCGCCGTAGGAGTAGATGATGGCCAATGAGGAGCGAGACGGGTCAATCTGCTTGCCGGCTTCACCGGTCGTGGCCAGCAGCTTGGCAGCTTCCAACTGGTCAAAATGCAGTGTGACCTGCTGATCGGCTGTAACCAGCGCCTGGACTTGAGAGCCCGCGTCCACGCTGAACTTTTCCGTATTCATGAACAGAACGCCCACGCAGAGCAGCGAGAGAATGATGCCGCTGGTACCGATCGTCAGCAGGAACTTTCTTCCCTTGCGGTCAACCAGAATCATGCCCACCAGCGTGAACAGGAAATTCATGGACATGAAAATGACCAGACCCCAGTGAGCCAGGAAGTCACTGAGGCCGCTCTGCTGCAGAATCAGTCCGTTGTATGCGATGATCGAGTTGATGCCCGTGGTCTGGGTGCAGATCAGCACCAGACAGGCCAGGATGAAGGGCACCACGTACTTGCGCCTAAGCAGCGACTCCTGCACTTTTTCTCCGGTTGCGCTCACCGTCAGAGTCTTGCTTTCGGCCTCTTCCATCTCTTTAAGTTCCTGAGATGCCTGCTCCTGGCTACGCGAACGCAGCAGTGCCGCCAGGGCCTTTTCCTTTTTGCCCCGCTTGAAGAGCCAGCGCGGCGATTCTGAGACCACCAGACTGCCCAGGAAGAAGAGAATGGCCGGAGGCAGTCCGACCCAGAAGAGGTTACGCCATGCGTGGTTCTTGTAGTCGAAGAGCGCCCTGGCGTCGCCCGCCTGCGCACCGCTCAGAACATGAAAGCTGAAGTAGATGCTGATCAGCGAGGCGAAGACCATTGAGGAAACCGGCAGCCACTGAAAGATGGCCGTGCCCTTGCCGCGGTCCGAGGCCGAAAGACACTCGGCAAGATAGAGCGGAATCACCACGCCGATGAAGCCTGCGCTGATGCCTTCCATCAGGCGGCCGAAGAACAACTGTCCGTAGCTCTCTGAAAGAGCGATCATGGGAACGGCAACGATGAAGACGAGGCCGCAGAGGTTCATCAGCCGTTTGCGGCCCATCCAGTCGGCCAACGCACCTGCGAAGAGCGTCGAAAAGGTGGCGCCGAGCAAAAAGGCTGCAACAATGGTGGACAGTTGCGCCGGAGTGCCGCTGAAGGTGTCCTTCAGATAGGGCAGTGCACCCGCCACCAGACCGATGTCCATGCCGTAGAGCAGACCTCCCAGCCCTGCAACCACAAGAAGAAAAAGGTTGTATCCGCGCTTGGCAGTATCAATCGGTAAAGGCATATTCCTGGAGCCGTCTTCCGCCATCGTCATAAGAGATAAATCCCTTTCGTTCGTATTGCTTGTCGGCGCCGACCACACCAGCCGCCCAAATCGATGCTACAGCCTACCGATAGGACGTGCCTGGAAACTTGCATTTCTTGTTGAGAGCTCGGTGCGCATTTATAGTCTACAATGACCAAATCGGAAGAACATGCTCATATTCTTGAGCTGAAGGTGAGTAAAATGACGATCTTTTGTGCCAAAGGTGACTTTGCGCTGCTTACACGAGCCGCAATTGGAGGCGTGGCCGCCTTGATGTTTGCGTTCCCTGCCCTGTCAGCGAGCCAGATTCGGCTGCTACCGGCTCCCCGTGAAGCGCACTTTGACGGCGAGACTCCCGTGCCGGAGACAGTGACGGTGAGTGTACCTGGCCACGATGCGGAGGATGAGTTTGCCGCCGGCGACCTGAAAGAGGCGCTCAAGCAGGCGGCTCACGTCAAGGCGGGAGCAGAAAACTCTGGCTTCCGAATCGTCATACTGCGCGCCGGCTCCGCGGAAGGTAAGGCCTTGCTCGCCCGGCGCAAACTCGCTTTCGATGCGCCGATGCAGGATGAGGGCTATGTTCTGGTCGTCGAACCTCATGAGGCTTTCGTCGTTGCCGCGTCAGGCTCGGGAGTTTTCTACGGAGTACAAACACTCAAGCAGATGCTTCCGCTCGCTGGCGGCAAGCCGATGCTGCCCACGGGCACGGTGCGCGACTGGCCGGCGATGAAGCACCGCGGCATTAGCGACGACCTCTCGCGTGGTCCTTTTCCCACGATGGAGTTCATGAAGCATCAATTGCGCGTCTTCGCCGCTTACAAGATCAACGTCTATTCGCCCTACACCGAACAAACGCTGTTGTATCCCGATCAACCGCTGGCTGCGCCAGTGGGCGGCGCGCTGAGTCCTGCTGACGTAGCAGAACTGGTTAGCTTTGCACGGCAGTATCACATCACCGTCATTCCCGATCAGGAGGCGTTCGGTCATCTGCATCATGTTCTGAAATACGAACTTTACCAGGATGTCGCCGAGACGCCGCATGGCCACGTACTAGCTCCGGGGCAGGCGGGATCGCTTCCGCTCATCAAGGACTGGTTCACGCAAATTGCGGCGGAGTTTCCTTCGCCCTTTATCCATATAGGAGCCGACGAGACCTTCGACCTGGGCGTCGGACGTACTCGGCAGCAGGTGCAGGCGAAAGGTTATGGGCCAGTCTATGTGGATTTTATGAAACAGATTCATGATGACTTGGCGCCACTTAATCGCCGCCTGATCTTTTGGGGCGACATTGGCGGGGCCGATCCCAAAGCCGTGGCCGGTTTGCCCAAGGACATGATCGCCGTGCCCTGGAATTATTGGGATGCCAAGGGATTCGACAAGATGATTGAGCCGTTTGCCAAGGCGGGCATAGAGACCTGGGTTTCTCCCGGCGACAACAACTGGAACGAGGTCTATCCCGTAGCAGAGAGGGCTTTTGGCAACATTCAGGGCTTTATACGCGACGGGCAGCGGCTAGGCTCGACTGGCGCGTTGACTACGGTATGGAACGACGACGGCGAGGGCCTGTTCAACGAAGACTGGTACAGCCTGATGTTTGGCGCGGCTGCCGCATGGCAACCGGGCGAGAGCCCAATCGCTGCCTACCAGGACGCATGGGGTCAACTCTTCCACGGCGACACAAGCGGCAAGGTGAATGATGCTGAAAAGGAGCTGATGGCCGCGCACGATGCACTTGCCAAAGCCAAGAGCGACATGACCAGCGACCAGCTTTTCTGGCTCGATCCATGGAGCGCGCAAGGCCAGGCAATATCGGCCAAGCTATTGCCCGTTGCGCCGGAACTGCGCCGCCACGCCGAACAGGCCATCGTGTTGCTGGCCCAGGCGCGCAGTGCCAATCCTCGACTGAGAGAGGGCGACGCTTTAACCGCCATGGACCTGGGCGCTCGCCGACTGGATTTGATCGGTATGAAGTTCCAGCTTGCCCAGGAGATTGTTGATACTTACGGTCAGGCGGTGGCTCAGCAGCACGACGCGGCGCGCCACGAAGAAACCCAGAACATTCTGGATGAGATCAGCAGTATGTTTGGCCGTTGCCAGGATCTCCGCGATGCATACTCTGCAACAGAGGACGAATACAGCCAGGTCTGGCTCAGCGAGAACCGGCCTTATTGGTTGAAAAATGTGACGGTCCGCTATGACCTGGCGATTCAGAAGTGGCAGCAGCGCAGCGACTTATTCCTGGACGCGATTCGCGACTGGCAGGATGGCAAGGATCTGCCTCCCATCGGCTCCTTCAGACCGCCGGAAACACCGCCTGCCAGATGAGCGTGCCAGCCATCACTGCTTACATTCGCGGGTTGCCGTAGCTGTTGATTAGGCTATGCAACCCGCGCTGCTTTTCGGCGGCGCGGTGAAGAGTACAGGCCTTACAAGTTGCGGAAAAGCTCTTTGTTTTGAAAGGGCACGGCTTCAACGGACTGCGGAAGAGATCGAGGATTTGATTGAGATTGGCGGGAGACATCCCTCCGGGGCTAAAGCCCGCTTTCATTTTGCTGGCCTTATGCGGGGGTTGAAAACCCCCGCCTCCCTCCGTTTTGATTCTTTCCGCAATCCGTGACGCCGCTTCAGTCTAACGAAGCCGGAAGCGGGATTCAGCGGAGAATCCGTATGAGGAACATGCGCAGCGGCAGTCGAAGAGATTTTCTCAGGCAATCATTCGCCGGAGCTGCGTTGTTGTGCGCGAGCGGCGGTGCGGAAGCGCTGGCAGTTGCGCAACCCGTTGCAACAAAATCGGGAATTGCTGGCGCGAAGTCGAGGGTCGTGGTGGCGCACGACGAGTTGCTGCGCGATGCGGACACGAAGGTGGATTCGGGCCGGATGCTGACGCTGTTGGATCGCGCGATGCAGGCACTCGGCGGCCACGAACATCCCTTGGAAGCATGGAAAACGCTGGTCCATCCCGGCGAGACGGTGAGCCTGAAAGTGAATACGCTGGGAGGCCGGGGAATCTCGACAAACGTTCAGCTTGTTGCGGCTATATGCGAACGACTGCAACAGGCTGGCGTCAAGGCAAGCGACATTATTGTTTGGGACCGCGACAGCAGCGAACTGGAGCGCGCCGGTTTTCATCTCGCGATGGGCGGAGAGCGCGTGCAATGTTACGGGACTGACCGCGTGGGCTACGAAGAGAATCTGACCGCGTGGGGTAACGTGGGCAGCCGCTTGTCGAAGATACTCACGCAGCGCACCGGCCTGCTGATCAATGTTCCCGTGCTGAAAGACCACGATGGAGCCGGCGTGACCATCGCGCTCAAGAACATGTACGGTGTGATTCATAATCCGAACAAGTATCATCCTGACGGATGCAATCCGTACGTCGCCGATTTGAATATGCTGCCGGAGATACGAGGCAGGATGCGGCTGACCATATGCGACGCGACGACGGCAATTTACGAGGGCGGTCCGGGTTACAAGCCGGAACACTGCTGGAACGCGAATTCACTGCTGGTTTCTCAGGACCCTGTCGCGCTGGACCATACAGGCTGGCAGATGATTGAACGCAAGCGCGCCGAAAAGGGATTGAAGACGCTGGAGTCCGAGAAGCGCGCGCCGCGTTACATTGCGACCGCGGCCGACGGCGAACACAAGCTAGGCACGAATGATTCGAAAAGGATTGCGATTGTGGAGGCTTAGCTGAAAGATTTGCGGACCCGAACCGTTGCGGAAAGGTTCAATATGTTTTGCGGATTAGAGTTGCAGGAGATTGCGAGAAACCAGTCGGGCAGCCCGCTTGACCGGCGCTCGTTCTTGAAATGCGCGTTGGCTTCGGGAGCGGCGCTGGGCGGGGGCGCGGCGCTGGGATTGGCCGGTGTGGCGCAACCGGCGGCGGGGATGGGATCGGGCGCGGCTTCAGGGACGCAGGACGATGCGCGCTTTACCGTGGAAGCAAAATTTTATCAGAAGCTTGGCGAACGCAAGATCAAGTGCAAGCTGTGCCCGCGCGAATGTACAGTGGGCGACAAGGAACGCGGCTACTGCGGCGTGAGGGAGAATCGCGGCGGTGTTTACTACACGCTGGTCCACTCGCGGGTGTGCGCGGCGCACGTTGATCCCGTTGAGAAGAAACCGCTCTTTCACTATCTGCCGGGATCGATTGCGTTCTCGCTGGCTACGGCCGGCTGCAACGTCAACTGCAAGTTCTGCCAGAACTGGGACATTTCTCAGTCGCGTCCCGAACAGATTCCTGCCGAGTATGTTCCGCCACAGCGCGTGGCTGAAATTGCGAAGCAGTATAACTGTCCGACGATTGCATACACCTATAGCGAGCCGGTGATCTTCAGCGAATTTCTGATGGATGCGGCCGATGCGGGCCATGAAGCCGGCATCCGCAGCATTGTGGTGTCGAACGGATATATGCAGGAGGAGGCGTTGAAGACGGCGTACGGAAAGATGGATGCCGTCAAGATCGATCTGAAATCCTTCTCCGATTCGTACTACCGCCAGGTGATCACTGGGCAATTGAAGCCGGTCTTGAACTCGCTGGTGACGCTGCGCAAGATGAACAAGTGGACGGAGATTGTTTACCTGGTGCTGCCCACGCTCAACGACAGCGATGAGGAATTTCGCGGACTGGCGCAATGGGTGAAAGCGAATCTGGGCTCGGATGTGCCCTTGCATTTCACGCAGTTTCATCCCGAGTACCTGCTGAAGAATCTGCCTATTACGCCGGTGCCAACTCTTGAGCGCGCCAAGGCGATTGCCGATGCAGAGGGGCTGCATTACGTGTACATTGGCAATGTACCGGGACATCCGGCGCAGAACACCTATTGTCCCAAGTGCCGCAAAATGCTGGTGGAGCGCGTGGGATTCACGGCGAGCCAGATGTTGATTCGCAAGAACAGTTGCCCATTTTGCCAACATCCGATTCCGGGGATCTGGCATGCTTGAAATAGCAGTGGAGGTTGCGCATATGCACATCGCCTTGGCTTCGAACGCTCTTTGGCTGGCGCCGCTGCTCGCATTCATTGCGATTCCGCCGCTGACGCGCACTCCGGCAGACGCTGCGCCAAAGGTACGGCAAGCGGCCGTTGCCGGCAGTTTTTATCCCGCCGACGCGAAGGAGCTTTCAACTATGATCGACGGGTTGCTGGCTCAGGTCTCGGGTCCGCCTGTCACCGATCACATCTTCGCGGTGGTTGCGCCGCACGCAGGCTATCCGTATTCCGGACCTGTGGCCGCATATACATACGCGGCGTTGAAAGGTCACAAGTACGCGCGCGTCGTAGTGATTGCGCCGTCGCACTATGAGGCCTTCGATTTTACGTCAGTTTATGAAGGCGACGCCTACCAGACGCCGCTGGGAACTGTGCCGGTGGACAAAGCGTTCGCGCGCCAGCTTGTGAAGATGAACTCGACGATGCAACTCTCCAGCCGCGGACACGATCCCACGCCTGCAGGCGGCGAGCACGCCATCGAAGTGGAGTTGCCGTGGCTGCAAAAGGTACTGGGGAATTTTGAGCTTGTGCCTATCGTCATGGGGGACCAGAGCTACGAGAGTAGCCGCGCGCTCGGAATGGCGCTGGTGAAGCTGATCAAAGCCGACAGCAAGGGCGGCGAAACACTGGTGCTGGCTAGTTCTGATCTGTCGCACTATCACACCTACGTTGATGCGTTGAAGATAGACCACAAGACTCTCAGCGCGCTGGAGAAGTGGGATTACTTCAGTATGTCGCGCAATTTTCAGGCGCGCATTTGGGAGGCCTGCGGCGGCGCACCGATTGTCACGGCGATGATTTATGCCGAGCGTATGGGAGCCAACCAGGCGCGCGTGCTGAAGTACGAAAATTCGGGCGACGTGACCGGCGATCATTCGCGCGTGGTGGGGTACAGCGCGGATGTTTTTGTGAAGACCTCCGGTGAAAAATCGGCGGAAACTCCGTTTTCGCTGAGCGAGCAGGATAAGAGCGAGTTGATCGCGCTGGCGCGCAAGTCGGTGGAGCATGTGGTTCAGACGGGTGAAGCGTACGATCCGCCTGCAAGCGAAGGCATAGCGCTAAATCAGGAGCGCGGCGCATTTGTGACTCTCAAGGAGTCCGGCGATCTGCGCGGGTGCATTGGCTACACTTCAGCGGTCAAGCCTCTCTACATGACAGTGCGTGACACGGCTACGCTGGCTGCCATGCGCGATCCGCGCTTCCGGCCTGTAACAGTCGCGGAACTGCCCAGCCTGGAATATGAGATCTCTGTGCTCTCGCCGCTGCGGCGCGTGACCGACATTCAACAGATCAAGATTGGCGAGCACGGGCTGCTGATGAAGAACGGCAACGACGAGGGCCTTCTGCTTCCGCAGGTCCCTGTGGAACAGAAGTGGGATCTGCCGACATTTCTTGAACAGACCTGTACCAAGGCGGGAATGCGCGCCGGTTGCTGGAAGGATGAGAACACGGATATTTTCAGCTTCACAGCGGTGGTTTTCAACGAACATAAATCATGAACTATTGACGCAAGCTCGCGCAGCTAAAATTGCGGGCGCCAGATTCACCGCTGCACAGAGCCATGCGGTCTTCCAGAATCCGAATACCGGGATGAGATAACCGCTGAGCGCGAGCGCGCCTGCGCATCCGCCTAACAGGTCAATAGAATAGAGGACGCCGAGACTTCGCTGACCGTTGCTGCCTTGCAGGTAGACTTCGGTCGCCATGGGAAACTGGTAGCCACCCAATATACCGGAGAGCGCGGCCAGCGCGGGAAAAACGCACTGCGCCGCCAGCCAGTTTTCCGCCGTGCCGGAGATTTTCGCGAGCAAGCTGACGAGAAGCATCAAAGCAGGCGCTGAAAAAGCGAGAAGGAATTGTGTGTTTGCGACGGCGCGACACGCGGACTGCTTGCCGCAATGGATGCGGCGCATGGCGAGCCAGCTTCCCACGGCGATACCGGCCATGCACAGAGCAATCAGAATGGCGAGCTGGTGATAGACATAGCCATAAATGGATTGAAACGCGAGCAACAAAAGGATTTCCAACGCCATCAGCGTGAATCCTGTCGCGGCCATGCAATAGGCGGCGGCCGCGCGGGCGCGCTGCTCGCGTGCGGGCGCGAACCCGAAAAGCGACGATGTCGAAAATAAAACAATAAGAACTGCGCCGAGAACGATTCTGAAATCGACATGCGCCGCAGCCCGCAACCACTCAGCATACGCAGGCTTGAACTGCGCGCTCCACAATTCAACAGCGAAATAGTACGCGATGGGCGAGAAGTCGCGATTGACGGGTGTGGTGGCAAGTGGCTGTAACTGGCTGTTCACTTGTTCCATGCGATCGGGCGTCATGCGGAAGGGGATGAAGTATTCGCGAACATAACGCGTGTTCAAGTTACGCTGGAGCAGTCGCGCAACCAGCACATGGGGATCGTCCGTGAGAACATCGGGGCGGGTTGCGCCGAAAAAGTGGATCGTATCGCCGGGGACTGCGACGACATAGGGAAAGACCTCTCCGAGCGTGCGGCGAATGCAGCGTAAAAATTCTTGCAGGCCTGGGCTGATGGTTTCTTCCGAGGAACGCAGCTGCAGGGCTAATAATCCTCCGGGTGAAAGATGACCGCGTGCGGAACGAAAGAACTCGAACGTATAGAAGCGGTTCAACTGCGCTGTTTGCGGGTCGGGCACATTCACGATGATCACGTCGAACTTGTCGCGTGTTGACTTGAGATAAGCGCGGCCATCTGCGTAATGCAGATGCACCCTGGGATCGGAGTAAAGCGGTGCAGCTTCGGATGGAAAGAATTCGTGCGCGACGCCGATAAGTGCGGGGTCCAGTTCGACCAGGTCGATGCTTTCGACCGTGGGATGACGCAGCGCCTGCGCGATGGCGCCGCTGGCTCCGCCGCCGATCATCAGAACGCGGCTCGGTGCGGGGTGCTCCAGCAGCGCGTAGTGCACCGATTCTTCAGCGGCGCTTTCGTCCGGAGAATTGGCTAGGATAAGGCCATTTTCGTAGAGGCTGCGAATGTTGCCGGTTTCAACGACGGTCAGGTTGCCGTAGATTGAGTCGCGCGATGCGAGCAAATGAAAGCCACGCCACTGATGCGCTTGCGCTGCGTCTTCGAACCATGGCACAACACGAACGAGAAGGAAAATTGCGAGCAGCGCAGTTGCAGCCACTGCGAGGCCAAGCTGCTTGCGGCTCATTCGCAGCAAAAGGAAAGCGGCCATGCACAGGTTGAGAATTAGTACGAGACCGGCGATCTGGAACGGCGAAAGAAAACGCAGCAGCAAGAGACTGGCTACGATTCCTCCCAGGGCGGAGCCAGCTGCCTCCAGAAGATACGCCGTGCTGACGGCGCTGCGCGTATCAACAGCGCGCTCGTCGCCGTACATGCGAGCCGCAGCGACAAACAACACGCCGACAACGACACAGAAGACGCTCAGGCACGCCAGCGAAGCAAACAGCACCGGAAGAGGCCCAACCAATTCTCCGGGCACAGCTTGAAAAAGACTCTTGCTCGAGCGCAGTGCCCAGATAGTGAGCGGAAGACTGACGCCGAGCAGAAGTTCGAGTACGGCGACCGTACGGCGCGGATTGCCGCGGCCTAATGCAAGACTGCTGCACAGGAAGCTGCCGATGGCAGTCCACAACAGCCAGGAGGCGAGCATGACGCCCAGCGAAATCTCGTTGCCGCTGAAGACAACCATCAGTTCTCGCATGAGCACAATCTGGCCGATGACGACGCTGAAGCCTGCGAGCATCAGAGCAGTGCAAGCGGAAGGCCGCGAGTTTAGCGCCTGGCAAACCACGACGGAATGGATGGGTGTTTTCATCCGTGCGAAATTAGAATCCAATTGCCCTCAGAATACAAGGACAATGCCGAATACTCCTAAGTTGGAATCATCGCGACGAATGAGGATGCAAGGTGAAATGGAAACGTATCGCACTTATGTAATTAGCTATGAGCGAACTATACCAAATCGTTGTTTTCTACCTTTGGGTTATTACAATTGATTGCCCGATTGGACTGCATTTAGACACCCGCACCTTTTAATTTTCGGCCCTCAAATCATGATGAAAGTTACCCGCATTTAATAACTAACACTCCGTGTAAATATTTGATTATGCAAATGTTAGCTGCGCATAATTCTCTCTTCCTTACTCCTGGGATAATTTTTTGAGGCTACAACACTTAGATGAAGTTATGGATATCTAAAGTTAACGATTTACTTTTTACCTAAGCAAAACTTTACGTTCGGAAAGTGAGCTTAATTGAGTGGCATTTCGCCCCACTGAGTAATAGGATGGTGACACTCATCACAGCCGCGTATGTTTCCGAAGCAGAGAATAATTTGGGTTTTGGGAAGGTACATTTGCTGAGGTAAGTGAAGCGTTTTGGGAGTGATAAAGCAAGCTTGAGAATGTGGTTGGCGTTGAGCGGCGGCAATGAAGGAAATAGGATGAACGGCCGAGGCGAACGCGAGTACGTATGGCGAACTGCGAGTTGGGGAGGGTCGAAATGACGGAAGTGGGAAAGAAAGACCGTGGCATATTGCGGATGGATGATGAAGAGTGCAAGGGCTGCGGGCTCTGCGTGGAAGCGTGTCCACCGAAGGTGATTGCGCTGAGCGAGCGGCTGAACCACTACGGCTATCGTACGGCGACGTATGCGGGTGCAGGCTGCACAGGGTGCGGAATCTGCTTTATGGTGTGCCCCGAGCCGGGAGCGATTACGGTTTTGAAACTCGCGCATCCGCCGGTTAATGCAGGTCACGCCACTGATAAAGGCGTTGCGGGGGTAAGTTCATGCACAAGCAATTAATGAAGGGCAACGAAGCAGTTGTGAAGAGCGCGATTCTGGCTGGATGTCGCGGGTTCTATGGGTATCCCATCACTCCGGCCAGCGAGATTACCGAGGCGGCGGCGATTTATCTTCCGCAGGCAGGCGGAGTGTTTCTTCAGGCGGAAAGTGAGACTGCGGCCATCAATATGTTGTATGGCGCGGCATCGGCCGGAGTGCGAGTGATGACCTCGTCGAGCGGGCCGGGGATCAGCCTGATGCAGGAAGGCTTCAGCTATCTGGCCGGTGCGGAATTGCCCTGCGTGGTGGCCGACATTATGCGCGGCGGACCTGGCTTGGGCAACATTGCCGCCGAACAGGGCGACTACAACCAGGTGGTGAAAGGCGGAGGCCACGGCAACTATCACACGATCGTGCTGGCGCCGTACTCCGTGCAGGAGATGGCGGATTTAACTGCGCTGGCCTTTGAACTTGCAGACCGCTATCGCAACCCTGTGGTGCTGCTTGCGGATGGATTCATCGGGCAGATGATGGAGCCGGTCGAATTTCCGCAGACGGCCGTTGCGCCGAAGCTGCCGGATTGGGCAGTGGCCGGCACCAAGGAGTCGCGCGGCAACTATATTACTTCGATGAGCCTGGACATCGACTCGCTGGAGGCGCATCAGCACCATCTGGAAGAGAAGTATCGCCGCGTCGAGGCGGCTGAGGTACGCGCCGAAGAGTGGCAAACCGATGACGCCGAGATTGTGCTGGTGGGTTACGGAATAGTGGCCCGGATTCTGAAGGCTGTGGCAGCCAAGGCCCGCGCCATGGGTCTTAAGGTGGGCGTGTTGCGCCCGATCACTCTGTATCCATTCCCGACCAAGAATATTCAGAAGTTGGCCAAGAACGCAAGCTTCTTTGCGGTGGTGGAGATGAGCAACGGCCAAATGGCGGATGATGTGCGGTTAGCGCTGAACGGAGCGCGGCCGGTGGAGTTCTACAGCCGCGTGGGCGGGAATGTGCCCTCGTACGAAGAAGTCCTCCGGTTTGTGCAGAATCAGGCACAGCGTTACGAGCTGGCGTCGAAGCCGGCAAAGGAGCAGACGGCAAATGTCTAACGAGATCGATTCAGAATATGTGGTGGCGCACACCCGGCCCAATGCTTTCTACAAGAAGTTTGAGCGCAAGGCGGAGTTGCAGCAGCATACGCACTATTGCCCCGGATGCGGGCACGGGATCGCGCACAAGATGCTGGCGCGGGCGATTGACGAGCTGGGCATCCAGGACAGAACGATTCTGATCAGCCCAGTGGGCTGCTCGGTGCTGGCCTACAACTATATCGACGTAGGCAATGTGCAGGTGGCGCATGGACGCGCGCCGGCGGTGGCTACGGCCATCAAGCGGAGCAGGCCGGAATGCATCATGATCAGCTACCAGGGTGACGGCGATCTGGCGTCGATCGGCATGGCGGAGATTGTTCATGCTGCCAATCGTGGCGAAAGCATCACGGTTATCTTTATCAACAACGCTATCTACAGCATGACGGGCGGGCAGATGGCGCCCACGACTCCGCTTGGAATGAAGACCGCGACCAGTCCCCTCGGACGCGATCCCCTGACAGAAGGCTATCCTCTGCATGTGAGCGAATTGCTTGCCACGTTGCAGGCGCCGGTTTATATCGAGCGCGTGGGCCTGGGAGACAGCAAGCAGATTGTGCAAGCAACGCGCGCCATCAAGCGCGGCCTGGAAAACCAAGTGAAGAGACTGGGCTTCTCGCTGATTGAAGTGATGGCTCCGTGCCCCACGATCTTCAAGATGAACCCGGTCGATGCGCAACACTGGGTGCGCGATGTTTTGGAAAAGATCTATCCGCTTGGAGTGGTGATCGATCGCACCAAAGACGCGCAGCCGCGGCCGATGCCGGATGCGCCGCCATCGCTTGACCAGATTCCAAAAATTCTTGGTGTCGCCAACGAGGATTTGCCGGACGGCAATCCTGTGGCGCACAACGTAAAGGCGGAGGTGGATGTTCGTGTACGCGTGGCCGGCTTTGGCGGACAGGGAGTTTTGCTGTTGGGCGAGGTACTAGCCGAGGCCGGGCTGGATGCAGGGCTCGAAGTTTCCTGGCTGCCCTCGTATGGACCCGAGATGCGCTCCGGCACTTCGAACTGCCACGTGCGGCTGTCGAAAAATCCTATCGATTCGCCGATGGTGATGAATCCCGGCGTGCTGGTCGCGATGAATGAGCCTTCGCTCAGGAAGTTCTACATGAGCGTTCCGGCAGGGGGATGGATTCTATACAACGGCGACGTGTACCCGGCTGATTGCGAGCAGGAAGGTGTCCATGTGCTGGCGTGTCCTTTCACGCAAGTGGCCAACGAACTGGGTGATGCACGGGCCTGCAACATGGTGATGCTCGGCGCGCTGCTGGAGATTGTTGGAGTCTTGCAAGACGTTAACATCGCGGCGGCATTCAAGCGGTTGGTGAAGAGTCCTCGCTGGGTGGAATTGAACGGGAGAGCGCTGGCGAAGGGCCGGGCGCTTTACATGGATTCGTGTCGGGAGGTATGCAATGCGCGCTGATGGAGATCCTAAATCGATCGTGTACTTTGATGGGCAATTTATGCCGCTTGCCGAGGCGCGCGTGGGGATTCTGACCCATGCGCTGCATTACGGCACGGGAGTGTTTGAAGGGATTCGCGGGCATTGGGATGAGGCGCAGGAGGAGTTGTTTGTCATGCGCCCGGTGGAACACTTCGAGCGCTGGAAGCAGAATTGCGGTTTCCTGCGGATTGAGGTTCCGCTGTCTCCCGAAGAGTTGACTGCGATAACCATGGAGTTGATCCGGAGGAATAACTTCCGGACAAATGTCTACGTTCGTCCGCTGGCATATAAGAGCGCGGAGCGCGTGGGCATAAGTTACGACGATCAGAACGCCTTTGCGCTGATCGCACTTCCTTTTGGTGACTATCTTGCAAAGGAAGGCGGAGTACATGCCGGCGTAAGTTCGTGGCGGCGCATCGACGACAACGCAATTCCGGCGCGGGGCAAGATCTGCGGTGCGTATGTGAACAGCGCGCTGGCCAGTGACGACGCCCACCGCTGCGGTTTCGACGAAGCCATCTTCCTGAACGATGCCGGTCATGTTGCCGAGGGGTCTTCGTGCAACATTTTCATGGTGCGCAAAGGAAAACTGATCACGCCTCCTGTGACAGAAAACGTGCTGGAGGGCATCACGCGCGACGCGGTGATGGAACTGGCGCAGCGGGAATTAGGCGTTGAGATTGTGGAGCGCCCCATTGACCGCAGCGAATTATATGTTTGTGACGAGCTGTTCTTTACCGGCACGGCGGTGGGAGTTTCGCCCGTGACGCAAGTCGATCATCGGCCAGTGAAGGATGGAAAGATAGGCGCGATTACGCGTGAGGTGCAACAGTTGTACTTCGATGCGACGCGAGGACACTTGCGGACTTATCTGAATTGGCTGACGCCGGTTTACAAAGCGCAGATGAAACAAGAGCGTGATCATGGTTCTCTGGCCGGAATTATTGCCCGCTGAAACTTTGATCTCGCTGGATGACGTTTTGTGAACTGACTTAGCCAAGGGAGGAAGAAAAGGATGGGCACAACGAGCGATGCGGATATAGTATGCGTCGTTGCGTTGGAAGATTCTGATCCAGCAGCAAACGTGGTCACGCACATTGTGTTCCACGACTACTGACATGTGTTCATCCATTACGAAATCCGGTGATATCAATCACGGCTTCGCCATTGCTTAAAGCATTTAGTCGCCGCTGCCGCAGTTGTTGCAGCGTGCCGCTTCTTAACTCGTTCAGAACAAGAATTCGGAGGAAACATTATGAGTGCTGTTATGGAACCGCTTACGACCAGCGCGGCCGAGTACGTAAATCACATTCTCAACCTTGTGAAAACCAAGAACCCTTGCGAGCCGGAATTTCACCAGACCGTTCATGAAGTTGTGGATTCTCTGAAGCCCGTGCTTGAGCGCCACCCGATGTATCAGAAAGCGAAGATCCTGGAACGCATCACCGAGCCGGAACGCGTAATCATGTTCCGCGTGCCCTGGTTCGACGACAAGGGCGAAGTGCAAGTCAATCGCGGCTTCCGCATTGAAATGAACAGCGCCATCGGACCTTACAAAGGCGGACTGCGCTTGCACCCCTCGGTCAACCTTGGCATTCTGAAGTTTCTCGCATTTGAGCAGGTATTTAAGAACTCGCTGACCACACTGCCCATGGGCGGCGGCAAGGGCGGATCCGATTTCGATCCTAAGGGCAAGAGCGACAACGAAGTGATGCGCTTCTGTCAGAGCTTCATGAGCGAACTGGAACGCCACATCGGCCCTGACACTGACATTCCCGCCGGCGACATCGGCGTGGGTGGACGCGAGATTGGTTATCTGTTTGGACAATACAAGCGGCTGCGCAATGAGTTCACCGGCGTTCTGACGGGCAAGGGCCTGGGCTGGGGCGGCTCGTTGATTCGTCCCGAAGCCACCGGCTACGGCTGCGTGTACTTCGCCGACGAGATGCTGAAGACGCGGAAAGACTCGCTCGATGGCAAGGTTTGCCTGGTTTCCGGTAGCGGCAACGTCTCGCAATACACGGTCGAAAAGCTGCTTGACCTTGGCGCGAAGACAGTCACGCTGTCTGATTCCGACGGCTTTATTTACGACGCCGACGGTGTTGACCGCGAGAAGCTTGCCTTTGTTCTTGACCTGAAGAACAACCGCCGCGGCCGCATCAAGGAGTACGCCGACAAATACAAGAAGGCGATCTACACTCCCGTCAACCATAAGCTCGATTACAACCCGCTGTGGGACATCAAGGCGGATTGCGCGTTCCCGAGCGCCACTCAGAACGAGATCAACGTGAAGGATGCGTTCAATCTGCTGAAGAATGGCGTGAAGTTGGTCTGCGAAGGCTCGAATATGCCCAGCTCACTGGAAGCGACAAAGGCGTTCATCGACGCGAAGGTCCTCTACGGACCGGCCAAGGCCTCCAATGCCGGCGGCGTTGCCACTTCCGGACTGGAAATGACACAGGACAGCATGCGCCTGTCGTGGTCGCGTGAAGAAGTCGACGCTCGTCTGCACAAGATCATGATTGCCGTCCATGAGAATTGCTTCGAAACGGCCAAGAAGTATGGCACGCCGGGCAACCTGGTGAATGGCGCCAATATCGCCGGTTTCCTGAAGGTCGCGGACGCGATGCTCGATCAGGGCCTGGTTTAAACCTGAACCACGCTGCAAAACTTCATGCGGGAAGGAGCAATCCTTCCCGCGTTTTTTATGACGCAATTCATACCAGCCGATGACAAAGCGAGCTGAAGCCCAGACGCTCTCCCTCACACAGCGAAGTCAATAAACCCGCGCTGTGGATCGGTGGAGATCAGTTTCACAGTTACCTTGTCACCTACGTCGAGGCCCTTGCCGCCTTGAACGACCATGCCATCCACGTGCGGGTCGAGCGTGCGGACGAAGGTTCCGTAGTTGTTGACGCCGGTGACGATAGCGGGAAAACTCTGGCCGATGCGCGGATGCAGCACGACAGCTGCGATGCGCTTCTGCATCTCGCGCTCCACCTTGCGGGCGTTGTCTTCCATCAGCGTGCACCGAACCGCAATGGCGTTGAGGTCGTCAGCAGAGTAAGGCTGGGGCGCCTTGGCGAGCCAGGCCTTCATAAGGCGCTGCGTAACCACATCCGGAAAACGGCGATTGGGCGCGGTGGAGTGGGTGTAGTCCTGCACGGCGAGACCGAAGTGGCCGGGAGAGACTTCATTGGGCTTGACCAGCACGTATTCGCCCGGGCCCATCAGCTTGACCGTAGCCAGCGAAAGGTCAGGAAAGTGGTCGGGGTCCTTCTGCTTCTGCGCCAACAGAAAATCATTCAGAGCCTTCGAATCGGGTTCGACGGGAAGAGTTGTGCCCATGCCCTGAGCCAGCTCGACAATGCGGTCCCAGCGCTTGGGCGTGCGGACGATGCGGCGAATGGAGGCTACGCCCGCTTGTTCGAAGGTGCGCGCGATGACGCCGTTGGCCGCCACCATAAATTCCTCGATGAGCGAGGTGGCGCGGTTCTTTTCGAGGCGCGCGATTTCGACTGCCTGATCGGCAAGCATCACGGGACGGGTCTCAATGGTTTCCAGATCGAGCGCGCCATGCTGGAAACGCCCATCGACCATGCGTTGGGCGGCCGTGTCCTGGAGCTTGAGCTGCGCGGCCAAGTCGGCGCTGGCGGCTACCTTGGCCGGCGCAGGGCCTTTGCCCTCAAGCCATGCGCCCACACTGTTGTAAGCCAGTTGTGCGCGATTGTGAACCAGTGCACGATAGGCCTTGCCGTCAGCGGCTGTTCCGGCCTTGTCCACGGCATACTCGATAACCAGCGCTACGCGATCCTCGTTCTCATTGAGCGAGGTAATGCCCTCAGAGAGCTCGACAGGCAACATGGGAAAGACTTTGACGCCGGTGTAGACCGAGGTGGTTTCACTTTTGGCGTGGCCATCGATGACCGTGCCTTTTGCGATGCGCGCGTCAACGTCGGCGACGCCGATGAGCACACGAATGCGGCCATCGGGTAGTTGCTCGGCCCACTCGATCTGGTCTAAATCTCGGGACGTATCGTTGTCTATGGAGGACCAGAGCAGACTGCGCAGGTCCTGAATTCCAGGTATGGCGGGAGGCTCGGGATGGGCTTGGATTGCGCCCAGTTCCTTGTCGGTTCCAGCGGGAAAATCGGGTTGAAAACCGTGTTCGATCATGGTCGCATGGGCCGCTACAACAAGATTGAAATGAAGAGGATGACAGGAAGACATGAGTAAACTTGCTCCTTCAAACTGACAAGCCAGCCTACCACATCGGGGTTGGGGTCCGTGTCGCGTGAGGGAACCGGAGAGGCATTGAGAATTGCCGCATCCCACCCATTCGCCGGAAAAAGGCGAATGGATGGGGCACCCAGTTTAGTAAGGAGACCGGCTTATTGAATACCGAGATCGGAGAGGACCTTGGGCTTGGACTCGTCCACAGCCAGGAGGTTGTGGCAGACCGCGCAGTCCTGAGGAATAGCCGAGCCATCCTTGGCCATGTGATCGCCATCGTGGCAGCGGAAGCAGCCTGGATAGCTCATGTGTCCGATGTGGTTGGGATGTGTTCCCCAAGTCATTTTCATTGCGGGGAAGACATTCTGGCTGTATAGGGTCACCAGTCCGTCACCGGCCCGTTTGACGAGATTGGCCTTCGTGGCCATTACTTCGGGATGTTCGGAGCGATAGAAGGCCTCAAGCTGCGCGGGAATCTTGGTGCGCGCCTCGTCCTGGCTGACGTAGTTGGCTTTCAGCAGCATCAGTCCCTCTTTGTGGACCCAGGGCAGCTCAGGGCTAACCGGGCCATCGGCCATAGCCTGATTGAGGGCTTCCTCCGCAGTCACAAAGGGGTGTGCCGCGCGGTTGTGGCAGTCGATACAATCCATCACCCGGCGCTCTCCCTTTGGAGTTGCGCCATTCAGCGCGGTCGCGGCGTAGACCGTCTCCGAGCCGTCGGCGTTCCGCCTCTGGACCCAGGGGATGGCCGTCCGGGAGGGATCAGTGGCGATGTACTCAATGTGGCCCAGGTGAACGCCGTGAATCCCAGTGAGATGTGAGAGTCCATCGAGGCCGCCAAGGTGCAGCACGACCACGGACTGAGTCTCTGTGTTTTTTTCGTCGTCTGCAAAGCTCGACTTCACGAGCAGTTTTTCGCCGATGAAGCGGGCCGGCGTGTGGCAGCCCTCGCAGATTTCTCGCGCCGGCCGCAAATTGCTTACCGGCGATTCAATCGGTGTGGGATAGCGATTAAACGTGACTTCAATAAGTTGCTTGGTGCCGTTCACCTTGGCGGCAAAGTATGAAGCCGCACCGGAGCCGATGTGGCAGGCTACGCAATCCACATGGGAGTGCGCAGCGATTTTGTAAGCCGTGTACTCGGGGTGCATCACGTGGCAGGACTGGCCGCAGAACTGCGGTGAATCCATATAGGCCGCGCCGCGATAGCTGGCGATGGAGACCACCAGGAGGTTGATGATGGTGGCCACGAACACGATATCCAGGCCATGGCGGAAAACACGGTCGTTTAAATCGATTTTGGGGAATTCGGCTGGAATCTGCCCAGCCTTTTGCAGCTTTCTGCGACGGACCCACACGCCTATCGGGATCAGCGCCAACCCGGCGATGAACACGCCGGGCAGAAGCAGGAAGAAGATGATGCCAAGGTATGGGTTTTCGCTAAAGTGGCCGAAGATCTCCACCAGCCAATAGGCAATCATGGTCACGCCGGAGGCAGTGGTAATGGCTCCGCCAGCCAGGCTTATGGGATTGTTGCCGAAGAACAACGCCGGACGCACCCAGCCCTCACGGAATTTCTCAAACAATGGCACCTTGCCTCCATTCAAAAGCGGGGCCAGCAAGTTCGCCGCGCTGAGCGCATGTTAGAAGGGTTGATTCCACTAACCGCGCCAGCCTTGCGACCCTCGCCAACTCCGCTTCACTCATCAACTGTTGAGATAGCCCGCCGATCTCGGCGGGCCTGATTTGAACTCTCGTGGCGGCTTAACCTTACTTCAAGCCGCGATAGAAAGCCACCACGTCCTTGATCTGCGCGTCAGTGAGCCCAGCAACTGGCTTCATCTTGCCCTTGCCGCCCTTGACAGCGGTAAACATCTGCGCCGCGGTCAGCTTCTTGATGTCGGGATCGGAAACCGGCTTCACGCCCATCGCCTTGGCCATCCCAGGGCTGGGAACACCTGTGGCTCCATGGCACATGGCGCACTTGGCTTTGTAGGTCGCTTCACCGCCGGATTGGGCGAAGCTCACGGCGCCGGCCAGACACGTTACTGCGGCCAACACCAACAGGGAACGGTTCATTTTTGTCATTACAGATCTCCTTGAAAGTCTGTCGGCGGGTCGCGCGGGAGAAGTCCCTGCCGAGTGCGTGCTTCCTTTTACTTTAACTCCGGCGGCAGACCTTAGCAGCCGAAGCAGCCACCGATAAGCCAACCAGATGGCATCTCACACAATCGGCGCAACCCCCTTGCATTAAAGGGACTGCGCCGATTGTATCCTGTTCGTTCAACCTATGGAATCAGAACGCGAAGTGAACTCCGACAGTCAAGTTATTCGCGTGGAAATTCCGAGGTGCGGTCGCGCCGGCCGGCGATTCGGTGAGGCCGGTAGGAGCGGTTAGTGTGTTGCACGGAACAATCGTGGCGGTCAAAGAGGTTGCAGTGGTGCAGTACTGTGAGCCGGAAGGTCCACCTTCGCCGTAGCCGTAGAAGTTGTATTCCGCTCTGAGAACCAACCCGGTATGGACCGTCCATGCCGCGTTGATAAATGGAGTTTGATAGGTGGAGACAAGCGATCCGCTCACGTCACGCGCGTCGTTGAAGAACCGTGTGCCGTTCACTGAGCTGATGCGATAGCCAATGTTTGAGTGGAGCTTGTCAATGGGAGACAGCGCAAGAGACGCCGAACCGGACTGCGTGGGAGCATCCGAGAAGTCCTTTGCGAACCAATCCTCGAGGGCCGCGCCACTAATCTCCGTCGCGGCCGTGGCGCCTCTTCCCCAGATGTTCGGGCAGATGGTACTGCTGGCACTTTGCACCGCTCCAGGTGTTGCGGCCGAGGCGCCGTTCAGGTAGCAGATGTTGGTTGCCGCATAGACGTCGCTATAGGCGTAGTTGAAGTCGAAGCCGTAGTGCTCATTCGGCGTCAGCGCAGCGCCCACACTGTAAACCCGGCTGTAATCGACATGCTGCAGCGGGCCTTCATATGGCGTGCCGGTTGAGACGGTTCCGTTTGGAGCTGGTGTTGCTGAAGGAGGGGTGAACAAAGCCACGCCGGCCTGATTGTTGTTGGTGTTGTTGTGCCGTTCCAGGTCGTTGAATGCGCCGGAGATGGTCGCCCAGGGCCTCGGCTTATACATGGTATGCACTCTGTAGTGCTTTGTCTGCCGCGGACCAACCGGAGTGAATGCGTTGTCGTCGTATAGAACCTCAACCGAGCCGTTGACATCCCAGTTGTTGAGGGGACGCAGGGCAGCATTGAAGATTCCGCCATCTTCATTGATGGTTACTGTTCCGTTTGTCGTCGCACCGGCAGCCAACGGATTGTTGCCGGGATTGAAACCGGGGTCGGTGATGACGAAGGGGCTAGTGACGGTGCCGCTACCGGTGGAAGCGAATGCGTTCTCCGCGATCACGTGGTTGCGATGGCGATATGTGAACGAGAACGTGGCGCGAGACGCGGCATCCCAGGTCCCTGTCAGATTATTGGTCAGGAACCGCTGGCCAAAGTACGCCGGAGCGGGGACTCCGACAACGCCGCTGCCTTCAAAAGTGGCGCCGTCGACCGCGGTGTGAACCGTGTTCAATGGACCTGTGTAGTTGATGCCCGCGTTGCCAAATGTAGTAGCAGAATCTGTGGGCGTGGTCAGCGAGTTCAAAGCCGTCATTGTGGTGGTTCCGGGCTGGTGGACGTTGGAGTAGTCAACCTGATCGGAGAGACTGAACGTCTTCGTCGCCTGCCAGGTGATGCCGTAGTCCGCAGAGATTACATCGCGCCGTGCGGTCGCGATGCCCGTATATGTTGTCGAGCGAATGCCATAATAGCCAATCGTCGCGGGCGGGGTGGCAGTGTTTTTCACTGCCGTTTCACTCAGACCCTGGAAGCTATCAGAGTAGTTGGGCAGGTTCATGTTCGCTTTGGTATAGCGGAAATCGCCGTTCATGCTGATGTTCTTGATGCTCGTGCTCTGCAGCCGGAAAGTTTCCGTGGGATAGATAATACGGGTCGGTTGCGTGCGCGAGTAGCCAGACACAGCGTTGCAGAACGGACTGATGACGGGCAGCCCACCAAAGGTTTGCGGCGCCGATAAAACCGCACCTGTTCCCAGGGCATACGTGTCGCAGGTATCCTTCAGAGGCGTCAAGCTGTCAAAGTTGTTCAGCGCTACCGGAGTTCCATTCCCCTCCTGCACGATAAAGTCGCTGGGAGCCAGGGTGAAGTAGGAGTCCGCCTTGAAGTGGTCAATCTCCTCCTCAAAGGTCAGCTTGGTGCCCTCGACAGGTTTCCAGTCGATCGCTCCCGTGAAATCATCGCTGCTGTTGCGCTGGAACTCCGAGAGAATGGCATCTCCATTGTTGAACTGATATCCGCTGGGGCTCAGAGACGGCCCCTGCATGACGTTCTGCGAGTATCCCACGCGAAAGGTTACCGACGACAACGGGAGGAGGGTGAGGTTGGTGTCCGTCATGCGGCGCACCGTGTTGTACATTACCGGCGATTGCTTAACCTGTGGCCAGGGTAATGAGACACTGGTGGTCCCAACGGCGGCAATCGACTGCCCAGCAGGAATATTCGGGTTGCCCAGCAGATCGTAATCGAAATAATCGCGATCGCGGCGGAATATCCCCGAAAACTCGTAAAGCTTGCCCTTGTGGAAGTCGAGCTTGTTGAAGCTGTCTGGATCGCCGCCGAAACCGGTGCTTATGGCGTTCAGAGAATCGAACATGGGGTGCTTGTTGCCCGGCAGCGCATGCAACTCAAAAGTCTCGCCAAGCACGCGCGGTCCGGGCTGAATATTGACCAGCGTATCGTACATGGGCATGCTGCCGATGACACCGGACACGTGTCCGCCAAGGTCCACAGTCCCATGAGCTGAATACCCGTCAGGAATCGACATCTGAGAATCCGGCGTCGCAACTTGCGCGGTCGGGTTTTGGGCGGCAGCGGTGCCGGTCATTATCAGTAAAACGGTTACTCCAACGCCCCCAGCTATGCGCTGGATCATTGCGGTTGCGGGCTGTTGATTGAACAGCCGGGAAAACCAGCCTGTGTTCCTCATATGAAGCCTCACTTGAAAAAAAGCATTGTCGCTTGCATCGGAAATCTTGAACTCGTTAACCAAAAGATCTTGAACTCTCGTACCAGGTTGTTGCAGGATCCTGGGCCGCGCCGCCCGCTGGTTCTGGATGGCGCAGCCTAGCTCCTTTACCTCAGGAATGCCTCGTTGATATTGGACCCGTGAATGTAGGTGTGGCAGCTGATGCAGGGCGTGATCTCTGCCGATCCCGCTGTCATCCCGTGAACCGTACCGGCCGCGACCGGGCTATGGCACTGGTTGCACAATCCGTTAACGTTCGGCATATTCAGCAGCCGTGCATTCTGAGAGCCATGAGGAGTGTGGCAGGCCAGGCATCCTTCCGCCTTGACCGGGGCGTGCTCATACACAAAAGGACCGCGCACATCGGTGTGGCACTTGGTGCAGATCGCATTCTGATCGGCGGTGGACCTAAGGTTGCTGTTCCCAAAGGTGCCGTGAACGTCATGGCAGTCGTTGCACTTGACCACGCCTTCATTCACCGGATGGTGGAACGGCATACCAAAAGCCGACTTCGTGTCGGAATGGCACTGGAAGCAGAGCGTGGGCTCTGAAGCCTTCAGGAGGTACTCCGGGGTGGTGCTCTTGTGGACGCTGTGGCAGCTGATGCAACTTACCCCCGCCTTGGCGTGAGGCGAACGATCAAAGTTGGGGTGTGTGCCAGCGTGGCAGCCAAGGCAATTCGCATTGATCTGACTGGGCGTAGCTTTGGCAGGATCAAAAATCTTGGATATGTCGCCACCGCCTTCAACGTGCGCCTTGCCTGCGCCGTGACAATTCTCGCAAGTGACCCCACTCTTGCCATGCTCAAGGGGCATCTTGGTGTGCGGATTGTTGGCGAACCCCTTCGCCACTTCTGCGTGGCAGGTTGCACAGGTTTCCGTGCCTACATAATCCGCGGCCGCAGTGTCTTTGGTCTGCGCGGTAGCAGGCTTAGCGGCGGATGCCGGAGCCGCCAGCACGGGGACGCACAGCATACCCGCGCCCAGCAGTAACATGAAACCAACTCGCAACCCCGGCAACTTGCCCGGAGCCGCACTTATCGGCAATTGCGTAACAGGCCAATTTCTATGCATCGAATACCGCCTCATGTGCTCTCATATGCTACTTCTGCAAACAATCTTATCGGCGCTCGTCCACTCATTATCGGCAGATTCCCATTCGGGACTGCCTCTCTGGTGGCAACTGCTTCAGCCACCCTGTTGCGGAAGATACATTTTGTGCGGAGCATCACTCATGACCGAAAGATTACGATTTCAGAATAACGGCTCGCGGTGATGTCCATCACATCCGTCAAGGTGGGCTTCCGGGAGTTGAATCTCTTGGTCTTAGGTGATGTGAGTGACGGGAAACACTCGAATTTCCGTGCGCGTCCAAGGAGAGCCAGCGGTTCTGGCAATTGGGAAGCCATCCGCTGAGACCAGAGATACAAGGATGCAAGGGAACTCTCCTCGCGTAAGGAGAACATGAATATAGCCTTTCCGCTGAGCAATACCGGACATATGGCCTTTGATGGGATGAAACTGCGCCAATCCGTGATGTTTTCAGGCCCTGGGCCGTGGAGGATTTCGCCACCAGCCGACTGAGGGCCTACCCGGCGCTGGAACGGGCTTTGTCATGATTTTGAGGGCGACGTGCCGGGCTCAGATCACATTTACCTGGGCTTTGCATATGCGTGAGGACCGTCACATCATTAGCGCGACCGCTGCGGCAGACTCTCTATAGATATGTGTCTCTTCCCCCAGGGAGGCCAGGGTAGTTTTCACCTCGGGATCGGCTTTCCCTCTGCGTGGAGGGTTCGATTCAAGAGCCGAGCTGGAGAGATCGAACCAGTGGCAGACGGGGCAGGACCATGGCGCAAACAGAGATTTCGGCTACAGTGCAAGGACGGCAGAAGCACATCGCGCGGCAGGTTCCGGTGGGATGCGCCGCATGCTCCAATCGCCGCCCCGGCTGGTTCTGCTCGCTGGGCAGCGCCGTGCTGGCGGATCTTGAACTTGCCACCAGCACCATCGCGCTTCCCGCTCAGGCTCCGCTTTTCACTCAGGGCGAAGACGCGCGTTGTCTTTATCTGATCTGCGGCGGCTATCTCAAGCTCACTGCTGGACGTCTTCAAGATAAACAGATGATTGTGCGCGTGGCGGGACCGGGGTCGATGCTGGGCCTGTACGCGGTTCTTTCGCACGGCGTCTACGAAGTTTCAGCCGAGTCGCTGACCGCAGCGCAGCTCCGTCCTGTGGAGCGCGACCGGTTCCTCGTCTTTCTGCGCACCCACAAAGAGGCCCAGATGCGCGCTGTTCAGTGCATCTGTCAGGAGTACCGCTTTGCCCTGCAGGACGCCTGCCGCATTGCCCTGGCCGAGACTGTGGCCGCCCGGCTGGGGCGCTTGCTTCTTGAGCTGGCCCACCAGATTGGCGAGCACCTGGATGGCGGCGGCTTCCGCTTCCCACTGCTGCTGACTCATGAAGAGATGGCCTCCATGGCCTGCACAACCCGCGAAACCGTCACTCGCACCCTGGGCCAGTTCCGCAAAGAGGGCTGGATCTCCATCGAGGACTCGCTGGTCACCCTTCACGAGCCCGAGCGCCTGCAAACACTTAGCTAGAGTTTTTCTCTGTTTTGGTGCTCCCCAAGGCCTTTAGGCCGAGTCCAAGAGCTATCATCGAATGAAAGGGCATAGGGAACAGGGTACAGGTCTCCTCCCCCGAAGGTGGCCGGATTCACGGCAACTGACCCCTGATCTCTCACAACTGTTTGGCTGGAGTTCATGGTGCTTATGACCCGTCTTGTGGCTGTTTTTTCTGTCTTCTTGCTTTCAAGCTGCTTTGCTGTGGCCCAGAATCCGGCTTCGGCGCCGGCTGCGGCCGCGCTCAATTCCGCCGCGACCTCGGCCGAAAGCCCGCAGATTCACGAATTCCAGAAGATTGAAGACTCCTGGTCCACCGCCATCAACATGCGCGATCAGTACGCCCTGGAGCTGGTGCTCTCTCCCTTATTCGTGGATGTCTCAGCCGGCGGTGACATCACCACCCGCAACCAGCAACTGGCCCAGCTGATTACCCTTGAGGACAAAACCCTCAATCTCGAACAGAAGGTGGTTGCGGTGCGGACGCTCGGCGACATCGCTGTGGCTAACGGCACTTACGTTTTGCATCACAAAGTCGGGGCAGGCGAGGTGGACGAAAAGGGTGTCTTTACCCACGTCTTCGAAAAGACGCACGGCGGCTGGGTGTGCATCAACTCGCAGCGCACCAAACTCCCAGTGGATGTCGGTGGCAAGCAGCGCAAAAAGCCTTCCCAAGACGAAGTGCCATTCCACATTCCGTTCTTAGGCAAGAGCGACAAGAGCCCTCAGTAGCCATCGCTCTCTGCGCTTTTGGCCACTGCGTCGGCTTGCTTTTGCGCCGGACGGCGCGCTCCCTGCAGGCGAATAGATACGTGCACCAGGCTGAGCGCAGCCGGCGTTACGCCGGAAATGCGACCGGCCTGGCCTATGGTTCCGGGGCGCACCCGCTCCAGTTTCTCGCGCATCTCTCGCGAAAGTCCGCTGATAACGCCGTACTCAAGCCACTCGGGAATGGTCACCGCCTCGGCGGCCTTTAGCTTGGCGATGGATTTCTTCTGCTGCTCCAGGTAGCCGGCAAACTTGATCTCCGTCTCCACAGCGCGAGCTTCATTGCGCAGACTGGCCGTCCCGGCCTTCGCGCCCTCGTCAGGTCTCTGACCTGTCAACGCGGCCATCTCCCTGAGAAGCGGCTCTGCTTCAAGGTCCTCGCCGAGCGCGCCCAGCACCGGCTCGATTGTGACTTCAGGCCGCTTGAGCAGTTGCGCCCAGGTCAGGCCGGCGGTCGCGGTCAGATCACTCAGGCCCATTGCAGACAACTTGGCAGGATCAACCTTGCGCGTAGTGAGCAGCTTTTCAAGCGCGCCCATTCTCGCTTGCTTCTGCTCGTACTCCGTCCAGGCCGAGTCGTCAATCAGTCCCAGTCTTCGTCCGTAAGGGGTCAGCCGCCGGTCAGCGTTGTCGATTCGCAGGTGCAGGCGGAATTCGGCGCGAGAGGTGAACATCCGGTAGGGTTCGTTAATCCCTTTGGAGATCAGGTCGTCAATCAGAACGCCGATGTAGCCCTCGCTCCGATCCATGGTGAAAGGCGGCTCGCCCTTGAGCCAGAGCGCGGCGTTAATCCCGGCCATGATGCCCTGACCTGCAGCCTCCTCGTAACCGCTTGTGCCGTTGATTTGCCCGGCTAGGTACAGACCCTCGATGCTCTTGACGCGCAGCGCGCGGTCCAGTTCGGTGGCGTCCACGCTGTCATATTCGATGGCGTAGCCGGGACGCAGCATCTCGGCCGCCTCCAGCCCCGGAATGGAACGCACAATCTCCCATTGCACCGCCATGGGCAGCGAGGTGGACATCCCGTTCACGTAGACCTCGTGAGTGTTGAGGCCCTCCGGCTCCAGAAAGAACTGGTGCTGCGTCTTGTCGGGAAACTTGACGATCTTGTCTTCAATGGATGGGCAATAACGCGGCCCGATGCCCGCAATCTGCCCGGAGTACATCGCCGAGCGATGCACATTTTCACGAATCAAGCGGAGAGTTTCCGGCGTGGTGAAGGCGATGTGGCAGCTGATCTGCGGCTGCACAATTCTCTTCGTCCTGAAGCTGAAGGGCGTGGGGTCGGCGTCGCCGGCCTGCTCCTCGAAAGCCTCCCAGCGAATGGTGCGTCCGTCCAGCCGCGGCGGCGTCCCGGTCTTGAGCCGGCAGGTCCGCAATCCCAGTGCCCGCAGCGCTTCGCCCAGCAGAACAGAGGCCGGTTCTCCGCTACGCCCAGCCGGATAACTCTCTTCGCCACAGTGGATTAGCCCGTTCAGAAACGTGCCGGTGGTGATGATGGTGGCTCCGGCCAGCATTTGGCGGCCATCGCGCAGACTGAGTCCCAGAACTTTTCGTCGCTGTTCGCTAGTCCCTGCGTCCTTAGTCCCTGGTCCCTCCTCGACTACCAGCCCCACCACCTCAGCCTGCCGAATATGCAACCCAGGCTGGCTTTCGAGCACTTCGCGCATCTTTACGCGATAAAGTTGCTTGTCGCATTGCGCCCTCGGACTCCACACCGCCGGCCCGCGAGAGGCGTTCAGAAGGCGAAACTGAATCCCCACAGCGTCAGCTACTTCGCCCATCACGCCGCCGAGAGCGTCCACTTCGCGAACCAGGTGGCCCTTTGCCACGCCGCCGACGGCCGGATTGCAGCTCATCTGGGCTATCAGGTCCATATTCATGGTGATGAGCGCGGTTTTCATGCCCATGCGCGCCGCCGCCATGGCCGCCTCGCACCCGGCGTGTCCCGCTCCAACCACCACCACATCGTATTTTTCAGTAAAAGCCATTGAACTCCGTAAAAGCGCCGATATGTTTATTCTACGGATTCCCCAGTTTAGGCGTCAGCACGCCGCGTCGGGCTCGACTATAATTGGGCGACTCCCAAAACAGAGTGAAGGGCTAGGGATATAGGGCCATGAATACTTGTTCGTGTGGAACTTTGATTGATGCCAGGTTCAAACAGTGTTCTCGGTGCGAGGCTGTTCAGGTTCTTGGAGTTAAAACCGACGCGACGGAGGCGGAAATCCGGAGCGCCCATCACTTGCTTGCCAAGGCCTGGAATCCTGAGAATTTCAAAGACGACGAAAAGTCGAAAGAGGCGGCCGAGGAAAAGCTGAAGAATGTGGATATCGCATTCTACTTTTTGACTTCTACTTCCATGGAGCGAAGCAAAGAGGACCGGCCATGTTATTTGGCGGAGTGCAAAGCCGCTGAAACAAAATTGACGAATGCCGAATCCGCTTCCGGGACGGCGTCGGGGAACAATGAAGCGTCTGCACTGAATCCGAACGCGTTTTCTCTTCTTCCTGCCGGGGAAGGAATCAAGATATTCGCCAAGTTTTTGCCAAAGCCCAAGAATCTCTTGAAAATTGCGGCTCTTGTCCTCTTCCTCTTCATCGGCATATCAATCTGGGCGGGTCTGAAAAATATTGACCCGGGAGCCGCGCAGGCGGCCAATGTCAAAGCCTCCAATCTGCGCGGCGGCGCGAACGCGCCTGAGGAATCGTGGCTGGATGTGATCAAAAAGGATCTAGAGAGTCTGGATCCGCGACAGTCCGCGCAGGAGCAGGAAACAGATCCGAAGACAGGTCAGCCTGCGCTAAAGAATGTGAAAAACGGACAGACGGCGAAGGCGCGCATCGCGGCCCCGACCGCTCCAATTGCCGCCAGAGTTGTCAGTTCGTACTTTACAGTTGGTTCTAGCAAGGACGAAGTGCTGGCTCAGCAAGGATCTCCGACAGTTGCTTCGGAAGATAAGCTTGTTTACGGCAAGTCGGAGTTGTATCTCAAAAACGGCGTCGTCGTCGGCTGGCGAATCGATCCTGTCTCGTCTCCGATTCGGGTAAGGCTATCGCCGCAATACACTATCAATCCGAGCCCGGAGTATTTTACGGTTGGCTCATCCAGAGACATAGTATTGGCGGTTCAGGGTACTCCCACGACGCTTACTGAAGATACTTGGAAGTACGGCGGTTCTGAAGTAGAGTTTCGCAATAACAGAGTTGATAGCTGGAAAGACGATCCCGCTTCGATTCCGCTCAAGGCAAGATAGACTGTGAAAGCGCTTGCCGAGTTCCTATACTGAGAACATGGTAAAGGCCCAGGTTTGCGGTTGGACGCTGGAAGAGGCCGCGCGCGGGCGCGGTGCGCTGCGCATTGCCGGACTGGATGAGGTGGGCCGTGGACCGCTCTTCGGGCCGGTGGTAGCTGCGGCAGTGGTTCTTGCTTCCGGCTTTCCATTTGACGGGCTGACAGATTCTAAAAAACTCTCAGAAAAACAGCGCAACAAGCTGAACCTGGAGATACGCGCCAACGCGATAGCGTTCGCCATCGCCGAGGTGGACGCGGAGACCATCGACCGCATCAACATTCGCCAGGCTTCGCTGCTGGCCATGCGCCGCGCCGTCGAGCAATTGGCCCTCAGTCCGGATTTTCTGCTCATCGATGGACGCGACACCATCGACTGGCAGTGCCCGCAACAGGCCGTAATTCAAGGCGACTCAATCAGCTTCTCCATTGCCGCGGCCAGCGTGCTGGCCAAGGTTCATCGCGACCGGTTGCTGGTGGAATTTGACAGTGAGTTTCCCGGCTACGGCCTGGCGCAGCACAAGGGTTACGGCTGCCCCGTGCATTTGGCCGCCCTCGCAAGACTTGGACCAACGCCGCTGCATCGGAGAAGCTTTCATCCCGTAGCGCAGACTGCGCTGCGATTCCCAGAAGCCTGAATGCTCCGCAGGCAGTCGCCTCTCACAACATCTTGCTATCGACCGTGTCCAGCGTTGCGTCAGCGGCAGCGCGGCTCCAGCCAATGCGCAAGTTTTTCACATCGTGCAAAGTAAAAGCGCCGTCCGCGCCGCGCGGGGCTGTCACGGCGAAGAAATCCGCGCGCTCAACATCGGCCAGGTAAAACGCGGGACGCGCATCGGCGACCGTATTCGCTATTTCCACATGACTCATTTCCACGTTGCGCACGTGCCGCAGAAAGAACCCCGATGCAGGCATGGGTCCGAACATTCTTGGCTCCGGATATGCTGCTTCAAGCTCGGGCGGTTGAATCCGGGCTGTCTCTGCCGTTGCGCCGCCTACCGTTTCGATATAGATGTTGGAGAGCTTTACATCTTCGATTGGATAGCCTGGAATGCCGCTAAGAATGGAGCTGACTTTTTGGGGCGCGTTGTAACATTCGAGATTGCTGATGAGGATCCGTTTGAGCGTTCCCACTTTTGTGCTTTCCTTGGGACCTCGCAAGCGCGCACCCAGGCGCATGAAAATGGGACCCGAGGCAAGGTCGCGCATGGTTGTATTGGTGATGGTTATGTCTTCCAGCAGAGCGCCATCGACCGATTCCAATGCGTAACCCTGACAGCCCTCGAATACGCAATTGGAGATGGTGATGTTGATAAAGCCGCCATTGGATTCCGTGCCGCATTTGATACGGCCGGTGAAGTGATCGACTACACCCGGCGCGAATTTCTTGAAGGTTCCGTCCAACACCGAACCCAATTCGTAATACCCGGTAACCCAGCAGTTGGTAATTGTTACATTTCTGGTGGGCCGCGCATAACCCAGGGCATAACTCGACTTTGGGCAAATGCCGTCGTCCCATGGCGAGTTGACCGTGCAGTTGGAGACGCGCACGTTCTGGCAGCAATCGATGTCTATACCGTCGCGATCGGTATCGATTTTGAGATTGTCGATGGTCAGGTTATCGACGCCAGTCAGCAACAGTCCAAAGTGGCCGCCCTTGAGAATTGCGAAGTCGCGCAAAAGAACATTGCGGCAATTCTTGAGCGCGATGGCCTTGTTGCCCACGCCTGCCTGTTCGGCCTTGAAGGGCGCGCCGTCTCCTTTGCGCCCGCGGCCGTTCGAGAGTCCCCTGCCCCAAATCAGGCCAGGCCCTGTAATGCTGAAGTCGTGAATATCTTCGCCCCACAACAGCGAATTATGCCAGTGGTTATGGCCGTAGTCCTGATAGGCGTCCCAGGCCGTGTTTGGCTCGGCTGCGTCGTAAACTCCGCCGTTATAACCGGTCTGGTCGCCAGGCATTGGCGAGTCGGCAGCCACAATTGCGCTGCCCTGCTCAAGGAGCAGATGAACCTGGCTCTTGAGGCGGATAGAAAAACAAAGATACGATCCCGCAGGGAAGACAACCACGCCGCCGCCGGCAGCCGCCGCTTCGATTGCGCGGTTCACAGCTTCTGTATCCAGCGTCTTCCCGTCTCCCGTCGCGCCATACTTGCGGACATCAAAAAGGGCGCGAAGTGGTTCGCCTGCCGGGGCACTGTCCTGTCCTGTGGCAGCGAGAGAAACGGCTGGAATGGCAGCAGCGGCCATGCCTAAACTGCCGGTGCGCAAGAAATCGCGGCGCATCGAATTGAACGCTTTCATAAGAACATCCTCAGGGATATCATGATTCGCTACGCATAGAATACGCCTGCCGTGCGAGAGTCCCTGGCGCGAGACGGAGTCGGAAGGATCCAGCTATGCAACGCGCGCTTTGCGCCGTTGCATCCAGGTTTGAATGGGCCGCGCGGCAAACAGGACGCCGAGTATCACGGTCAGCGTCAACGGCGTTAGAACGCCCGGTTTCACTTGCCACCAGTAGTGAATTATTCCGCAGACAGAGGCCGCATAAACCAGCTTGTGCAGCTGGTTCCAGCGCTTGCCGCCAAGCTTGCGAATGGCCCAATTCGTCGAGGTCGCGGCCAGCGGCAGAAGCAGCAGCCACGCGGTTACTCCAGCGGTGATGTAGCGGCGCTTGGCGATGTCGGCAACCATTGCGTTCACGTCGAAGCCGGCGTAGAGAGCGACATAAGTAAGCAGATGGAGCGTGGCGTAAAAGAAGGCGAAGAGGCCAAGCAGGCGGCGGAACTTGATGAGCCAGCCGAGGCGCGGCGAGAGGCGGCGCACCGGCGTGATGGCCAGCGAAATGATGAGCAGGCGCAGCGTTGCCAGGCCAGTCGCAAAGGTGATCGTCGCCGTGGGATCAGCGCCAAGATTGTTGTTGATTGCGCCCCATAGGAGCAGCCCCAGCGGGCAAAGACAGGCCAGCCAAGTGAGGGTTTTGAGAATAAGAAGCGTCGATCTTTTCATAGTTTGTGCACTTGCGGACTCGCGTTTGTGAACGAATTGAGTGTACTTGAACGTACACGATAATCGGAGATTTTTAGTTGAAAAATGCAGTCTTTGGCGCGAAATTGACGCCTTTTTGTGCGAAATTGGCGGGAAACATCCCTCAGGGGCTAAAGCCCGCGTTGATTAATGGAGATTGTGCGGGGGTTGAAACCCCCGCCTCCCTCCCGCTTACAGCACGGCTAAAGAAACTGCGGAAGAACTCCGATTCGGTAGGAAGGACTGGAAAATACATTCTTCAGCGGCAGTCAGGGCTAAAGCCCTGACCTACCAGTCGTGTCCTGATAAAAACCGGAGTTTTTCAGCAAGTTCTTAGAAATTTCTCCGCAGATCCATCCCGTTATACAGCGAGGCTACCTGGTCGCCGTAGCCGTTGAACATCAGTGTGGTGCGGCGTTGTGCGTAGAAGGGCTGGCCGATGCGGCGTTCGGTTTTCTGGCTCCAGCGGGGATGGTCCACGTTGGGATTGACGTTGGAATAGAAGCCGTATTCGTCGCGCGCCTGATCGTTCCATGTGGTGGGCGGCTGCTTGTCGAGAAAGCGCACGGTGACAATTGATTTTGCCGACTTGAAGCCGTACTTCCACGGCACAACGATGCGCACCGGCGCGCCATCCTGATTGGGCAGCGTCTCGCCATACAATCCAAAGGTCAGCAGCGTGAGCGGGTTCATGGCCTCGTCCATGCGCAGCCCCTCGGAATAAGGCCAGTTGATGGTCGACTCGCCAGTCCACTTCTCCACATGCCGGTCGTAGTAGGAGAGGAACTGAACATATTTTGCGCTGGGCAGCGGGTCGCATTGGTTGATGAACTCCGAGAGCGAGTAGCCCACCCAGGGGATGACCATGCTCCATGCCTCGACGCAGCGATGACGATAGACGCGATCTTCGAGCGGGCGAAGCTTGAGCAACGCGTCGATGTCGAAGGTCTTCGGCTGCTTCACCTTGCCTTCGATGCGCACGGTCCATGGGCGCGTGGGCAGGTTTCCGGAGTTCTTTGCGGGCTGGTCCTTGTCCACGCCAAATTCGTAAAAGTTGTTGTAGTGAGTGATGTCTTCGAAGCTGGTCAGTTGCTCGCCGGAGGTGCTCAGCGGGCTCTTCACTGTATTGAGTTTTGTGCCCGCCTGCGCGGCAATACGCGGCGAAAAGACCTCGGCCAACCGCTCGACACCCAGTGCGGCTACGGCGGCGGAAGCGGCGGTGCGCAGGAAGCGGCGGCGATTAAGGTACTGGAGGTATTGGTCTCTGGAAGTGATCTCGGAAGAAGGAATGTCGAGCGGTTTGCCGATGAGCATGGGGTGACCTCGTGCCGGAATTGCTGGACACAATCATTAGACACGCGAGAGGGGACGGATGTTACAAGATTTGTTTCACAGGTTTCGGGCCTATTTGCCGAGAACAATCGTTATGGCATAGGGATTTTAGGATGGAAGCCGCCGCTTGGAGATTTGTGCTTTCCCACCCATTCCGCAAAATGCGCGGAATGGATGGGGCACCCGGCACCCGGCTAAAGGTCACAACCTGTGCTGCAGGCGATTCCGAGTAGAACATACTCGGGAACTAAGACGATTACGTGAATAGTTTTCAAGGGCACCGTCAGGGGCAACGTGCTGAGTCGCTTTGCCGTTCTGCTCGAATGGCTCCTGGGGGAACTTTCTAATCTCAGCTTCAGAAAGTCTGGGGCGGGTGGTGGGCTGGTTTCCAAAAGCCCCGCTACAGTAACCTCCAACACACGTGGCTCCATTCTTCCGCGGCGAATTCGAAGCTTACCTTCGCGAATCCGAGTCACCTTTGCCTCGATCAGTGTTCCCCCATACCCGTATGCGTACTGTCCAACAACAACGTTGCGGACGACCCGAAAGGTCACGGTCGAATCTATGGTCGCGTGCGCGAATGCAAAAGGGTCTACTGGGGTCAGTTCGACTGGCACATCGGAAGGAAGTACCGAGTTTCCGAAGAGTGAATCATGCTGGCGAGCCCCAAATGAACCGTTATACGCGAACAATGTCTGCGCCGGTGTGCGTTCGCTGGCTGGCTCCTCGGCCCAACTGATATTCTGTGCAGCCAGCATCGACAACATTGCAACGCACAGCACTTTCTCAAGAGACTTGATCTTCACAGGACGCCTCTCATTCATAACGGGCTAATCGTAGGAGAGGAGCGAAGACCTTTGGGGAACGATGCGTACACTTTCTCAAGTGTCACAGTGCCAGCGGCCGCTGAGGCCGAGATTTGACCTCACACCACTCATGTCTGCTCATTGCCTTAGCAACGGGTGGCAGATTTCCAACTTATCGAATCCAGCCAGTTGGCAGCAAAACGTCGTACCAGCGCTACGACCGTGTGACTTAGTTATTGTGCCTCGATATGTGCGGGCGAGGACGCCCGCACTACAGCCGGCCGGGAGGCCAGCGCTACATTCAACAGAAATATAAAATGCAGGTCCACTTCGACTTCGCTCAGTGCAGGCTTTCGACTCCCCGCCCCCTTCGCTGCCGCTCAGGGTCAGGGTCGCTCAGGATGACGGCGCTAAGTGAGCGGAGCAAACGGCCATTGGCTGAGACGGCGGGCGCGGATGAGGTAAATCAGCGTGCCGGAGACGGCGATGGCGGCGGCTACGGCGAGTTCAATCAGGGCGTGGCCGCGGTTGACCAGCATGAAGACGAATCCCACAAGAGCGATGAGCGGGGGCAGCGGATAGAGCGGGATGCGGAAGGGCCGCGAAAGCTCGGGCCGTTGAATGCGAAGCAGCATCACGCCAACTTGCTGCGGCAGGAATTGCAGCAGGATACGCGTAATCACGAGCATGGTGATTACCTGAACAAGCGAGAAGAAACAGAAGGCCATTGCGACCAGTCCCAAAGCAACAAGGGAGCGGTGAGGAATGTTGTGGCGGGGATGAACGGCGGCAAGAAAACGGAAGTAGTTGCCGTCGCGGGCGGCGGCGTAAGGCACGCGGGAGTAACCGAGCAGCAGCGAGAAGACCGAAGCGAAGGCTGTCCAGACGATGAGCGCGGCCATCAGGCGGCCGGCCAGGGCGCCAAAGGCGGATGCGGCGATGTCGGCCACCAGTTGCGGGCGGACAGAGGCGCCAGCGGCAACGTGCGATGCGGCGTCGCGCAGGGATGGCAGCGCGGCCAGGTTCATGGCTACGTAAAACGCAGAGACGAAGAGCACTGAGAGCAGAATGGCGCGCGGAATGGTTCGCTCGGGCCGCTTCACTTCGCCGCCCAAAAAGCAGATGTTGTAGTAGCCCCAATAACAATAAGTAGTGAGCAGCGTGGCCTGCGCAAGGCCGCCGAGCGCTGCGGGCAGCGAAAGCGCGGGCGAGGACGGCATCTGCCAGCCGCCGGTGGCTGCGGCGTGGTAAAAGCCGGAGACGATGACTCCGGCAATGGCCGCGAGAACTCCGGCAAAGAGCACCCATGCGAGGCGCGTGATGGAAGAGAGATTGCGATAGAGCAGCGCGGTGACCAGCAGGCAGGCAGCGGCGGCGGCGAAGTTGCTGTAGTGCAGCGCGGGCCAGGCCCAAGGCCAGAAACGGACGGGCGCGGTGTCAAGCCCCGGCCAGAACCAGGCCAGAAAGCTCGAAAGGCCGATGCAGCCGGATGCGATGGAGAGCGGCGCGGTGAAACTCACCTGCCAGACGTAGAGAAAACTGAGCCAGTTGCCGGCGCGATTGGGGCCGTAGATTTCGCGCAGAAAAGCGTAAGAGCCTCCGGCGCGCGGGAAGGCAGCGCCCAACTCGGCCCACACCAAGCCGTCGGCCACGGCGAGGGCAGCGCCCAGCACCCAGGCCCACACAGAAAGACGATAGCCCGCGGCGGCAATCACCAGCGGCAGCGTGATGAAGGGGCCGACGCCGATCATCTCAAGCATGTTGAAAGCCACAGCCGAGCGCAGGCCGATGCGGCGCTGGAGGGTGCTGGCGGAGTTGGAGTTGGGCAAATTCATGAGGCTGATGCGCTCCCCGGATTGTACACTGACGGGAGAGATGATTCGATTCGTGAAAGTTCAACGAGTGGCGATGGGCGCGGTCCTTGCAGGGCTGGTGCTGACGGGAATGCATGGCGCGGCGGCACAAGTGAAGGCGCAGGAGTCCGCGCCCGCCAGCGGTGCATATGCGGCAATTCCAACTTCGGAACCGAACGAGATTGCATTGCCGATACCCGAAGATCGCGGCTGCGCGGCTCTGGAACAATCGCTGCGGCGACTGGGAACCACGGCCAGCGTGATGATGATTGTGGCGCATCCGGACGACGAAGACGGCGCGCTGCTGACTTATCTGAGTCGCGGGCTGGGCGCGCGAGCCATATTGATGACGCTGAATCGCGGCGAGGGCGGGCAGAACGCGATGTCGGCCGACGCGTACGATGCGCTGGGAATCATCCGCACCAATGAACTGCTGAAGGCCGACGAATATTACGGCGCAAAGCAGCTCTGGGGCACTGAGGTGGATTTCGGATTTTCTAAGACTCAGGAGCAATCGTTCGAGCGCTGGGGCCACGACCGCGTTTTGTTTGACGCAGTGCTGGCTGTTCGCCGCGAGCGGCCGCAGGTGATCGTTTCAACATTTGTTGGCGGCATTACGGACGGCCACGGCCAGCACCAGGTTTCTGGCGAAATTGCGCAGGAGGTTTTTAAAGCGGCCGGCGACCCGAAGGTTTTTCCCGAGCAGCTGAAGGACGGATTGCAGCCGTGGCATCCTTTGGCTGTTTATTCGATGGATCCGTTTGCTCCCATCAAAGACGGAAAAATGTTTGACTACGCGACGGGCAAATGGGCTCCCGCGAAGTTCAAGAATTATGTGACTGGCGAGTGGAGCACGCAAGCGCCTTCGGCGGACGTGACGATGCAGGTGGGCAGGCTTGACCCCGTGCTGGGGCGCAGCTATATGCAGATTGCGCGCGAGGGATGGGGCGAGCAGAAGTCGCAAAATGGCGGCGCGAATCCTGCGCTGAGTGGACCATCGGCGACGAGCTACCACTTGTGGGCTGTGATGGCGGAAGCGGCAGGTACGCCGGGAGCAACCTCGCGTGGCGAAGATTTGTTTCACAACGGCAAGGTCAACATCGACACGAGCGTTGCGGGGCTGGCGTCGATTGTGAAGGGCAGTCCGCCTGCGTGGCTCTCCGATGGGCTGCGGCAGATTGACCTGGGACTCAAACAATTCGAGGCTGCGCGGCAGGGAAAGACAGGCGCACCAGTGGCGCGCGAACTTGCGCCGATTTATCGGCAGACTCTGGAGCTGCGCAAACGTGTTGCCGAGAGCAACCTGGACGCGGAAGCCAAAGGTAGTTTGCTATTTGAATTGGACGCGAAGATTGACCAGTTTCAGTCCGCACTCAAGGAATTGCTCGGCCTTGACCTTATCGCTTTTACGACGAAGGCCGACAGCACGCAGAGCGGCGGCTCGTTCCGCGGCGGGTCGGCTGACGAGATGCCGCGCAGCGTGACTCCGGGCGAAGAGTTCAAGGTTTACATACACGCCGCGCAGGCCACGGCTGAGACTACACTCAATCGCGTTTGGCTGGAGAGCGCGAGTGGCGACCCATGGAAGACGATTGTAATCACCAGTGAAGTCGGCCTGGAATCTCCGCTCACCAACTCTATCTTGCGCGTGCGCGCCGCAGAAAATGCGGAGCCGACTCAGCCTTACTTTACACGGCCTTCGATCGAGCAAGCTTATTACGATGTATCGAAGCCAGAGTGGCGCTTGCGTTCGTTTGCGCCTTATCCGCTGGCGGCGTGGGCGGAGTTCACCTTTGACGGCTTGCCGATTCGCTTGGGTCAGACGGTGCAGACTCTGCAGCGCGTTCAGGGCCAGGGGGGATTCTATGAGCCGCTGGTGGTGACGCCGCTGATTGGCGTGCGCATGGAGCCGGAGGCACGCATTCTGCCGCTGGACGGAACGGCTCTGCCGGTGCGAGTTACGGTACACGCGCAGGGTACTGCTGATGGGACGGTTTCGCTGGAGTTGCCCGCTGGATGGCGCGCGGAACCGGCAGAGGCAAGCTTTCATCTGGCCGCGGCTGGCGACACTGAACCAATTCAGTTTTCTGTTACTCCAGCGGCAACGCAGGAAGCGGCGTACGCGATTCAGGCCGTTGCGCACTGGGATGATCATTTTTATCGGACAGGCTGGCAGAGCGTGGGCTACGCCGGATTGCGGCCCTATAACCAATACAAGCCCGCGCTGCTTAGGACGCGCAAGGTGGATGTGAAGCTGGCGCACGGACTGCGCATCGGCTACGTTATGGGCACAGGCGATCTGGTTCCCGATGCGATTGAAGGATTGGGAGTTGCGCCGCACCTGCTCACTGCTTCCGAGCTAACTTCCTGTGATCTCTCTGAGTGGAATGTGATTGTCATCGGGATTCGCGCTTACTCCGCGCGGCCTGAACTGACTGCGGCGCAACCGAGACTGGCTGAGTTTGTTCGCAGAGGCGGAACGCTGATTGTCCAGTATCAGAGCGGCAACTTCCCTGCTCCGTTTCCGCTGTCGATGGGACGCATGCCGGAGCGCGTGATGGACGAGCGAGCGCAAGTGAAGTTACTGAACCCCGGCGATCCGCTGTTGAAGTGGCCCAACGCCATTACGGATGCGGACTTTGGCGGATGGGTTGAGGAACGCGGCCATTCTTTTCTTGATAGCTGGGACAAGAGCTACACGGCGCTGACCGAGACAGCCGACCCTGGGCAGGACCCGCAGCGCGGCGGCTTGCTGGTGGCGCATTCCGGCAAAGGGACTTATATCTATGTTGCCTACGCGCTCTATCGCCAGCTTCCCGAGTTAGTGCCGGGAGCTTACCGGCTGCTGGCTAACATTTTGAGCGCGGGCCAGGAGGATGCGGCGCGGAGTAACCAAACTCAAGCGCCGCGTCAGTAAATGCATTGCCGCCGTCAGAATCTCTCCGTGTGCCAGTGAGTTTGCAAGGGACGTCTTTCGATGCCGCGGAAAAAGGACTGTATCTGAGCAAGAAAACCGTGAAGCATTCCTCAGGGGCTAAAGCCCTGATCGATAGAGCTTGTTTTATGCCGGGGATGAATCCCCGGCCTACCGCCCGAATGAGTTTTTCCGTAACCTGTTCGCGACAGCGGCCGGGGCAAACGAGGGTGTAAAAAGTGCGGGTACCCCCACCCATATTTTGTAAACAAATTCCTTGTTTTCTCTGGTTTACGGGTAGGGTTTCGCTGTAAAATCTTCAAAACAAAGGAGTTATTTGCAAAATCTTCCAACATAAGGAGTTACGGGCCGGACGAGGCACTTGCCCTCGTTCGGCCCATAGCTCTGCCACTCATCAGTGTGCATCAAAGCAGAGAAATTATCTGCAATCCGTGAGAGACGCTCTAGCACCCAGTTTGTGGACAGATCCTTCGGGAGAGCTTATTTGTTTGCCTCCGCTGCAAGCCGTTCCGCACGGGCCATAGCGTCGAGACGGTGTTGCTTCTGGGCTTCGATGTCTACCTTTGCCGGAAACCAGTCGCGGGCCAGCCTCTGGTCGGCGTACTCTTCCAGGAGCGGAGTGAATGTTGTGGCAATTTCGGCGACAGCTGCCTGCGCCTCTGTCGCTGCTTTGTGAAAATGGGCTATCTCGTCTTGCGCGTTCTCGGGATGGTAACTCAGGCGGTCACCGGCCTGCATGGCATCAACCAGTACATCCGGCGGTTGCGCGCATGGAGTCGTAAGCGCCGCGCAGGCGCGTCATGGAGCCAGCAAAGCCGTCCAGCTCGCTATTGTCCCGCATGGTTTCGCCGGCGCGGCGGACCTCGACCGTCACTTTGGCGGCAACGCTCTGGCTCGGCACGGGAATCACGGTGGTCAGTGTGTTGCCCTCGTAGCTCCAGCCCTTCTCGTTTCCGTGGGCCTGTTTCAGGACCGCGCCATTGATCCTGACCTCGGCAGGCGGCCAGTCTGCGGGCAAGCGCAACTCATAAGCGCGGGACTTCAACATCCCGGGATAGCTGCCTTCAACCGGGCCAATTTCGACCTTCAAATTTGTCAGAGTCTGCGTGGCCTTGACTGGGGTGCGGGCAAAGACGCCGCGCTGATACTCCACCGAGACGCCGGAATCCTCGTAGATCGAATAACTGGAAGTTCTGATACTCAGGTCGTCGAAGAAGCGCTCCCACGGCCAGATGGCGAGGGATCAACGGGTCAACGGGCTTTTCACCGGTGAAGCGCATGGGCGGTTGCATAGGCACAATGGCGCCGGCGCGCAGGTAGACCGGCGTCTGTTCGATAGAGAAATTGCGCTCGATGGCGGCTGGCCCTGTGAAATGCTTGCCCGTGGGCCACTCGATCCAATTGCCGGCGGGAAGCCAAACTTTTTCTGTGGCTAAGCCGCTGACCTTGTCGGCTGGCGCGGTTATTGGAGCAACCAACATGTTGTCGCCAAACAGATATTCACCTTTGCTATCGTACGCGGCAGCCTCTTCAGGCCAGTCGTAGTAGAGCGGACGGAAGAACGCCACGCCGGTATCGTAGGTGCGCCGCGCCTCGGTGTAAAGGTATGGTTCAAGCGCATAGCGAAGCTGGAAGGTGGAACGCAAAACGGAAGAATACGGCTCAGGATAAGCCCAGATTCGCCGCTCGCTCGCAGGATTCTTGGTGGTGTGAGTGCGCAAAATGGGACTGAAAGCGCCGAACTGCACCCATCGCGTGAACAGCTCCGGATCGACGGCTCCGGGCATATGGCCGCCGATGTCGTGGCTCCAGTATGCGTAGCCTACGTTGGCCGCAGTGGCTGTGAACCACGGCTGGAAGGCCAGCGAATCCCACACCGAGATGGTGTCGCCGGAGAAGCCAATCTGGTAACGATGATTGCCCAGTCCGCCCCAGCGGTGGAAGAGCAGCGGGCGCTTGCCCTCGCGCTGCTGATCAGTGAAGTGCACATAGTTAAGCCACCAGGTGGGGGTCACACCGGCCATTTTGGTGGTGGGCTCCTGCTGCCAGTCGAGCCACCAGAAGTCGATGCCCTGTTTCTCGAGCGGGTGGAGAACCAGGTTCATGTAGTTGATGGCGAACTTTTTGTCGGTAATGTCGAAAGGCACATATTTCTTTGTTGCCGGATCGATGCCCATGGCTTTGGCCATGGCGGGATACGCCTGCTCCCATGGTTGAATGCCCGAGGCCGGGTGCAGGTTCAAGGTCGTCTTCAAGCCATCGGAGTGCATACGGGTGAGGAACTCCTGCGGGTCAGGAAAAAGCAGCTTGTTCCAGGTGTAGCCTCCCCAGCCGAGCCGCTCGCCCGACTGATCCACTTCTCCCGCGGCTTTGAGTTGCTCGTCGCTGATGTGCCAGCCCATATCGATGACCAGAGTGTCCAGCGGCACGTCGTTTTCGTGGAAGCCGCGCACCAGTTGGTCGAGTTCCTGGTCGCTGTAGTCCCAGTAACGCGACCACCAGGCCCCGAAGGCAAACCGCGGCGGCAGCGGAATGCGTCCGGCCACGCGCACATAGTCGCCGAGCGCCTTCCGGTAGTCGTGGCCGTAGCCGAAGAAGTACCAGTCCTGCCGCTCACCGTCCGGCCGTTCGACGACCCACGGCCAGGGGCTCTTTTCCCCTTCTTTGAAGCTGAAATCTGCGGAATCGAATAGCGGCCTGGTAGAGTCATCCACCAGCGCCCAGCCGGAGCGGGAAACCAGTCCCGGTTCAATTGGCTCCTGGGTCTTGGAGCCGAGCGCACGGTCAAGCGTGCGCGTGGTTCCCTGGAGATTTTCGGGGTCGTCCATGCCCGGATGCCAAATCACCGGTTTGCCATCGACCGTGAGATCAATTTCAAGATTCTTCGGCGTAAACCTGGTGTCGGCTCCCGGCGTTCCAACCGGCGAATAGATGAGTGTCAGCGCGCTGGTCTTGATGGTCAGACGGTGCCTGGGACCGGTTGCCGAATTGAGAGTCTGAAAATCCGGGACGGGCAAACGCCGGTTAAGAAAGACAAACGAGGCATGGTCTTCGAACTTGCCGTCCGCCGCCCACTCCATGCGAATCAGTTCCGGAGTCAGGACGGTGAACCTAGCGTTGCCTTCCGTAATCACGGCATTTGGGTCGGCCACGGGACTGGCAGCTTCATTGGCCGCTTTCGCTTGAATCACCGGCCTCGAATTGGATCTCGTGTGCCCGCGCTTCGCGGACTGCGCCGCCAATGCGATGCTCATTCCGGTGGCGCCCACGCCAATTGCAAGACCAATCGCAGCAAGTTTCGGCATAGAAATATGCACAAGTCCTCCAGGTTTTGACTCCATCGAAAAGGGTAACACCTTGCAACGGTCTGGGCTCTTCGATATGGAGGATTGAGCAGTGGATCGGTTTGAACAAGGTTACCCTCTGGGGCTGAAGCCCAGTTGATATTACCCGGCTTATGTAAGGGCTTAAGCCCGTACCCTCCAAACCGAAGGCGCACTCTTCAATCTGATCCACCACTGAAGGCTGAGGAGCCGCGTGAAGCTGTCATTAAGAAAAGCGAAATATCTCAAATGATGTGCATTATTGAGCAGACGCACTTTTTTGTGGGAGCTTATGCTCGTCGCGTGCGGTTCTTTATTTGCTGGCCAATAGGGAATGAAATGGCGGACTGTCCACCGTTCCGCACAAAAGGCTCAATGGTTCATTCACCTCACCGGTTCCCGCGCGCCTCGCGCGATGGACGCGCCGGTCGAGTATGTAGTTGAACATCAAAGCCCTCCCCGTAAGGAGATAATCAGGTCCAAACGGCAACCCCGCTGCTCACTTTGAGCTGCGGGGTTTGCGGTCTAAGATTGCTCCCATTCCCGTAACTTATATCAATATTCTGGGGTCTAAGGCCTGTATACGCTACTCGGGAAAAATTGCAGAAAAAAAGTCCCTCAGGGGCTAAAGCTCGTACCCTTCATCGTGGAGGAGTTGTGACCGGATTTCTCGCCCTCTCCCAAAAGGACTGGATATACGGCCTGGTTCTTTTCGCATCCGTGATCGTCTTCGGTAACGGGATTCACTTCGTGGTGTTCCGCATACTGCGCAAACAGAAGGTTCAAACGGGACCACGCGACCTGGGCCTTAAACGCTATATCGCGCTGCCGGCTCGCGGTGTCCTCCTTTTGATCGGATTGCGGATCATCCTGCCCCATTTGCCTAAAATCCCAGCTGAGTTACTGGAGCAGTTGAACCAGTTTGTCGAGTGTCTAACGGTGTTATTTGTAGGCTGGCTGGCAATTGGCGGCGTGTACGTGTTCCAGGCCTTCATGCTGAGCCGCTTTGATACAACCGTGGCAGACAACTTTCGCGCCCGGAGTGTCCATACGCAGATGCAGTTTTTTCGCCGGCTGCTCATTGCCATTGTGGTGCTGCTGGATGCTGGAGCATTGTTATGGAGCCTACACGATCCGCGATTGTGGAAGTTCGGGACGGGATTGCTGGCATCGGCCGGGCTGGCTTCGCTGGTGCTGGCCACGGCCGCCAAGTCTACGGCTTCGAACCTGATTGCGGGCATGCAGATTGCACTTACCGAGCCTATCCGCATCGACGATGTGGTGGTCATCAACGGGGACTGGGGACGCATTGAAGAGATCACCAGCACTTACGTAATCGTTAGAGTATGGGATGAGCGCCGATTGGTGGTGCCACTCAGTTTTTTCATCGAACAGCCATTCGAAAATTGGACGCGCCGCCGCGGAGACCTGCTGGGTACGGCTTTTTTGTATGTGGATTACTCTGTGCCTGTGGAACCATTGCGCGCGGAGCTGCTTCGCGTGGTGACGGAATCGCCCCTGTGGGACAAGCGCGTGTGCGGCCTCCAGGTGACCAACCTCACCGACCGTTCCATGGAACTTCGCTGCCTGGTGAGTGCCGCCGGCTCCTCGCAATGCTTCGACCTGCGCTGCGTGGTGCGCGAGAAAATGATCGCGTTCATCAAAGAGAACTATCCGCTTGGGTTGCCATCGCTGAGGGTGGAGACGCGAGGAACGGAAGGGTTAACAGGACAGGGATCGTCAGTCGTGGAGAACGACGTTCAACAGTGATTTGTGAACTTTGATGGCTCCGTTATATTCGATAAATCCCAGTTTGCGAAAGCGATTCATGAAGAAGCTCACGCGCGACCGGGTTGTGCCGATCATCTCTGCCAGCATCTCCTGCGAAATTTTGGGAATCACCGACTCGGGTTCGCCAACCTGCCCAAAATCCGCCATCAACAGCAGGATGCGCGCCAGCCGTTTCTCGCTGGAATTGAAAAGCTGATCGACCAGATCAGCCTGGGTCTTCATGCTGCGTTCCAGCAGGAACTTGAGAAACATATCGGAGAAGCCATGTTCCTCGTGCATGGCGCGGATCATCTCCGTGCGCTCAATCCTGAGGGCAGTGCACGGTGAGATCGCAATGGCCGTCGCCATGCGCAATCCTGGACTTCCTGCCAGCGACTCTTCGCCAACAAAGTCGCCCGCCAGAAGCAGCGCGATGGTCGCCTCTTTGCCACCTTTTGAGATTACTGTGAGTTTCGCTCGACCACTCTGAATGTAATAAATGCAATCGGCTGGATCGCCTTGAGAGAAGATTGGCTCCTTGGCCTTCAGATGCACAAACTTCCTGCCTATCCCGGCCTGCGCCAAGAAGACTGTCGGATCAAACCGGACATGATTCGATTCCGCCATTCGGTTTTTCTTCCCCATTTCATGGTTGTGCCCGGGAGCTTGCCGTGGGTTAGCCGAATCGCACCGCCTTCCTACCCCAGGAGTGAACAAAACTACAAAGAAACTATCCCTACTTAGCCACAGGAAATTACCAATCTACTCGGGTACGACGCATGGGTCTGTTTAATATTGCTCAGGTTTCATCTGTTCGTTTTCAAGAAAGTAAAAATGATTCCAAATTTATGAAAATCGACAGCCTGTATGGCTCCGCTGCACCACCGTGTGCCTGACTTCTGTCTGCCTGCATCATCCTGGCGATTTCCGGTATACCCCAAGTGGCTATGCAGATGCAACAATAGATTAAGCGCTCGGCTGGCATTTCCCATCCAACCGGCGCGGGGGAACCTTTGGCCAAGCTGCGAGTCCTGTCGACTCATCTGTTCATGAACGAGCGCCTGCGCTCGAGCTCGCTGGAGATTGCTGTCAAGGCAGGAGCGCAAGCAGTTGAAATCTTCGCCTCACGTCAGCACTTTGACTACACCAGCCGCGAGCATGTGTCTGACATTGCCACGTGGTTCCGTTCCAATCCGCTTGAAGCGTGGTCGATGCACGCGCCACTCCATGCAGACCGCGATATGGGCCGCTCCGGCGCGCCCGCTTTGAGCTTGCTGCATCCGGAAAAAGCGAGACGCATTGCGGCGATGGATGAGATCAAACGCGCAGTTGAGACCGCCGATTCCATCCCCTTCCAAAACCTCGTTGTGCATTTGGGTGAGCGGGAGGATGAGTGGTCCCCGCGCACCATTGAGTACGCGCTCACGGCGCTTGAACACCTGGGCGCCTTTGCCCGTCCTCTGGGCGTGCGTCCGCTGGTGGAGAACCTGACCGGCGATCCCACCACTCCCGCGCACCTGATGGAGATTCTAAAAATCGGCCACTTCGATTCGACCGGCGTCTGTCTCGACCTGGGCCACGCGAACATAACGGTTGGCGTGCAAGAGGCCATCGCCACGCTCGCGGACCGCATTGTGCAAGTTCATGTACACGACAATCACGGCCAGAAAGACGAACATCTCTGGCCCGGTGACGGCGGAATCGACTGGCCTGCTACGGTCGCGGCGCTCAACGCGCTGCCTGCGCCGCCCGCAATGGTGCTCGAAATCAGCTCGAAGCTGCCCGACGAGCCGGCGGCTTTTCCGGAACGAATCCGGAAAGCATTCGCGCTGCTCGACTGAGCCCGCAAAGGCCACCGAGTTGCGTGCAGCCTAAGACGGATACCCCACGCATCGCGAACAGTGTGACCGCGGCCACAGCGCCGGAATGCGATGACGCCTACCCTGCCCTCGTGATCGTGAGCCGCTTTGCTGGAAGAACAGCGGCGAGCCTGGTTATCCATCTTTGATTGTGGGAGGCGATGAATATGCGCGTTCTGGTTGCTTACGCAAGCCGTTACGGAGCCACACAGGGGATCGCGGAGCGCATCGCCACGACGCTACGCGAGCAAGGTCTGGAGGCTACGGTCAAAGACGCTCGGCAAGCCGGCGATCCGGCGAACTACGACGCAACCGTCGTCGGAAGCGCTGCCTACATGTTCCATTGGATGAAGCCGGCCACCAAGTTTGTGCGGAGGTACGCGGGCGTGCTTGCTCAGCGACCGGTATGGCTTTTCAGCAGCGGCCCGCTGGGCAAAAAGACTCACGATGACCAGGGCCGCGATTTGCTCGAAGTCCTGGAGCCCAAGGAGATTGCCGAATTCAGAGGGACCGTTAATCCCAAGGGCCACCGGGTCTTCTTCGGCGCATTGGACGCGCCTCGGCTCGGGTTTTTCCATCGGCTTGTCTATAAGCTGCCAGCTAACCGCAACGACGCCTTTCTGCCCCACGGCGATTTCCGCGACTGGGCAGACATAAGCGCCTGGGCCAATAGCATTGCCCAAACGCTGAAAGCGATGTAAGTGGATGATTTTCAGGTGGTAGGCGAGTCGGGGATCGAACCCGAAACCCCCGGCTTAGAAGGCCGGTGCTCTATCCAATTGAGCTACTCGCCCGTGCACTTTCCTATTCTAGCGTTGAGTGAGCGCAGAGTACATCGGTAAATGCCGCTAATGCATGCTGGAAGGCGAGCGCCGCTTCCGCCAAGGACTCGCCGCATGAGGTCAGGTAGACAGTAATTCCCAGTTGCATGAGGTCGGGCGTGATGAAAGCGCGGCGGACGACGAGATCGGCGCGGCAACAACGAAGCGGGACCGCACGCAGAAGCTTGCACACGCGTTTGCAATCCGCGGCGGCCGCGACCGGTGTAGGCCATTGCTGGTCGCTCTTGGGCAGCAGGTCAATGTAACAACCCATGGCATGAGTGGCATGGCCGGAAGGCGCGTCCAGTTCGTCCGCGTCGAATTCGCCGGGGTCCAGATGATCCCAGAGATCGCACTTCGAGGTCCATAACGGAGAGGCAGCGGAATTCAGTTTTGCCAGAGCCTCGGCCAGGGCAGGAAATTGAACGGTCTCAGGCAAATCCCAGGCGCGCGATGGCGATTGGCGCAGATCGACAAAGCCGGGCCAGTGAGCTTCGATCACCGGCGCGGCGAGGACCTCATCCGCGCCGGCGCCGATCTCGAACTCCCAGTCAGCTTCCATTCGATTTGGCGATTGCCGACTGGAGGAAGCGCATCACTGTCGCCTCTGCCCAGTGGATCTCGTTGCCAGGGTCGCGGGAGAGATAAGCGCAGTGGCCGCCGTGAGGGGTTTCGAAGAAGGTCACATACGGGTTGGCCTGGAGTCTGGCACGAGTCTCCGGAAGCAAGCGAATGAAGGGGTCGTCCTGAGCGTGCAGCACGAGCGTGGGAACCGCTATCTTGTCTACCACGCGGGCGCTGGCGGCACGATGGTAGTAGTCGTCGGCATCGCGGAAATCCCAGTAGCGGGCAACGATCTTATTGTCGAACTCGCGAATTGACCGCACCGGACCGATGGCCTTCGGGGGCGCATAAATGCCGGGAAACAGCTTTGCCTTGCGACTGTAGCGCGCCATGAGCCCGAGCAGGAACCTCCACTCATAGATGCGGTTGAGCGGCTCGTGCAGAGCGTCAGCGCCGGGAGCGAGATCGATAGCCGGACAAACCGCCGCCACTGCGGACAGAGGCGTCCTGTTACCCCATTCGCCGGCAAGCTTCAACACCACGTTGCCGCCCATCGAGTAGCCCACCAGCGCCACTCGCTGCAGGTTGAACTTTTCAGCGTAATGACGCACAACCACTCCCAGATCGCCGGAAAGGCCGGAGTGATAGAGTGTGGGCGTCAAGGTTTCAGTGCCGCCGCAGGTGCGCATGTTCATTCGAACCGCGTTCCAGCCGGCATCCCAGGCGCGAGCGGCAATGCCTTGAATGTAACGGGAGTCGGACGAGCCTTCGAGACCGTGAACCAGAACAACCGTCAGCCTTTCGGCGCGAACGTCCTCGGGCTGCCAGTGACAGTGGCAGAGCACGCGGCTGCCGTCGGCGGGGTCAACCTCGACCGTTTCCGAGACAGCGGAAAGGCGGAAAGCTGGACGTGGAAGGAAATTGCCTACAATGGTTTGCAGGTGGCCGCTGGAGAGGCCGCGAAAGGGCTCAAAGGACCGGAAACCTGCCGGAAGCCCGCCAGGCGGTGCGTCAACCACTGCGTTTAGTTGTATTTCTGCGCTCACGGGAACTCGGGGAAAAAGGCTTACAGCCAGTATGAAAAATTGGGGCGGCGGGTGGGGATCGAACCCACGACATCCTGAGCCACAGTCAGGCGTTCTGCCACTGAACTACTGCCGCCATGTATCCCTTTGATTGTAGCATCGAATCAGGTTGACCAACCCTCCGAGAGCGCCAAGAGGACCGTCTTTGCGAAGCTTGCGCCGCCGAGAGAAGAAGGCAAATAGACAGTACGCTCAAGTAAACCTTGCATAGTTGCCGTGATTTGACCTGGCCTTGAAAACTTTCCCCAAGGAGCAGCCGATGAAAGTTACCGTTAAGAGCATTGTGAATTCCGCGCTTCTCACTTTGGCGGCCAGCGTGGCCATGCCTGTGTTCGCGCAAAACCCTGTCCCATCTGACGTAGTCGACTTGAACAAGGTGAGGCTCAAGATTGTCGATGCCGTGTTCGTGACCAAACTGAACAGCGAGAAGGCACAATTTGAGGAGTCCAAACCTCGCCAATACCACGGTTTGATTGTCACTGTCAGAGTGATGAAGACGGCGGGAGAGAAGCTTGCATTGACTTGTCAGGATATCAATCTGCATTACCGGTATAGCCAGGAGTCCGACGTCGCGAGTTGCTATGGGTTGTCTAACTTCACGACACAACAGTCCGAGGACCGCTTCATGTCGCTTTACTCGCAGGGATATGGCACATCCACGACGGAGCAGGCGGCGACACTGAGCGACACCGTGTACGTGGACGTGTTCTTCCAGAAGATGGAGCCGCAGACGCGTGACCTGTATCTCTTTATCTCTCAGCCCACCGGCGCCCATTTCACCACGCCGGGCTGGAGGTAGGATTGAGCGGAACCCCGCTTGCGACTTCGAGCGGGATGGCAATCCGCGATACAATCGAAGAGTGTCGGGGCGTGGCGCAGCCTGGTAGCGCATCTGCTTTGGGAGCAGAGGGTCGGAGGTTCGAATCCTCTCGCCCCGACCAGTACATATAGCTGACGATAAAGATGATATTTCGGGTCAGAGAAGGACCCGATTACTCGCGCGTATAGAGCTGAAATGACGCCCAATAGAAAGGCAAGCTGAATTTGCCCTGTGAATGGAGCAGGGAGAGCTTTGCGTTGCGGAGCGAGACCGCCGGGGGCTGGCCGTTTTGCATGCCTGCGTAGAGGGAGTCCATCAGGCGCGGAGTGGAGTCGTCGCTGACTTCCCACAATGCGCCGATGACGCTGTGCGCGCCGGCGCGAAGGAAGGCCCAGGAGAGGCCGACTAATCCTTCACCCGCGTAGGAGCGGGAGCCGCTGCCGTAGCAGGCGGAGATGGTGACGAGGCGGGCATCGATGGGGTGCTGCATGATGTCGCGGGCGTAGAGCTTGAAGGAGTCGCCACTTGCCTTGGGTTGCGAAAGAATGATGGCTGATTCGAGCGGGTCCATTTGGCTGGCAACCGCGTGAGAGACAAAATGGATGTAGGCGTACTGAGCCGGATTGCTGGTGAGATAGGCCGTGGGCGTGGCATGCGGCCCAGCAAACGAGGCCACCTGATTGGCGGTGAAATGCCGTTGTATCTGACTCATTTCAAAGCCGAAAAGAGGAAGGCCGGGATAGTCCGGGCTGGGCGAGACCGGATTGCCGAGCAGAAGCAGCTTGTGGTTGGCTGACCGCGCAGGCTTTGCCGCGGCAAGCAAATCGAGCGAGGGAGCCGAGAGCAGGGTTACGTCGTCGATCCAGTAGTGTGTGGCAGAATTCGGGCTGTCTTGGGGGCTGGGTCCGGGAGCCAGAAGGGTTTCAAAGTTCAAACGGCTGAGCGCGCCATCGTCCAGAATCATGACCGTGGCGTTACGCGGGATGAGCTTGGCGGCAGGAGCTACCAAAATTCGATAGAGCGCCTGCCCATCCGGGTCGCCGGTTTGCCGCGTATCGTCCATGTTTAGCAAGGCTTTTTGGTAGCGCGTGACGCGCGAAATAATCTCCTTCTGGGCAGGTAGTCGAATCAGCGTAATTTTGGGTTGATTCACGATCCAGAGATAGGATTGCTCATCGCCTAGCCAGTAAAAAAGGAGCGTTGCGCCGGTTTTCCTGGCTATCAGGCGCGGGTTCAGCGCGGCAGGCCGAAATGAGCCTTTGGCGGTGTCCACGCCCAGGTCCTGCGCCAGCGTCCGAGCTCGACTCTGGTCGGCCGCGGCCAGGGCTTCATCACTGCGGCCTTCTTCCACCAAAAAGTGGATGTAATTGTCGTAAATGGGGTTGGCGTTGGCGGCGAAGGGAAGCCGCGAGCCTTCCTGCTTGAGTTGCGCCTCTGCCGAATCAAAGGTGGCTAGCGTGGCTTTGTAGGTCCGCTCCGCTTCCTTCTTTTTGCCTTGCCGCTCAAATAACCGGGCTAACTGATTCCCGGCGGTCAGCCGCGCCGTGGTTGGGTTTGTAGTGTCCCTTTGGACGGCGCGGAAGATCGTCTCCGCCTGCTGATCCTGGTGACGCGCGGCGGCCAACATTCCCTGTGTTATCGTGATATTCACATCCTGTAGTTTGCTGCGCGCGCCCGCCATGGAAATTTCCTGGTCGAGATAAGCGTTCGCATCGTCCAGTTTTCCGGCGTCCACCGATACCTGAGCCAGGTCTTCCAGCGAGTTCACGATGCCTTCCTTGTCACCGATCTGCTTTGCCAGTGTGAGCGCCTGGCGATAGGATTGGGAGGCACGGGCCAGATCGCCGGAATCGTGGTAGACATATCCTGCGGTGCTGATCCATTTGAGTTCGGAGCTGGGATTTCCAAGCCTTTCTGCTGTCTTCTCCGCTTCGAGAAACAGGTCCAGAGCCCTTTCGTCATCGCCCAACTGGTAATAGGCCCATCCGAGGTTGCCCTGCGCCATCTGCATCGCGCCTTCCGCGCCCAAATTCTTGGCTGCCCGATACGCAGATTGCGACCAGTCTATGGCTTCGTCAAAATGGCCTGTTTGCAACGCGGCCCAACTGAGATTCGTTAACGCGGTTGCTTCCAGGAAGCGGTCTTGGTGGGTTTGAGCAAAGGCAAGGGTCTCGAAATAATACTGCCTACCCAAAGCGGAATTTCCTTGTCCGAATGCCAGGTTCCCGCGCGTTTTGAGGACGGTGCCACAGTATTCGTAGTCGGCACTCCTGCAGAGGCCCTCGGCCTGTGTGAGTCTTTGATTGGCAGTGGAGAACCGCCGCTGATGGGTCAGAGCACTCGCTTCTATGGCCAGCTCGCGGACGGTTTCTTCAGGACTATTGGATGCGGGGTGGTAGTTCGCGAGAAGGCGCACAGCGTCGTCATTCAAACCGCGCCATACCATGTCCTCAACTTCAAGAAGTTGGAATTTATTTGCCACTTCCGGGTTGGAAGCCTGGAATTCTTTGTATCCCTGTTCCGCTGCCTGCTGGCTATCGGCCAGTTTGCCCTGCTGGAAGAGTTTCAAGGCGTGGCCATATGCAGCTTGGACGCTGCCGGGGCTGTTGTCCTTTATGGAAAGCAGGAGAAATAGAACGAGCGCCCATAGGAGAATGGACGCCCATGGATGAAAACCACGCCAAAAGCGGCAAAACCACCCACAGATTTCCGCCAGACGGGGGGTCAAATTCATCGTCCAGCGGAAATGCGGGTAGATCGCTTTCGCTATGGCAGGGTTCCGCCGTTGGAAGTGCCGCCGCCAATCGGGATATCTCCTGCGATGACGCAGCCCAGTTTGAGGTCGATCATGGTCAGGGTGAAGGTGGTCTTTTTGTAGACTTTCGTCGTCTCGTGCGGGTTCTCGTGCTTCACGGTCAGCTTGGCCAGCGTGATTGTCCCAAAGCCGGGAACGGTAATCACGTTCCCAAAAATGCTGCCAGGGAAGAATCCACCCACACGGTTGACCAGCGAACATTCCACATCCTCCGCAGATCCGAGTTTAGAGGAAAGATCATTGTAATGTTTCTGGAGCGTGTCCGGAAGGTTCTTGTTGCGCAGGATGCGGTCATACTGGCGCGAAACGCGGCTGACAACGCCACCATCCTTGGCGTATGGCAGGTCGTTGACTGGGCGGGGTCCAAAGATGTCGTAGTCGAACTCCATCTTGACCGGGAATCCGGCGATGCGCAGATTCTCGAAGCGCGTGCCAAGGAAAGAGATGGACGGCATATAACCTTCGAGCGGGTGTTCTGTGATGGTCTGGCCCACCACGCGGTCGGCCGTGAGGACTTCCAGAACGTTGAGCCCTTCGACCACAGTGGTGGTCAGGGTGGTGTGTCCCCCGCCCGGCTTGTCGCTCAGGCAGCCCGCGGTATGGGAATAGCCGGAGCGGAAGGTGACGACCGATTCAAGCCGGTAACCATCCAGGCGCTGGCTGAAGTAGCCGCCATTTTCCGGGAGTTTCGTGTGGGCCTGGGGTTCGATTTTCTGCGAGACCGGAAGGACCAGTTGGCCCGAAAGGACCATCGTTTCCGCGTTGTATTTGTGATTTCTCTCGTTCACTTTAGACATGCGAATTCACCTTTCCTGTTTTTTTGAGGACTGGGGGGAGAATTTTTTTGATTACGGGGATAACTATACCGCGTCCTGGCAGACGCGTTAATCAATTTAATCAACTAAATGAAGTTCAAAGGCGTACTGGTCAATCACGATGCGCTCTCCAGTGGCGGAGACGCCGGAGACGGCGAGGGTATAAACGCCGTTGCGCAGCATTGCGCCGGGAACTACCAGCCCAAGCCGCTGGGAGCCGCTATCGGTTTCAGTGGGCGCGGGCACGACGCTGCCGAAGGCAAGATTCCCTTGCGGGTCACGGAGGTCGATGGAGTAAGAGGCGTATGCGCCTTCGCTGGGTTGCGAAGGAAGATCGACGGGAAGCGCAAGCCCGTGCCCGCGATCGGCGGTGATGGCGAGCGGAGCGCCGCCACGCATGGCTCCGCGCAACTGAGCCCAGGGAATAAGGCGCGGCTCGCTGGCCGCGGCGCGCAATCTAGGATAAGTGACCAGATTCTGGTAACCGAGAACCAGCAGCAGGGTGGCAAAGGCGGGAGTGGCAAAGGCCGGCCGAAGCCAGAAAAGCCACCACTCGCGCTTGACCTTTTGCGGGCGGTAGGGGGACGGAAGGGCAGCGCCCGAAAGCCCGGGCAACTGAATTTTGGCCGCTTCAACGAAAGCGGCTCCGGCGCGAAGATCAAGGGCACACTCCAGGCAATCGAACACGTGCTCCTCGAAGGCCTCACGCGCATCAGGCGTCAATTCATCCAGAAGATAACGTTCCGCAGCCATCTGTTTTAATGCTTCGCTGTGATTCATCATCTCTACCCCAATGCGGTCCACTTACAATAGTGCCCGTGGCAAACAAACCGTTACAAACCCATCAAACTTTAGTAATGCTCAGAAACTCGGATCTTGTCGAATCTGGTCTCCAGCGCGCTTGATGTACTCCGTCTTGAATTCCTGCTTGGCGCGGTGCAGCAGCACCCGCAGATAGTCGCGGTCCACGCCAAACTCCCGGCAAACTTCGTCGCGGTCGCGCTCGTCTATAAAGACGGCTTTCAGGAGCATGCGGTCGCGCGGTGCCAGAGCGAGCAGAATCGCATGGACTTTGAACTGAATTTGCTTGGCAGCCATGATATCGAGGGAATCAGCGCCCTCGGCGACCGGTTCGGGCCGTCCTTCGACATCGAGCGATTCGCTGGCGCTGGCGGCGTGATAATGCTCAAAAAGCACATGGTTGCAAATCTGGTTAACAAAGGCGCCAAGGCGCTCCGGCTGGCGCAAGCCACCTTCTTTGCGCAGGGCCGAAAAGACGCGGGCGAAGGTCTCCTGGCACACATCCTCGATGGCGTGAGGTGACTGGAGCCGGGAGCGGAGCTTGAGCTGGAGCAACTGAGTAAAGTAGGCGGCGAAATGCTCCTGCGCCTGGCGGTCACCGGCACAGAGACTTTGAACATAGTCTGCACTGAATGAAAAGAACTGCAAAGCTGACTCCGCCACGCTAAGTTGCTCAAAGTATAGCACTGAGTAAGGTGCGGCACTTTAACTTGTGCGATGAGGCGGGATGTGCGGAACTGGCCGCGATTCGCGCCGACCGTTGTGGCGCGAGGCCTACATGGATTGCGTGAACAGTTGGCTGGCAAGGAGAATTCGCCCGTCTCTGACATCGACCGGCTGCACCGGCTGGGTGGGAGAGAACTTGTAGATAGTTCCGGTGACCGGACCACGGACATTCACCAGCGGCAGCCCTGAATACCGGAGATTCAGAGGGCCTTCCTGGTTGGTTGCGACGATTCTCAACGCGCTTCTGTGTTCCCCGCGGAGCATGGTGGTTCTCCTCCAAAACAACTATCATCGGCACGCAAAGGCGAAAGCTTCAGTATTGCCGGCGCCTAATGAGGGCTTTGCGGCGCTTTTTTAGAGCAAAAGGAGCCAAAAGAGCAAAAGCAACGACAAAAACAACCAGGGTGTACCAAATGAAATGTTCAACTTCGACTGTCTCAGGGGAGGATTCGAGTGTTTATCTGCTTCTGGTTCGTCGGCCGAAGTCAGCAGCTTCGACCAAGGCTCTGTCTGTTCCACCTGGTTACGAAACAGTTCCCGGCTGTTTTTTCCGCCAGGATGATCAAACTTTGCCAGCGATGCCACGGCCAGCTTACGCATGGCTGCCACGCTGCGGACTGATTCGATGGCCAGCGCGCAGAGGGCAAAACACCAGAAAAAATTGAATTCGATCATCTCGAAGTCGCTCCTTTCCGTCGTGGCTGCAGACGGAACCCGCATGGGAATACAGGTTCCGTCTGCTCTGGGGAAGCCGGTCGATCCTGCCAGCTCAGCAGTTGCAGGGAAATACCAGCTGCACAGACTCAAATCGGGTTTCGCTCCGCTGCCCACGTTGCCGCAGTTCGAGATTAGCGGGCAGGCTATCCAGGGTGATTGAGCATTCTCATTTATTGGATGCCCTTGACACACCCCAGAGCTTGCGAAACCCGTTTGTGCGTGCCTACACAAGCAGCCGCACACTTAAAGTCACCTTTGTCGCACAAGGTATAGTGCGAGGAGGCGCAAAATCGTTTCAGCCATTTTGTGGAAAATCTCCAATTGGCGATCAATGTTTTCCGGGTCTTGCCCTAGAATTTCACTATGAACGACGTCTCGTGGACGATTCGCGGGCTGCGCGAAGCTCTTGCGGCCGAAACTGTACGGCCCACCGATCTGGCTGAAAAGGCATTGGCACACTCCAACGGAAATCGAAGCCACAATACATACCTGTGGCAGGACCCCGCATGGACACAGGCTGAAGCGATCCGCGCAGGCGCAATGGCGCGCGGCGATGGGGGCGCCTTTGGCGACGGCCGCGATGTGCTGTGGGGCCTGCCCATTTCATTGAAGGATTGCTTCGACCTGGCCGGCGCGCCCACCAGTTGCGGAGTGCGGTCTTATCGCGACCACAACGGCTCTGCCGCGCGCGATTCGTGGCTGGCGGAACAGCTGCGCGCGGCAGGCGCGGTGATCATCGGCAAAACCAATATGCATCCGCTGGCCTATGGCATTACCGGCGAGAATCCCGACTTTGGCGATTGCCTTCAACCGGGCGATGAGGGTGCGCTGACTGGCGGCTCGTCGTCGGGCGCGGCGGCCAGCGTGCTGGAGGGGTCGGCTGTGGCCGCTCTGGGCACGGACACAGGAGGGTCAATCCGCGCACCGGCGGCGCTGTGCGGACTAGCCGGATATCGCGCGTCGCTGGGCCGCGGCGACTGGCGAGGCGGCGCGCACCTGGCGCAATCCTTCGACACCATGGGATGGCTGTTTCGCGATCTGGAAGATGCACCGCTGCTGGCGGGCTTCTTTGCGCCCCCGGATGCGGCTCCAGCGCGCGCTTTCACGCGATTTGCGATTCCGGACGCAAGCTTTTTCTACGACTGCGAGCCGGAGGTCATTTTCAGCTTTCGCGCCGTCATCTCTGAATTGCAGGACCTCGGACTGCACACCACGAAAATCGACGTGAAGTGGTGGGACGACGCCTTCGAGATTTATGCGCCGATTCAAGCGTGGGAGGCAGCACGCGTCCACGAAGGCAACTTTGGCCTGTTTGAACCGGCGCTGCGCGAGCGGCTGGAGTGGGGCGCGCGGATCACTCCCATGGAGATTTCCGAATTGCGCGAGCGGCGTAGAGTTTTTGCAGCGCGCATGGATGACGTTTTCGCGACACAGGATTTGCTGCTGATGCCCGCCTCACCAGTTGCACGCCTGGCAGCAGGCGCGGATCACAGCCAGACACGCGCGCGAATTTTGCGTTACACCACGCCCATCAGCCTGGCTGGAGTGCCCGTGGTCACACTTCCCTGCATTGTCGGCGGTATGCAATTAGCGGCTGCGCGCGGCTGCGATGAGTCGCTGGTAGCGTTGGCGGCCAAACTCGGAGCGAAAAGAAAATCGGCACTGTTTGCGAGCATCCGGTGATGCACGCCGCTCTGTTTTTTTAGCGCGCGCGAGCCACGGCTGCGATTCCCATACCCCCAACCCGTCTCGCGGCTCCACTTGCAACTGGGACTGGGAGACGGGCGGAGCTATTTTTTGGGTGATTCCTGCCGGTAAACCTGCGGAATGAAGTTCTGTTCCTGTATGGGCGGACGCACGTATTTCGACTTTTCCAGCTTGGGCAATTCCAGAGGCGCGGGCGTTAGATCGCGATAGGGAAACATCGAAAGAAGATGCCGGATGACGTTCAGCCGGGCGCATTTCTTGTCTTCCGCATTCACCACAAACCACGGAGACATCTTGGTGTCGGTCACCGCGAACATCTCGTCCTTGGCGCGCGAATACTCGGCCCAATGCTTGCGCGACTCGAGATCCATCGGACTCAGCTTCCAGCGCTTGGTGGGATTCTTCATGCGGTCCTGAAAGCGCCGCTCCTGCTCTTCGTCGCTCACCGAGAACCAGTACTTGATCAGGCGAATTCCGGAGCGCAGCAACATACGCTCAAACTCAGGACAGCTCTGCATAAACTCAAGGTACTGCGGTTCGGTGCAGAAGCCCATCACGTGCTCAACGCCGGCCCGGTTATACCAACTGCGATCGAAGAGAACCATCTCTCCCGCCGCCGGCAAGTGGGCAACATATCTCTGGAAATACCACTGCGTTTTTTCGCGCTCCGTGGGCGTCGTGAGCGCCACAACGTTACAGACGCGCGGATTGAGCGACTCAGTAATACGCTTGATGGCGCCGCCCTTGCCCGCCGCGTCACGGCCTTCAAAGAGCACAACCACCCGCAGCTTCTCCTGGCGAATCCACTCCTGCAGCTTGACGAGCTCCACTTGCAACCGGCTGAGTTCCTTCTCATAGTCGCAATCTTTGCCGAGACGCAGTGACTTTATATCGACTGACACCGGCGTCGGCTGGTCTCCGCCCTGCTTGCTGCCATTGACGACAGCCGCCATCGGCTTTGTCTCTGGCTGGTCCTTCCCGGACTTGTCTTTCATCGGTATTCCTCCAACGCTACGGGGCAATTCTTTTCTTATCGGCAGGATTCGCCACCGCAATAATCATAGTCTTCTAATGCGCAAGTGACGGATTCCTTTTATACGGACGATCATTCCAGCAGAGGCTTTGTCCAAGAATGCATCCGTTCAGATCCCCCGGCTGCTGGATTGATGAGGTGTGAATGTTGATGAAATGGTATTTGCCGGATTGCCGGTCATGCGACCGGAACCGCAGAACAGGAAGTCCGCTCCAGCGATATGAGCAGCTCTTCCATCCGGAACAGGTTGCGCGGCGAAGCTGGGTAAAATGGAGGTATGGACGACAAACTAGAATCTATTCTTGCGAGACTACGTGTCACACCAGATTTTGCTGAAGCCGATTTCTCCGATGTGAATGCGTGCAGCACTGATGGAGATAACGCGTTGCATAGTGTTGTCCGATGGAAGGACAAATCAGCAGCGAAAGTCCTCATTGACGCCGGCATCAATGTGAACAAGGCAGGCGACCTTGGATATACTCCGCTGCACGTTGCTTGCATTCAAGGCGACCTTGAGATGGTCAGGCTACTCATCGAGAACGGGGCAGATCTGTTTGCGATGAGCGAGGGTGACACTCCGTTCACCTCGGCACGTCTTGCTAGGAACGATCACGTTTGCGACCTCATAGGGCCTCTGATGAAACAGATGCAGTCGCGAGACCCGCACATTTGGGTACGCGCGAGAATTGCGCAGCTACAGCGAGAAATCGCAGGGTTGGAAAGAAGAATCAAGACAGAAAGCTAGATCGTCATGTCGCGAATGATCCAGGCTTGAGACTTTTTACGCGCAGAGGCTGTATCGTCGCCTGACAAGACGGCACCCTCCGTCTTTGAGTTCTGTCCGGATGGCCGGTCATCCACGACCCAGCGAAAGTGAATCATTTTGGCTTGCGCGGAAGCTGTGCGCTTGGAGGAGACCTCCGGATAAAAAGAACGGCTAGAGTCGAGGGAATCGCCCCGGCGATAGACCACGGAACGATGAACATGGGTGCCCACATTTCATATTCGCCAAACACAATCGGGTCGGTGTGCTGCCAGGCCACAGACCAGTAAAGGCCGTTCGCAAGCAGGACCGGCACACTCAGCGCCGCAATTAAAAACCAGAACCTTCCTGAGGGCCGTTTCGCGCACGAGATGAGCGAAACAGCGATCGTTGAAATGCAAAAAATCAGGAATGCTCCAGTTCCAAGAGACATTGAACCGATCGGCTCCTTTGTACCTCTTCAATCGTACAACCAGTCCAACGGTGCGGCTTGATGCCTCGTCACGATTGTGTAGTCGCCCAACCGTACATGATCCCATCAGAATGCCGCTTGATGCCGCGTTGCGCGCTTCGGTGGTAGGCTACTTTGATTCTTTCCGCGTCCGAATTACAACCCAAATCAACAAAGCGTAGGCTGCGGTGGAGATGATAAACAGCCACCACCGATGAACCACAACCGGAAACAGAAAAAGCAGAGCAACCAGCAGCCAGGAACGCCATCCCGTGGGCCAACTATCCATTCCGGCACCTCTCACTTCAGATTAACCTGAGCGAGCCAACCATGGTTGGTGGTTAATCACCAATTCGGAAATTACCTTTTAGTTAATCCGGTCAATCCCAGTGAAGGATTGGCAAATCCGCCTGAAGATCGGACCTTGCCCAAAAAGTTGTAGTTTTTGGGAGGAGTCCCCTCCGCGGCTAAAGCCCGCGTCAATTGTGCTAGCTTTACGCGGGGGTTGAAACCCCCGCCTCCCTCCGAACGGGCTTTTCCGCAGACTTTAAAGTCGTGCCTGACACAAAACGGCATCCTGAGACACGCTCTAGTGTCGCGAACGCGTAGTTTAACAATTGCCCCAGACAAGTGGGGGCGAGGACGCCCCCACAACAGCCGGCCGGGAGGCCGGCGCTACATTCCAAGATCGGCTCGCTAGCGGGGCTTCCACTTCATGGAGAGCGCGGCCAGTTTTTCATCCATGGTGGGCTGCGGCTTTGGGGCTGGCTTCTCCGGCTTCGCTGCGGACTTTGTGGCGGGACGTGTGGCGAGGCCGGTCAATTGCTTGATGGAGAGCGCGATGCGCTT
>JBEKQD010000008.1:0-75587 GCA_049520075.1 Occallatibacter sp. | reverse complement strand
TCGAAGATGTCCAAATTCGAGGCTCGCGAAGCGCTGCAACGTGAAATCACAAAACAGATAGGGGAGCCGGGTTCCCCTACCAGAATCATGAACGATGGCTCTGTCACCTTCGCCTGGTTCGTAGAGAATCGCTTTCTTCCGTTGAAAGAAGCTGCCTGGAAAGAAGAGACAGCAAAGACGAAAAAGATTCTCATTCAGCGTGACCTCATCGACCCGCTCGGCGAGATTCCGCTGGTCAACTTCGACAAGTTCAGCTTGCAGCTTCATCTCAACAAGCTGGCTATAACCCGGTCCAAGGATAGAGTGCTGCAAATGCGTGCATACGTTCGGGACATCTTCGCCGAGGCAGTCGATCAGGACTTCCTCGCCAAAGATCCTGCGCGCAAAGTGAAAGTGCCCGCGCAACTGCGCGAGACCGACACAACAACGCTCACCTGGGATCAACTCGGCCTCGCTCTCATGGAACTGGCTCTGCGGGATCGCATCCTGCTGGAGTTGGATATGACGAATGCTCTCCGTCCGAGTGAGCTGCTGGCGTTCCGTTGGAAGTGCTTCGACTACGATGCCTGCACGTTGAAGATCACGGAGACCGTCTACAAGGGCAAGATTCGTCCTTGGGGAAAGACCAGAAAGAGTCTCACGATCATCCACATTCCGCGGAAGCTCGCGGACGATCTGGAGACATGGCGTCTGAAGTGTAAGGAACAAGCTAGAGAGGCCGCGTCCAAAGACAAGACGAAGTCTCCGCTTCTGTCTCCGGACGACTTCATTTTTGCCAACGAAGTTGGTGGGTTCCTCGACACCGACAACTTTCGGAAGCGGGTGCTTCACAAGCTGGCCCGCGATCTGGAACTGCCGAAGCTGACGTTTCAGGTCATCCGACGCACGATTGCGACGCTGGCTCAGAAGAAGGGCACAGTCAAGGACGTGCAGGGCGTGATGCGGCACTCACGGACGGCAACAACCACCGATGTCTACATGCAGGAGATTCCCGAGAGCGTGCAGGCGACGGTCAACTCCATCAATCGGGAGTTGAGAAAGTCGTCGGACAAGAATCACAGTAAGACGGCGAAGCCGTTACCGGATGCGGTGGCTTTTGGAGGGAAGGCATTCAAGCGCGGCACTGCGTCCGTAAAAGTGTTTGGAAATTTGACACCAAATGACACCAAACACTCCGAGAAGGAGGTTGTTTGCTTTCGCTAAGCTATTGATTTGTAAGGGGTTTATTGGTGGACCTGGTCGGGATCGAACCGACGACCTCTTCCATGCCATGGAAGCGCGCTCCCAAACTGCGCCACAGGCCCACATGTTGCAAGGGATGCAACTTTTCTATTGTCTCCGTTGAGGCCTGATTCGTCAATCTTTGACGGCATTTCTGTTCGAAAGCTGCCTATAAGCCGGCTACGGTGTTCCCCGGCATTGCCTCCTAAGCCTCGCCCAAAAGAAAAAACTTGAGTGACCGGGAACACTTGAGGGGTGTTCCGGTGTCTAAGATAATGGGGGCGTAGGGCACCGGGCTTGAAGCCAGTGTCCGTCTCCTGCGCACTCCGATGTAGTATTGGATTCCCGGTGGCGTCTTTTCGGCCGTTGGGGCGAGTGGCAGCAACTGAAAGCCGGGTTTTACACCGGCACGAATTTGGCAGATGCCAGGTTTGCTTCTGTTGCGGTAAAGTGGGAGGATTCTGGAATGCAGGCGGACCTCACCATGGGCAATCTTGCTAGTGCGCTGACCTTTGAATCCGAAGAGGCGGCTCTCATCCGAGAGCTACAGGCCGGCTCTGAGGAGGCCTTTGCGTGGCTGATTGCGCGCTTCCACCAGCCCATCTACTCGCTGCTGGCGCGCGCTGTACAGGATCACGACGCCGCTGCCGACCTGACCCAGGAGGTTTTTGTAAAGGTCTTCCGGGGCGTGGGCAGCTTTCATGGCGAGTCATCGCTGAGGACGTGGATTTACCGGATTGCTTTGCGCGAGGCCTCCAACCAGAGGCGCTGGTGGACGCGGCACAGGCAGCAGGAGATCCCCATTGAGCAGGAGATGGTCGAGGCCGACACGGGGAATCCGGTGCTGCTGAAAGAGATGCTGGCGGACCCGGCAGAGTCGCCTTACGAGATGGCGTTGCATGAGGAGAACCGGGCGCGCGTCGAGGCAGCCTTGAGCAAGGTGCCCGAGCCGTTCCGCTCTACCCTTATCCTGCGAGACATAGAGGGTTTTGTTTACGAAGAAGTGGCTGAAATTCAGGGTGTGAATCTGGGAACGGTCAAATCGCGGTTGGTGCGCGGACGCGCAGCCTTGAAGGCGATTCTGATGACTCCAGAGGTAAAAGACGATTCTCCAGAGCGCGCGGAAGCTGGTTCTGCCGCGCACGCGGATTTCGAGATGGCCATGGGTGAGGAGGCGCGATGAACGACTGCAATGCAATGCAGATAAAGTTTACCGAGTACCTTGACGGTCTTCTGAGCGGACGCGAGATGCAAAGCGTCGCCGCGCATATTGGACAGTGCCATACGTGCGCCGAGGACTGGAAGTCTCTGGGAAAGATGCAGGCCTCGTTGGCTGCACTGGGCCCCGTACCTGAACCTGAAGACCTGCTGTTGCGCATTCGCGTGGCCATCAGCCACGAGCGTGCCCGCCGGCACAACACCGCCCTCCACGCCATGAATCTGGCATGGAGAAACACCGTCGGTCCCTTCCTGCTTCAGGCCGCCGCGGGCTTTGCGTCCGCCGTGCTGCTGCTGGGCACCGTCATTGTACTGGTGAGCATGTTTGCCCAGCCGGAGCGCGCACAGGCTACCGCGGATGAACCGCTGGGGATGGCTACCGCTCCCCGGTTCCTTTATCTATCGAGCGTAGTAGGCGGAAACCCCATCGGTGACGTCTCTGTTCCTGTTGTCATCGAGGCTTATGTCAACCCCCAGGGCCAGGTTTACGACTATCGCATCGTCTCCGGTCCAGTGGATCCGACCACCCGCGCGCAGGTCGAGAACCTGCTTTTATGGAGCCGGTTTGAGCCGGCACGCCGCTTCGGACAACCTGTCCCCGGCCTGGCCGTTCTCTCCTTCTCCGGAGTCTCTGTGCGCGGATAACATTTGGTGAATTTCACAGCCCGCAACGCCTGGAACTTTCCGGGCTGCGGGCTGTGTTTATATATGAATCTCAACTTTACGGCGCATAGTGCAAATCGCTGCAAATGGTTCCATTTTTTGGATTTTTCTCGCTCCGTTCATGACCGGGGAAGGGTGGCTTCATCGTACCGGATGGGCGTTATGCACCCTCTCGCTCAACCTTCGCCGTATTTTCCCCCTTTCGCAAGAAAGAGAGATGAGTCTACGCTAATCATGCGCAATTATGCGCACGAAAGAGGGACCCCCCGTGAAGAGTTTTGTACGTTTTGCTTTTGCTGCCATCCTGTTCATTTCTGCCGCTTCATTCGTGATGGCGGCTCCTGTCACACCTCTGCCGATGCCGCAGTCGGCCTTTTCCGCTCCAGTCACACCTCTGCCGATGCCGCAGTCGGCCTTTTCCGCTCCAGTCACACCGCTGCCGATGCCACAGATGGCTTTTTCCGCTCCAGTCACACCGCTGCCAATGCCACAGATGGCTTTTTCCGCTCCAGTTACGCCATTGCCAATGCCGCAGATGGCTTTTTCCGCACCAGTAACTCCGCTGCCGATGCCGCAGATGGCCTTTTCCGCACCAGTTACGCCGTTGCCGATGCCACAGATGGCCTTTTCCGCTCCTGTCACACCGCTGCCAATGCCGCAGTAGTTACACGAGAGCAGTAGTATGTGCAATTTCCTCTGTTCCTGGTCTTTGAAAACGGAGAGAATAGAAGTCGAGAGGTGAGGAAACCTGTCGACGCTTGATTACCTGTTATTGGTGGCGAGCTTACTTGGCGATGCTGCCTTGTTCACAGTTCTTGTGGTTCGGGGCAGATGGAGGGATTTCCCTGTCTTTACGGCGTTTATGGGCTGTGAGACGGTGCTGAATCCGGCCGTCTATCTGCTCTTGGTATTTCGTCTTTACAGTTTGTATAAGTGGGCCTACTGGTCCTTTGTTCTGATCGAGTTCGTTCTGGAGCTCGGAATTGTCTTTGAGATCGCGCATATAGTTCTGCGGCCTACGGGAACCTGGGTCCGGGACGCCAAGAAGCAGTTCATCCTCTGGAGCGCAGCGGGCATCCTCTTTGCTGCGGCGCTTCCGTTTCTGGTTACACCTCCCGCTGCAACCTTCCTTCAGCGCCTCGAGGTGCGCGGAGACCTTTTTACCAGCCTGGTGATCTGCGAGCTGATCGCTGTGGTGACGAGGACCTCAAGAAGTTTGGGCCTGGGCTGGCGGAATCATGTGATGGCACTGGGCAATGGATGGACGGCTTGGGCCGTTGCCGCCATCCTGGTGGACGGCCTGCATAGTTACTTTGGTGCTGAAAGGTATTTTGGGCAGTTGGAACACATTAGAACGGTCGTTTTCCTCGCCGTTCTGGGGTATTGGGCAGTTCAGTTCTGGCTGGAGGAGCCGGCGAGGCAGCCGATTTCCCCAGAATTGAGTGCTTATATACAGGATTTGCACCGGCGCATCAAAAATGATCTTGACACCCTTAGTGTCCAAAGGTAACATTCATTCCGATGACCTTTGCGCTTCCATATATCGTCTTTGGGGCGTTGTTATGCGGCTTGGCCTTGGTTGTAATCACGGACCGTCGCTCGTCCCGCAAGATGGCTCAACTCGACTGGCACGATCTTGTCGCTTCGCTTCAGCGGCTTGATATGGCGGAGTTGTCCGTTGTCGCCATCGATTATCTGACACCGCACCGCGGTCAGATCGATATGGAACCGAAGCAGATTTGGGAGTCCCTCGGTGGTTATGAGGGTCTGAAGAGAATGCGCCAGAACGCGGAGATCATGCTTGCTTTGGCCGCTTATGCGCAGCAATGGAACTTTGAAGAAGCCGTAATCGTGACTGAGCGCATGAGGATGGATGCCGCTTCTCTGCGTCGCGCCGTCCGCCATGTGGAGCTGGGATTGCTTCCTGCCCAGTTGCTGCCGCACTTCGGCATTACGCTTCCGCTCCATGCGCAGGAGGCGTCATCGGCCTACTATCTGATGCGTCAGCGCCTTCTGGCCCTTTACGAAACCAGCCACATCTGCCGTTATCCCGCGCTCGCGGCCGCTCTCTAAGGCAAAATCACTCACCAGTTAACGACGCAACCGTTGCGCTTCCTCTCGTTTTCCCTCCTGATGCGTCTAGAATTAAACAGGGTTCTTCATGACGCTTAAAGCACTTCCATTTTCCGCATTTTTATCGACCGCTGTTTTGTGTCTGCTGGCGTCCTTTGCGCCTGTTGCGGCTCAAGCCCAATCCTCCAGCAGCAACCCCGCCGGGCAATCCGCCAAGGAGAGATCTTCGTCTTCCTCACCGGATTTCGCGCGGGAGAAGACGCCCTCGCTAATCGATCCCGCCGGGCCTACCATTTCGCTGATCAGTGCCGAGCCGGTCTTCCTCATGGCAGCGGCGCTGAATGCATGCGGCTACGATGAGGGCTTGGAAGACAGTTCGCCGGTCCGCAAACACGTCCGCGACGAGATCGACCTTGCGCTTGCCAAAAGCGAGGACGCCCGCAACAAGCGCGACAAGATCTGCCTCTACATAGCCCAGCACCGCATGACGGGCGGAGAACTCGACATTGCGCAATACATTTCGCTGGCTCTCTATCTCACCCCGCCGCCGGAAATGGAGACTGCTGCCGAACTGACGGAGATGCCTCCTGATGCGACCCAGATCGTGGAGATAGTTCCCCTGCTGCGCGACTTTGTCGCTGCTGTTGACCTGCACGGCATCTGGCTGGCGGTGCATCGCACTTACGATGGCGAAGCCGACCGTCTGCACGATCCGCTCTCCAAAATGATTGTCTCCACCAACCTCTACCTCAAGATGCCGGCCGAAACTTACAACGGGCGGCGTTTCGTTGTGGTTGTGGAACCCATGTTTTCGCCGCGCATGGTCAACGCCCGCATCTACGGCACTGACTATGTGGTGGTGGTTTCGCCGCAAAACGGAACCATCCCCCTGAAGGATGTGCGCCACACTTATCTTCATTACGTAATCGAGCCGCTGCTCTATGTGAGGGCCAACGCGATCGACCGCACGCAGCCCGTCCTCAAAGAGATCCGCGACGCGCCGCTTGAGTTTCGCTTTCGCTCTGACACCGTGCCTCTGACAATCGAATGTCTCATCAAGGCCATCGAGGCGCGCACCATGGACACCGGCGTTCCCGTTTACACTATCCCGGCCGGCGTTGACCGGTCGGATTTGCCTCGTTATGAGCATGAGCGCCAGATTTACCAGCAGAAGGTAGACGCCGTCAAATGGGCCACTGTCCGCCACGACATGACACAGGGCTTTGTGCTAACGCAGTACTTCTATGAGCAGATGATCCAGTTTGAGAAGGACCCTGCCAGTTTGAAAGACACCATCGGCGAGATGGTTTACAGCATGGATGTGGACCAGCAGGTGCATCGCGCTCGCGATCTTGACTTCGACAAGGAAGGCGACAACGAAGTGCTCTCGCGCAGCACGCCGCATAAACTGACCGGTCTTGACCTGGCCGAGGCGCGGCTTGCCTCGGGCGATGTGGCCACGGCCAGCGCCATGGCCCGCCAAACCCTTGCCGCGAGCGCCTCTTCTCCCGATGCCCCCAACTCTCTGGAAGCGATCGCCAATGGCGCGCGTGCCGACTTCATTCTCGCCCGGGTCGCCATCCTTACCGGCCATCCCGATCAGGCGGTTGACGACTTCCAAAAAACGCTGGCCGCCAGCAAGAATCCGCGTCTGATCTCCTGGTCGCACATCTACCTGGGCCGCATGCTTGACCTGGACTGCAAGCGCGACGAAGCTCTTGCGGAGTACCAGGATGCTTTGAAGACGCGTGACGGGCAGCAGGATACCCGGCTGGCAGCCGAACGCGGAATCAAAACCGCATATGCCGTCAAAGGCCACAGTTGCGACGAGGATGCAGACAATGACGTACCTCCTGCCGCAGGGCCCGCGCCGGTGAAACCCCAACCTGACAAACCCGAAGCTTCATGGCCGAATGGGAGTGAAAATCCCAGGTAATCCCGCGCAATCCACCGCCGGAGAAACGCAGAAGGTCTAATACTGAGATGGGGAGCTTCTTCTGGGCCGGAAGCTCCGGTTCGACTGGTGGCCCTGTGACAGCTTATCAACCGATCGGATCGAGGCGCATGTGGAAGCCGTTCTTGCCGAACTGGAAGCCGCATTGGGTCATTGCTTCGCACGCGCCGAGTTGCTGGTGCGTGCGCTCACGCATCGCTCTCTAGCCAATGAGCGGGCGGCCAATGAGCAAGCCCTCGTTGAGAAGATCAGCGCTAGCGGCAAGGTGGAAACTGCTGGAACCGGCGACAATGAACGCCTGGAGTTCCTCGGCGACGCCGTACTCGGGCTGGTGGTGGCAGAGGCCTTGTTTCTGCTTCACCCTGAGTGGCAGGAGGGCGAGTTGACCCGCATTCGCTCTCAGCTGGTCAGCCGTCAGCATCTGGCGGAGGTAGCCGCGGCCATCGGCCTCGGCAGCTATCTGCGTCTCAGCCGCGGTGAAGACAAGGGAGGTCTCAGGCGCAAGAGCACCGTGCTCTCCAACACCATGGAGGCTGTTCTGGGCGCGCTGTTTTTGGATGGTGGGCTCGAACCGGTTACTGTCTTTGTCCGTCGATGGGTGATGGGTGAGGCCGCGGAGCAGTTGGCCGAGCAGTTGCGCTCCGGAGCTGCCTTGGGCAACTACAAATCGGCCTTGCAGGAGCACTTGCAAGCCTCTGGAGCCGGAACGCCCGTCTATCGGGTCAAAAGCGAAAGCGGCCCCGACCACCGTAAGCGCTTTCTGGTCGAAGTCCGGCTGAAAGGCGTGGATTCGGAGGCGGGAAAGCCTCTGGCGCGCGGCAAGGGCAGCACCAAGAAACACGCCGAGCAGGATGCCGCCCGGCGCGCGCTGGAGCATTTGCAGGCATCCCGGGAATCAGTTGTTGCACAGGCCGAGGTCAAACCGAAAGCCCAAAAGGAGGAGTTGGCAGCGCAATGAGTACCCCCACCATAGCGCCTGGCCCGTCCCCGTACTGGTTTGCGCGGATGCGGCTTCAGTTGCCTTCCGTGCCCGAGGCTCTGGCCTCGCTGCTTCGGACCATAGTGGTGGCGCTGTTTCTGCTCACCTTTGTGCTTCAGCCATATCTGATTCCCTCTGAAAGCATGGAACACACGTTGCTGGTGGGCGACTTTCTGCTGGTGAACAAGCAGATCTATGCTCCGGCCGGCAGATTCAGCCAGATGCTCATGCCATACCGCGAGGTTGCGCGTGGCGACATCATTGTCTTCCACCACCCCCAGCACACCTATCTCGTCAAGCGGGTAGTGGGTCTTCCCGGTGACCGCCTGCGCATCAGTGATGGCCGCGTCTCCGTGAACGGCGTTGTCCTCCGCGAGCCCTACGCAGCATTTGAGCCCGCTCCCGGCAATACCTTCGGCGAAGACTTTCCAGCTCCAATTTATACCGATCCCGAGGTGGACCCGCTCTGGTGGAAACAGATGCAGAGCCTCATTCGCAATGGCGAACTCGTGGTGCCCCAGGGCGAATATTTTGTGCTCGGCGACAACCGCAACCACAGCAAGGACTCCCGTTTCTGGGGCTTTGTCTCGCGGCAGCAGATCGTGGCTCGGCCACTGGTCATTTACTTCTCCCTCACCCGGCCTTCAACCACAGATGTCGAACAAACCACGTTGCAAGCCGCGGATGATAGACTCGGACACGACAGGGAATTCTCGTCCCGGCTTGCCGGTTTTGCCCGCTGGAAGCGCATCTTCCACGTCGTGCACTAAAAGCAGTGACCAGTGATCAGTCGTTAGTGATCAGTATTCAGTTCCAGTTTTTTGATTTTTCACTGATCACTGACTGCTAGCCACTAGCCACTAACAAAGAGCGACAGGATGACAAAGAAAAAATCGCCGGCTACCAAGACGCCCTCCGAGCCCCAGCCCGTTGAACAGAGAGTGGAAGAGACGCCTTTCGAGGCCGTAGCCAGCATCTGCTCCATCCTCGTGGTGGGCCTGTTCATCCTCACTTTCCTCGCGCAGAACTACGTCATCCCCTCCGGATCGATGGAAAAGACGCTGCTGGTGGGCGATCATCTGTTGGTTGATCGCATCACCCTTGCTCCGCCTGCGACGTGGATGCCGCTGGTTCATTACCGTGAGCCTCAGCGCAACGATATCGTGGTCTTCATCAAGCCTGTGCCGGATCTGGATACAGACGGAAATCCTCAATATCTGACACTGGTAAAGCGGCTGATCGGCATGCCAGGCGACCACATCCATCTGCGCGACGGCATCGTTATCGTCAACGGCGTCGCTCAGAGCCAGCCTCACGCTCAATTGACAACGCCGGAAAACCATCAGGAGTTTCTCGACGAGTTTCCTACTGTGCCGCCATCCATTGACAGGGGCGCTACCGAAGCCTGGTCCGTCGATTTTCCCAATCACTTGGAGAACGGCGATCTGGTGGTTCCTCCCGGCCACTACTTCATGATGGGCGACCACCGGCACAACAGCCTCGACTCGCGCTTCTGGGGCTTTGTGCCTAGAGAGAACATCGTCGGCCGTCCGCTCTTCAACTATTGGTCTTTCGTGACGCCCGACGACCAGTATGAAAAGCCGGGAATCGGCAATACCGTCGGATGGCTCAGTCACGTTGCGCTACACTTCTTTACCGAAACCCGCTGGAGCCGGACATTCCATCCGGTGAAATGATAGTGAACAATGAAGCGCGATCAGTGCCCACAGACAAGGCCATGAGCGAAGACGGACAACCCCGGCAACACAAGCACAAGCGGCTTTGGATCGCTCTGGCAGCGCTGGTGGCGATATTGGCCATCCTGATTGTGCCGCCGTTCGTGAGCGTGAGCCACTACAAAAGCCGCATCACTCAACTGATTTCCGCCTCGCTCGGCCGCCCCGTGCGCATCTCTTCTGTTGAAGTGCGCTTGCTGCCCCGGCCCGGCTTTGTACTCTCCGACCTCACCGTCGAGGAAGACCCCGCGTACGGCGCCGAACCGGTCTTCCACGCCAATACGGTTACCGCGTCCATTCGTTTGCTCTCTCTGTGGCGAGGGCTGCTGGAGATTGACACCATCAGCGCGGATGAGGCCAGCCTGAATTTGGTGCGCACCGGGGTAGGCCGATGGAACCTCGACTCGCTATTGCGTACGGCGACAGCCGAAGCTCAACCCGCTGCGGGCAGTGCAGGGCCCGGCCAGCCAATCAGGCTGCCTTACCTCAAAGCCGCCAATTCCCGCATCAACATCAAGAATGGCGCGGAAAAGTTGCCTTTCTCGGTGCTCAACGCCGAGATGTCCCTCTATCAGCAGAGTCCCGGCGAGTGGCGCGTGAGGCTGCGCGGTGAACCCGTTCGCACCGATATGCCCATTCAGCAAGCCGACACAGGTACCCTGCGGCTCGACGCAACTCTGCGGCAAGCGCCGGAACTGCGTCAGATGCCGGTGCACCTTGACCTCGAATGGCGACAGGCCCAACTCGGCCAGCTCACTCGCCTGCTCCTTGGTTCCGATGCAGGCTGGCGCGGTGATTTGACAGGCCAACTGCAACTAGACGGCACCGCCGACGCTGCCCAAATCAAGACGCGGCTGCGCGCCTCAGGCGTTCATCGCGCCGAGTTTGCCCCGGTCGCGTCTATGGATTTCGACGCCAACTGCACCCTCCTTGCTCACTTCACCACCCGTGCCATCGACAACCTGCTCTGCGACTCACCGCTGGGCGACGGCCACATCCGCCTTACCGGCAATCTTCCTGGCAACGATGGTCCGCCTCACTTCTCAGTCGAACTGGATCGCATCTCCGTTGCCGCGGGCCTGGACGCACTGCGCACCGTTCGCAGCGATCTGGCTCCAGGCCTCGAAACTGCCGGATCGGCAAGCGGCAAAATCACCTACGCTCCAGAAGAAGCGGCTCCATCGAATCCCACCTCGGGCAGCCACGCACACGTCGACAAGGCCCATCCGGCCTTACAAGAGCCGCTCACGGGGAGCATTACCATACAGGGCCTCCAACTCAGCGGCAGCGGCCTCAGTGAACCCATTCGTATTCCGAAGGTGCTTCTGTCGCCTGCTCCTGTATCCGCAGCCCAGCCATCCGGATCATCTGGGGCGCTGACAGCAACCGTGGCCATCCCCGCCGGTGCCGAAGTTCCGCTTTCGGTCTCCATGCACTTCGCTTTCTCTGGCTACCAGCTCACGATGCGCGGCCAGACCTCCATTCAGAGGGGCAGGGAACTGGCACATCTGGCCGGCATTAATTACGCCGCGGCCCTCAACACTCTTACTGGCGGCCCCGTCTCAGTAGACCTGACCGCCGAAGGTCCCTGGTGGCCCGTCCCGACCCCAATCCCAGCACCTCCGTCCACCGCCTCGCCAACGGCAATCGGCTCTGCGCTCCAGTTCGCACCCTCAGCCGACACCCTTGGCGGAACCGTATCCTTGCATAACGCAGTTTGGAAAGCAGATTTTCTCGCCAACCCCGTCAAGATCTCGCAGGCCACACTCCACCTCGACTCAGGAGATCTTCTCTGGGACCCGGTCGCGTTTTCTTACGGCCCGGTGAAGGGAACGGCCACACTCTCGCTTCCTGCCCCGTGCGATGCGCCCCAAAGCTGCCCTCCAACATTTCAGCTCCAGTTTGGTGCGCTTGACGCCGCCGTCCTTCAAACCGCGTTTCTGGGCGCTCATGAGCCGGGCACGCTGCTTTCCACGCTCATCAATCGTCTTCGCCCCACGGCTGCTCCGGCATGGCCACGGATGGAAGGCTCGGTCAAGGCCGAATCCCTCATTCTCGGCCCGGTCACGCTCCATGGCGCTGGGGCCACAGTCTCCATGATTGCCAATGGGGCTGAGATCACAGCCTTTGACGCTGCGCTGCTCGGCGGCCGCATTCACGGAACGGGTACGCTCCACGCCGCCGCCTCCGCTCAGGACAAGCCCGCTTACGCGTTTGAAGCGCAGATCGACAAACTCAGCCCGCCGACCCTGGGTCAAATGCTCGGCCTGCGCTGCACGGGCCGCGATTTCGACGGCAACGGCAAAATAGAACTGGCCGGATTCACAGGCAACGATCTGGCAGCTTCGGCCAAAGGCACATTTCACTTCGATTGGCGTCATGGAACCGTGGCCGCAAACTCCGGCCTCGTTCCCCCTGCCCTGGCCCGTTTCGACCGCTGGACCGCCGACGCCGAAATTGCCAACGGCGTCCTCACGCTCAGAGACAATCAGGTCAAGCGCGGTGCGCACGCCGATCCAGTCCAGGTCGCCGTTACACTGGCTGACTCGCCCAAGGTGACCTTCCCCGCACCCAAATCGGCTTCCGTCGCCGTCAAACCATCCCATCCAAAGAAATGAAAAGCCCTCCGGCTAAAATTGAATTATGGCCTCCTCCGTCGCTTCTTCCCCAATCCAGATTCCCTGCAAGGCTGTTCTCTTTGACATGGATGGCATTCTCATCTCCTCTGTGGCTTCCGTCGAGCGCAGTTGGACCAAATGGGCGTTGATGCGGGGCATTGACCCTGAGACTGCGATTCGCGCCGCTCACGGATGCCGCGCCATCGAGACCGTCGCGCAGCTTCGTCCCGATCTTGACAGCATGGAAGAGCTGAAGCTCATTGAGGAGATCGAGCTCGCGGACGGGAAAGGGCTGGGCGTACTGCCCGGCGTACTCAACCTGTTAGCGACGCTGCCGCCTAATCGATGGACCGTGGTTACCAGCGCCACTGAGCGGCTTGCACGCCTGCGCTTGGCCTTGAGCGGTATTCCCGTGCCCGAGCGAATCGTCCACGCAGATTCGGTGACAGAGGGCAAGCCGAATCCGGCGCCGTTTCTCGCCGGGGCAGCGATGCTGGGTTTTGCGCCCGAGGAGTGTGTAGTCTTCGAGGATTCGTCCTCAGGCACCGTCGCCGGTCGCGCAGCCGGCTGCACGGTGGTTGCCACACCCTTTTCTCACTCCGTTGCTTCGCTCAGCGCCGCGCACTATCTGGTCAAAGACCTGACCGGCGTGGCCGTCACAGTTCTGCCCGGCGATGGAGGATTGTTGCTCAGCTTTATTTCCTTAGAAGTTCCATCTGCCTGAGCGACTCGCCATAAGGCGCGCGCAACACACCGCGTTCGGTGAAGATGGCGGCGATGTACTTTGCCGGTGTCATATCAAATGCCGGATTGCAAATGCCCACACCATTCGGCGTTAGCTGCTTCCCGCCATGGTGTGTGACTTCGGCAGCCGATCGTTCTTCGATGGGAATGTCTTCCCCTGTCGCCGTCGCCATGTCGATGGTGGACCACGGTGCGGCCACGTAAAACGGGATGCCGTGTTCGCGCGCCAGAATCGCCACGTTATAAGTGCCGATCTTGTTGGCCGTGTCGCCGTTGGCCGCAATGCGGTCCGCGCCCACAACCACGGCCTGGATGAGCCCGGCCCTCATTAAGCTGGCGGCCATGTTGTCGCAGATTACCGTGGTAGGAATCTTGTCGGCCATTAACTCCCATGCCGTCAGCCGCGCGCCCTGCAAAAACGGCCGCGTTTCGTCGGCGTAGACGTGAATGTGTTTGCCCTGCTCGACCGCCGAACGGATCACTCCCAGCGCTGTTCCGTAACCGCAAGTTGCCAGAGCGCCCGCGTTGCAGTGCGTCAGCACGCCGCCGTTCTCAGGCAAAAGCGCCGCGCCAAATTTGCCCATCGCCTTGCACGCGGCAATGTCTTCCTCGTACATCGCGTGCGCTTCGGCGAGTAGTTTCAGCTTAATCTCAGTCAGCGTTGCTTCCGCAGCCAGCAATCCCGCAAACAGCCGCTTCATGCGGTCGATGGCCCAGAACAAATTCACTGCGGTGGGCCGAGTTGCTGCCAGCCGTTCGCAGATCGTCGCAAACTCCGGCGCAAACCCTGCAGCCGTACTGGCCTGCGTGCCGAGTGCGCCCAGGGCTACGCCGTAAGCCGCCGAGACGCCGATAGCCGGCGCGCCGCGGACGACCATGGTCACGATAACGTCGGCAACCTGCTCGTAAGTCGTTGCAAGTACGTAGCTCTCTTCGAGAGGGAGCTTGGTCTGATCGATAAAACGGACGCCTTCCGGCGTCCATGCAAGCGTAGGAATCATTTGATTTCAGTTTAAACTGTGCGCCACGCTCTACGCGCAGAGTGAGAGTTCCTCGCTACGGAATCCGTTCATACGGCAAATAAACGGGCTCCCAAACGTATGCGCGAATGCTTTTGCGGAGGGTTTCGTCGTCCATCTTTTCGGCGGTTCCGTCAGCCATGGCTTGTTTCGCTACGGCTTCCGCCACCACCACGCTCACCTTGCGGCAATCGGCAATCGGCGGCAGCAGCGGAGCGGTGGGGTCTGCGAGCGTCGGCGACAGGCTGGCCAGCGCCTTGGCTGAGGCCATAATCATGGCGTCAGAAACACGCGTGGACCGCGAGATCAGAATGCCCAGCGCAAGGCCGGGAAAAATGAATGAGTTGTTGATCTGCGAAATGCGCACCAACTTGCCGTTCACGTCTACCGGGTCAAACGGACTTCCCGTGCCCACCAGCGCGCGCCCGTTTGTCCAGCGCAGCAGGTCTGCCGGCTTGGCCTCGGACTTCGACGTAGGGTTCGACAGCGGGAAAATTATCGGCCGCTCCGTATGGCTCGCCATCTCTCGCACAATCTCTTCCGTAAACGCGCCGGTCTGCGCGGAGGTGCCCACCAAGATCGTTACCTCGGCATTTCGCACCGTATCGAGCAGTGAAATTGCCCCTTTGCCACTCAGTTTCCATCCCGCCACATCGGCCTTGGAGTGCATCAGCGCTTCCTGGCCGGGGCGTATGCCCTCGCATCCCTCCACGAGCAATCCGTAGCGGTTGAAGCAGTAGATGCGTTTGCGCGCCTGCTCCTCTGTCAGTCCCTCCTCTTTCATTCTGGCAATCAGCAGATCGCCAATGCCGATACCGGCCGAACCCGACCCGAACATCGCAATGGTTTGCTCTTTCAACGGACGGCCAGTGGCGCGAACTGCGGCCAGCAGCGTGCCTGTCGTGATTGCAGCGGTTCCCTGAATGTCGTCGTTGAATGTGCACAGCCGGTCGCGATAGCGCCTGAGCAGGATAGCAGCGTTGACGCCCGCGAAATCCTCCCACTGCAAGAGTATGTGCGGCCATCGGCGCTCCACGGCGGTCACAAATTCTTCCACGAATTCGTCGTACTCCGCACCGCGGATACGGTGATGCTGCCAGCCAATGTAAATCGGATCGTGTAGCCGTTCCTCGTTGTCCGTGCCTACGTCGAGCAAAATCGGAAGGCAATGCTCCGGCGGAATGCCGCCCAAAGCCGTATAAAGAGCCATCTTGCCGATGGGAATACCCATGCCGCCTGCGCCCTGATCGCCCAGGCCGAGAATGCGTTCCCCGTCCGAAACCACGATGCAGCGCACATCGTCAAAACGCGGGTCGGCAAGAATCTCTTCGATGCGATCCTTGTGCGTGTAGCTCACAAAAAGGCCGCGGGGCCGACGCCATATTTCGCTGAATCGCTGGCATCCCTCGCCTACCACGGGGGTATAAACGATAGGCAACAGCTCCTCGGTGTAATTCGCAATCAGCGAGTAGAAGAGCGTCTCGCAATTGTCCTGTACGTCGCGCATGTTGCTGTACTTGAGAAACGGTGTAGGCCGTCCGTCGAGCACCCTTTTGCGGCGTTCCCGCTGGTCATCGAGAGTTCCGACATGAGGCGGCAAAAGCCCATGCAGGCCAAAGGCCGTGCGCTCCTCTTCGGAGAAGGCAGTGCCCTTATTGAGCCGCGAGTTCGACAGCAAATCGATTCCATGAAGAGGGGTCCTGACCACCTCGCCGGTTGCCTCTTTCGCCTCACTCATTCGAATTCCCTCCGTGTCGCAGATTGCTTGCGGATTCCCTTTTCGCCATTCGGCAACCTTCGTGCTACCCCATCTTCAATAGTGATTTTCTCCTACGAGCGTCATACTCATACAAACGTCAGCAGGGCGATCTCCGGACTCGTTCCCACGCGCATTGGAGGGCCCCAGGTCCCCGCGCCGCTAGACGTGTACACTTGCAGCCCGCCATAGCGCTGCAAACCGTAAGTAAACCTGCCGAAGACGCTGCGCGCCAGCCACGTGAAGGGGAAAAACTGTCCTGCGTGCGTGTGGCCGGAGATCTGCAGCCCGATGCCCGCCACCTCCACCGCGGTCAAGTTGGTGGGCACATGGTTGAGCAGAATGGTTGCCTTGCTGGGCACGAGGTGCAAGCTCTCCAATGTGAACCGCAGACGAACCGGATGAGAGTCGCCGTGAGAAACGCCCACAATGTCCAGGCCATCGATAGTGACTTTCTCATTGGCAAGAACGCGAATGCCGGCGCGTGTAAGCACCTGGGCGTAGCGCGCGGCGTTGCCATACTCGTCGTGGTTGCCGGTTGAAAAATAACTGCCCAGCGGCGGAGCCAGCGCGTAAAAAGGCTCGGCCAGTCGAGCGGCATCCGCCTTGCCGCCGTCGAACAGGTCGCCTGGAAGGAAGATTATGTCGGGATTAAGGCGCGCGGCCAGTCGCACTATTCGCCGGCTGAAACCGGGTCCGTGCACGTGGCCCAGGTGCACATCGCTGACAACCAATGCTGTCCGGCCTCGCCAGGAATCAGGCAAACCGGCCAGTTGTACTGCGACACGCCGGATGCGGATAAAACGTGCGTTTAGTAAACCGTAAAGTCCGGCCAAAACGGCAAGCCCGAAGAGCACTGTAGCGGCCAGCGGCCGGTCTGCGCTCAGTCCCGCCAGCGTCAGCGCCCAGCCCGTCAGCCTGCACAGGCACGCCGCCCAGAAGAGGAAACTGAAGAATCCCAGCCAGACAGACGCGATCGTGTAAATCAATCTCACCATCGAATTCGTGTACCGGAGCCCAATCAGCGTGGCAATCAAAAAGCTGAAGGCCAACACAAAGAGCGTGTCTCGCAACGCACTCGTAGTCGATGCGCTAAACGGCCCCAGGAAGACAACAAACGTGCGATAGATAAACCAATGGGCAGCAAGAAGGAGCCCTTGCAACAGCACGATAACCACAAAGACCAAGGCTTTCAAGCGAGAAGCCCCCCTGTATCAATTCTTGCACGAAGGGCAAAGAGCGCAAATCGAACTTCGGCCACGTTCATGAAACAATCACTTTATGGATGCTTCCGCCGGCGGCGCGCTCGGTCTATACCTCTCCGTTCCCTTCTGCCGCTCGAAGTGTACTTATTGCAACTTTGCTTCGGGAGTCTACCCGGCCAGCGAGCACGCGCGTTACGTGGACCGTCTGATCGAGGACATGCGGGCCGCAGGAAAATGGGCCGCTCTTATGGGCGTCGCGCTTCCGCGCCGCGTGGATACGGTCTACCTCGGCGGCGGCACGCCCAGCCTGCTGGCGCCCGAGTTACTTGAGCGTCTGTTCGCCGCCATGCGCACGCATTTCGATTTCGACCCGGACGCCGAGATTACCGTCGAATGTGCGCCCGGTCAGCTGGCCGATGAAACCCTTGCAGCTCTCGTCGCCTGCGGCGTCAATCGGGTCAGCCTCGGCGTGCAATCGTTCATTGATCGCGAAGCGGCTTCCAGCGGGCGCCTGCACAACCGCGCCATAGTGCTCGCGGACGTTATGCGGCTGCGTGCTGCGCGTATCTGCAACCTGAGCGTTGATCTCATCGCGGGACTTCCCGGCCAGACCTTCGCTTCGTGGCAGGAATCGCTGATAGTGATGGCGGCGTTGGCCGATGCCGGCGTTCCTCACGCCAGCGTCTATATGCTCGAAGTGGACGAAGACTCGCGCCTGGGCCGCGAGATGCTCGCGCACGGCGTGCGCTACCACGCCGATCTCGTTCCCACAGACGACGCCATCGCGCAGATGTATTCGATCGCCATCGAAGCCTTGCATCAGGCAGGCCTGGAGCAATATGAGATCTCCAACTTCTGCCGTGCCGGCTTTCACTCGCGTCATAATCTGCGCTACTGGCAGCGCCGCCCATACCTCGGCCTCGGTCTAGACGCTTCATCGATGCTTCTGTCCGACCGAAAAGAATCCGTCCTGCGCTCCACCACTACCGACGACCTGAAGGTCTATCTCGCCGGAGCGGAGCCTGCTGAGACTACGTGGCTCACCCGCGCGCAGCAGCACGAAGAGGCTTGGTTTCTCGGTCTCCGGTTGAACGCAGGCGTTGATGTGGCTGCCATGGAGCGCGAGTTCGGTTCTGCGCTGCTAGCCCCGGCGCTGGAAGCCGTCGCTAGATTCGAAGAAAATGGACTGCTGGTTTTCGACGGCAGAACAGTCCGACTCACCGCGCGAGGTCAGTTGCTATCGAACGAGGTATTTCAGGAGTTTCTGGGACTGGACGATTATTTGAAGCGCGGCGCAATCTCTGTTGGCCAGCGCGCCGCGAGCAGATCGCAAGCCGCATCAAGCGGCTCCACTGTTACCTCACGTTGAAGCTCACATCGTACCCTGTCGCTGTCAATGTATGGCGACTGGCCATTCCTTATCTTGCGCCGTGGATTCAGGCACGCCTGTGCGATAAGCGCCCAACTCCTTTGTCATGATCTCCAATTCAGCCGCATGGGCTGAGAGCCCGCAAGGATGGCCTTCTGTCTCGAGCAGATGCGCATTTTCGCGGATCATGGTGAAGAGCGGGCTGGCCAGGGCATCGCGCAGATTCGAAGTTCTCACGTTATGTGTCGCCAGCGCTGAAACCGGACACGCGGTAACATCGCCGCTTGGGTTCACATGGGCAAATCCGCGTCCGGCCGAGACGCATCCTCCAAGCGTTTCTTCGTCGCCCGGCGAATGAATGATGAAAGCGCCTCCGGTTGCGCGATCCCTATACTCGACCACGGTCTTGCGGAAGCGCGTCCTCTGCTCCTCGGTCAGCAGCGCGCCGCTTTCACAGCTTCCTGTGGGGACCTGCCCGGTAGGAATTTGCTCTATGAACATGGCCAGCGGCCCGCTGTGCGCAATCAGACCGTCGATGTTCTTGGGCTCGGACCAGTACGCGATGTTTGCCGCACCCACAGTCACGGCGATGCCGGTCAAAACCCCCGCCTCCTGCAGCCGGTCGAGAGAGCCGAGAGCCTTCTCAAAGACGCCGTTTCCCCGCCGCAGGTCGGTCAGATTTTGATCGCCTTCCAGGCTGACTACGATCACGGTGTTGGAGCAGTGTTTCAAAATCTGATAATCGCTTGGCTTGAGTGCAGTGCCGTTCGTGAAAACCAGAAAGAGCCGGTCGGGATAATCGCGGAAGAGCTGCGCAATGCCCGGCAGCAGGAATGGTTCGCCGCCGGCAATCATGAATGCCATCACCCCGAGCCGAACCGCTTCATCGACGATTCCGTACCATTCTCGTAGGTCGAGTCCGGGCTTTACCGGTGCGCTGGCGACGGTTCCAACGGCTCCGGCAAAGCACCCTGTGCAGCGCAAATTGCATTTGGATGTGACGCTGAGAACCAGAAAGGGAGGCACCTTCACGCCGTCGGCCAGTGAACTCGCTCGCACGCGCTTCGACTGCCCAATCGTTCGCGCCAGGCGGAGAAAGCCGGGAAGGTAGCGCGGATGCCGAACCACCCAGGGAACCACAACGCGCGACAACTGAGGGTCAATTTCTTCGATCCTATTCGTAATCGCGAAGAGGCGGCTCGAAAGAAACTCTGCTGGCAAGTTCTTCATTGCAGTGGCGGCGCTCATGTGCAGTCTATACGCATTCGCCGTTCTTTTTGTTCAAATGAAAAACAATCCGAGAGTAATCGCCTCGCCACCAGCGACTCTCCACCATCGATACATAGCAAAACAGTGGAGTTACTCTCCGGGCCAGCGGAGTAGCTCGAAGAAACCCTGGGCTTGCCAAGCTGCGGAAACGCCTATCAGGAGGGAGGCCAGGGTTTCAACCCTCGCATAAAGTCCACTGAACCAACGCGGGCTTTAGCACCGGAGGAACCCTCTTGCCAGTCTCGCTGAAAACTCTGAGTTATTCCGCCTCGTGCTTCTCTCGCTCTACCAGGCCAGCAATTCGTCGCCGGAGGTGGGTGAGAGAAAAGCTACTGGGGCGGCGTGAGGCTCAGGGAAATCGCCGGCGCACTGGATGGATTCGGGACCCGTAGCTTTGGCAACCAGCAGCGCCTGTTCCGCCTCGCGCAGCACCACCACCGGCGAGCGGCCCAGACTGCTCGCGACGCCGAAGCAGGCCGAAAGGCGTATAGCGTCGCCGTTCATGCGGAAGGGCGCGGAGAAGACATCCATGCGCAACCGCTCAGCCATCATGACCGCGTTGACGCTGGTACAGCCGGGCAGGGCCATCAGGAACTCATCGCCGCCGGCGCGGCCCAGCATGTCATAGCTGCGCAGCAGACGCGAGGTGCGCGCCACCACATGGCAGAGCAGCTCGTCGCAGGCATCCGGGCCGAGGCGCAGGTTCCAATGGCCGAAGTCGTCGATGTCAAAGAGGATTACGCACAGCGAACTCTTCATGCGTTGCACGCGATCAGTCTCGCGAAAGAGAATCGATAGCATGGTTTCGCGGTTGTAGACGCCCGTGAGCCTGTCCATCTGAGCGCTGAGCGCGGCGGCCTCGCGCAGCATTTCCAGCTCGCGCGAACGCCGATGGTTGCGCAGCGCCGCCTCCAATCGGAGCCGCAGAAAAGCTGGCTCGACAAAGCGCGGGACGAGATCGTCAATGACTTCCTCGGCGAGGCGGTCAGTCCACTCCTGGGTTACAGTGTCCGAAATCAGGACAATGGGGAAGCGCCGGCCTGTGGCCTCTGCCCGCGCGGCGGCCAACAATTGAGAAAGCTCCATGCCCGGCAGATTCACGTCAATCACGGCCAGCGTCGGCGCGCTTTCTGCGGTGAGCGCGGGCAGAGCTGCCTCAGCGGAGAGAAAGATCTCCACACGAGCTCCGTTCGCGGCCAGTTGCGGCTCAATCGCAGCCAGCAGCGCGGGCTCGGGGGACGCAAGAAGAAAGAATGGACTGGAGTCGGGAAGCACGCCGAAACAACCTCGCTAGTGGATGCATCGGCGATAGTTAGAATTTATTTAGAAAGCGGACAAAGATTCTTAGGTGTCTTCAATAACCTTCGAGTGAAGATGCGGGTTCCGAAGGTACTGTGATTCACTCGTGCGAACAGAAATTATCTCTCTGCATTACAGAACCGAGTCAAGCCAAAGCTTCCAGAAACGCGCAGCAGCCTCTTCGAGTTGGGCAGCGTGTTCGCGGGCCGCAGATCGCAACTGGGTTACGTCGATGCCGGCATGGTGCGATTCACAGGCATGACCCACATACCAGCTCTCCAGCCCTGCCGCGGAGACCTCGGGATGGAATTGCAATGCCAGCGCGAAATCTTCTATGGCGAAAGCCTGATTGGCATAGAGCTCTGTCTCTGCCAGGTGCAGCGCGCCGGGCGGAAGGTCGAATGTATCCCCATGCCAATGAAAGACAGAGAGGCTGGGCTCGAGCAGCGGAGCGAACCATGCTGGCGGAGGAGGATTCGGTGCGGCTATAAGGGGCGACCAGCCAATCTCGGCGCCATGACTGCCGGGATAAACGCGTGCGCCGAGTGCGGCGGCCATCAACTGCGCACCCAGACAAATTCCAAGAATTGGTTTACGCGCGGCCAGCCGCTGGCGGATGCAATCAATTTCATCCTTCAGAAAAGGATAATCCTTTTGGTCGTAAACGCCGATGGGGCCGCCAAGGACGATGAGAAGATCGCAGGGCTCGGCCTGGCGCAAGGGAAAGAGCGCCGTAGCCGCCAGCAGATTTTCAATCTCAAATCCCCGCTCTCGAAGCGGCGCTTCGAGGGAGCCGAGGTCTTCAAAGGCTACGTGACTGAGGACGAGTGCGCGGCGCGTATGCATCTGCTTGAAAAAAGTGTACGCGCTCAGACCGTCCTTCAATCGACGAAGTCAACCTGTGGCGCGATAGGGATGATGCCGCGTTCGTGACCCAGTTCGAGCAATTTGCGGATCGCAGAGCGGCCGTCTGCCCCGTAGTCCAGGGTGCGCTCGTTCACGTACATGCTGACGAATCGGCTGGCGAGGCGAACATCGAGGTCGCGGGCAAACTGCATGGCGTATTCGAGGGCCTGATCGCGGTGGTCCAGGCCGTGTTGGATGCTGTCGCGCAGGGCCTTGGAAATAATCTTGTGCTTGTCGGCGCCCAGCGAGCGGCGGATAGCGTTGCCGCCCAGGGGCAGCACCAAACCGGTGGTCTCGCGCCACCAGACCCCCAGATCGAGCACTTTCTTCAGTCCGCTTGAGGAATAGGTGAGCTGGCCTTCGTGGATAATGAGCCCCGCGTCGTAGGTCCCGGCCAGGACTGCGGGAATGATCTGGTCAAAGGGCACGGTCTCGGTCTTGAGCTCCGGATTGAAGATCTTAAGCGCCAGGTAGGCAGTGGTGAATGTGCCGGGGACCGCGATCTTGACGCGGTGCAGGTCTTCCAGCGCCAACGGCTTGCTGGAAATGATCATGGGGCCGTAGCCCTCGCCCACGCTGCCGCCGCAGCCCATCAGCGTGTAACTCTGCTGCAGGTAAGGATAGGCGTGAAAACTGATGGCGGTTACGTCGAAAAAGGCCTCATTCTGAGCCCGGAGGTTGAGGGTCTCAATGTCGCACAGGGTATGGGAGAAGCGGTAACCGGGAACGCGCACCTTGTTGGTGGCCAGACCGTAGAACATGAAGGCGTCATCGGAGTCGGGACTGTGGGCAATGGAAATGTCGAGCGTTTCGGCCGGGGTTGCGGCCGCGGAATTCTGCGTGTTCATGAGGGACTAATGTCCTTTCGGCGGAAAACTACAATATTTCTGTTTCTACGTCGGATTCCTCGCCCGGCGCGGAAGACGAATCGGGAACTTGCCGGTTCGCCGAAGGCCTCTGCCGGCGTCGACGCTGGAGCCATATATGACGCGCTCCGCCAACAGCCGCAATCAGCAGCGCCGCGAGCGAGACGAGCAGGGCAATTAATAACCAGCGCATCGTGCGAACCAAGCTCAGAATACCAGACGCGGCGTTGGTTGTATGCCGCGCGTCGGGGCCCCAAACGCGGGCGTCACGGAAGGCGCAAGCTCACCTGTAGCCATTCGAGGTAAGGCTGGCTCGCTGCATCGACCTTGAGCACCAGAAACTCGGGGGTCTCGTAGCTGTGCAGCTCGCGCAAGCGGGCTTCGAGAGCTTCGAGCTGGTCCGGGCCGGTCTTGAGCAGCAGTAGCGTTTCGGCAGCGGTTTCAACCTTACCTTGCCAGCGGTAGATGGACTCGACGCCGGGAATCAGCGAAGCGCATGCGGCCAGCCGCTCCTCGACCAGCGCGCGGCCCAGGCGCGCGGCTTCATCCGGGTTGGCTGCCGTGGTCAGAACGACGCGAACTGGCGGTGCGGTTTCGAGCATGGGTTGTCTCCAGCGCAAGTTTACGATTGCGGGGTTATCCCTCGACATGAAAAGCCTGATTGCGGCCTGGTACACGTGACGTTACAAGTTCACCTCGGCGCCCACCCACCCCCACCCATATTTTGTAAATAAAATCCTTGTTTTCAAGAGGATACAGAGGTCGTATCGCTCCAAAATCCTCATTCTAATAGAGTTATTTGCAAAATAGTCTAATCAAAGGAGTTCCGGCGTTTTTTGGAGGGTTTGTGGAGGATAGGCAGCGTGCCAGGGCATTTCGTTGCGCCTGTCCTATCAAGGATGATGCGCTAAAGGAGGGTATTTTTACGCAGCGGCTGATTCCAGCTTCCAACTCCTAGCCTCAAGCTTCCAGCCTTCCCAAGCCTCCTACTCAAATTCCTGCGAGTTGTTTAGGAGCTTCACCGGCGAACACTGGGCGACTTTTCGTTATCTATCGGCGCGTGCTTCCGATGAGTGGCGAAGGGCCGGGCAAACCGGTATTTCGAAATACATCCGTCCCGGATACCGGCTCCAATCGACTTGGAGTACTGAATGTCTCGAAAAACTGCGCGACGAGGAGCGAAAGGCCCTTGATCCATTAGATTTAAATAACTGAAAACAATGCTCTTCTCTTTGGTCTTGTCGAGTGCTACAAAACGGGTGGATTCGGAAGCAGCGATCAACTCACTCAAATCGAAGACGAAGGAGACGCGTCGATGTTGAAGAAAAATAAGGTGAATCGCGTTGCACCGGGTACAATTGCGGCGTGCGGTACACCATAATGGAAATCGAAGGTCAGTCGATCGAGCCAACTATGCCTGAAGCATCCGAAAAGCCGGACCTTGGAGCACTTCGCATCGAAGCCCACAAGCGCGGCTCGCAAAGAGTTGGCAAACGCATCGCGATTATTTTTGTCGTCTTGCTCGCCGCGCTCGTAGCAGTGGGCGGAGTCTACGCTTACATGCACCAGACGCCATCGGTGCAAGTCGCTACGTTAGACGCCTCGGACACCGGGCCGCGGGCTCTGCTCAATGCGAGCGGGTATGTCACCCCGCAGCGGCGCGCCACCGTAGCGGCAAAGATCACCGGACGCGTCACGGGCGTATTTTTTACAGAAGGATTGCGCGTACACAAAGGCTTTGTGCTGGCCACCCTCGACGATTCCGATGTGCAGAAGGCGCTTGCGTCCGCGAAAGCAGATCGCAACTCCACGCAGGCAAGCATTCTCGACCTGCAAGTCCAGTTGAAGAACGCGCAGATCGAGTTGCATCGCGCGCAGGAATTGAGAGCGGCCGGAGTCCAAACTCAGGAAGCGCTCGACAATGCGACGATGGCCGAGAACAGCCTGAGGGCGAAGATCGACTACGCGAAGGTACAGGTGCTCGCGGCTGAGGCACGAATTAATGAGGCTCAGCAGGCGGTGGATAACTGCGTCATTAGCGCGCCGTTCGATGGGATAATAGTTTCCAAGGATGCGCAGGTCGGAGAAATGGTATCTCCAATTTCTGCTGGCGGCGGCTTCACGCGCACGGGCATCGCGACGATTGTCGATATGGCCTCGAATGAAATCGAAGTTGACGTCAACGAGAACTATATCGCGCGGGTGAAGCCGGGCCAGGAAGTGACCGCCATTCTGGATGCATATCCGGACTGGAAAATTCCGTGCCGAGTGCGCACCATCATTCCCACGGCCGATCGCCAGAAGGCGACTGTCGAGGTGCGCATTGCCTTCGACAAGCTGGATCCGCGCATCCTGCCCGACATGGGCGTGAAGGTCACGTTCCTCGGGGAAGAATTGAAGCAGGGAGAAAAAGCGCCAGCGAGCGTAATGGCGCCGCAGAACGCGGTCCGCGACGAAAGCGGAGAAAAGATCGTTTTCCTTGTGAAGGGCGATCACGTCGAGCGCCACGCCGTGAAAGTCGGCGCAACCAATGGCGTGCAAATGCAGATTCTGGCGGGGCTCGCTCCGGGGGACACAGTCGTAGTTGGGGGTCCGGCCGATTTAAGAGATGGTGAAGCGGTAGCGATCAAGCGCTAACGCATTTTCGGAAATGATGTAGACCGAAAGCACAATAGCTGAGTGGGTTTTTCCTCGAGGAAAACCCACATTCACAACTCTTACGAGTTCACACTGTTTCCGAAAATGCCGTAGTGCTTCGATCTTGCGATTTAATCATCCTTTAATTGTGATTCGATGTTACTGTGTCAACACACAGAATGCTAAGTCCCTTAGTAATTGGAGCCATTTAGGCGAGCAAACGGAAATCGCGGAGAATAAGGAGGGTTGATCATGGTACGCGTGGACGGCAGCGGAGCAGCGGGCAGTCTGATTCAGGTGCGCGGCTTGGACAAAACCTACCGTCGCGGCAACGAGGACATCGACGTCTTGCAGGGCTTGAACCTTGACGTCGATAAGGGTGATTTCGTCGCATTCATGGGGCCAAGCGGATCGGGCAAGACGACTCTGCTCAATTTGATGGGCGGCCTCGACGTTCCCACGCGCGGCACCATCAGCGTGGCCGGCGATGAAATCACGCACATGTCCCGCGGCAAGCTGACCCACTGGCGCGCGCGCCACGTCGGTTTCATTTTCCAGATGTACAACCTGATCCCCGTGCTCACGGCGTTCCAGAACGTCGAATTGCCCTTGCTGCTGACCAGGCTCTCCAAGGCCGAACGGCGTAGGCACGTTGAAATCGCCCTTTCCATCGTTGGTTTGGCTGAGCGCATGCGCCACTATCCGCGCGAGCTCTCCGGCGGACAGGAACAGCGTGTCGCGATTGCCCGCGCCATTGTCGCCGACCCCACTTTCCTGCTCTGCGACGAACCCACCGGCGACCTGGATCGCAAAAGCGCCGACGAAGTGATGGACCTGATCAAGCGGTTGGTGAAGGAGCACGGGAAAACAGTGCTGATGGTGACACACGACCCGGTAGTTGCGCGCCAGGCCCATACCACGCTGCATCTCGAGAAGGGCGTGTTGGTCGAGGCTGGAATGAGGCAAGGCGTTGTCGCCGGAGGCGCCTCATGAAATTCTTCAGACTGATTCTGGCCAATCTGTTTCGCAAGAAGGCCCGGCTGGTGCTAACCATCGGTTCGTTCGCCGTGGCACTGTTTCTGTTTGCGCTGCTAGGTGTGGTGAACGACGCGTTCAGCCGCGGCGCGGACGTCGTGAGCGCGGATCGCCTTGTCACCATCAATCGCACGTCCATCATCAACACGATCCCGCTTTCCTACCGGGATGAAATCCTGCGGATTCCGGGCGTGAAGTATGTCACGCACAACAACTGGTTCGGCGGCGTGTATCAGGATCCCAAGAACTTTTTCCCGCAGTTCGTAATCGACCCGGAAAACCAGCGGCAGGTTTTCCCGGAACTCATCGTTCCCGACGACCAATGGAATACATTCCTGAAAGACCGCCAAGGCGCGATTGTCGGCGCGGCCACCATGCAGCGCTTCGGTTGGAAGATCGGCGACCGCATTCCCATCACGACAACCATCTATGGGCTGGCGGGTAAGCCCTTCGAGTTCAATATCGACGGCGTTTACCACGGCGAAAAGCCGGAAGATGACGAAACCCAGTTCTGGTTCCAGTGGGAATACTTCAAGGAGAGCGTGCCTGACAGAGTCAAAGGCCAGGTTGGCTGGTATGTGATCCGCATGGCCAACCCCGACGATGCCCCGCGCATCGCCAAGGCCATCGACAATATGTACCTGAATTCGCCCTATGAAACGAAGACCGAGACGGAATCCGCGTTTGCGCAAGGCTGGGTGAAGCAATTCGGAAACATCAAATTCCTGATTGTGTCGATCGGGACCGTCGTCTTTTTCACGCTCTTGCTGGTCACCGGAAACACAATGGCCATCTCAGTGCGCGAGCGAACAAATGAGCTGGGCGTGCTCAAGGCCATCGGTTTCTCTGATCGCACCGTCCTCGGATTCATCCTGGGCGAGTCGGTTGTCATCGCGCTTGCCGGTTGTGTGGGCTTGTTGCTTGCGTGGGCCTTTATTCCAGTGGTTGGCCGCGCGCTGGCTGGTCTATTGCCGCCACTCTTCGTTACTGCAAAAACGTTTGCGTACGGTGTGATCGCCGCGCTCGTGGTCGGCTTCGCCAGCGGAATTCTTCCCGCATATGGCGCCATGCGGTTGAGTGTAGTGAATGCCCTTCGGAGGGTTTGAGCATGTTCCCAAAGCTCATTTTCGGTGTAGTGATCACTCTAGCGGCCATCGCTGCGCTGTTGCTGGTTTTGCTCATCGTGGGCGGAATCATTGCCGGATTGCTGGCGCCGCTGATTGGTTCGGTGCCGGTTTCCTACAACTTCCGCAGCATTCGGGCGCGCTGGACTTCCACCATCGTGGCCATTCTGGGTATTGCGGGGACGGTCGGCGTATTCGTGGCTATGCTTTCGCTGGCGCGCGGCTTTCGGGCCACGCTGGTGGGCTCCGGTACGCCTGACGATGCGCTGGTCATGCGTGCCGGCTCGACTTCGGAGATGATGGGCGGCATCACTCTCGATTCCATAAAGCTTGTGCAGGATAAGCCGGGCGTGGCGCGCGATGCGTCCGGCCAGCCGCTGGTCACGCAAGAAGTCGTCGGCGTCATTCCCATCCCGCTGATCAGCACAGGCACGGACGCAAACGTGGAGGCTCGCGGCGTTTCGTCCAACGTGCTCGAAATCCGCAAATTCGTTAAAATCGTTCAAGGGCGCATGTTCCAACCCGGCCTGGACGAGCTTGTCGTCGGCAAGAACGCCTCGAAAACCTACCAGGGTCTGACCGTCGGTAATACAGTGAGCTTCGGTGGCGGGCAGTGGAAAGTGGTGGGGGTCTTCGATGCGGGCGGATCGTCGTTCGATTCCCAAGTGTGGTGCGATGCGCGCATCCTGAACCAGGTGCTCAAACGCCCGGAAAACATCTTTCAGTCTGCCACTGTTCACCTCACTTCGCCCGCGGCCTTCGACAAATTCAAGGATTCGATTACTTCCGATCCCCAATTGAATTTGGAAGTCGAGCGCGAAGTAGATTACTACGCAAAGCAATCGTCGGCCATGACAACGCTGATCACCGTGCTGGGCGGCCTGGTGGCTGCCATCATGGCGATTGGTGCGGTATTCGGCGCTCTCAACACAATGTACTCGGCCGTCGCCGAACGCGGGCGCGAGATTGCCACCATGCGCGCGCTCGGCTTCTCCAGTTGGAGCATCATCCTCTCATTCCTGTTTGAGTCGCTGCTGATCTCGTTCATCGCCGGCATTATTGGCTGTGTAGTCGTGCTTCCACTGAACGGCATGACCACGCAGACCATGAATTTCTCGACCTTCTCGAACATAGCCTTCGCCTTCAAGATCACTTTCAACTTGCTCGTGATGGGAGTGATTTTCGCGCTGGCAATGGGCGTTCTCGGCGGCTTACTGCCCGCGGTGCGCGCCGCGCTGCGCCCCGTCGCCGTTTCCCTGCGCGAGTTGTAGGGAATCTGTGACAGAGGCACGGAGCAACCTTGAACAAGAAGCATGAGCATTCCGCGTAACGAATGACGGCGTTCCGGCGGACTCGCTGATTGAGCGCGCGCTAGTGACGACGACGATTAGTCTTCATAAACGCCCCAGGCTTCGGGAGCCTTCTCGGACCGAGTCCGACGGCAGGGCACAAGAGTTCAGTCGCCATGGCGACATATCATTACAACTTGCCGCGTTGCCGGAATTGTCATCCAAACGAGAACACATGTGCCATTGGGGTTCCCAAATTTTTCTCAAACTCGATAGCCAGAGCTTCCTGCCGCCGACGGTCAAAATTGAGGCGGCGCTACAGGCAGCGCGGCGGAGTTTATGCCTTCACATAGATTGTTATTCGCGGTGAGGTTGCCCTCAGCATCGAGCGTAACGGTCCAGATGCCGTCGTAGTCATCGTCTGGCCAAACAGGCGCGGGTTGGCTGCTCTGATAGCTGGCCAGCAGGGCGGCTATGGTTGTCCCAATTCGCTCGTGCTCCCAAGCCACTAGCAGCGTCTGGTTAGAAAACTTGCCGCCGGTAAAGAAATAAGTGCTGGTGTAGGTGGCTGGCTTGGGCGGATTTTGGGCGAGGACGGGAATGTCGGCGGCCAGGTTGAAGGGCAAGTTGTTGGCGATTGCGTAGGGTTCCACAGTCAGCGCCGCCCGAACGTAAGACGAGGCTACATCCGCCACGCCGAGGGGCATGCCAACGGCGGGATCGACGGAGATCACCTGGTTGGGCTGGATCTTCCCGCGCAACGCGCTCGCCAGCGCCAAAGCGCGCCACTGCCCGGCGCCCACGTAGTTGCCGTCGTCCCAAGTGCCGGTTGGATGCGCTTCGGCGTGACGAATAAAGTAAACCGTCTCGTTCGTATTGATTCCCGTGGGAATTTGAGCGCCGCCGCTGCCGCCGGTTAAGGCGATGCTGAAGGGCGTCTGCGTGGTGCACGCATTATTAGTGGGCACGGGCGAAGGCAGCACGGGGTAAGTGGCAGGCGCGATCAGCTTACTGTCGTAAGTATTAAAGTTTGCGCTTCCCTGAGGTGTAAGCGAGATCGCATAAACCGAGTTCGGGCCAGCATAGGCTGAGGGCACCTGCACCTTATAGCCTTCAAGCTGGTTGATGTTTGTCATCAAAGCGCTGATGGTTTCCCACGGCGCGGAAAAGACATAATATCCGGGCGCGTTGGCTTGAAGGATGCCGCTGACCAATGCCTCGTTATCGCCGTTCTCATCGTTGAAGTCGAGGCCCTGGCAAGCCGGGCAAGGAAGCACGGGCTGCGCAACTCCGGCGGGCAGGGGTCCGGAGGCGTAGGACGCAGAGATCGGATAACTAAAGGCGCCAACCGGCGGGCTCGACAAACTAATCTGATTGAGCATGGCAAACTGCTGGATCGTTTCCAGCCCGACCATGTCGGGATAGTTGTTTGCCGTCTGCAAATGAGTCATAGGTTCGAGGGCATAGATGCCGGTTACGTTGTTGCCGCCTAAGACCTTGTGCTGCAAAAATGTGCCCATCAACAGGGAGCGCTGCAAACCTCGATTGCTTAGGTTTGCCGTGATCGGGTTCATGTCTCCGGCGGAGTTGTAAGCTAAATCTTCACTCGCCACAAAAATCAGATTGAGGTTTTTGGAGCTCAGCGGGGCCTGGGGCGCGACGGAGATGGAAGGACTGCCGCATCCCGCAAGCAGCACCGAAACAAAAAGCGAGACGATAGACAGCAGATCAACACGAGAGGCCCTATTCATCATTTCCTCGAGCGGGGATTCTTCCGCCCCGAAAATGGACGCTCATGAGAACCATGAGCGCCCTTGTGATGCGATCAATTACGCCGCGCCAAATTGCTTTTGCAGCGCGCTGATCATGGTCGGACTGAGCTGCTTGAACAGTTCCGCGTTGTAAGACCCAACCAGCGGCACTCCCGGCACGGAGCCATAGACAATCGTCGGGTCCAGTTGGTTATTCTGCGCCCGCGTGGGGTCCATCGCCTGCACCGGAATGCCATAGACCGTTGTTGCATTGGAAAAGTTCTGGCAGGGAGTGTTTTGCGTGATCTGCAGCGCCGCAATGCCATAGGCGCGTGAAGTTGCCGCCGGCGTCCCTTCGCCCACCGCGGGGTCCACGTTGACGGTGACAATGGAAATCGAATAGTCGCTGTTGAGATAGATTTCGAAGGTGCGAAATTGCTGTGGGCAGTCTCTTAGAGAAGAAGTTTCCACCTGCCAAAATCCATTTGCCGCACTACCGCCGGCCGGAGGCATGAAGGCTTTTACGGTGTTGAGATGACGGTGTCCGGCCATCCACATAAGCAGGTTGGGAGTGTTCTGGAGAACCGCGACCAGGCTTGCCAAAGAAACAGCGTTTTGTTCGGTCGCATTCGCGTCGCCTTCCCACCACTCCATTTCGGAAGCGATCTCAGCCACGGCGATGGGAATATGCGCGGCGATAATCATCAATTGATTGTTCGCCTGGCCCGAGGCGAGTTCGGCCTGCAGCCAGTCCCACCGCTGGGTGTCAAGAAAGCCGTGACCGTGAATATCGTGGGAGCCGTCCGTCTCCGACTGGGTATCGTCCAGCACGATGATCTTGAGGGGAATATCCGCCTTGGGCAGAAAACTATAGCAGGCAAAGCCCGGTCCCATGGATGGATCGACTAAGTTGAGGCCGTGACCCGAAGGCGACGACGTTGAATCGAAAAACTCCTGGATCCATTCTGTTCGCAGCAGCGGGCGGCGGTTCGGATCGGGAGCAACCGCAGTGGCAGCGCCGCCGGCGGGACCAGCGCCGATAATATTGCCGGTTAGTGTTGAACCATCGATGGCGCCCATGAAGAGGGTTTGTTCTTTCATGGCGGCGGTGGTATCGAACAAGCCGGGAAACGACCCGGAGTTAGGCACCAGCAAATCTCCGATCGCCCAGATCTGGCCCGCTGTATAGGATGGCCTGATGTTGAGCGAGGGGTCGGCATCGATGGGCACGGAACCGAGCCAGAAGTGGTCGTGGTTCCCGAGTACCTGATACCACGGGATGGACGCATGAAGCCCGGCAGCTCGGAAGGGCTTCTGGTAATCGATCGTATCCGCTCCAACATTGGCGCCGGAACTGGGCGTGATAAGTTTGTTGCCGTCCATGATGTCGATGTACCAGCGCAGCTCGTTGTACCCGGAGCTGTTGCACACGTCGCCCAGAGAGATGCCGAAGTCGAAAGCAGCTTGCTTGTGCAGGGCATTAATGGTCTGAATGGCGGTGTCCAGCACCTGTGTCGTGCACAGCATCACCGGGGAATAGAGAGAGGTATTAGCCGATGCATACTTGGCGTCTTCCTGCTGCGCGTAGATAAACTGATTCGGCGCTTCCTTGTCGGTGATGTGGACGTCGGTGATGGCAAAGAAATTCGCCAACTGCTGCAGCCGGGTGGGAGACGGATTGCTGTAGCCGCTGGGCATGATGTCGAAGCGCTGAACGACCGGGAGAGGTCCGCCGAAAGTGTAGTTGCCGTAGCTGTACTGGGCGTACTTCGAGACGCTCGGAAGCTCGGTGGGGTAGAGTCCGGTACCCGAGTTAGGCCCGGAAGGTTTTGGCGGCAGGGCAAAGGACAGCACCCTGTCTGTCGTTTTCACGACAGTGGAATCAATGGGGTACCCGGTAGGCTGGGTGCCCGAGCTGGTAGCAGTGGCACTGTTCGTGCCGCACCCAATGGCGCTGGCCGCGACGTAGAAGCCCGCAGCCGCACCGGCGGAATATCTTATAAACTCGCGGCGGCTTACTCCATGGACCAGTTTCAAAGCGTCGCTCGTTAGAATCCTGCTGCATTTCTTTTCTTCGCTGCCAGCCATTCCCATCTCCCCAGGTAGATTCCCTTGCCACGCGTGGCCGGTAAAGCTTTATGCCGCTCCAACATGGATCGAAGCCGCGCCTTTATCTAACGTACGCGTAGCAACTATCCGGGCGCACAGTCCACTTGTCATCGTCAGGTGGTTATCGGGTGTTTTTGGTTTCTCGTTCAGGCTTGCCAAGGGCTACATGCCGTTATTAGCCAGGCAGATTGCAAAAGGAGAACACACGTGAAGAGGAGATCTATCTACGCGGTTACTTAAAGACCGATTATGTCGATTGATGTCTGTCGATTTCGGCTCCTGCAGCACGCCTGGAGGAGGAATAAGGTGGCCCCGTTCCATGTCAACTCAGGCACTGGCGGCTCGCCGTGCGCGGCTGAGTAAGGCAGTATGGATTTGGAACTGGCAAATCCGGCGCATGGGAGACGAGCGGCCGGCTACCGGATATCGGCGCCGCTAAAGGCCAACTGCGAGTGAAGCGGAAGACAGGCGATCGTGGATTTCAGCTCGCTCTCGATGGCCGCTGTGGCAGCGCGGCGGGCCAGCGCCTGCTCGCGCTCGCGACGGTGTAGCGCCGAGCGAATTTCGCGGTGAGTGCGGATGCGCCGGCCAGCAGTTCAAGACTGCCACGCTTGGAAATGGTTATTACTTGTCCGCCGGGAGCGCCTTCTTGTGCTCCACGAAGAAGTGTGCCTGATGGCAGCTCACGCACGTCTTGCCTTTCATGAATGGATCAGACTTCAGTTGTGCCACCTGATCGGTGTGACAGGTTTCGCATGTGCTTAGCGCTGGCGTCCCCGCAAAGTCCCGTGCTGTTGTCTCGCCATGGCACACGGTGCATTCGACACTGTTGGCGGCATGCGGGCTCGCTTTCCATTGGTCCCAGATCACCTTGTGGCAGCTGGCACAGGTATCCCCGGCAGGAATCAGCCGATGGAAAATATGCTTGGCTTGTTCCTGCTGAGCAATGGCGGGTTGGACGGCAATAGCGAGAACGAGAAAAACGAACAGGGTGAGACCGAACATGCGCGCACAGAAACTATTCACGGGCAGACCTCCTGAGTACGATCTCCAAAGTATCGAACCGGCGATGGCCGCAATCAGTGATGCAGATCACATCTTACCAGATAAGAAAACAACTCTATATACGCGCCTTATGAGAAGAGAGAGCGATCGAATGGGCCAAAATCGGCTCTTCCGGTTAGAGCGAGGTTAAATGCAGATTCTCCAAACAACTTGAGAAATGAGCCGAGTTCTCCCTGTCTCCTTCTCCGTCTCGATTATGCAGCCCAAACTCTCTCAAAAAGATACTGATCTGCCGCCGACAGGTGATTCGGCAAATTGCATCAATTGGGGTCTGTCCACGGATTCATAGTGTTTGGTTTTTCCACCATGCTCCCAAAGCCTTGTTGTGGCTTTCGGCGCAACTAATTCCTGGCTCATTCGGGATTGGCGCGTTCCCGAACGCTCGAGCCTGCCCGGAAACGCTGCGCCCATGCCACCAATGCACCAGCCCCGGCGCTCAAAGGCACGACAGCAGTGTGCCACACAAGCACGTGCGCGGCCTCGAAGTTCGGGCAATGCAGTTCGAGAACTCCCACGCCCGCCAAGCCGCCGAGTGTGCCTGCCACCAATCCCGCGGCGACGGAGTTGACTGCGAAGCCGCGCCGGAGCAGCAACCAGGCGAGCAACGATGCAGGAACGGCGTGTATGAAACCGGTAACCAGGCACACGATACCGACCGAGATGAAGTGGTGGGTTTGATAATCACGGAAAAGAAATGCAAACACGGCGAACAATGCCGCGCTCGCCAATCCCAAGAGTGCGCCTGGAGAGAGGCGACGCCGGCTTCCCGGAATCATTTCATGCGTGAATTCGGCGCCTGCCAGCCAGGCAAAAATAACGAGCGCGGAAAAAACCAGCAAACGCTCCAGAATATCCATCTTTTCAAATCCAAAGAATCCTGCACGGGCCGCGCCCGCCAGGGAAACGGCTGCACAGATCAAGAGCAATCCCGCCGTCAAAGCCCACTGTGGCGGGAGCGGGCGCACAGGGCGGAGCGACGTCTTGATCGAGTCCGCAACGCTCTGAAGCGTCGCCGGAGTCGGATCAGGCAAAGTTCGCCCAGCCTGTCTCAGGACATCGTCAATTTCTTCATCCTTCACGATAGTCCTCCGCCTTGCCTCTTGTTGTCATCGTTTCCCTCAACTTTGCGTATGCCCGGTGCGCTTTTTGCTTCACTGATCCAACGCTCGAAGACGTGGCGCGCGCAACCTCTTCCAACGACATCCCCGCCACCTTTAACATCTCGATCACTTCTCGCTGGCTCTCAGGAAGTGGCGCCAACAGTGCGTCCAAGCTCTCAACATGACTGAATTTTCCGGCGACGGCTACCGCTCCTTTTGACATCGCCTCCAGCTCCCGCTCGCCGGCCGCTGTCCGGACTGATTTCCGATAGTGATCTACGCGAACATACCGGGCAATCGCATAGAACCACGGAAGAGCGGCTTCGCCGGGGCGATAAGTGTGCCGCACCTTGTGAATGCGAAGCCAGGTTTCCTGCAGCAGGTCGTCTGCGTCAGCGCGGCTCGCGGACTGGACAAGAAAAAACCGATGCAGCTGCGGACTGACGCGCCCGATCAAATCCGAGACAGCGGCATAATCGCCCTGTTGATAGCGAGCCATCAGTATCTCGAGATTGCTTTCCGGGCACATGGGTTCGAATACCTTTTTGCAATCATTACCAGTACCGGTGTGTTCGCGCAAATCGTTCTTCGCCTCCGAACACGCCTGCCGACCCATTTTAATCTCGTATTCATAAATTCGATCAAGAGAATTGGAAAGTTACGCGAGACAGATAAATTCAGAAAATTTTAGCGATCAACGGGCGGGCGTAACTTTTCCCCCCTCCAGATCGAATTCCTATTTGTGAAAGTGCTCCCGTTCAATGATGACTTAGTGGAGTCGCAGCGGGTACGCGCTTTCAACTCAATCCCCAAGGAGATCGCAATGAGTTTTCAGAAGCACCCCAAATATGTTCTGTGGCGCTCCGGCTTCGCGCTGGCGGCCATATGTCTCACCAGCACCCTGGTCGCTTCCGCCCAGCCGGAAAGCGGCGCACTCGTAATCACAAGCACAAATAACGCGAGCGGCAATGCTGTCGAGGTATTCAAGTTGAATACCTCGGGCACTCCATCGCTGACACTGGCTCAAACACTGAACACTGGCGGCAAGGGCGGCGCCAGTACGAACGCGGGAATTTTGCAGTTCAAGGATGGCCTCGGCGCGGTGGCTAACTACGGTTCCAATACCGTCAGCCAATTGGTGCGGTACGGCAATTCCATAGCTATCGGAAAGACGATTTATCTGGCGCCTGAGTGCGTTAATCCGGATTCTGTGGCGTTGACCCGCGACCATCTTTTTGTGGTTGGCGCCAACTGTGCAGAGAGTCATGCATGGCCCTGGGGCAATGTCGATGGCCCCGTTGTAAGTCTTTCCGATCCTTCGGCGGCGCAGATCGCAGTGGGTGAAAGCTGGGCGGCCGTTACCATGAGTTCCGGATCTCTGCTTCAGTTGCCGCTCAACTACGAGGGTGGGGTATTGAACGGAACCAGTACGGCCATTCCGCTGCCAACCAACGCGGATATGGTTCCGCTTGGGGAGGCGTTTTGGGGTAACGTTCTGGGATTCACTCCGGCCCACAGTCCTGACAGCTTTGCCATCGTTGACGAAGACCGGACCCTGAACCCGATCGCGGGACCGACACCTTCCTATCCCGTCAACGCCCCATGCTGGGTAGCCAAGGGACCGGGGAACATCTGGTACACCGGCAACTCCCCGGGTCACGCAATCTCTATCTTCTTCAGCGACGGCGAGGGCGGGGTGTTCTACAAATCCGTGCCTTTGGGGGGCTCGCCGTCGGACATAACGGTATCTCCTGACCGCAAGCGGCTGGCCGTCATTTATACGGCGGGCAGCGACGCCTATGTTTCCGTCTTCTCCATTGACGGCCATGGCGACCTCACGCTCGAGGCAACTTCAATTGCAATTGGCGCTGTCTCCTTCAGTGGCGTGGCCATCAGCCAGTAACCAGTTGACCCATACTCGTCTTGCTTTGCGGGTTTCGCTCGCAAGGCAAGACGACGGCTCACAAAAATCAGGAGTCTGGACAAATTAGTCGTACTAAGCCAGAAAACTTGCCCCGCGCGGCTGAGTAAGGCAGTATGGATTTGGAGCTGGCAAGTCCGGCGCGGGAGAAGAGCGATGGCGACAGGAATCAGGTTTGGGACTTCGGGTTGGCGGGCGGTTGTGGCCGACGAGTTTACGATGGCCAATATCCGGCTGGCCGTGGCGGGGATTGCCGCATTTGTGAAGACGCAGCGAGAGCCTCATCGCGTGCTTGTCGGCCGCGACCCGCGCTTTCTGGGCGAGAACTTTGTGGACATTGCGGCGAAGGTGCTGGCCGGAGCGGGCGTTACGCCGATCGTGATTCCCGATGCCGCGCCCACACCGGCCATAGCCTACGCCGTGCGCCAGTTGAAGACCTCCGGCGCTATAAACTTTACGGCCTCGCACAATCCGCCGGAGTACAACGGCATCAAGTTCTCCACGCATGACGGCGCTCCCGCTCTGCCTGAGGTGACCAAACAGATTGAAGCGGCGATTGCGAAGATTTCCGCTGGTGGAACAACGATTCCCAGCGCAGATCCGCCAGCAACCGGCTTTGAGACTGCCGATGTGAAGCCTGCCTTCCTGAAGCGGTTGTCCGAACTGGTGGATTTGAAAGCCGTCGCCAAGTCGGGCATCAAGGTGGTTTACGACCCTTTTTGGGGCGCGGGGCGCGGTTACAGCTCGGAGATTTTGCGCGAGGCCGGCGTGCCAATCGAGACGGTTCACGATTACCGCGATGTTTTGTTTGGCGGGCACGCGCCGGAGCCTTCCGGGGAGCTGCTGGACGACGCGCGGGCGAAGATGAAGGAGACCGGCGCGGCGCTAGGAATCGCCACAGACGGCGACGCGGACCGGTTCGGCATTCTGGATGCGGATGGAACGTTCATCCAGCCGAATTACATCATCGCGCTGCTCTTTGATTACCTGGTAGAGACGCGCGGCTGGCGCAACGGCGTGGCCAAGAGCGTGGCAACGACCAACCTGATCAATGCGCTGGCCGACTATTACAAGGTGCCGCTTTACGAGACGCCGGTGGGCTTCAAGTACATTGGCGAGCTGATTAACGAAGACAAGATCGCCATTGGCGGCGAGGAGTCGGCGGGGCTGACCATTCGCGGCCACGTGCCGGAGAAAGATGGCGTGCTGGCCGGCCTGTTGGTGGCCGAGATGGTGGCCGCGCGCGGCAAGACTCTGGGGGTCCAATTGAAGGAGCTGTTTGGCAAGGTTGGTTCCTTCTATCCCATTCGAGAGAACTTCCGCTTGACCCAACAGGGGATGGCCGCGTTCACTGAGAAGTTGAAGGCTGATCCTGCGGAGATGAGCGGGCACAAGGTTACGCAGGTTGTCAGGACCGACGGGCTGAAGCTGATTTTCGCGGACGGCTCGTGGGTTTGCTACCGCCTTTCCGGTACCGAGCCGGTGGTGAGGGCTTACACGGAAGCGCGCAGCGAGCAGGATGTGGAGAAGCTGAAGGCGGCGGCGGAAAAATTTGTGCTCCAGTAAGAGCGGATTGAGGATTGAATGCAGGACGATAGAGCGCAGGCCGGAAAGACGAAAGCGGACGAATCTGTAGCCGTCCCCGTGTCCCTGCGTGCGATCCACTTTGCGCGGCGCGTGTGGCGTCCGGCGGCTACTACGACTGTCGTGGCGCTGGCGGCGTTGCTGATTTGGCACGTGGTTTACGGCAGGAATGGTGTGTCAGTGTGGGAGCAGAAGCGCGTCGAGGACCGGCAGTTGCGCAGGGAGATCGACGACCTGAATCAGGAAAATGCGCGTCTGCGCGACCGCGTGGAGCGGCTCAAAACAAACCCGGACGCAATCGGCCAGGTGGCGCGGGATCAGCTGCACTACGCCAAGCCCAACGAAGTGATTGTTACTCTGCCGCCTGACAAGCAGACGCAGACACAACCGACCGGCGCGGCAAAGTGAGAGAAAGCAAGCCCGTATTGCGCTCTTCCCGGGTCTAGAACTCCCAATGGAAGCGTGTGCCGAAGACCGAGACGGGGCCGCGATCTCGATTGAACGCCGGATTGGCAACGAACTGATAATCCAAGGTCCAGTGAATCTGCTGGGGGAATGTGTGATCGTAGTACGTCTCCATCGCAAATTCCCTGCCATAGTTCAAGTTGCCATCGCCGTCCAGGATGCCCGTGCCGCCGGCCATGAGGTATTGCTGGTTCACCTTTGAAATGCCGCTCACCACGACGCCCAGACCGGCTGCATCGTGGGAGCGGCGCCACGCATCTCCCTTTACGCTCGCGCCAAGCGATCCGGAGTGATCGATGTCGGTATACAACCACGCTTCGTTATGGCCGTCATTCCTTCCCACGCGAGAAAACACGCCGATGTTCTTCGTGATCTCCTGTTCAACGTTCAGGCCGAAGCCAAACGAATGACGGTGGGCATAAGTCTGAGAGATATCCGCTCCCGGGATCGAGAGAGCGGCCTTGTAGCTGCCGAATTCCCCCTGATTGAGATATGCCAGGGGGCGGACAACGCCCGGATGGCTGCCGATGCTGTACCGGCGCTCGCCTTCAGCCACCATTCCCCAGTCGTGGAAAAACCTGCCGTCGCCCCCGGAGCTCTCCCCTGGCCATATCAGAAATCGGTCCTCGGCGGTAAAGCCATTCCGTTGATTAGTCAACTGGAAGAATCCATAGCGCAACGCCCACTTCGGTTTCTCTAATTCGATAGAAGCGCCGGTGGTGTAGCCCAATGCGTCGGCTGGATAATCCCAAACGGCGTTAGCGACCAGAGCCCAGTTCATGAATTGCGTGCGCGGGTCATTGGCATACGTGTTGGTGTCGAAGATGTCCTTCGCGCTGTACCGGCCTACAGTGAACGTGAGCCGTGTAACCGGCTGATCTCCGGCGAGCGTGAGCTGGTCGGAAGGCACGGCTTCTTTCTTGCCGCCGAAACCAATGGTCTGCCGGGCGAAGAAGCGCGCGATGGCCGAGTGGGGATAACGAATGCCAACCTTATAAGCTTCCCCGTCGGGAAAGTCGTCGATGCCGAGAGTATCGTTCAGGCCGAAGCCCTGCCACGTCAAGAGGTCGACGTGGAACTCCGCGCCGCGCCACAACCGGTACCCGCCGAAGAAGTCAAGGGAAACGGTCTCGCGGGCCTGACCGGCGGTAGGCAGGCTGTTCACGCCGGTGTATTTGGCGCTCAAGGAAGGATATCCCTGGCCGGTGATGGTGCTCTGCATATGCCAGTTCCAAGTCTGACTTTGCGCTTCAGCAGGCCCAGTAACCGCTGGAGCAGGAGAAAGATCTTTCGTACCGCATGGCTCGGCTCCGACTGTGGAAGCGCCGATGGCGCACGGATTGGAACTCTTGATCGGCGCTTCGATCTGTGCCGATGCGCAAGTGACGCAAAGGAACGCGAACGCGAACACGGCGGAGATTTGCGCGCGGCCATAACCTGTAACAGGCGTCAGAAACAGGGCGGTCAGCAGGCGATTTGCCTGGAAGGGCTTCGAGAGTAGACAGGCAAACCGGAACATCAAGAATCCTTTTTGTTAGATGTGGGCGAGACCCGGCGAGACGTGGAATAGAATGAAAGGGTTAAGGTACTCCCACTCCCTATATACAGTACTGGGGGTGGGCATTATCGCAAGGAGGCCGTCGATGTCCCATCATGACCGGGAAAAGATCAAGATGGTGCAGCGTTTGCGCAAGCTGCGCGGACAACTGGACGCCGTCGAACGAGCGCTGACGGCCGATGAGGACTGCGGAGACCAACTGATGCTGCTGGCTGCTGTCCGCGGCGGCGTCAACAGCCTTATGGGAGAAGTGCTCGAGGATCATATCCGGTTTCATCTCACCGATGGATCCAAGGAACAGATCGCACCCGAGCTGGCCGAAGACCTGATCGACTTGGTGCGCGCCTATCTGAAGTGATTTTTTCAGTTTCGGTTCCATGCTGGCTCCTACTATCCTAATTTGCCGTGTTGCGCGCAATGTAAACAAGTGGTTGATTTGCGGGTTCCTACAGCAGTTCCGTCATGCGCACAGGCGCAACCCCCTGGCATCAGAATCGGCAGGCAGGGCCGAAGCCGCGCGCGGAACGGCGGCTTCCACCCAGACGCAGGCGAGCGGCTTCTTCACATCACCCGTTGGCGCCCAGATGCACATAAGGCGCACGGGTTTGTTGACCATGTACAGTTGGTTCTTCATGGTTCCTCCTCGTCTCGTCCACACACGGGCATTAGCTCCGGAAGCGCAAAGGCCCGCAATCCGGCAGACCTATGCCGCGCATGATTCATCGGTTCGAGAGGGGCGAGATGGTTCGAACGAGAAACCGTCTCACGCGCTCAATTCACTAGTCATATGCCGTGAAGAGCGGTGAGGGAACTGTCTCTCGGGGTCAGAGGCGGTTTCCTGGGCGCTCATCACTGCACAGGAGGGAACCCCTCGTACTCGGAGGTTCTTGTGCGGATTCAATGCTCATAGTTCTCCTGCAAAGCAGGGAATTGCCTCGCATCTCGTTTGTACCATACCCCCATAGGGTATAGTCAATGGAAAAATGCCAGATTTTCTAAAAAATGGCTAGCGATTATCGATTGCTCCCGTGTCGGATGCGAGGCCATACCATTTCAAAACACAGGCGTGTTCAAACGTTCCCCGGCACTGTGCGGCCATGCACTTGGTCCAGCGGAGATGGAGTCTATTCTCTTATTCGTACAAAGTATCGTATGCCAGTCTTTATTTATTCAGGTTGCTGGTGCGCCCTGCCCGCCCAGGTTACAGGCGGGCAGAGCGCCCAGGTTAAGGGCTAGAAGGTGATCTTGATGGCGCCCTGGAAGGTTCTGGCTGCGCCGGTATTCAACATGGTTGCGGTGATTGTGCCAAAGGTCGCAGAAGACATCGCGGTGCTTGTTCCGAGATAACCGCTGGCGCCCGTAGAAGCGCCTGGAGCGGCAAAGTTAGGATGGTTCAGCAGGTTGAAGGCCTCAAGCCGTAGATTCATTTCGATGGATTTATGCAGCGTGATGGCGCGGTTTACATCACAATCTGTCTCCAGGAACTTGGGTCCACGATAGGCAAACCTCCCGGACGATCCAAATGCCCCAGGTGCGGCTGAGGTGAACGCGGCGAGGTTCACATAAGACGTATAGACTTTATTCACTGGCTGCGTGATCTTGTTGTGTGTATACACCGGGCTCCCGCTCAGATTCGGACGATCGTTGCCGACGTCGGTGAGTGAGTTGTCCGCTCCCAACGTAACGGTGAAGGGATTGCCATCCGTAGCATGAACCAGCGGGGAGATCTCCCAATGGTTGATCAGTTGGCCCTTCCAGCCGTTCAAGGCAAAATGGCTCTTGGCTACAACAGCGGTGTTGAAGATGTGCCTGAAATCGAATCCGCAGCTTCCCTTGTCTCCCTTGGGGTTGGCGGGATTCTGAATCGTAATGGTGCTCACATCGGCTGCGTTGTCGGAGATATCGATGCAGTGCGACCATGTGTAGTTGGCCAAAAAGACGAAGTTGGAGGACATGCGATGTTCAATGCTGGCCACCAATCCGTTATAACTGGCGCCGGCGCCAGACATGATGTACATTGAGCCGGTTCCACCGCCCGCATACATTTGTCCGCCGTTGGTATTCTCGTTTTGCTCCGTCAGGAAGAAGCGATAGGCCTGGTTGCCAGTCGTGGGCGCCTGGCCCGCATCCTTTGGCGAGTTTGCTGGCACATTGCCATAGACTGCCGGACTCATGGGGAGACCGAAAGGTCCATGGACTGTCGAGTTTCCAACATAGTCGATCTGCGCTTGCCAACCACTCCCGAACTGATGCTGCACGCTTGCGGTGTATTGCAGCGAATAGGGCGAGTGGAATTTTGTCGGGAGCACGATGTATTGCGTTCCCTTGTAGAATGCCGCGGAGGATGACGGAACGATGGGCTGCGGGAAGGGTTGCGGGTTGCTTGCCGCGGCGCCGTTCGACCATGGAGCGCTGAAGCTCAACGGAACACCGCCTGCGGGAGTGTTGTTAATTGTCTCGGCGAAGGGTGGATTCTGTTGCACGCGCTGTCCGGTGAAGAGATTGGGCTCGTCATAGACCATTGCCGCGCCCGCGCGGATGACCGTCTTGCCTTTTCCATCGGGATCAAAGGTCATGCCAATACGGGGTGAGAACTGCCAGGGCGAGTTTTGCGTGAAGGACTTTGGAACTCCCTTATCCCCATAAAAGAAGCTTCCGGCCGGTGCATTGGGATACACCGAGCTGATCGGAGTATCCGCAAGGAAGTCGCTCATGTTGAAGATGGAGCCGCGATTGAAATAGTCAGTGGCAACAAATTCAGGATCCCAGCGAATGCCCGCATTCAGCACAATCCGGGTAGAGGCGTGATAGGTGTCCTGAACATACAGGCTGGGAATCGGCTCGCGCAGCGCGTTCTGCTGGGCTTTGCTTTGGCCGAAGGTGGCCATTGAGCCGGTCAGAAAATCCAGGTTTCCTTCCCGTATTTTATTGCTGACGCTTTGGGCCGGGCCTTCTCCAGCGAAGACGCCGGTGAAGGCGAAGTTGCCGTTACCTTCATAAATGTTGTTGACATTGAGTTCTGTGTGGACCCACTCTCCACCGAAGGCGACCTGGTGCTTCCCATGAGTCCAGTTGACATCGTCGGTAATGGAGATCGTGTTGGTGTTGAAATGGGCCGCGGAGCAAGTGCTGCAGTAGACACCCCAACTTGCGGTGCCGCCGCTCACTGCCAATTGCATGCCCTCGTTCGACAAGTCGTTCAAAGTGACGCCAATAGTGCTTGAATCGAGACCGCTTGACGCCGGGCCGCGGTTGTTACGCCGTCTGTCTCCAGTGGCATGGAATGTATTCACCAGCTTGTCGGTGACGACAAATGTCTCAGCGAGGGTAAGCGCCTGGACACGCTCAAGATTGCCGGGCGAGGAGGTGACCAGTGCGTTGGTCGGTGAAAAGAATGCCTTGTTGTCGTATCCATCGAGCAAATAACGGCCATAGATGCTGTGTTTTTGATTGATGGTCGCGTCAATACGGGTGACAAAGAGATTTTCAGATAGTTGCTGAGGAACCGCATAGTGCACAAGGCCGCTTCCACCGGCTGCGGTGTCCGCGGAGACGCAGTAGTTTGCGGTGGAACAGTGTGCTGCGCTGGGAAGATATGCGTCCAGCGCGAGCGCTTGTGCGTTGGGATTCCAGGTAACGCCTGTTGTACCGGTGTAATTGTTGTTGACCAGGGCAATTCCGGTTACCGGATCCACAAGTTGACTCTTGGCAACAGGGTCCGTTATCGAGAAATTACCGGCGAGATTATCAGCCGTCGGCACATAAGCTGAGCTTGATGACTGAATCTGTTTGCTGATGTACCGCTGATAACCCACGAAGCCGAAAAGTTTATTGGGAATAATCCTTCCGCCAAACGTGCCGCCAAACTGATCCAGGTGTAACTGGTCCGGACTAGCGGAGAAGAAGTTAATGGCGTCGAGGTAGTTGTTGCGAATGAATTCGAACGCGTCCCCATGCCACTGGTTGGTTCCAGAGCGGGTAACCACGTTGACAAAACCGCCGGGATGCAAGCCGCTCTGCGCGCCAAGGGCAGCGGATTCCACGCTGAACTCGGCTACCGCGTCGGGGAAGGGAAAGGGCAGATTGACGTTGGTCATATAGTCGTTGTGATCGGCGCCGTCCAACCTGTAGTCGGTGGCATTGCCTTGCCCGCCGCCGATGGAGATCACAGCCGAGCTGTAAAAGGTCTTGCTTCCAGATTCGTCGTTGTTCTCATTGGCGTTGACCGCCCCGCCGGCGAGGGTGATGAGCTGGGTCATTTGCCGCCCGAGGCTGTTGAGGGGCATCTCGGTAACCGTGGCCTGATCAATGGTCTGCTTGAGAGAGCTGTCTTCGGTCTGCAATGCGAGGCCGGTTGCCTGAACCTCGACCGTCTGGTTCGCGCCACCGATCTTTAGAGCCGGGTTAACAGCAATGCTGCTGCCGACATCGAGAACGATATTCGATTGGCGGTAGCGCTCAAAGCCTTTGGCCGTTACTTCCACGGTATATGTGCCGATGGCAATGTTCGGAAAGCTGTACAGCCCGCTCGTGTCTGTGACCGTCGTATGTTTCACCTGGGTGGCGATGTTGGTGGCCGTAACCGTTGCATCTTGAATCACGGCGCCCGTGGTATCGGTCACGACACCCTGGATACTCGCGGTGCCCGCGGTTTGGGAGCTGACTTTTGCGGCGAATAGAAAAAGCAAAACACAGAAGGAAATGGTTACCCAGCGATAAAGCACCCCTTGTGATCTGAAGTACATGTATTGCATTGAAGCCTCCAAATGGTTGTAGTTCTTGAACCGGAACGGGCCAATTCTCGAATCGTTGGCATTTGGTTTCTTGTCATCGAGTGTCAGGCCCAAAATGTTTCACACCGTGATTGGCAGTCGTAAACTCTGCAGTGAAGGTATAAGGAGGTCGGACCACCGTTGTCAAGTTTTATTTGTATTCGAGTGTGAATATTCGCTTATTATGTTGAAAATAAAACAGTTACTGTAGTTTATCTAATACGAGTGGTCAGACCTTGGGGGATGACTTGATCTAGGCTTGAGGCTTCTGGCTCTCTCGCAGCGATAGACTTGTTTTATTCACTGCACATTGACCGCGGAAGCCGCTGCTTGCTCTTAATCTTGGGGCGTGCGGGATTACGCGGAAGAGAGTTTTTTATGAATCGAGTTTTTCGCAATTTTTCCATGCCATTACTGCCGGTTTCTTTGATGGTTGCGGCGCTGATCCCACAGGTTCATGCAGCCCCGGTCCTGATGATTTCAATTGATGGATTGAAGCCTGAATACATTACGCAAGCGGATGCGCACGGCATGAAGGTGCCGTATCTGCGCACGCTGATTCGCGACGGGGCGTATGCCGAGGGCGTGGTTGGGATTTGGCCCACCGTCACTTATCCAAGCCACACCACGCTGATTACCGGCGTTTGGCCGGCCGAGCACGGCATCTACAACAACCTCGAATTCGATCCGCAGCAGCACTATTCCAGCGCATGGAACTGGTATGCGCCGCTGATTCGCGTGCCGACACTGTGGAAGGCAGCGCACAAGGCAGGCTTGCGCACGGCCAGTGTTGGATGGCCAGTGAGCGTGGGCGCCACGGATGTGGATTACCTCATTCCGGAGTATTGGCGCAGCGCCGATCCGTCGGGAGGTTCGGGCACAATGAATCCGCAAGACCGGCTGCTGATCGCCGGGCTATCGCGCCCAGCCACGCTGCTCGAGCAGTTGCAGCCCACGGCGGGCGAGTACATGATGGGCAACGACACAAGCATCGATGGCGACGAGATCAAGACACGCTACACCATCGAGATCTTGCGCAAGATGAAGCCTGCGTTCATGACGCTGCATCTGAGTTCGCTTGATGAGACACAGCATGAACACGGCCCGTTCAGCGCGGAGGCGGATGCCGATCTGGAAGCGCTGGACGGGATGATGGCGAGGCTCGCGAAAGCCGCTGTTGAGGCTGATCCCAACACTGTAGTGGTGCTTGTCTCCGACCATGGATTCATGAACATCACACACTGGGTCAACCTCTATATTCCGTTTCTTCAAGCGGGATTGATTGAGGCCGCAATCAATCCCGCGACCAAGGCTCCAGTCATTGATTCATGGAGGGCCGAGCCGTGGCTGGCGGGCGGCATGGCTGCCGTCATGCTGCATGACGCGAATGATCGCGCGACCGAGCAGCAGGTGAAGGCGATGCTAGATAAGCTGGCCGCTGACCCGGCCAATGGCATCGCACAGATTCTGGATCGCGACGCAATCAAACAGCGGGGAGCCTTTCCCGACGCGGCTTTTCTCGTCGTGCTTCAGCCCGGGTATTATCTGGCCGCAGGCATAAGCGGCAACCTGGTTACGGTGATTCCGGCTATCAGAGGGTCGCACGGATTCTCGCCGGAGTACCCGGAGATGCGCTCGTCGTTCTTTGCCGTGGGAGCGGGGATTGCGCATCATCGCGACCTGGGCGTCGTGGATATGCGACAGATTGCGCCCACGGTGGCGAGGATTCTGAAGGTCCAAATGCCGACGGCAAAGGCCGCGCCGCTGCACTTAGAGAAGTGAGATTTTGGTTTGCTCAGGAGGTTAGTTTCGAAGCGCCAAAGTTTGCTTGGATGGATCGCCTTGAGGCACCAAAGTTAGCTTGAGTGGTTGCGAAAAATGTACTGCGTTGACCACGCAAGCAACCCTTAGCGGACAATGCCTGGTTTGGAAGGTTGCTTATACCGAGAGCAGTTTGTGTGGAATGGGGCAAGTTGTTTTTTGACCGAGCCGGATTGAGCGTGGTTCAGGCCATTCAAAGGCTTTTGTGGTCAGATTTGTGCGGATTTTGCGGGTGGGACAGGGAACGGGGAACGGCTTCATTGCCTGCCTATGTTTTCAATCTCTCTTTGGGTTGTGATTTGCTCCAGCGTGGAAAGCGGCAATGCAAGGAACAGGCCGATGCGCCGATCGAGGATGGAAAAGGCATCGCGAAAGGCGCGCTCAACTTGCTCCGGCGTCCCCTTCACGGCGGCGGGATCGGCAATTCCCCAGTGGGCCGTCATCGGCTGTCCCGGCCAACAGGGGCAGGCTTCCTTCGCAGCGTTGTCGCACACCGTGAATACAAAGTCCATTTTCGGGGCGCCGGGCGCAGCAAATTCATCCCACGACTTGCTGCGCAATCTGGTCGTTGGAATCTGTGCAAGTTCAAGCTGCTTCAACGCCTCGGGCCGGACCGTTCCTGAAGGATGACTGCCCGCGCTGTAGGCTGTGAAGCTGCCCTTGCCTTTTTGGTTGAGGATGGCTTCGGCCATGATCGACCGCGCCGAGTTGCCAGTGCATAAAAACAGAACGTTGTAGTGGTTTCGCATCGGCTTACGCCCTCGCTCCGATGGTGACAGGCGTGCAGCAACCCGGCTCGCAGCAGGCGGCCGTAGGCTTGTCGGCGCGGATGAAGGCGCTCATGAACTTCCCGCTGACTTGCGGCGCTATGGCGTCAACATCAACGCCGGCCTCGATCAAGAATTGGCGCGCGTCTTCAATGTTGTAGACGCGGGTGGGCTCGATGGAAACGCAGCAGAATCCGGCATTCGTCAGGTTCGCAATATAGTCAGCTTCCTCGAGCGCTCCGGCGATGCAGCCCACCCAGAGAAGCATGCTCTTGCGCACTTCGTCCGGCACGCTGCCCCGGACCACTACATCGGAAACCGCGAAACGTCCGCCCGGCCTGAGCACGCGAAACGCCTCGCTCAACACGCGGTCCTTGTCGGCGGAGAGATTAATGACGCAGTTCGAAATGATGACATCCACTGAATTGTCGGGCAGGGGAATGTTCTCAATCTCGCCTTTCAAAAACTCGACATTGGTGGCGCCCGCCTGTCGCTGATTTTCGCGGGCAAGCGCCAGCATATCGTCGGTCATGTCGAGACCGTAAGCTTTTCCGGTTGGCCCAACGCGTTGCGCAGAGAGGAGCACGTCTATTCCGCCGCCGGAACCCAGGTCAAGCACCGTCTCTCCGAGGCGAAGTTCGATCAGCGCGGTGGGGTTCCCGCATCCGAGCGAGGCCAGCACAGCTTTTTCGGGGATCAGCCCTTTCTCGCCTGCACTATAAAGATTCGTTGTGATCGGATCGCAGCAGCGAAGGCCAGGGTCACAACAGGCTTGCAAACTGCCTGACTCAGATACGGCGCGAGCCGCGCTTCCGTACTTTTCCTTTACCTGATCTTGAACACCGGGGGTCGATTCCATGTCTCGCGTCTCCATGTATACGCTAAAGCGAATATATGATTCTTTGAATACATCTGTCAAGGCGTATATTATGAAATTGTGAATCATTGCTCAAAAACCTATGACCTAGCCCTGCTGTTCGCGGCGCTCTCCGACCGCACGCGGCTGCGCCTGTTGAACCTGATGGACGGGCGGGAAGTCTGCGTCTGCTATTTCGTTGAGATTCTGGGGCAAAGCCAGCCGAAGATCTCCCGGCACCTTGCATATCTACGACGGGCGGGCGTGGTAGCAGCGCGGCGTGAAGGCAAATGGATGCACTACAGGATCGTTGTACCTTCAAACATTGGCGCTGCCCGGATCTTGTGCGAGACAATCGCGACTGTCAGGGAGGAGAAGGCGATGCAGACAGATTTGGCGCGCCTTGACAAGGCCTGTTGTGCTCCGCGAAGAGTCTCCGCTATCGAAGGAGCGCCGCTTCCGATTCTGGTTGGCTGACTGCCAACCGGAAACCTAACAGCGCGCGCTTTCACTCAATGTGAAATCGCGTTGCCATGCAATGGCTTGTTGCGGGGATAGGAAGATCGGGCCATGAGACATGCGAGATTTCGCAATCATCAAGGCGGGCATATCCGGTGCCGCGAGAGCCGCAGACGCGCCGCTCGCCGCTTTACATCAACTTGGAAGGTGTTTTGCCGAGAAAGGCCTGTAACAAAGTCTGGAACCGGGCTTCAACCTGCGGATCGTCATACAGGAATTCGAGTCCCGCGCCTTTCCCTGGCCTGAAATTCCTGACGCGCGCACGAATTCGATATTCATGACTTTTCAGTATGAGAAGAACATCCACCTCTGATTGGGTTTTGAGTTTCAACGCGAATTTTGTCATGACGTAGCATCCAGTCTGGCTGATGTCTCGAATTGCTCCGCGAAACAGAAACCCGGTCTCAAAAGCAAAGACCTCGGCGAAACCATCGCAAGCGAACCGACGACTCAGCCTGCGCTCAGCGCCGCTGGAGCTTTCGCTCGCATTCATTTCGTCGATGACCTGGACGGTCACAATCGCAGCCCCCTAATTGCGTAAACCTATACCCCGGATACTCTGAGTTATCTTCTATCGGCATTCTCCCCGATCGGCTTCAATTTGGCGATTCTCCGCAATTCAAAAGCTGAGTTTGGGGCCTCGATTCTAAGACTTGGCAATCACAACCGCAGATCGTCATCGATTGGATTCTCAACTGTTGCAAACAGGAGGTTAAACGGTCCGCTTGGGCTGGGAGTGTATGCAGGAGACAGACTTACGGAGGAAGCGGCTGGTATACTCCGACCTACCGCGAGCCCAAGATGGTGATCCGGTGCAATTGGGGCATGAGGGAAAGTAGTTGGTTTCCGATGCCTTCGGCGAGCGCTCGGGCTCCCGACTGTTCGCCGGCGGGAGTGATGCATTCGGCCAGCGCTGCCGATGAGAACTTACAGGCGCAAAATGACGCAAAACCAATCAGACTGGATAGATCGGATGAGGAGACTGAGCCCCGCGGTCGTCATCCTTCTCGGAACGTTCCAGGCTGTGTGGGCGGCAGAGCCTACGCCTCTTACGAACCTGCGCGCCATCCACGCCCTCACCAACGCCGAAGCCAGCAAAGGGCAGCCTGTTGCATTCGAAGCGACAGTTAATTACCTCCGTGGATATGAAAAGAATATGTTTGTGCAGGACGGGGATATTGCAATTTATGTACGCACCGCCCCGAATCTCACCTTTGTTCCAGGCGATCGCGTGCTGCTGAAGGGAACGATGGAGGCGAGTTTCCGTCCCATCGTAATTGCGAGTAGTGTGACCCTGCTCCACCACGGTGTCCCGCCCAAGCCCGTGCCGGCCACCTTCGACGGATTGATCAGCGCCCAATTCGACTCTCGGCTCGTCACCGTACATGGCGTCGTCCGCACAGCGGACGTGGTAGTGAGCAATACAATGCCACCAGTACGCAGCGCTCGCCTCCAAGTGGTTACCGAAGGCGGCCGCTTCCAGGTGTATCTGGACTGCGACGACGAAAACGCCGTCAAAAATCTGCTGGACGCCGAAGTCAAAATCACCGGCGCTGCCGCGGGAATTTTCGACGACAAGATGCAGCAGACCGGGGTTGTACTTTACGTTTTCTCATTGGAAAATATCAGGGTTCTCAAGCGCGCCGGCGCCAGCCCGTGGTCTCTCCCGATTACACCGATGGATCGAATTCTTGCCGGCTCTCACGTGAACGATCTCACGTCGAGGGTCCGGGTGCATGGAGTCATTACTTATTACCAGCCCGATTCAGCCATTGTGCTTCAGGACGGGTCGAAGAGCCTGTGGATTGGAACCCACAGCCGCGAACCATTGCAGATCGGCGATGAAGCGGATGTAACCGGTTTTCCCGATGCTCACGAACGTCTGCTGACCCTGACGGACGGCGAAGTTCAGGACAGGCACATCTTCCAGCCGATCAAGCCGCTATTAGCAACGTGGCAGCAGCTCGGCTATTGGAGCGCCAACAGGCCGGATGGTCACCAGAACGATCTGGTCTCCATTGAAGGCCAGGTGGTTACGTGGGTGAGGGAAGCAACCCAGGACGAATATGTTCTGGACTCTGATGGCTGGTTGTTCACCGCGATCTACCACCATCCACCCGCGCCTCAAGTGCTTCCGCCGATGATGCAGATTCCATCCGGATCGAGGATTCGCGTGACCGGCATCTGCTTTATTGAATCTTCCCATCTGATCAACCCGGGCGAAGAGGTGCCCTTCAATATCCTGTTGCGTTCCTTCGACGACATCACGGTGGTGGCCAAGCCCTCTTTGCTTAACATACGCAACCTCCTCATCATTGTCGGATTGTTGCTGCTGGTGGTGATTGGGGCGGGGGTGAGGGCATGGACCCTGGAGCGCAAGGTGCGTCACCATAACGCGGCGTTGGCCGCCCTTGAGCGGCGGCGCAGCCGCATCCTTGAGGATATTAACGGCTCGCGGCCTCTGGCTGAGATCATCGAGGAGATTGCGGAACTGGTCTCCTTCAGGTTGAATGGCGCTCCGTGCTGGTGCCAGATAGCCAATGGAGCAAGGCTCGGAAACTGTCCGGCGAAGCTCGACGGCTTGCGCATTGTCGATGCGGAGATTCCCTCGCGTTCCGGCCCGCCGCTGGGCGCACTTTCCGTCGCGCTCGACCCGCTGACCAAGCCCATGGTCAACCAATCGGAAGCCATCTCGTTGGGGGCGGCGCTGGCCGCGCTGGCCATTGAAACCCGGAAGCTCTACTCAGACCTCTTGCGCCGCTCGGAGTTTGATCTGCTCACCGACGTGCACAACCGTTTCTCGCTGGAGAAGAGCCTGGACGCCCAAATTGAAATGGCGCGCCAGAATGCAAGCGTCTTCGGGTTGATCTATGTCGACCTGGATGAATTCAAGCAGGTGAACGACCGATACGGCCATCACATTGGCGATCTCTGCCTTCAAGAGGCGACGCGCCGCATGAAACAACAGCTTCGTTCGCACGATCTTCTGGCGCGGCTGGGCGGCGATGAGTTTGCCGTGCTGCTGCCCGTGGTGCGCAACCGCGCCGATGTTGAAGAGATCGCGCAACGCCTGGAACACTGCTTCGAGGTTCCGCTGGCCCTCGAAGGAAATATCGTGCAAGGTTCGGCGAGCTTCGGCATTGCCGTTTACCCGGAGGATGGCGCGACAAGAGACAGGCTGCTGAATGTCGCCGACGCCGCCATGTACGCATGCAAGCTCCGGAGCAAGTAGCTTGCGTGTTCCGCATTCCTTTGTGTTGTTCACGGTCGCTTAGGGCTGTTTTGTGCGGGCAGGGGTCAAACGATTCGTTTGGGGCGTGAGTGCATGGAGGAGACAGATTCGTCAAGGAGACTACTGGTATACTGCGACCTACCGCGAGCCCAAAATGGTGGTCCGGTGCAATTGGGGCATGAGGAAAAGCAGCTGATTCCCAATGCCTTCGGCGAGCGCTCGGGCTCCCGACAGTTCGCCGGCGGGAGTGATGCATTCGGCCAGCGCCGCTGATGAGAACTTACAGGCGCAAAATGACGCAAAACCAGTCAGACTGGACAGATCGGATGAAGAGACTGATTCCTGCGGTCGTCATCCTTCTCGGAATGTTCCCGGCTGTGTGGGCGGTAGAGCCTGCGCCTCTTACGAACCTGCGCGCCATCGATGCCCTCACCAATGCCGATGCCGGCAAAGGGCAGCCCGTTGCCTTCGAGGCGACGGTTCTTTACTTCCGCGGATATGAAAACGACCTTTACGTGCAGGACGGCGACGTCACAATCTATGTACTCGTTTCCCCGAATCCAACCTTTGTTTCAGGCGATCGAGTGCTGGTGAGGGGAACGATGCAGGCGAGTTTCCGCCCCATCGTGGTTGCGAGTAGTGTGACTTTGCTGCACCATGGTGTCCCGCCCAAGCCCGTGCCAGCCACCTTCGAAGATCTAATTCGAGCACAGGATGACTGCAAACTCGTTACTGTGCATGCCGTCGTCCGAGCAGCGGACCTTGTGGCGAGTCGCACAGACCCGCCCGTATCGAGCGCTCGTCTCCAAATGCTTACCGAGGGCGGCCGCTTCCAAGCGTATCTGGACAGCGACGATAAAAACGCCCTCAAAGACCTTCTGGACGCCGAGGTGGAAATTACCGGCGTTGACTCGGGAATTTTTGACGACAAAATGCAGCAAACCGGAGTGGCGCTGTACGTTTCCTCACTGGCGGGGATAAGAATTCTCAAGCGCGCCAGCGCCAGCCCGTGGTTTCTCCCGATTACGCCGATGGATCGAATTCTTGCCGGCTATCACGTGAGCGATCGTACGTCGAGGGTGCGTGTGCATGGAATCATCACCTATTACCAGCCGGATTCAGCCGTTGTGCTTCAGGACGGCTCCAAGAGCCTGTGGATTGAGACCCATACCCGCGAACCATTGCAGATCGGCGATGAAGCTGACGCCTCTGGTTTTCCTCATGCTCGCGAGCGACTGTTGACCTTGACCGACGGCGAAGTCCAGGACAGACACATCTTCCAGCCTGTTACGCCGCTGTTGACGACCTGGGAACAACTCGGCTCCCGGAGCTACAGCAGGTCGGAAGGTCACCAGAATGATCTGGTCTCCATTGAAGGCAAGGTGGTTACGCGGGTGAGAGAAGCAACCCAGGACGAATATGTTCTGGACTCTGATGGCCGGCTGTTCACCGCCATCTACCACCATCCACCAGCGCCGGGCGTACTTCCGCCGATGAAGGAGATTCCATCGGGTTCGAGGATTCGCGTGACCGGCATCTGTTCCGTTGAATCATCCGACCAGATTGTCGCCAGCGAAAAGATGCCCTTCAATATTCTGCTGCGTTCCTTCGACGACATCACGGTGGTGGCCAGGCCCTCTTTGCTTAACATTCGCAATCTCCTCATCATCGTCGGCTTGTTGGTGCTGGTGGTGATTGGGGCGGGCTTCAGAGCCTGGACCCTGGAGCGCAAGGTGCGCCACCATAACGCCGCGCTGGCCGCGCTGGAGCAGCGGCGCAGCCGCATCCTTGAGGACATCAACGGCTCGCGGCCTCTGGCTGAGATCATCGAGGAGATTGCGGAACTGGTCTCCTTCAGGTTGAATGGCGCTCCGTGCTGGTGCCAGATAGCCAATGGAGCACGGCTGGGAAACTGTCCGGCGAAGCTCGACGGCTTGCGCATTGTCGAGGAGGAGATTCCCGCGCGCTCCGGGCCGCCGCTGGGCACGCTTTTTGCCGCGCTCGATCCGCTGATCAAGCCCAGGGTCAAAGAATCGGAAGCCATCTCGTTGGCGGCGGCGCTGGCCGCGCTGGCCATTGAAACCCGGAAGCTCTACTCAGACCTTTTGCACCGCTCGGAGTTTGATCTGCTCACCGACATTCACAACCGTTTCTCGTTGGAGAAGAGCATGGACGCGCAAATTGAAATGGCGCGCCAGAGTGCGGGCATCTTCGGGTTGATCTACATCGACCTGGATGAATTCAAGCAGGTGAACGACCGATACGGCCATCACGTTGGAGATCTCTATTTGCAAGAGGTAACGCGGCGCATGAAACTGCAGCTTCGTTCGCACGATCTTCTGGCGCGGCTGGGCGGTGATGAGTTTGCCGTGCTGCTGCCCGTAGTGCGCAACCGCGCCGATGTGGAAGAGATCTCGCAGCGTCTGGAACACAGCTTCGAAGCTCCACTGACTCTCGAAGAGAACATATTGAAGGGCTCGGCAAGCTTCGGCATCGCCGTTTACCCGGAGGATGGCGCTACAAAAGACAAGCTGCTTCGTGTTGCCGACGCCGCCATGTACGCGGACAAGGCCCGTAGTAGATAGCTTGAGAGATTCGCGGCCCCGGCTACTGGACGATAAGGGTGACAGGGCCCGTTGCCGTGGTTGTTCCTGAAGTGCCTGTCACGGTTATGGTGTAAGTGCCTGCGGTGGTGCCGAGGTTGATGTCACCACCGGAGCCAAGACCGCCTCCGCCGCCGCAAGCAAGCACGCCACCAGCGAGTGTTACCAGCAGCGCAAGCATTCCGAGCATGGTCCGCCATCTACGCCGCGGCGCGGGAATGCCGATGAGCAGGATACAGGCCAGGGCTGCGCCGCCCTCCGTATACCATGGAAATCCGCGATGCATAGGTTTGACCAGCGATGCACTGGTCGCTGACGTGGTGTTGACGGTTAGGGTAGCTGTCCCGGAATTGGAACCGTTGATGCTCACGGGAGTAGTTAAGCCGAAGCTGAAGGTGGGCGGGTACTGGGCGCCCGCAGGGCTCGATGTGATGGTGGCCGTCAAAGCGACGTTGCCGGTGAACCCGCCGCTGGGAGCGACCGTAATTGTTGACGTGTTTCCAGTGGTTGCTCCCGGCTCGACAGTGACGGAGGTGCCTGCGACCGTGAAACTGGGAGTCACGTTGGACATGATTGTTTCGCTCAGTGTGTTCGATGTGCTGGCCGAGAATGTCGAGGTTCCCTGGTACGCAGCTGAGAGCGTGAGTCCGCCCGCCGTCCCTGGAGCTGTGCCATTGTAGGTGGCAATGCCGGAGGAGTTCAAATCTGCGGATTGTGTCGCGGAACCAATGGTAAAGATGACGTTGCCGGTGGGTACGGCGGAGCCACTTTCTGGAGAGACCTTGGCTGTCAGGGAATAAGATTCGCCAGTGGTCAACGTATTGCCGCTCGGATTGATGGTCAGGACTGTGGTTGTGGGGATGAGAACCCCAACGCCAAGTGCGATGGGGACGGTAACCGTCTGGATGCCGGAGGTTCCGGTGACAGTGACAAGATAGTTCCCACTAGGGAAGGAGTCGCTTGCCGTCAGCGTGAGCAGACTGGTTCCGGTTATTGGGTTTGGATTGAACGATGCGGTTAGACCGTTGGGAAGGTTGGGAGCGCTAAGAGTTACATTGCCGGAGAATCCGGTTTGCGGGCCCATGGTAATGTAATCGGTCACAGAGGACCCCGGGGAAACGTTCAAAGAAGCGGTCTGCGCGGCGAGTGAGAAACCCGGCGCGGGATTCACCGTCAGGAAAAGGAGGACGGGAACGGTATAGCCGGCACTACCGCTGATATTCACCAGGAACCCTGACCCGACCTGCGCGGTGCTGCTCGCGGTGAGTGTAAGCACACTGGTTCCGTTTGTGGGGTTCTTACTCCATGATGCAGTTACACCGCTGGGCAGCCCAAAAGTCACTTCGAGACTTACGTTACCGGTAAATCCGTTCTGCGGAGTAACCGTCACAGTGTCCGTGACAGAACTACCCCGGGTTAACGTCACGGCGGCAGGCGATACGCCGAGCGTAAAGGTCGGCGCCGCCGTTGCAATGACCGTCTGTTGAAATATGAAAAATGCAGTGGAACTCGCGCCCGTTCCGCTGAACTCTGTTATGGATGACCCTAAGGAAGCGGAGCTACTTGTCGTCATCGTGACCACGCTGCTTCCGGTAGCGGGGTTCGGATTGAACGTCGCGGTTACGCCGTAGGGCAGCTTGGGCGCGGCCAGAGTTACTGGGCCGGAGAAACTTCCCCAGGGGGCTACGGTAACGTTGGCGGTGACGGAGCTGTTTTGGACAAGGGTAAAAGGAGTAGGCGATACGTTGAGACTGAACAAGGGCGAATCGACGGTGAGCGCAATGGTTGTGGTAGCGCTCAGGGTGCCCGAGGTGCCGGTGATTGTCACCATGCTGCGTGTGTTGGAAGCTGCCGAGTTGTCGGCGGTTAGCGTGAGCGCGCTGGCTCCAGTTGTGGGGTTCGTACTCCAGGATGCTGTCACGCCGCTGGGCAGTCCGGATGTCACTGCAAGGCTAACGCTGCCCGTGAATCCGGCATAGTCTGTCACCTCGATCGTGTTTGAACCGGATTCGCCTGCATTCATCAGCATCGTATTAAACATGGGGGTAAGGCTGAACCCTGGCGCGTTGACTTCGAGAGCAAGTGTGGTGGTCGCGGTAACCGTCCCCGAAACGCCAGTGATCGTTACAAGATATGAACCGCGGATAGCGGAACTGCCCACGGTTAATGTAAGCAAACTAGCTCCAGAAGCTGGATTCGTGCCGAAGGATGCGGTTACGCCGCTGGGCAGACCTGAAGCGGAGAGATTTACGCTGCCGGTGAATCCGTCCACGTCGATGACCGAGATGTTGGATGTTCCGAAAGCGCCGGGGGCAATCGTCAGACTGCTCAGAGAAGCCGACAGTTTGAATCCTTCCGAGGCTGGCGGTGCGAGGGCATCAATCAGTTCCTGGCCGGTTGGACTTCCCCATCCAGTGACCAGGTCATAACCGGGAACTGCGTAGAAGAAGGTCTGCCCGCAACAACCGCCTTCCGTGCTGTTATTCCCGCTGGTAATGTCATGGAAATCAATATCGTAACTGGGACCCTCGCCAATCGCATAGATCGCCGGATTGACAAAACCTAGTGTCGGATTGCCCGCAGCCACGGCCTGCTGATTGACCATCGCCATGAAACCTGCCCAGCGTGGCGCAGCAAAACTCGTGCCACCCCAATCTTCCTGGCATGTGCCCATATTGCAGTCGTAGTTGACGGTATCGGCTTGTGCAGCCACGTCCGGGACGTTGCGCAGGGTTGTGGAACCACCGTTCGCCGAATTAGCTACTCCTGTCTGCCAGCTTGGAATCGGGATGCCGTCGGGACTGATGCCGCCTCCACTGTATGTCCATGCTGTTTCCGAACTCCACTGCCCGCCCGCGCTACTCGTGATCAGGTCGGTCCCGCCGACAGTTGTCACCCAGGCATCTTCCGCCGGATAAAAATTATCGACTAACGGATCGAATTCTCCATCATCCCCGGAAGCGGCGAAAACACTTTGTCCCTGTGCGGCAAGCTCCTGAAAGATAAAATCGTCCGTCGAAGGATCAACCGGGGTCCACGTCCACGAGATACCTATTTGCTTGGCTAGATTCTCCGTAGCCATTTCGTTGAGGACATCTACATCAGAGTCTCCGATGTACACGCGAACCTGGCTGAGACCGGGAGCCATGCCGATCGCCTGCACAATGTCCAGGGTTTCTTCGGCATCGTTGTCAGAGATTGAAGCTCCAGTGGCGCCGTCCAACAGCACGTTGTTAACGGGGATGCTGTAAGTGGTTCCGCCGGCGGTGGGCGTGTAAGACAATACGTAATTGGTTCCGCTCGTGCTCGACGTAGCCGTTCCATCAAAGCTCGACGTAACATCGCTTATGTTGTAGCCGTCGAACTCCACGAGTCCTACTGTTTGGCCGCTTCCGGTGAGAGCCGTGCTGCCGTTAGGAAGTGTGCTGGTGTAGTAGGCCGCGCGCATATCGCTGGCAAGGTACGCGCCACCCGGCCCGGAGCCAAGCACCGCGGGGTTGGCAGTTACCTGGCCAGCTGATGCTTTCGTGACCATGGGGCGCGGGATGGAAAAGTTGTCAAGGCCGGATATATGCGCAACGGCCACGCTCAGAGCGAGCGAGGGTTCGCGATCGGGCGAATAAAAGGTGCGCTTCTCCGTGGGATGCTGATAGATATTCATCCGCACATTGAATGCCTTTTCGACCTGCGCCGCTGAGCCGCTGATGGGCACAATCATGCGGTTGGCGGGCGTACTGGTCACGGTGAAGCCATTTGCCCTGGCGAATTCGACCACGGCCTGGTAGTCCTCCGCCGTGGGGCCGAACTGCTGAGTAAACTGATCAACGCTGAGAAAATGGCGGTAATCGGGGCTGGATGGGTTATAGAGCCGGCTCAACAGGCTGGTCAGCGCGCTTTGGTTGCGCAGCGGCAGCACAATAGCGAGATTCAGCCGTTGCGTTTGCGGCAGCGAGCCTGCCAGCGCCGCTTGTCCGCTGGAGACCGCCGGGCGGACATGGCGATGCAATACCTGAAGCGATTGTTGAGCTTGACTGAAGGGGATGAAAATCGCAAGGGAAGCAAGAGCGAATGGACGAGCGAGGATCCAGGCTTTCACGGATAAACCTCAATGTGTCGAAGTCTTGCAACGAATCCTAGCACATCCTGCACGAACGGTTTTATACGCTGGTGGGGGCGCGCATGGCGCTGATGGCGGCGGTGAGGTCTTTGGCGAGGGTTTCCTGGGCAGGTTCGGTCAGCTTGGCGTCCTGGCTGGTGAGGTAGAAAACGTCGATGGCGGTCTCGCCCTCGGTGTCGATGAGCGCCACTTTGATGTTGCAGTCATGGATGCTGAAGGTGAGGGCTATCTGGCGCAGGAGGCCAGGCAGGTCCTGAGCCACAACTTGGAGGATGGTGGAGTGGGAAGATGATTCGGAGTCGAAGAGGATGCGCGTGGCCACTTCCACTTTGATGTTGGCGGGGTGGTTCATGTGGCTGCGGGCTTCAAGCATTGTCTCGACAGGAACGGTGCGCGCGACCACGTCGTGGAGATAAGCGAGGAAGCGTTCGCGCTCGCTGGGGTTCAGCTCGATGGTGCGGAAGGCATCGCTGAACTGGAAGCTATCGACAACCACTCCGGCGTCGTTGGAAAATGCGCCGGCCTTGACAATATTCATGCCCCACGCGGCCAGTGCTCCGGCCACGTCGGCGAAGAGTCGGCCTCGATCGCGTGTGATGACGGTGAGGTCGAAGAGCTGGCGATGCGGGCGCAGGTCGAGCTGGACGGAGTCTGCGTCGAGGTTGGCGGCTAACTGGAAATGGTCGCGGATTTGCTCGGGGAGGCGGGTTTGCAGATAGCGTTGCGGGAGACCTTCAAGGAATTGGCGGAGTGCGTCGTGCTGACCGGCGGGAACCATGGAGCGGAGCCGGTTGAGGAGCGTGGGATCGATGCTGGCGCGGTAACGGATCTCATCCACGGAGCGGTCCATGCTGTTGGCGGTGGAGATGTAAAGCTGCCAGAGATTCTCGGCTTTCCATGGAGTAAGCGCGTCAGGGCTGACGGCTTTTATGTCGGCATAGGTGAGCAGGGTGAGCATTTTGAGCATCTGCGGGCTGCCGATTTTCTCGGCAAAGCCACGTATGTTTTCCGGATCGAAGATGTCGCGGCGCAGGGCGTTGGACATTTCAAGATGCAGCCGGATGAGCTGGAGGACGGTATCGCGCTCTTCGGCGTCGAACTCGAGACGGGCGAGAAAGGCGTCAGCCAGCTCGACACTCTGCGTGGTGTGTTCGCCGGTGCGGCGAGCCTTGCCGGTGTCGTGGAGGAGCAGGGCGAGCAGGAAGAGGTCGAGACGGTCGATTTCAGGAAGCAGTTGCGCGAGGCGCTGCTCGTAGTCGCGGATGGGCTGGCGGAGACCGTGAACGTTGTCAATGACCAGGAAAGTATGCTCATCGACTGTGTAGCGGTGATAGCTGTCGCGGATGACCAGGGCGTCGATGCCGTGAAACTCGGGGATGAGCATTTCAAGAACGCCGAGGGCATGCATGGTGCGGAGGGCCTGAGCTGCGTGGGGGCCGAGCAGGACTTCGCGCAGTGCATTCCAAAGATATGGGCCTTCGGGGATGTGAATGGCGAGGGCGGGCAGCGCGTCTGTGATGCGGTCTTCGGCGGCCTGAGAGAGGGCGTAGCCGTGAGTGGCCATGAGCGAGAAGATGCGCAGGATGGCGGCGGTGTCAGTGAACTGCGCGCCGGGGAGGATGTCGATGCGGCCCTGGTCGAGGATGAAATCCGTGCCGGCGATGGCGGTGCGGCGGCGTCGGAATTGGCGGTAAAAGCTGACCGGGGCGGGCAAATGCTCCATGAGCAGGGCGGCGCGTCGATAGATGACGCGTGCGTGGCGATAGTATGTGCGCATCCAGTAAGCGGGATCCGCGGTGCCGCGCGTTTCAAGGCCGATGGAGTTGGCCGCGGCTTCGTCCTGCGATTGCCAGTCGAGGGTATTGTCGTCGCGGCCGTGACGGAAGTGGAGAAAACAGCGGACGGCGGCAAGAAAGTCGAAGGCGGCCTCCGCGTCGCCGCGTGCGCTATGGAAGACGCTGCCGCGATGGCGCGGCCACTCCTTGGTCTCCTTGAGGTGGAAGAGCAGGGCGAACCAGACGGCGAGATTGTAGTCGCGCAGGCCGCCGGGACAGTCCTTGATGTTGGGCTCGAGGTGAAAGATGGTGTTGCCGAATTTGGAATGGCGGACGCGGGCAATTTCGCCCAGCTTTTGCGTGATGTTGTTCCACTCGCTCAGGAAGAGGTCAGGCACAACGGTTTGGTGAAGCTGCTGGTAGAGGGGGAAATGGCCGGCGAGGAAGCGGCGGTCGAGCGTAGCGAGGGTGAACTCGAGATTGCTGGGATCGAAGCGGCCTGCCTCCTTGAGGGTGCGGGAAGCGGGACTGGCGCGCAGGCCTACATCCCACATGCCCTGGACGATGGAGCGGGTCACATCCCTGTACTGCGCCTCGGCCTTGTCGTCGGCATAGGCGAATAGCACGTCGATGTCGGAGAAGGGAAAGAGGTCTTTGCGGCCGTAGCCCCCCAGAGCGACCAGGGAAACTGACTTTGTCGGCTGGGAAGCAAAGGCGCGACGCCACAACTCAATCAGAATGCGATCCACGACAGCCGCGCGGCGGCGAATGGCGGCCGTGCCGTCACCAGTGCGCTCGCAGGTTTGGCGCACGAGCGCCATCTCCCGCTGATACTGCTCCCGAAGATCGTCAACCGCTAAAGCGACTGGATTCATATTTAGTTGTGTGTGACTCGCCGAAGCAAGAAGGAATTCCTAACAGGATAAGCGAAATTGGCGGAAAAAGGGTAATTGGATGAGCGGGGTCCAGAAAATTTGGACGTGGGGCCGGTCCGTTCTTGACGCGTCCGGGGCAAAAACAAAGACGTGCTGAGGGGAGAGCACCGGCAAACTTGCGATTCTAAGCGCGGGCATACCGCCAAATGCGAGCGCCTAACTTGAAGGTTTCTTCATCTAACGATTGTAAGGATAGGATTTCGACACACCATAGACAATTACCGAGGAGAGACAATGGCGAAACGAGAGTATCTTGGCGGTACATTTGAACTTCCCTACATATCAAGGACCGTAAACCGCATGGGCTATGGCGCCATGCAGCTTGCAGGAAAGGATGGCGACAAGGTGGTTTGGGGGCCGCCACGCGATGTTCCAGGCGCGATCGCTGTTTTGCGCGAGGCTGTCGCCGCAGGCGTGAATCACATCGATACGAGCGACTTTTATGGCCCGCACGTCACCAATCAACTCATCAGGCAGGCGCTCCATCCTTACCCGGACGACCTTGTGATCGTCACCAAGGTGGGAAATCGCCGCGGCAGTGACGGATCATGGCCGCACGCTCGCTCACGCCAAGAGATCATCGACGCGGTTCACGACAATTTGCGGAACCTCGGCCTTGATACGCTCGATGTGGTCAACCTCCGTCTCGGCGGCTTCTCCGGGCCGGTGGATGAGCCCTTTGAAGAACCGCTCACGGCGCTTGCCGAGCTCAAGCAGCAGGGGCTGATTCGGCATATCGGCCTGAGCACTGTGTCTGCAAAGCAACTGGCCGAGGCACAGGCTATCACCGAGATCGTGTGCATTCAGAATTTCTACAATGTGGTCCAGCGAACCGACGACGAATTTGTCGATGCTCTTGCCGTGCAGGGCATAGCCTATGTGCCTTACTTTCCATTGGGAGGATTCTCTCCGCTGCAATCATCCAAGCTCAATGACGTAGCCGCGGCGCTCGATGCCACTCCAATGCAGGTAGCGCTCGCGTGGCTGCTGCAGAGGTCATCGAACATTCTGCCGATTCCCGGCACATCGTCGGTAGAGCATCTTCGGGAGAATCTCAAGGCTGCAAAGCTGAAACTTCCGGACGAAGCTCTTGCCACCCTCGACAGCATTGCTGCCGCAGCCGCATAGAAGTCAGTCACGAGGCGAGTGGCGTATCAAAATGGATGCGCGACTCGCATTGCGACCAACGCCATTTAATTGTCCAGCTTGCCGGTGCGTTTCTTCTGGATCCACCACCAGGCAAAGCCCGCGACGGCGAGGCCGCCGACGATGGCCAGCAGGGCCAAACCGTGGTGCTGCACGACATCGACTGCTCCGGGGCCAAGCTTGAGCACCAACAGGGAAAGCACCAGCCAGCGGACGAGCCTTCCGCAAAAGACAGACAGCATGAAGGGCGCGATGCGCATCTCGAAGACGCCGGCGGCAAAGACGCAGGCCTTCCAGGGAGTGGGCGGAGGCAGCATGGAGGGAATCATCATGGCCAGAAATTCCTGGCGCTCGAAGCGTGCCCTCAAGCGCTCGTAGCGCTCGCGGTTGATGCGCTTGAGCAGGAAGAGTTCGCCGCCTGCGCGGCCAAGGCCATAGGGCAGCAGGCCGCCTACGGCCGAGCCGGCCGCGGCCAGAAGGCAATAGAGCCAAAAATGGTTTTTATCATTCCAGACGTAGACGGCCAGAAGTGCGTCCATGGGAATGGGGAGGGTGGAAGAATCCAGCAGAGCGGCAGCGCCCACGCCCCAAATGCCGAACTTGGCAAGAAACAGGGCTACAATCTTCCATTTGGCCATCAATAAAACAAAAAGCTTCTTCAAACAGGTTCCCTTTCTGCCTGCTGATCCGTCTTAGTATCAAGAACCATTGTAAGGGGCGGGGCGATAGGCAGCGGTTAAATGGGGATGAGAGAATAGATAGGAAGGACTCTAAACGGAGCGGTGTGGGCGTGCGCCCAGGTGCTCCTCAAGAACGAATGCCCACCGATAGAGCATCAACCGATGTGAACGAGCCCAGCGGGCCTGTGGAAACCAATTCCGCGGGAGCCAACCTTGCCCCGGACGCCCACCGCACGGACGAAGGTTTGCCCGCGGAAACCACGGGCGCAGGCGAGGGTGAGGACGGGTCTGCCTCAGCGTCTCCTGTGGTTCGGGGATCGCGCTGGGTAGACTACGACACCCACGAACTGCTGGAGATGATCGGCGAGCTTGAGGACGAGCGGCGCATGGCCAGGCTGCGCGAAGGCTTTTGGCTGGCCATCCTGTTTCATTTGGCGCTGCTTTCCGCGCTGACATGGATTCCGAAGTACATCTTCAAAGTGCCGATGATCGTTGACCAAAGCAAGCTCAACCAGCACAAGGATTTCACTTACCTGGATACGCCGTTCAACCTGCCGCCCAAGCCTGTCGTGAAACCGCTTCTTACGAAGCAGCCCCTGATAGACAAGCAGACGATGGAAGAGATGAGAAAAGCTGCTCCGCCGGCGCCGGCCCCGGCGCCTGCTCCCGCGCCGCAAGCCGCTGCGGCTCCGCCTCCTCCACCACCCAGCCAGCAGTCGCAGCTTGAGGCGCCACATCCGGCGGCGGTGCCCGCACGGCCAAACTTTGCCATGGGCTCGCAGAATCCCGCGGACCAGTTGCGCGACGCCATGAAGGGCGCGTCGCGAAATCCCGGCACGGGCATGGGCAATATACCTTCCGGTGGCGGGCTGAGGATGCATCCGGGCGCGGGCTCGGGCGGCGTAGAAGTGCTCTCCGATACGCAAGGCGTGGATTTCAACAGTTGGCTTGCGCGCTGGCATTGGGAGACGGAACGGACCTGGGATCCTTTGATTCCCGACGAGGTGAATCCGCCGATCTACAAGTCGGGCATGGTGGCAGTTCGCTTCAAGGTTTTGCCGAACGGGCGATTGATGGACAATAGCCTTGTATTGGAGGGGCGATCAGGCGACGTGGCGCTGGACCGCGCGGCATGGGGCGCTCTGACCGGCTCGAATTATCCGCCGCTGCCCAGAGATTTCCATGGGCCATATCTAGAATTGCGGGCTTATTTTCTCTATAACATGCAGCCGCCGAAGTAGAATGGCCAGTGAGCGATTTTGCTTGAAAGGCTATCTCCTTGCGAATTTCCGCTTCGACTTTTGCTTGTGCCGTTCTGCTGGCATCGTGTTCCATTCAGGCGCAAACCGCGCCGGCCGGTTCGCCTAATTCCGGCCCTGCGTCAGCCGAAACTGATAAACCAAAGCCAAGAACGGCCCCCGGAGGAGTTGAGATCCTCTCTGATACGCAGGGAGTGGACTTCAAGCCTTGGCTGGAGCGCTGGCATTGGGAGACGGCGCGGGTCTGGGATAAGTTGATTCCCGAAGAGGTCAACCCACCAAAGAAAAAGGCGGGGATGGTGGCGATTCGCTTCAAGGTTTTGCCGAACGGGCGATTGATGGCGGGCAGCATGGTGCTGGAGGGCCGTTCGGGAGACGTGGCTCTGGACCGCGCGGCATGGGGCGCTCTGGCCGGCTCGAACTATCCGCCGCTGCCCAGGGATTTCCACGGGCCATACCTCGAATTGCGAGCATGGTTTCTCTATAACATGCAGCCGCCGAAGTAGAGCCCTGAGTCGAGAATTCATACAAATATTGCTCGTCATCTCCTGGCGCTACAGAGCATCGATCTGGCCGTGAGAAATACAGGCTGATGTGGCGCACTTCTGATGAGCCGATCGCGCCCCACAGCATCTTCTTGCGAGCGTGCCGAGCAAATCGACAATCAAATAACAAACCCATGACACGCATGATCCGCCGCGACCGCTATTTTTGGGTGGCGGCGAACCTCATCTTCGCCGAATGCCGAAGCCGGCTCCGCAGTGAGCCATACAGAATAACGAATCACCGACATTGAGGAGAAAACGACATGCGGATCAATGAGTTGTTAAGCAATTGTGAAATCGATGCGCCTGTGCTGCGCCCGAAGAGCGTGGCTGGATGGCGCAAAGCTTTAACTGCCGCGATACTACTGGCCAGCGCCACGGGAATTTGTTTTGCGCAGTGGCATGACGCGGATGATGCATTCCTGCCGAGTCCGGTCAGAACGGTTTCCACCGTTCCCCCGAATGGAGATGTGAATCCATACGGCGTTGCATTTGTTACCAAAGGTTTCCAGGCCGGGTCAGGGCCGCTGAAAAACGGCGACATCCTGGTCTCGAATTTCAACGATAGCGCGAACATACAGGGTACCGGAACCACGATCATTCGAGTTCCCGCCAACGCATCACCGACTGTTTTCTTTCAGGGAACTGCGCCGCTGGGGCTATCGACTGCCCTGGGTACGCTTCAGAAGGGATTTGTGGTTGTCGGCAACGCGCCGGTGATACCCAGCACCGGAACCGCGGGAGAACCGGGGTCTTTGCTCGTGATCAACAATCAGGGCACGCTCATACAGACAATCACCAGTCCGTGGATTCAGGCTCCGTGGGACATGGCGCTCGTCGATGGCGGAAACTCGGCCATTGCATTTGTCGCCAACGCACTGAACGGGACGGTCAGCCGGCTGAACTTCCAGGTGACTTCGAGCGGTCTCAAACTGTTGAGCGCCACGACGATTGCCTCGGGCTACGTCAGCCGTCCTGATCCGGTTACCTTTTTTGTTGCGCCTACGGGACTGGTCTACGACGCGGCGTGCGACAAGCTCTACGTAGCCTCAACGGGAGACAATGCTGTATTTGCGATTAGCAATGCGGCGGATCGCCAGAAGGATGCCGGAACGGGCTCTGTCATCTACGAGGACAATGTTCATCTGCATGGCGCCCTTGGCCTTGCGGCGGCTCCGAACGGCCACTTGCTGGTAACCAACAACGACGGCATCAATCCTGATCCCAATCAGCCGAGCGAGATCGTTGAATTTACCAAAGAGGGGAACTTTGTGAAGGAGATTTCGGTCGATCCGGCTCAGGGAGGCTCGTTTGGCCTGGCGGTGAATACGACGAATAACCAGGCGATCTTTGCGGCGGTTGATGACAACACATCGACGCTGATTATCTGGACTCTGAATCTCGATTAGCTCGGTACGCCGTACAAACGCATCCGGCCTGGCCGCATGGGCCGGATGCTTCCGTACTCCGCAAAACCGGCTCGCGTAAACTAGTTTCATGGCGTTTGCCGATAGCGTGAGTCAACAAAAAGAGATTGGCCGCGTGGCTCTCAGAGAGCGTTGGAGCGCGCGCCTCCGTGAGCGCGAGGACCAGGTTTTTCTTCTTCTTTCGTTGCTGATTGGTGCACTGACAGGGATAGCTGTGGTGGCCTTTATCGTGCTGACGGAGCGGCTGGGGATGCAGCTCTATCCGGTGGGCAGCGCAGCGTGGAGGCGAGTTCTGATACCCGTGGCTGGCTCGCTGGCCATGGGGTTCCTGCTCTTTCGCTATTTTCCCAACGCCAGAGGCAGCGGCGTGCCGCAGACCAAAGCCGCGCTGTTTGCGCGGGATGGATTCATCTCGCTGCGCACCGTTCTGGGCAAATTTTTCTGCACCGCGACAACGCTGGCCAGCGGAATTCCGCTGGGGCGCGAGGGGCCGAGCGTGCAGGTGGGCGCGGGGATTGGTTCAGTTCTCGGGCGCTGGCTCGGATTGAGTCCGACCAGAGTGAAGGCGCTGATACCGGTGGGAGCTGCGGCGGCGATTGCGGCGGCCTTCAATACGCCCATGGCGGCGGTGCTGTTTGCTCTTGAAGAGGTGATGGGCGACCTGAACGCGCCAGTGCTTGGGTCTGTGGTGCTGGCCTCGGCTACTTCGTGGGCGATGTTGCGATTGCTGCTGGGCAATAATCCGCTTTTTCAAGTACCGCAGTATGAGCTGGTCCATCCGCTGGAGTTGGGCATTTACGCCTTGCTGGGCATTGCGGGCGGTTTTCTTTCCGTGGCCTTCACCAAGATGCTGCTGGGCATGCGCAACTATTTTTTGCGTATGCCGAGGAAGACGATGTGGTGGCATCCAGTTGTGGGCGGCGTGACGGTGGGCCTGATGGGCTGGCTTGTGCCGCAAGTTCTGGGCGTGGGTTACACGTACGTGGGCGATGCGCTGAACGGAAGAATGGCGCTCAGGCTGCTGGTGCTGCTGGTTGTTCTCAAACTGATTGGCGTTACGGTGAGCTACGCATCCGGCAACGCAGGCGGAATTTTCGGGCCGGCGCTGTTTCTGGGCGCGATGCTGGGAGGGGCTGTCGGGACGGTAGCTCATCACCTGTTGCCGGGATACACGGCTTCGCCGGGCGCTTATGCGCTGGTGGGCATGGGTGCGCTGTTTGCCGGGATTGTGCGTGCTCCCATGACCTCAGTGCTGATGATTTTTGAGATGACGCGGGACTACGCCGTGATCGTGCCTTTGATGATCGCCAACCTGACCAGCTTATTTATCTCGCGGCGCTTTCAGAAGCAGCCGATTTACGAGGCATTGGCGCAGCAGGACGGCATTCATCTGCCCACAGCCGGCACGCTGCACCAAACCGGCGGACGCACAGTGGCCCAGGTGATGCGAACGCCCTGGCAGACTCTCCCTGCGGGGATGGGCGCGAACGAAGCGGCGGAAGAGACTCGTTCGGGGCAGACACGCATCTGGCCCGTGATGGAGAAGGATTATTTTCTGGGTATGCTGAGCAGGGAGACGCTGCAATGCGCTCTTGTGGATGGAAGAAAGGAACAGCCGCTGAAAAGCATCATCGACGCGCAGCATGTTCCCCACGTTCACATGGATCACGCGCTGCATCTGGCGCTGGAGCGCATGAGCACTTACCACATTGATGTCTTGCCGGTGGTCAACCGAGCGGATATTCATAAGCTGGAAGGCGTGGTGACGCTCCGGGATGTGCTGGATGCGTATGGCGTCAGTGAAAAGGGCGCGGAGTAAGCTGGCGCGAATGCTTTGGTGCGAAGCAAAATTTCGAGTAGTACGTGGGTATAAAAAATCAACCGCTCCAGGGCTAAAGCCCGCGTTGATTTTGCTGGCTTTATGCGGGGGTTGAAGCCCCCGCCTCCCTCCGAATCGACTTCTTCCGCAGCCTGTAAGGCCTTGCCTCGATACAAAGCCCATTTATGCAATTTGCCTAGTGTTGTTCCAGGCCCTCTTCGATTCGAGGCAGGTGCGTCTCCGGTTTCCTGCCTTGCTCCAGCGTGTTGCCATGGCGCTTATCCGACCGCAGCAATAGGAAGGCAAAGATGAGGCCCACAACGCCGAGGCCCGCGAACATGATCTGGGTCGCAGTATAGGTTCCAGTGACGTCGCGGAGCTTGCCATTCACGGCCGGGAAAAGCGCGAGACCCAGATTCTGGATTGCCGTCATCAGGCCGAAGGCCGTGCCCACGCGTTTCTCCTCGACCACGAGTGGAACCGAAGGCCACATCGCCGCGGGCACCAGAACAAAAGCGGCGCCGAGCGCGATCATGCTGAAGATGGGATTCCAGTGGGTGATGCCCAGAATGAGGTGGGCGGGAATCAGTATGAGGGAGCCGACCACCATTACCGTGGCGCGCTTGCCGATGCGGTCCACCAGGTCGCCAGCGAAGGGCGCGAAGATCATGGATGCGAAGATCACGATGCTGGTGATGCCCGGCGCCGTCGAGAACATATGAATGAAGTTGTCGAAGACCTGGGACAGGAAGCCGCCGGTGCTCGAACTGACGAGCGGAATGCCCCACTTGTCGTGGAACATATCAGTGGCGAGGGCCGTGAAGGGGAAGATGGCGCTGTAGAAGGTTACGCAGAGAAGGACTACAAACCAGAAGGAAGACGAGAACTTCTTGATATCTGAAAAGACGATCTTGTCGCCCGCGTCCGGTTTCGGAAGCGCGAGCACCTTCTCCCCGTGCAGGTCCAAGGCGATATAGACAAGGTTGCACAGAAGGGAGAACAGGCAGAAACCCGCCGCGGCCCAGAGAGCCATGCGGTAGCTGCCGAAGTAGCGAGAGATGAGTTCCTCGGTATTGAAGCTGAAGAGAGTGCCGACCCGGCTGACGGTGAGGGCGATGCCGAAGGCCAGGGCCATCTCCTTGCCCTTGAACCAGCGGCTGATGATGGCGCTCTGCACCGCGATCAGGGATTCGGAACCGGCGCCGAAGATTAGCCGTCCGGCGAAGAGCTCCCACTTGGAGTGGGCGGCGGCCACAATAATTGCGCCCAGGAGGACAAGGCTGCAAAGCAGCATGCTGGACCGGCGTGGGCCGAGCTTGTCGTAAAGCATGCCTCCGAAGAACACCACGATGATGGCAGCCACGGAGTATGCCGTGTAGAGATTCCCGATGGTGCTGCGGTCCAGATGCAACGCTTCGATCAGTGTGGGTCCGAGGGCGCCGATGCTGTCATAGGCGAAATAGCTCCCCAGCACTATCAAGCTGATGAACAGCAGGATGGTGAAGCGGTAAGGGCGCCTCGATGGATGGAAGAATCCCAATGATTCATGGATTTGACTATCGGAGGCAGGAGGATGACCAAGCGAATCAGGCATGAAGACGATTACCCTCGGGGCGCTGCGGCGCCGGCGATTTTGGAGTGAAAGGATTCAACTTTTGAGGGTAGCAGATGGAGGTGGGAACTGGCTGGGCGCGGAATGAATTGGCAGAGGGCAGCTTAATCAGCTTTCCCTCAGGGGCTAAAGCCCGCGTTCATTTTGCACGATTTATGTACGAGCTAAAGCTCGTACCCTTCAGATCGAACCAATGTGCATGGACGTTCGGTTGGCTGTATTAGGCTGCACGGCGTTTATCTTCAGTCGAGCGCAAAGCGTTCGCGGACTTCGTAGCGAGCGCCGTCGGACGAGAGAAAGCTCTCATAGAGAAGGAATTCGCGGGCGACAAACCGGGTGAAGTCCGGCTGCCGGCGAATCTTTGTCTTGAGTTCACCGAGGCCGCTCTTTTGGCCTTTGGCACGCGCCAGCGTGACGTGGGGTTGGTAAGTACGCAATTCGGGGACGAAGCCGCAAGGCTGGGTTGCCGTGGTGACGCGTTCCTGAAGCAAAAGCAATTCAGGCGTCAGCAGAATGCCCGCAAAGAGAATTCCAGCGCGATCGAAGCAGCCCAGAGCCTCAAGGCAAATGGGAACTGGCGGCGAATGAAGCGCGCGCAAGCTGGCGACGACACATGCGCACTGCTCCGGGGCGGTATTGCCCAGAAATTGCAGGGTGATGTGCCAGGATTCGGGCGCTGTCCAGCGAAGCCCGTCCGCGCTGGAGCGAAGCCGCGCCGACGCTGCCTTTAGCTCGTCAATCACAGCTGCCGCGAGGGGTATGCCGATGAAAAGGCGCATAGCCGGATTATAGTTAGCAGCCTGTTTGGCGCCGAGAGAGAGAGCAGTCAGGTCTTGCCATCCCACCCTTGCGACAACAACAAAGACGTCGCAAGGATGGGGCACCCGGAGAGTACAAAAAATGCCGGAGCCTGTTGATTCAGGCTCCGGCGAGGGTGCTGGTTCTGTTGGCCGGCGTTCATTTACCACGAAGCTGGGATCGGGAAACTTGGGTCCATGAAGCTGGGGCCGTCAACATAATGCGCCAGCAGCACGAGATTGCCGTTGGCGGGATCCTTCAGCAAAAGGCCGACCACGCGCACATTGTCGCCTACGGCCTGGCTCCCTGGTCCGCCATAGCCAAAACGCCACATCATGGCAGTCGGACCCACGGGGTATACCGTTACCGGCGTCGGCACAAGCACGCCGGCAAAGCCATTGATCTGCATCTGGAATGTGCCCGGCGGCTGGTTGGTGAGGTCGGCGACGACCGTGCCATTGAAGCCCCAGTGACGCAGCACCACGCGTTTCAAGCCGGTGATCGCGTTTGTGCCGGTGACGTCGGTTGTCGCCCCGCCAATCGCCACATCCTGACCCGGCAGCAGTTGGTTTGCGTTGAAGAGGAACTTCGCGAGGAAGTTATCGCGCATGTTGTCGATGAAGAATTTTTCATTGCCAGTCAGTGTTACGGTGGAAATATCGCCCAGCGTCACCGCGGTATTAGCTGGCAGCAGGCTGCGCACATAAAGGTCGAAACCCATGGGCGGCGCACCCGCCACGTTCGATGCAGGCGGAATGACGTAGGTAATTTGGCCGTCCGCGTAGAAGCCATTCTGCGAGAGAATCGCAATGCCATCCGCGTCTAGTGTCTGGGTGACCGGGTCGAGCTTGCCGAAGATGCCAACGATGCTGCTGGCGGTGAGGCTGGCGAGGCCCTCCGTGTTTTCCCACTCTGTCGATGAGGTAGTGTTGATCGTGAATTGTTCGCCGTGTGGCCCCGTAACCATGAAGGACTGCGGCTCGGTGGTGCCCGCAGGAAGTGTGGACACGGCTGCAATCATCCAGTCGATGTATCCGCCGGCATCGTTGACGCCCACCGTGCTGATGTTGAAGGTCGGAGTCACCGTGCCGTTGATGGCGCCGCCCGTCACTCCGATGGACTTGGCCAGATCAAAATCCACGCGCAGGCCAACCGGCGGTCCCGTCTGGGTGACAACCAGCGGGTTGGTCAGGGTTGCCGTGTAGGTGCAGGAGGTTGTCGAGGTGCATGGGGAAGGGGAAGTGGTGGAATAGGTGCCAGCCATGGTCTGGATGGTCGGCGGGCCGCTGGCCGGCACGTTTAGGTAGCCGATGGTTGGCGCGCCCAACGTGATCTGAATCCCGGTATATGTGCCTACCTGAATGGAGTTCATATCCAGCAGGGTTTGAAGGCCGTTGAAGCGGGCAAAATCGACCGTGGGCGTGAGGGTGGTCATCGGCACACATTCCGACATGTTGGTCGTAGTATTCGTAGTGATGCCGCAGACGCCGGTTACAGGTACGACGAATGAGACGACACTAGCCATGGGGGCATCAGTGCCCACCACAAAGGCAGGACCGGTTACGGCCGGCGTGACTGGGGTGACCGCCATGTTGTTGCTGCCGCAGCCTGTAGCCAGCGCGGCTGCTGCTAACGAGACGAGTGCGATGGGCAAATGCTTGCCTTGCGTCCTGAGTTTCATGTCAGATGCCTCTCTGTTCCGCTGAATCTGCTTTCCGCAACAAGTTGTCTGATTTGGGTGAATCAGCCCGGAACGCAGCCTGAGCGAGAAATCAGACGCGATTCCAATGCTGTTCCCTTGACTCTGTAGACACTGTTTCTGATGGAAAGTTGACCAAGGCGCAAATCTATTTCTTGATACCCACACCTCACTTCTCAGCTTGGCGAGTGCGAGGTGGAAAAGAATCTGGCGACAATTCTCCGGGCTGATTGTCTATCCCGGAAAACGTCCGGAAAGCACCGTTACCCCGCATTCTAGCTCAATTTGCCGTTCCATTCCGCTTTACTTCGCGTTAAAATTTGCTTGCAACCATGCGCAGGCGCACCGCCAACCCGGCAAAGGAAATTCCCCAGCTCAGGCGCTTCCGCCGCGGCCGGCCCGACCGTGGACGCCGCCCTTCCCGCTGAGTAATCTATTTCCGTTGAGTTGTGAGTTTCCCAGGTCTCAAAATCGAGACCCGGGCCACGCCTATTTTTCAAAGCACATCCGCCTGTGCGCGGACAAGAAAGGCTTCCCAGGATGAATAGTTTTGCAAGCCGGGTTACGCTCAAATCCGGCGACAAGTCTTATACGATCTATCGCTTGCCGGCGCTGGACGCGCGCGGCTTCAACCTGAGCCGGCTGCCCTTCAGCCTGAAGATATTGCTTGAAAACCTGCTGCGCCGCGAGGATGGCGTGAATGTGACCGCGGGGGACATCGAATTTCTGGCTAAGTGGGACGCCAAGGCCGAGCCCAGCCGGGAGATTGCCTACATGCCGGCGCGGGTGCTGATGCAGGACTTTACCGGCGTGCCGGCAGTGGTGGATCTGGGCGCGATGCGCGACGCCATTAAGACGCTGGGCGGCGATCCCGAGCGGGTCAACCCGCTGGTTCCGGCCGAACTGGTAATCGACCACTCGGTGCAAGTGGACGAATTCGGCACGGCGGGCGCCTTCGATGCCAACACGCTTCTGGAGTTCCAGCGTAACCGCGAACGGTATGCATTTTTGAAGTGGGGGCAGACGGCCTTCAGGAACTTTTCGGCTGTTCCGCCGGGGATGGGCATCTGCCACCAGGTGAATTTGGAGTATCTGGCCAGGGTGGTATTTACGGCTGAGATTGACGGCGAGTTGACGGCATACCCCGACACGCTGGTGGGGACCGATTCACACACCACCATGATTAACGGGTTAGGCGTGCTTGGCTGGGGTGTGGGCGGCATTGAGGCCGAGGCGGCCATGCTGGGGCAGGCGGTTTCCATGCTGGTGCCGCAGGTGGTGGGTTACCGGCTGACCGGCAAATTGAAGGAAGGAACGACGGCCACCGACCTGGTGCTGACCATCACCCAGGCGCTGCGCAAGCTGGGGGTGGTGGGCAAGTTTGTGGAGTTCTTCGGCCCCGGCGTGGCTGCGCTGCCGCTCGCCGACCGAGCGACAATCAGCAACATGGCGCCGGAATACGGGGCGACGTGCGGCATCTTTCCGGTGGATGCGGAGACGCTGCGCTACCTGCGGCTCACGGGCCGCAGCGAAGAGCAGATTGCGCTGGTGGAGGCTTATTACAAGGAACAGGGACTGTTTCACACCGCTAGCTCACCAGAGGCCGAGTACACGCAAACACTCGAACTGGATCTGAATACCGTCGAGCCGAGCGTGGCTGGGCCGAAGCGCCCGCAGGATCGCGTGCTGCTGAAGGATGCCGCGGCCAGCTTTGCCGAGCAACTGCCGGGGCTGCTGTCGCCCACAGCCAAGCCGCTGGGTACGCGCATGGCTGCCACATGGGAGCGGGAGACGGTCAAGGATGAGGCGGTTGCCGGAACGAACACAATCCATGTCGCCAATACGGTCAAGGGCCGCTTTGGCGTAGATCCGGACCAGTATCTCGATCACGGCTCGGTGGTGATTGCGGCCATTACCAGCTGCACCAACACGTCGAACCCTTCGGTGATGGTGGCCGCGGGGATCTTGGCGAAAAAGGCCGTCGAAAAGGGTTTGACAGTTCCGCCGTGGGTGAAGACTTCCTTGGCGCCGGGCTCGCGGGTGGTCACGGATTACTACGCCAAGTCGGGCCTGCTGCCATATCTCGAGAAGCTAAGGTTCAACGTGGTGGGCTATGGCTGCACCACTTGTATTGGTAATTCCGGACCGCTGCCCGCCGACGTTTCAAAGAGCATTGAAGATCATGGGCTGGTGGCCGTCAGCGTTTTGAGCGGCAACCGCAATTTTGAAGGCCGCGTGAACGTGGATGTGCGGGCAAATTATTTGATGAGTCCGCCGTTGGTGGTGGCTTACGCGCTGGCTGGGCGCATCGGGCACAACTTCGAAGCGGATGCGCTGGGCGTGGACGAAGCAGGGAAGCCGGTTTACCTGAAGGACATTTGGCCGACGCAGGCCGAGGTCGCCGAGGCAATCGAGCGCGGAGTCAGCAGCGAGGGCTTTCGCCGTGAGTACGCAACGGTTTCCAAAGGCGACGCCAACTGGCAGGGGCTGAAGTTCCCCACGGGCGACGTTTACCGGTGGGAGCCGGATTCGACTTACATCCGCCGTGCTCCGTACTTTGACGGCATTACCCAGACGCCCTCCGCGGTGACTGATATTGTGGGTGCGCGAGTTTTGGCCGTGCTGGGCGACTCGGTGACCACCGACCACATTTCGCCTGCGGGCAACATCAA
>JBEKQD010000007.1:0-78130 GCA_049520075.1 Occallatibacter sp. | reverse complement strand
TCGCTTCTGTCATGGACCCGCTCCGGCCAGTTACAATGCTGAGAGTGGGGCCCGGCTCGAACCGGAGCACCGGAATCGACAAGCTCGTTGCCAGCCGGACGGTTGAGCAGTCGTGAGGATCAGGACCGAATGAAGAAGATCGCCTTAATTGCATTTCTGCTGATCGTATGCGTGGCGGCAGGCAGCGCCCAGGAAAGCCGCCAGGATATCAGCCTTAGCGGCTCGGCTCTTGTTGAGCCGTTCATGGCTTCGGCCACCGACGTTCAGGTGAGCGCGAACCGCGCCTTTGGCGCCATGGTCAGCTATCGTTTCATGCTTACGCCCTCGAGCGCTATCGAGGCCAACTACGGAATCACTTATGAGAACACGATTCATTACGTGATCAGCAACACCAACCACTACTTGGTGAACACCCGCACCCAGGAAATGTCAGCTGCATACGTCCGCAGCTTCAACTTCCGCAAGTACAATCCCTTTGTCGAAGCGGGTCCGGCCGCATTCATCTTCCTGCCCATCCGCAACTCTGGAACTACATCGCTTGACGTCAAGCAGCAGACTGACATCGGCGCCATTTATGGAGCCGGCATCGCTCGCGAGATCAGCCCCAGCTTCGACATTCGCGCCGAGTTCCGCGGCATGGTCACGAAAGTGCCGACCTTCGGCGACACATTGCTTACCACCAACAAGTGGTACAACATCTACAATCCGGTGATCGGCGTGGCTTACCACTTCTAGGCCGAACTAATTTGCCTTTAAACGAAGGGGATGGGCTTAGGCTCAGCCCCTTCTTTTGCTCCCAATCCAACATTCGCTTGTAAAATGCTTCTCTGGTGCGTGCGCGTCAGTGACGCTGCGGAAGAACCTGCCAGATCGCGGGGCCTTCGTCGCCCAGAACCCAGGAGCAGAAGCCTTCCAACCCACTCTGCTGCGCCAGGTCGTAGCGCTCCTTGAAGGTGCGCTGATCGGTGAAGAAGACCCATTCGCGCAACTGGTCGCGATAAAAGAAGAACCATGCGCTTTTGTCCTGCTCGTCCCACTGAATATTGCTTTTGTAGGCCTCTGCGAGTTGCTCGGCGTTGAGCGCGGTGATGGCGTCTGCCGTGGGGTGCATCCTCATCTTGTCGGTGGCCGGATCTTTGATGGGCGTACCGGTATACCAGTGGTAGCCGTAGAGGGGAATGCCCAGCGAGAGCTTTTCCTTGGGGACGGTCTTCAGAGCGTAGTCAAGATTTTCTACGGTCCATTGCCAGCCCGCGACGGGACCGGGCGCGGTACCGCTGGAGTGCTGATCGTAGGTCATCAGGCAGATAAGGTCTACATATTTGGCCAGAGCCCCAATGTCATAAGCGCCTCGCCAGTCGGTGAACATCCACTTGGAATATCCGCCTTGGCCAGGGTAGCCGGGCGCATTGGGCACGGTTGCCATGGTTAACTGGAAACCGGCCGCGTGCATCAATTCGGCAGAAGTCTTCACAAGTGCGGTCAACAGATCGCGATCTGTCCAGTCGATCTCCTCGAAGTCGAACTGGAAGCCGGTGTAGCCGTTGACCCGAGACTCGCGAATCATTGCCTCATTCATATGAGCCTGGGCGGCGGCGCTTGTGAGCAGCGTGTGGAACTCTTTCTTGTTCATCAGAGAGACGATTGGCATTACGGGCAGCTTTTCGTCGTGCGCCCGCTTGAGTACGGCCGGGTCTGCTGCGCCGGTGACCAGCCCATTCTCGTCCACCTGATACCAGGTGGGCACAATCAGATCGATCTGCGAGGAGTGCGCCAGAAACGAACGGATGGAATCCGGAGACCGGGTCATGTAAAAAAGCGCCACAGGCGGCGCCGCTGTCAGGCAGGGCGCTGCTGTAAGAGAAAAGCAAATCAAGAAGAGTATTCGTTTCATTGTGCGTCTCCGATAAAAGTTTCATAGCCAATATAGCCGCTCAGGGCGCAACCGATGTATTCTCACCCCATGCACAAGGACGTAATTCCCGCGCCCGCTGAATCCGCACCCACCCACACCAACCTGCTGGAACAATCCGCCAGCTCCTATCTGCGCTCGGCGCGTCATCAGCCCGTGCAGTGGCATCCATGGAGCGATGCCGCCTTTGCCAAGGCTCAATCAGAGGACAAGCCGATTCTGCTCGACATTGGCGCAGTCTGGTGCCACTGGTGCCACGTGATGGACCGGGAGTCCTACGAGAACCCGGAGATCGCCGCCATTATCAACGAGCATTTTGTAGCCGTGAAGGTGGACCGCGACGAGCGGCCTGACATCGACGCGCGCTATCAGGCCGCTGTCTCTGCCATCAGCGGACAAGGCGGCTGGCCGCTGACTGCTTTTCTGACTCCCGATGGGCGTCCTTACTTTGGCGGCACCTATATTCCGCCCGACGACCGCTATGGGCGTCCCGGATTTGCGCGTGTGCTCACAGCCCTCTCTCATGTGTGGCGGGAGCGGCGCGACGAAGCTCTGGAAACGGCCGCGAGCGTCATGGCAGCCATCGAACACAACGAGTCTTTCTCCAGCCGAGGTGGAGAGCCGACACTGGCTCTCGTGGATAAAATCGCAGGCTCGATTCTTAGTCAATTCGATCCGCGCAACGGCGGCTTCGGCTCACAGCCCAAGTTTCCTCATCCCGCAGCTCTCGACCTGCTGCTTGAAGTGGGCATGAATCGTGGCAACCAGCAAGCTATTGATGCCTTTTCTTTAACGCTCGAAAAAATGGCGCGGGGTGGCGTCTACGACCATTTGGCAGGCGGATTTCATCGCTACAGCGTGGATGAACACTGGCGCGTTCCCCACTTCGAAAAGATGCTTTACGACAATACCGAACTATTGCGCAATTATCTGCATGGCTACCAGAGTCTGAGACGCAAGGATTTTCTTGTTGTCGCCAGGGAGATTGTGGACTGGCTGGAGGGAACGATGAGCGACCGCGAACGTGGAGGCTTCTATGCTTCGCAAGACGCGGATATCAACCTCGATGACGACGGCGACTACTTCACCTGGACGCTGGCCGAGGCGCGCGACGCATTGCAGGCAGCGGGGTTCTCTGCGGATGAGTCGAAGATTGCGCTGCGCTATTGGGACCTGAGGGAACTGGGAGACATGCACCACAACCCGGCCAAGAACGTCCTGCACATCGACAAGACACTGGAAGAACTGGCGGCTGAAACGAGCCGGAGTGTGGACGACCTGCGGCAGGTGGTGGACAAGGCGAGGCGCACGCTCCTCGCGGCGCGCTCGGAACGGCCCACACCATTCATCGATCGCACGCTCTACACGGGTTGGAACGCGATGGCGGTGACAGCTTGCTTGGAGGCAGCGCGTGTGCTCGGGAGGGATTCGACGCGCAAGTTCGCTCTGCTCACGCTGGACCGTCTGCTCCGCGAAGCCTGGGACGGCGCCCGAAGTTTGGCCCACGTCATTGCTTATGGGGATCAAAGTCAGGCACAGCCGCCAGAAACGCCGCCTGCCACACTCGACGACTACGCATTCACTGTTCAAGCCTGCGTTGATGCCTGGTTTTCGACGGGCGAGATGACTTACTACCATGCGGCCGTCAAGCTTGCCGATGCGATGATCGCTCGGTTCTACGACAAGCAAGCTGGAGCGTTTTTTGACGCTGCAGCGCCGGCTGACGGTGCGACACCTCTTGGTGCGCTGGCCGCGCGGCGCAAGCCGCTGCAGGACACGCCTACACCGGCTGGCAACCCCACCGCCGCATCGGCTTTGCTGCGCCTTGAAACTCTGAGCGGCCGCAGCGAATATCGCGCGATCGCCGAGGAGACTCTGGCCTTTTTTACTGGAATTGTGGAACATTTGGGTCTCTACGCCGGCTCTTACGGGTTGGCTCTGGAGCGCCTGCTGCTCGATCCTGTGCAAGCCGTGGTAATTGGCTCTGGTCCCCAGGCCGAACACCTCGAAGCGCGAGCCATTGCCAGTTTTGCTGTCAACCGGACCGTGATGCGCATTGATCCGCAGAGACTGGTTCCAGGAGGAATTCCCGAGGCGTTGGCGGAGGTCCTGCTTCAAGTTCCAAGGCCAGCCGGTGCAGACGCCTGGGCGATCATTTGTCGCGGACGCACCTGCCTTCCGCCAGTAACGGATGCTGAAGCGCTTGAGGAGGCGCTAAGTGTCACTGTTTAAAGGATCGGATCCAACAAGCCGAAACCCGGATTAGCCTCGCCGTATCCAGCAATGCATTTGGTGGCGCTAATGCGCTCTCGTTATACCTTTCGTCACAAACTGCCGATATTACTTCTGTAGTGCTTCGCAGAAGCGGCTGTATCGTTAAAGGAAGGCATGGCGCGGTTTGGCTTAGTTCGGGTTCTAGCCTGTTTGCTGGCTTTTTCAGCGGTCGTGCAGGGGCAGCAGTATGTCTTTCGCGCCTTCCGCCAGGCAGAAGGTCTCAATAACCTCTCAATCAGCTCATTAGAGAGAGATCGCAATGGTTTCCTGTGGATGGGAACAGAAAACGGCGTCTACCGCTTCCTGGGGTCAGGCTTTGAGCGGTATGGCGTAGAGCAGGGAATCACCGACCTCGATATCAGGGGCATAGTTTCTGATCCGAACGGCACTGTCTGGGTGGCTACAGATAGTAATTTGTATCGCTGGGATGGCCAACGATTTCTCCCTGCCGGGCGAGATCCAATTCACGTAGAAGGCAAGCGACGCGTGGTTGTCGAAGACTCGCGCCATCTGCTGATTGTTCAAAAAGGACATCTTTACCGTTTAGAGCACGATTCCGAAGGCAGGATGCTATCTTTTCTGCCCCTGTTTCCTGACAAACTGCTGGCCGCCATGCCGGATATGGCCAATGTCAGCAGCCTGACCGTCGTCCGGGAGCGAAATGGCGGCATTCGCTTCTGGGCAGGATGCGGAAAAGGTCTCTGTTCATGGCTGGAGCGCGAGGCCGGGGCTGCCGGCGATTGGACAGCGCTGCAAGGAGCGGAAACCGGGGCTCCTGTCCAACTGCGCGACGGCGTAGTGACCGAATGGGGAACGGACAGAGGGTTGGCCGCAGATCGTTGGGCGGGTGTTCTGTTGGATCACAAAGGCACTCTCTGGGCCGGAGGCGCAACTCATGTGGCGGTCTTGCTGCCCGGTGCCGCGGACTTTGTTGATCGCACGATTGCCGGTTCCGAATCAGTGAGCCGGTACAGCCATGCTCCCCTGATAGAAGACCCGGAAGGACGGATATTGGCGCCAGCAAAAGAGGGGATTGGCCGCTGGACTGGATCCGCCTGGCAGATCATCGGCAAGGCAAACGGGATGGAACGCGTACCGCGGATCGTGGATATGACCTTCGACGCGGCTGGTGACCTGTGGTTCGGGAGCCGCGGAGACGGTCTCTATGAGTGGGCCGGCTATGAGGATTGGGGAGGCTGGGGCGATCAGCAAAATCTTCCGTCCGCAAACACCTGGGCCATTGCTCTTTTCAGCAAGGATCGTGTTTTCGTGGCAACAGACCGCGGCCCCGCATGGATCAATCCGCGCAACGGTTCGTCAGGCCCGCTTTCAGACGGGCGTCAGTGGGCCTATGGCCAGATGGGGGGCATGTTTGTCGATCGCGACGGCTCTCTGGTCGCAGGAACTGCTTCCGGCGCCATCCTGCGCATCAATCCCAAGACAGGACGCATCGCACTTGCGTCGAAGGTTCCTGCACACGTGGTCAATGCCCTGCAGGATTCCTCCGGGCGCATTTATTTTGAAACACTTGACGGCATCTATCTCCGCGAAGCCGGGGCCCCCAGCGACAGGTCTTCGTCGCTGGGGTGGAAAGCCAAAGGTTCTCCAACAGCGTTGCCCAGGGTTAAGGCAGTAGATGCGTTAATGGGAGATTCCAGCCGCATTGTGGGAGGCTGTAAGTCGCCCGGCGGCGATCTTTGGTTTCTGGGCAACAACAGGCTTGCTCGCCTCAAGGACGGCGTTTGGACTGCCCCACTGATTAAAGGACTCTCAGGGATGCGCGGTACGCTGGCGGCCGTTGCCTGCGCGCCTGACGGAGCCATCTGGGTTACGGGCGATCAGACCGGCACGTGGCGTCTCACAGTCGACAAAGAAAAAATGCAGGCCTCGCAACTGGAACTTCCAGCCGACTTGCGGACTCTCGCTCCCCTGGCCATTCTGGTGGACCATCGCGGATGGGTCTGGCTGGGGTCTGATATGGGCCTGTTGGTGTGGAACGGCCATAGTTGGCGCCAGATTACCCAGGAGAATGGACTGATTTGGAACGATGTCAATGAAGGGGTGATGCAGGAGGCCGCCGACGGTTCGTTATGGATTGGGACCAGCGGCGGAGTGAGTCACCTTCTCTATCCCGAACGTGTCTTCGACGCAATTCCGTTGACCGTTTATCTGACGGACTTTCGACGCGGCGAGACGAGTTATCTCGGAGCGAGGCAAGTTACCATGCCGTGGGCAGGTTCGCCCCTAATCTTACGTATCTCCTCGCCCACGATGCGCAATCGCAGCGAACTAACCTTGAAGATTCGGATGGTGGGCTATCAATCAGAGTGGATGGAAACCCACTCTGGCAACGCGACTTTTCCCAGATTGCCTCCTGGCTCGTACACATTTATGGCCATAGCGTGCAACCCAGGCCTGAATGGATGCTCTGTTCCAGTGAAAGTTGACATCAAGGTTCTGCCGCCATGGTGGAGAACCAACTGGTTTTACGTGTTGTGCTTTCTGCTCGGTGTGTCGCTGCTGACCGTCTCCGGTCGTCTTTACGTCATGCATCTGCGTGCAACAAGCGTGCACTTGGAGATGTTGATTCAGGAGCGCACCAAGGAACTGGAAGCCAGCCGAGAACAGTTGCGCATCCAGGCGACACACGACGGCCTTACAGGAATGCTGAATCGCGTGGCGATTTTGCGTGCTCTCATGGCGGAGATGGACCGAGCTCTGCGGGAAAAAAGGACTTTAGTTGTAGCACTGATCGATCTGGACCACTTCAAGCGCATTAACGATCGCTACGGGCATTTGGCCGGCGATGAGGCGCTGCGCTGGTTTGCCGCCGCGGTAGGAGCTGCCATCCGTCCCTATGATCGGGCCGGTCGGTACGGCGGCGAGGAGTTTCTGCTGGTTCTGACTCAGGTCCCGCTCGAGGCTGTCGAGCAGAGATTGGTTAGCCTCCAAAACTCGATCTCCAACCTGAAAGTTTGTGCCCGCGAATCCGAATTCACGCTCAACTGCAGTATGGGTGCGACCGTCTTTGACCCGCTGGATAGGCCCGCAACTGTCGAGTCGCTGCTCGCGATTGCCGATGAGGCTTTGTATGCCGCCAAGGCCGAAGGCCGCAATCGCGTCGTCTTTCGCACCGTCGGCGTCCCGGATTCTCGCGAAGACACGCTGGAGACCTTCCTGTGAACAAGACGCAATAAACAGAAAAAAGCGAACAGGGAACCGAAAAGTGGAGATCTAGTCCCTGGTCCCTGCTCCCTCGTCTCTGTTCACCGTCCCCGGATCCTCATTCAACCTGAATATGCGGTTTGGGTCGCCCGGAAGCAGTGCTTGCTTTTCGAGCGCCAGTCGAACGCGGCGGCGAAACTCCCGAACAGGGGCGTATTGTTGAGTCGCCAGCGTTTTGAAAACCACTGGGAAGATCAGTTCCGAGCCTTTGATTGCATCCACACCCAGAATTTGCGGATCATCCACAAAGACGTTCTTGAATTCGGTGCTGTTGCGAATCTCCATGGCAATGCTTTTCAGCAGCTCCGTTACCTTGTCGGGGTTGGCGGAGAAATCGACGCTCACGTTGACGGTCGCCACCGAGTAGCCCACGCTAAGGTTGGCCACCGCGGTGATCTGCGAATTGGGAATAATGTAGAGAGTCCCATCGGCGTCGCGAACCGTAGTCTTGCGCAGAGTCATCGCTTCCACCGTTCCAGTCATGCCCGCCAGGCGCACCGTGTCTCCGACGCTGAACTGGTCTTCGATGAGGATCAGCACGCCGTTGAGCATATCCCGCACAATATTCTGTGCTGCGAGGCCGATAGCTACTCCTGCCACTCCGGCCGAGGCCAGCAAAGGAGCAAGATTAACCCCCACGGCGTCTAAAATCTGCAACCCGGCGATGAATCCGATGATTGCCAGGCCTGAAGCGCGAATCACTCCGGCCAGTGTCTTCACCTGCGAAACACGGCCCGGTTCGGGCGCATGCTGCTCGGCGACGTGAATCATACGGGCCGTCAGCAAACGCAGCAACCGGGTGAGAATGATGGCGATGAAAGCAATGACAATCAAGTGCGGCAGCTTAGTGTGGATGAATTCCTGAGCATCCACAGCCCATTCGTCCACCACCTTGCCCAGAAACCGCTCCTCAGCGAAAATGCCCGTCCTCGCCGCTAACAGAAAGGGATGCATGGGGATACTCCTGTCTCTAGATTAGATTGCCTGAGGCGTTTAGCTTGTTACAATCATGGATGTAAGCTGAATTTCCCCGCAAGTGTCAAAACCGTTTTGTAAGGAGTAGAGGAAATGGAACTGGTAGCTTCCAGCGCCCGTGAGTCCGTGTCGGCAAGCCCCGGCAGCCTGAGTCCTCGGCAATTAGTTGAAATCTACCGGCTGATGCTTCTATCCCGTCGCGTGGACGACCGCGAGATACTGCTCAAGCGGCAGCAGAAAATCTATTTCCAGATCTCCGGCGCGGGCCATGAAGCGCTGGGAGTGGGAGCGGCGCTCGCCATGCGTCCTGGTTATGACTGGTTCTTCCCTTACTATCGTGATCGCGCGCTGTGCCTGGCGTTGGGCTTTACGCCGGCCGATATGCTGCTGCAAGCTGTGGGTGCGGCTACAGACCCGTCCAGCGGCGGACGCCAGATGCCGGCCCACTATGGCAGTCGCGCGCTGAATATTGTGAGCGTTTCTGCATCCACCAGTACCCAAGTTCTCCACGCTGTCGGTTGCGCCGAGGCTGGCCGCTACTTCAGCCAGCATCCCGAAGCCGCAGCGAAACCAGAGGCCTCCGGGGTCCCCGGCGACAGGTCTTCGTCGCTGGGGTGGCAAGGAGACTATCGCGCCTTCCGTGAAGTGACCTTCCACGGCGATGAGGTTGCCTATGCCTCGGTGGGTGAGGGTTCAACCTCGCAAGGGGAGTTTTGGGAGGCGATGAACACAGCCTCAAACAAGAGGCTGCCCGTAATTTTCTGCGTGCAAGACAACGGCTACGCCATCAGCACACCGGTCGAAGTGAGTACCCCCGGCGGCAACATCTCTCGCCTCGTGGCCAACTTTCCAAACTTCCACTTTGCCGAGGTGGACGGCACCGATGCTGAGGCCAGCTTCCATGCCTTTCAGGCCGCTGTGGCCCACTGCCGCTCCGGCCGCGGGCCTGCGTTTGTCCACGGACACTGCGTGCGCGCCTACTCACATTCGCTCTCTGACGATGATCGCCTCTACCGCACCCAGGCTGAGCGCGAGGCCGACGCATTGCGCGACCCGTTGGCCAAAATGCAGATGCGTTTGCTCCGCGAAGGCATTCTGACCGCCGAAGAAATCAACGCGCTGGAGCAGTCGCTGGACCAGGAAATAGCGGAAGCCGCTGAGCACGCCCTTCAAGCGCCGCTTCCCGTGGTTGAGGGAATTACACGCCACGTCTATTCCGAGGATCTGGACCCCACTAGTTCCGTTTTTGCCACCGCGACAGTTTCAACTGGCCGGGAGAAAGAATCGCTGGACGCGAAGTCCTCGCCGGACGCGAAGTCCTCGCTGGACGCGAAGCCCTCGCGGACAATGGCGGACCTCATCAACGCCTGCCTTCACGATGAAATGCGGCGCGATCCCCGCATCGTCGTCTTCGGTCAGGACGTAGCCGATGCCAGCCGCGAAGCTGCGCTGGCCGAGGTCAAAGGCAAGGGTGGCGTCTTCAAGCTCACTGCCGGCCTGCAATCCGAGTTCGGCTCCGACCGGGTTTTCAATTCGCCGCTGGCCGAGGCAAACATCGTTGGCCGCGCCATCGGCTACGCGGTGCGTGGCATGAAGCCCGTCGTTGAAATTCAGTTTTTCGATTACATCTGGCCTGCATTTCACCAGATCCACAACGAACTGGCCCTGATGCGCTGGCGCTCCAACGGCCAGTGGGCCTGCCCAGTGGTGATTCGAGTGCCCATCGGCGGCTACCTGACCGGCGGCGCCATTTACCACTCGCAATCGGGCGAGAGCCTCTTCACGCACATCCCCGGCCTCCGCGTCGTCATGCCCTCAAACGCGCTCGACGCCAACGGGTTGCTGCGCACCGCCATTCGCTGCGACGACCCAGTGCTGTTTCTCGAACACAAGCGCCTCTATCGCGAAACTCACGACCGCGCGCCCTATCCGGGGCCCGATTTTGCCATCCCCTTCGGCAAAGCGAGAATCGTTCGTCCCGGCACTGACCTCACGCTCGTCACTTATGGCGCTCTTGTGCCGCGCTCCTTGCAGGCCGCCGAGCGCGCAAAGCGCGAACACAATATCGATACGGAAATCATCGACCTGCGCACTCTGAATCCGTATGACTGGGAGGCTATCGCGGAGTCGGTGAAAAAGACCAGCCGCGTAATCGTAGCCCACGAAGACATGCTCAGTTGGGGTTACGGCGCGGAGATCGCCGCCCGCATCGGAGATGAATTGTTTGACTATCTCGATGCCCCGGTTCGCCGCGTCGGCGCACTTGACACCTTCGTGGCCTATCAGCCGATCCTGGAAGACGCCATTCTGCCCCAGCCCGAAACCATCCTCAAAGCCATCGTGGATTTGAAGGCGTATTGACGCACGTTTCCTTGGCTAATTGGCCGCTAAAACGCCAGAGTTCCCAACAGCCAAAGGATGCCCGCGGCCGCGCAGGCAGCCGAGGCCGCCAGTTGAATCCAGCGAGAATAGGACCGCTCGACTATTTGCTCATACTCCAGCGGTGCGCTAATGCCCTCTTTGCCGAACAGTGACAGGGTGTCGTTCTCTCCGCTCGCCTTGGAAACGCGCGCTTCGACTCGCGACATCTCGATATACGGCTTTAGTCCGCGGCGGTACCAGCCCTTGACGGTCACTCGCTCGCCTACCAGCCGGTCCGCACTGCGCAACGCGAAGAGCAGGCGGCCAAAGGGAACCGAGGAGCGGTAAAGCAAAAAGATCAGGCCGGTCTCGTCGCGCAACACAAGGTCCGGACTCCAGAAGGCGCCGGGTATGCCGTGGCCCACGACCTCGCCTTCAACTTCGACGGCCAGCGGCCGCATCTGGGAGACGTTCAGATCTTCTAACAACTCGTTTACATGCTTGCGCTGAAAGTTGCCACGGTAGCGGAATGCGATGCGCGCACCCCATGTAATGCCGAGTGCAATTAATAGCCATGCAATGGAATGTTCCGGCAAGACGAAGCCCCTGTTACGCAAATCTCTGCCGAGCCATCCCCAGGTGAAGAGAAGGAATCCGCAGACGAGCGGTGCAACCCAGAAGAGAAACTCCAGCGGGAAGCCGGTCCAGCGAACGCGCTCGTCAAGCGGGAGCGAATAGGTGACATTCTGACCATAGGTTTTGGCTTCGCGGTTGAGCGAGCGCAGGCGCATGGCCGTTAGTGGATGCGTGGAGCCGAGTTCATAGAACCTGGCCCACGGATTGACCAAGTCCCAGCGCATCACGCGGGCCGCATCATCTGGGCTGCTCGCGCCCAGCGCGAGCGCCTCTCCATGGCTGGCACTGGCAATGCCCATCAGCGCAAGAGTGCTGCCCAGTTGCAGAGACTTGCGAGAGGTCTTGGCGTCGGACTTGGCTATACGCCGTGCCTCGCTGGTTTCGTGCACCATACCGTAGCCTATCTTCACCAACGCCGAGGCGAGGTTGCCCGGCGCACGTGTCACCTGTGCGGAAAAATGATCGGCGCCATATTCGCGGGTACGGTTGAGCATCAGTACCATAAACCGTCCAACCCAATAGGCAAGATAAGCTGAATACGCCAACGGACGAAGATGACTTACCCGGTTGCTCCAGGCGTAAAGCTGGTAGAGCAGCAGCGGAGCCAAAGCCGCTAGCGCCATTACGGCAAAGTCGTAGTGGGCCACGTGACCAATCTCGTGAGCCAGCACTGCGTTTGCCTCGTCCTCGGTCAAAACGTCGAGCAGGCCGCGGGTCACCACAATGCGCGCATCGCTCCGCAACCGGCCAAAGGCGAAGGCGTTGGGAGTGCCACTCTCGATGATGCCGATTCTGAGCGGAGGCAGATTATGCTCTTTGCACATACGCTCGACAAAGGCGCGCTGCGCCTCCGGCACGGCGTCCTCGTCCCAGTCGATCGAGAAGCAAAACTCAATCAGCCATGGCGCCAGGAGATATTGCACGCCGATCAGAACGACCACGAAGGCGATGCCCCACCAGATCGGCGCCTGCCCATGGAGTAGATAGGCGTCCCCGATAGCGAAGACAAGTCCATACAGCGCAAACAGCAACAACAGAGAACGGCTTGCGAATCCCATGGAAGATTTTTCTCCTGCTGGAAATTGACGCCAGAATACACTGGTTACATCACTTCTCAACAGAAATATTTGCATGGCACCAGTCCGCGTGCACTTAGCGTCCCGTTACCGCTCCCCCGGCGGCAGCCTGCAGCAATCCCCCGCTACCACCGGGTCACTCGCATCCGCGCCCTTGCTCTCTACGCCCGTCTATCGCTTGCGGTCCTTGCCGACATTGAATTGCAGCCCGAAGGAGAAGTGATAGTACGGATCTGAGGTCGGCTGTTCCCGTGAAAAGATCCCACCCAGTCCTGCTTCCATCACGAAGCGCGTGTTATCTGAAACACGCGCAGTTGCGCCGATGACGCCCAGTGGCATAAGCGCGCCAGGCGGGCGGCTTCCAGGTGCGCTTTCAGTGGGCAGGCAAAAAAGACGGATGCAGCCGTGGCTGCCCGCGAGACGAATGGAGGTGTAATAGTTCCACGTATTTTCTGGGTGCCCATGCGTGCCAATCACCGCGGCCAGGTCGCCATTCACGGCGCGGCCATCTCCCCCGTCGGCCGCGCCTATGCCGCCTTCCAGGCGAAGTCCTCGCGTAGCTTGATACCTCATGGCGATCTTGCCGGTGGCTTCCTGATTACCATTCGCGTGATCAGCGATGAGGAGATCAAATCCGAGATCGGTGCGGCGCGTCATGCCACGCCGCCAACGCATGAACCAATCTGAGGCGCCAGCGACATCGGTGATGGTGCACGAGCCGTTGAGCGCCTCGGCGAAGTAACCAACGGCAAGGCCCAGTTCAGTGTGGCCAGGCGCGGCCGTGGCAGGACCGCCGAAGGTCGCCAGCGGCGGCAGTGCGGCTCTGTCTACGCAGGCTGTGGAAGTCTGCGACTGGCTCCATGCAGACCGGTAAAGAATCGATGCGGTTAGGAGAGCGAACAGCACTCGCGCAGCAAGCATCTGCAGAGTTGGGTTGCAAGCCGCCTTCCACTGAGCCGTTGTCGAAGCACGGGAGCCTTTCAGAGCACGGTTCAAGCTCCACACCTCCTCGATGGAATCAAAGCGATTCGTCCGGAAATTCCTCTTGTGTTCCGGTTACTTGGAAGTATATCCATCCCGATGCGAATTACCGGCTGCGGGTGCCCCAGGCCTGGATTCTCAAACCTGGGAAAAATAGAAACCCAAACCGCGTGGCCCGACGGGCGGTTGGCCCCGCCGCAGCTGGTTAGCGCTCGCCCGGCGGCAGCTTGCAGCAATCTCCTGCGGCGACCGGCTCATTCGCGCCCGCATCCAACGCCACCTTCCAGTTTCCGTCTGCCAGCTTTCGCCAAACAGTAATATACCGTCCTGTCGTGGTCACGGGATTTCCGTTCACATCCTTACTGTGCCCCTCGAAGTGGCCCCATGTGTAGCCCATATCTCCCGATGGCCCCATCTTCGCGTCGGTTGGTGTCCACGTCAGTTGATAGACCTTCGGATCCCAGTTAGCGGATTTTTGAATCGCCACTCGGCCAATCAATGGAGCGGCTCCGTTGCCCAGCGCCACGCCGTCCTCGGCAAACCACTCGGCAAAGGCCGCTCCGCCGCGCGCCAGCACGTCCTTGGCAAAGCGCGCCTCCAAATCGAAGAGCAGTATCTTGCCGGGGTTCATCGTCACATCGGTCAGCGGATTGGGCGCGGCCTGCGCATTCGCATCTGGAAACGCCAACTGCCCCTGTGCCAACCGCGGAACGAGACCAAACCCTACCGCCGCCAGCACAGCCGCACAAACAAAGTCTCTCCAACTTCCAGCCATCTTTCGGCCCTCCCGCGACAAATAAAGGTCTATCTGCCCATCCTACAACGAGAAGCTGCGGCTGTGAGGGCGACGAATGCCGCGTCGAGATTCGCCATCTCCCACTTCTCAGGCGATACACCGCGCCCGATTTGGGGTAGCCGACGCACTGCCGGAACCGCCCAAAACCGCGTCTAACCCTTCAGCGGCGATTCCGCCGCGTTGGTATACTAGCGGTTGGCAAAGCTGCTTTCGACGGCCCCGGCGTGAGGGGCTTTTTTGCTTGTCTGCCCGGCCATTTTCGGGGGAAGGAAACATGGGGACACTGCTGGAATCGATTCACTCGCCTGCCGATCTAAAGCGCCTGAACTTCGCGCAAATGGCGGAGCTGGCCGAGGAGATTCGCGAGTTCCTGATCCTGACGCTCTCCAAGACCGGCGGCCACCTCGGACCGAATCTCGGAGTGGTCGAGCTGACCCTGGCCTTGCACACGGTTTTCAATACTCCCGAAGACAAGCTGCTCTTTGACGTCAGCCACCAGGCCTACATCCATAAAATGCTCACCGGGCGCCTGGGCCGCATGGATACAATCCGCCAGCCGGGCGGGCTGAACGGCTTCATGCTGCGCACCGAGAGCGAGCACGACTGCTACGGCGCGGGGCACGCGGGCACAGCTCTCTCTGCCGCGCTGGGCATGGCCGTGGCGCGCGATCTGGCAGGCGGCAAGGAACACGTAATCGCCGTGGCAGGCGATGCCGCCTTCACCAATGGGATTACCTTCGAGGCGATGAACAACATCGCCGAGCAAACCAGGCGGCTGATCGTGGTCCTCAACGACAACGAGTGGTCCATCGATCGCAATGTCGGCGCAATCGCCCGCTACTTTCACAGAATTGTCACCAACGAACACTACAAGAATCTGCACGACCAGGCCCACCGTATCATCGAGAAAATCGGCGGCAAGACAGCCATCGAAATGGCGCGCCGCGCTGAAGAGGCCGCGAAAAGCATGTTGTGGCCCTCCATTCTATTCGAAGAGTTTGGCCTGCACTACTACGGCCCCATCGACGGCCATAACATCCCCTTGCTCGTCGAGACCTTCAAGTTTCTCAAGGCGGAAAACCATCCCGTGCTGCTGCACGTACTGACGCAGAAGGGCCGCGGTTATCAGCCGGCGCTCGACGGGCAAAAGAAATTTCACGGTCTTGGTCCCTATGATCCGGAGACGGGCGAGACCAAGCCCGCCGGCCAACTCACCTACGCGGAGACATTCGCCACAACGCTTGCGCAGCTTGCCGACAAGGATGATCGCATTGTGGCGATCACGGCAGCCATGCCCAGCGGTACCGGACTCGATCTCTTCCGCCCGCATCACCCCAAGCGTTACTTCGACGTCGGCATCGCTGAGGAACATGCCGTGGTCTTCGCTGCCGGAATGGCCACACACGGCTACAGGCCAGTCTGCGCCATCTATTCCACATTTCTTCAGCGCGCCTTTGACTGCATCGTGCACGATGTGGCCCTGCAAAATCTTCCCGTGCTTTTCTGCATGGACCGCGCGGGTCTTTCCGGCGACGACGGTCCCACGCATCACGGCCTCTTCGACATCGCCTACCTGCGCGGCGTTCCAGGCATGGTATTAATGGCGCCCAAAGACGAAGACGAGCTGGCTGACATGATGAAGACCGCACTCCAGCTTCCCGGCCCGAGCGCCATCCGTTATCCGCGTGGTGTTGGCCCCGGCGCGGCCCGCAAGCCGGAGCCGGAGGTGATTCCCATCGGCAAGGCCGAAGTGCTCAGGGACGGCTCCGACGTGGCCATCCTCGGCCTTGGGACCATGATGCCCTTGGCTCAGGAGCTAGCTCGCCGTCTTGAGCACGATGGTTACTCCGCCGCGGTTATCAATCCGCGCTTCGTCAAGCCGCTGGACCGCGATATGCTCGCCGAATACGCCGGCCGCGTGGCAGCCTTTGTCACCTTCGAAGACCACGTGAAAATGGGCGGCTTTGGCTCTGCTGTCATTGAGGCGCTTGCTGAACTGGGCAGCGCGGTCCCCGTCGTCCGCATCGGTTGGCCCGACCATTTCATCGAGCACGGTAAGGTGGACGACCTGCGTTCGAAGTACGGCCTCACCGTGGATGCGGCCCATGCGCAGGTATTGCCATTGCTCACTCGCCGTCAGCGCCCGACACTGGTTGCCAGCTAGAAATTCCGCCGCCTCTCTAGTGAAGCCGTTGTAAAATCCTGCTGTATGCTCCGATTGATCACTGCCGCTATTGCCGTCGCGCTGCTTTCGCCGCTGGTCCCTGCCCAGCAAAAGGAGACCCCTGTGACCTATCACGCACACGGTACGTTCACTGTAAACGTTCAACCGCTCACGCCGCCGCCGGCTGCGGGGCTTGGCCGATTCTCCATCGACAAGCAGATCCACGGCGATTTGGAAGCTACCAGCAAGGGCGAGATGTTTTCGGGTGGCGATCCGAAACAGGGGCTGGCCGGGTATGTTGCCATCGAAGTCGTCACTGGAACGCTCGAGGGGAAGCACGGAAGTTTCGCGCTGCAACACCTGGCCACAATGGATCAGCACGGGCTCAAGATGTCCGTGAACATCGTGCCCGGCTCAGGGACTGGCGAATTGAAAGGCATAGAAGGCACGTTCACCATTCTCATTGACAAGGGGCAGCACTCGTACGACCTCGAATACACGCTTCCCCAATAGGTCCGAGGCAGATTCTAAAACAGTCGATGAAGCGCGAATCACCGTGTGCCCCGCCCTCGCCGCGTCACTGTTCTTGCGGCTAAAGTGGGGTACCACGCAGCCTTTACCGCAATAACCTTGAGAACGCCCATCAACACAGCGCGGCCCCTCCAGTCAGGAGAGGCCGCGCTCGATCCGTCAGCAAAACAAGCTTACCTACGGTACCGGCCATAGTACCCGCCGCCGAACCGCACAACCGGACCCCGCACACCCCGGAACTCCCAACGCCCCGGATACCAATAGCCATGGGCCCGATAGCCGCCAACCCAGAAGTAACCCGGTCCGGGACAGGGCGCGACATAAGCCACTGGGGCCACCGGCCCGCGCACATAAACTCCAAACTCGGCCGCCTGGGCTGTTGTTGCTCCCGCGCCTAATCCGGCGGCCACTATAACTGCTCCAAGCGTCCAATTTCTCATGCTGACCATAACTCCTCCGTCCCTGCCGGTATCGATCCTTGACTCCGGCCCAGCTTGTTCCCGATTGAGGCTTGGCTCTTGCTGCCTCTCGGTTACGCCGGTTATGTCATGTTCAACAGAGAATGCGGAGAAAGGTTGCGCATCGAATGAAAAATAAACTTCCGCAACTTCTTAGATAACTCGGGTTGATGACTCGAATTTTCATGAGGTCTTCGTCGGCAGCGGTGCAGTTTTAGATAGGCGGTCACATACTCGGTATTCTCTAAATGGGCGCAAAGCAATATCATCTATGCATGCCCGATCTTCGCGTCCGAATCGTGCGTTTCGTGGACAAGGAACCTCAGCCCGGAATTGTCGAGTCGCAGTTCCGTGACTCTGACGGCGTGGTCCATAAGATCATCGATAAAGTTCCAATTTTTACGGCCGCGCCTCTCTGGTCCGATTCTGAGTTCCCTCAAACAGGCTTCGTAGGATGTAAAGTGCTTCAACAGTTTTATGATTCAAGTGGGTTGAACTTCGCACGCATCACAATCTCTGAACCTTGGGACGTCGAAACGACCGAAGGAAAATCCGAGCTCATGGTCAAAGCGGACGAACTTTCCGATTAAATGACTTTTCGCACCCTTTACCATTCTTTTGGCGATCAAATCTTCCTTGTAGACGGTTAACCGGCGCGCCGGATGTGACGTCGCCAATTCCTCGTCCGGTCTGATTCCTCCCCAGGTGTTAACCTGAAAGTTCAACCCCTATGTTTACTACCTCCCAGCACGCACACTTCATCGGCATCGGCGGCATCGGCATGAGCGGCATCGCGGAGATCCTGCTCAATCTCGATATGAAAGTTTCTGGCTCTGACTTGCGCCGTGGGCCGGTGACTGACCGCCTCGCCAAACTGGGCGCCACGATCTACGAGGGCCATAACGCCGCCAACATCGCCGGAGCCACAGTTGTAGTCACCAGTTCCGCCGTCTCCGCCAACAACCCAGAAGTGCTGGAGGCGCGCGCCCACAAGATTCCCGTCATTCAGCGCGCCGAGATGCTGGCCGAGTTGATGCGTCTCAAGTACGGCATCGCCATCGCCGGCATGCACGGCAAAACCACGACGACTTCCATGGTGGCTTCAGTGCTTGCCGCCGGCGGACTGGATCCGACGGTCGTTGTTGGAGGCCGCGTGGATGCGCTCGGCTCCAACGCCAAACTCGGCAGCTCGCAATACCTTGTTGCCGAAGCCGATGAGAGCGACCGCTCCTTTCTCAAGCTTTCGCCCATCCTCGCGGTGGTCACCAATCTCGACCGCGAGCACATGGACTGCTACCGCGACATGGCCGATGTCGAGAACGCTTTCCTGACGTTCATTGACAAGCTGCCTTTTTACGGCGCAGTGACCGCGTGCATTGACAATGCGCTCCTGGCGGCCATTTTGCCTCGCGCGCAACGCCGCGTCTTGACCTATGGCGTCGTACCCGAGGCCGATTACCGGCTTGAGTTTGTCGATGCAAAGAAAGACAGCCTTGCGGCGGGGCAGGGAAGCTTCGCGCGTTTCCAGGTGGTAACCGCTCTCGAAAAGCTTGGACCCTTCGAACTCCATGTGCCCGGACACCATAATGTACTTAACGCCACGGCCGCGGTGGCCATCGCGCATCAGCTTGGGATTAATGCTGAGAAAATCGCCGAAGGGCTGAGCCACTTTCGCGGCGTGGACCGTCGCTTCCAGTTGCGCGGCACAGCACGCGGCATCACCGTCGTGGATGACTACGGCCATCACCCCACTGAGATTCGCGCCACGCTGGCCGCCGCTCGCGAATGTGGCTACAGCAAGATCCATGTCGTTTTCCAGCCGCACCGGTACACGCGAACCCTTGATCTCATGGACCAATTCGTGGGTGCATTCAGAGATGCGGACACGGTCATCGTACTGCCCATATACGCTGCCAGCGAAGAACCAATCCCAGGCGTGACCGCCGAGCGATTGGCCGCGGAGATTGAAGGGCCGCAAGTGCAGTTTGCTCCGGATTTCCCCGCTGCGGTTGCCGCAGTCGCCGCCCAAGCCCAAAAAGGCGACCTGATCCTCACCCTCGGCGCAGGCAGTGTCAGCCAGTTGGGCCCGCAGATTCTCGCAGCGCTCGAAGCCTGATGGAAGATAGGGCATCCTTAGGGTGCGCTCCTGGCAACAAGGATGGTTGCAAAGTGACGTTCGATGTCCAAGACCAGTTCGGGCAGATTGACATCTATGTCTTCGACCAAATCCTGCGCGGAAACATTGCGCCAGGAATGCGTGTTCTTGATGCCGGATGCGGGTATGGGCGTAACCTCGTGCATTTGTTGCGCACCGGGTGTAAAGTCATGGCTCTTGATGAGGATGCCGAAGGGGTCGAGCACGTCCGCAAACTTTCTGCGTCGCCTCAGACCGGTTTGCCCGCGGAGAACTTCCAGGTAGGACTGATCGAGCGGATGCCCTTTCCAGATGGATGTGCTGATGTGGTGCTCTGCAATGCGGTGCTGCACTTTGCCCGCGACGATCGCCACTTTCGAGCCATGTTGGCGGAGCTGTGGCGGGTGCTCATGCCGGGTGGGATGCTCTTCTGCCGGTTAGGCTCGAGGATTGGAATGGACTTCGAGCGGCTACGCGGCAACATATTCCTGATTCCCGACGGTTCGGAGTGGTTTCTGGTGGACCAGAAGATGCTCCTCGGTTTGACGGACGAGATGAATGCCGTACTTGTGGACCCGCTGAAGACAACCATCGTGCAGGACTATCGCTGCATGACGACCTGGGTATTGAGAAAGCGAAGAGGCTGAAGCCGGAAGCTCAGCGAAGCGTGGTCCTTTCCTCAAAGTTCAATAACAAAAACGGGTCCGGGACCTTGTTTTTCTATCCCATAGCCAACGCCCCGTTCGCCCGACGCACCCGTAACAACACGGGTTCCCCTTCGCATCCTTATGGAAAAAGCTAGTGCACCCAAGGTTATAGTGAAATCTGGCGACTCTCACGACCTTGCTCAGGCGTGACGACACTAAGTAGCAACAGAACACGTTCCCTCGTGTGGGAAGACGAAACGCCCTCGGAGCCCCGCTTCCGGCGCGTGCAGCAGGTTGTGCCTCCTTCGGGACGCGCTCCGGCTGGCACGGCCCCGGAAATGGAAGACTCTGACGACGATGACTCGTTGCGCCCCGGCCCGCGTGGTGATTGGCAGCGAGGCTCGTCGAAAAAGGACTCGCCGCGCAGCCGCTGGTGGCGTCCTGCGAGCACTGCTGGCCGTGTGTTGTTGCTGTTGGCCGTTCTGGCCGTGGTGGGCACGCTGGGCACATCAGCTTACCTTCTCAAAACCTGGCTCGGTAGCGACGGGCGCTTCCGCATTGAAGGTGCAAGCAATATCAAGGCAACGGGGCTCACCGAAGTCAGCCGCGCTGAGATGCTGCCAGTCTTCGGCGAAGACATCGGGCGCAATATCTTTTTCGTTAACCTGAGCGAGCGGCGTCGCCAACTGGAAGAGATTCCCTGGATCCAAAGCGCCACGGTAATGCGCGTGCTTCCTGACCAGATTCACGTCTCGGTAGTGGAGCGGCAACCGGTGGCCTTCACGCGCCAGGGGCAACAGATCGGCTTGGTAGACGCCAATGGAATTCTTCTCACCATGCCGGCGGCGATGATGGCCCAGCACCACTACTCGTTTCCGGTGGTCACGGGAATCGGTGCCCACGACCCATTGTCTTCCCGCAAGGCGCGCATGGCAGTCTATCAGCGCCTGTTGGCCGACCTGGATGCCGGCGGTCAAACGCTCTCTACGCAGATATCCGAGGTCGATTTGACCGATCCCGAAGATGCCCGCGTAATCATGCAGGACGACACCACTCTGCTGCACTTCGGCCAGGACGAGTTCTTGCAGCGTTACGAGCGCTACAAAACGCACATTGCCGAATGGCGTAAGCAGTACCCGAAGCTAGCTGCTGTCGATCTGCGCTATGACCAGCAGGTGGTGTTGGAGATGGCTGCCGGCACTGACGTGGCGCAAGCCGCGGCCGACCAGCAGTCAGCGGCGAATGGAGCGCAAGAAAAACCACCCGCTTTAGACGCTGCTGATGACGGGCATGACGCGGTTAAGTCTCCCGCAAAACACCCATCAGTAGCTAAAGCGAAGAACCAAAAATCTCAGTCCAGGCCCTCCCGGTCAGCCGCCAAAGTGAAGCCGGGCAAGGCTGTCGCAAAGCCGGCCGCCAATGGCTCTGCAAAATCGAAGGCTGCAGCCGCCAAGAACAAGGCAGCAAAAGCCAAAGTCGTCAAAGCCAAGGCGAACGAAAAGAAGCGCGCGGATGTCAAACGCGCCGCGCAGAATCAGAACAGGCAAAAGACAGCCCCAACCAGTCATTCGGCCGCGTCAGCCGCGATGGGTCAGTGAGCGCGATGAGCAGAAACCAAGACAATTTGATCGTAGCTCTGGACATCGGCAGTGCATGGACTCGCGTGCTGGCGGCGGAGCTGTATGACGGCGCGCTGCGCTATTGTGGTCACGGCATGGTGGAGTCGGCGGGCATGCGCAAGGGGCTCATCGCCGACCTCGCGCCCGCAGCCAGGGCGGTCGAAGCTGCGAACAAGCAAGCCGAGTTTACAGCCCGCGTCAACATCAGCGAGTGCGTGGTGGGCGTGGGTGGGCCGCACATTCGCGGACTCAATACAAATGGCGGAATTGAGATGGGTGGCCGTCCGCGCGAAATTGACAACGAGGATGTGCTCAGCGCTGTCGCGCGTGCGCGAGCCGTGGAAAGACCTCCGGACCGCGAAATTCTTCACCTGCTGCGCCGCCAGTTCATCCTCGACGATCAGCCGGGTATCTTTGACCCCGTGGGCATGATTGGCAAAAAGCTTGAAGTGGACCTGCATATTGCCACCTGCTCCGCCAGCGCGCTGCAAAGCACGGTGACCTGCGCCAATCGTGCCGGACTTGAAGTGACTGAAGCGGTGCTTGAATCGGTTGCCGGGGCCGAAGCCACGCTTTCGGCAGACGAGCGCGAACTGGGCGTATGCCTGCTTGACATAGGCTGCCACTCCAGCGACCTGGTGGTTTTTTTCGAGGGTGCAGTGGTGCATACAGGCTCCGTCCGGATTGGCGGCCAGCATTTCACCAACGACCTTGCGATAGGCTTGGAAATGCCCATAGCCCAGGCCGAGCAACTGAAGCGCACGTATGGAAATGCTGTGGTCACTGATGTGCCGATGGACGCCGAGATTGAGATTGCCAATCCTCAGCCGCAAATGTTGCGCCTGCGCAGGGTTGCCGAAATTCTCGAGCCGCGTGCCTGCGAACTGATGCAATTCGTAAAAGAGAATCTGCGTCAGGGCGGCGTAATGGAAGCTCTTGGCGCAGGCTGTGTGCTCACCGGCGGCGGGGCAATGTTGCCGGGCATGTTGGATATTACCGAACGCCAGCTGCGCGTTCCGGCGCGCACCGGACTTCCTGTCCGCCTGTCTCAGATGCCCGGCGAACTCGTTCATCCCGGTTTCTCGGCTGTCGTCGGCATGATCCTCTATGCCCACCGCACCCGCGCGAGCCGCGCGGCAGAGAGCAACACATTCCGCACAAAGCTGCGCTCCATCTTTGCAGCGAGCTTTTAACGATTTTGTTCAACGTAGCAATCAGGAGGCTGACGCCCAAATGGAACAGTCGAGAAGTGAAGCCGGAGAGATGCGCATTCAGTATCACGAAGAGGGTGTGCGCGGAGCTCGCATCAAAGTCATTGGCGTGGGCGGCGGCGGCGGCAATGCCGTCAATCGCATGATTCAGGCCCGTATGGCAGGCGTCGAGTTCATTACTGCCAACACCGACGTGCAGGCGCTCAAAATCTCTCATGCTCCCGTCAAGTTGCAGCTTGGCGTCCGGCTTACCTCCGGGCTGGGCGCAGGGGCCAATCCCGATGTAGGCCGGCTTGCCGCGCTCGAAGACTCGGGCAAAATCATCGAGGCTCTCGAAGGCGCTGACATGGTCTTTGTCACCGCCGGGTTGGGCGGCGGAACAGGCACCGGAGCTGCGCCTGTCATCGCCTCTTTGGCTAGCGAACTTGGCATTCTGACCGTGGCCGTCGTAACGCGTCCCTTTGCTTTCGAGGGCAAGCGCCGCCAGCAGCAGGCCGAGCACGGACTCAAAGAGTTGCTCGAGTGCGTTGACACCATGATCGTGATTCCCAATGAGAAGCTGCTCGACGTGGCCAAGGACGCCGGCTTCTTTGAGAGTTTCCGCATTGCCGACGATGTGCTGCGCCAAGGCGTGCAAGGTATCAGCGACATCATCACCATCCCGGGTATCATCAATCGCGACTTTGCCGACGTGAAAACCACTATGGCCGGCATGGGTCACGCGGTCATGGGAACCTCCGTTCGCTCGGGTGCAAATCGCGCCATGGAAGCAGCTCAGGCAGCCATGGCCTCGCCTTTGCTTGAGGCGGGAGCCATCGATGGTGCGCGTGGCATCCTCATCAACATCACCGGCTCCAGTTCGCTGAAGCTCTCTGAGGTCAACGAAGCTTCTACGCTGATTCAGTCCGCCGCTCATGCCGACGCCAACATCATCTTCGGCGCGGTGTTGGACGAAAACATGGGTGAAGATGTCAAGATTACTGTCATTGCGACCGGCTTCCGCGATCAGATGCCGGAGCGGCGCGCGCGGATGTTGACGGTTGAAGAAGCGCCGGTTGTCTCGATCCCCGTGGATGAGACGCCGGTAGCCAGGATATCTCTGGTCGCGCCCGACAACTGGCTTCGTGAACCTGTGTTGGCTCCCGCAACGCCGCGCTTCCTCTCGCAAGATGAAGAAGAGCAAGAGGACGATGGCGCGTTGAAGACGCTGGACGAAGTCGAAGAATCTGCCAAGGTCGAAGAACCCGCCAAGGTGGATGAGCCTTTGGAGCCGTCCTTCGTCTCCGCCTCTCAGAACCCTTTGCCATCTGTCGACGTTGCGGTTTCAATCGTAGAAGCGCCAATGGTTTATGAACACGAAGAGATGGAACCGGCAGCCGCGCCGGCGCCGCCCAGGTTTGCCGAATTGTGTGAGGAGCCGGCGTACACCCTGCTGCCAAGAGACTACAGGTCAGATTTTGCCGCCGATGTGCGCAGCCCGGCGATGATGGACGACTATCGCCCGCAGGCAGCGGCGGCCGGCCTTGCAGAAGCCGAAGAAGAGGAGCAACAGGATTTGGACAAGCCGGCATTCCTGCGCAGGCTCCAGTTTTAGAACGAAAGTAATGTTTCAAATTGAACGATTTTGGCTTGAGTCCCGTGCATAAGCCAAACAAAATCAACGGAGCTCTCGCGCTCGAAGTTAAGTCCGTCCAATTCGGCTTGTTACCAGAGTGCTGTTTTGCTTGGAATTCAATCACGGAGGGCTGTATAGTTAAAAATAGCTCGTAAATAGCGCGTGGGCCTCATCGAACCGGCCGTACGGCGTGCCTGCATGAGAATTCGCTGCGTTCGCGTCAAAGACTGTAAGACGTCTGCAGAGATGCCGATGAAAGAGGCGTATCAAGCACCGCGGTAAGTGTTCAGTGCAAGTGGGTGGACTGGCTGTAAGGGAAGAGCCGTTTCAAGATTCAACGAATAGCAATACGCGGCCCAACGGGGACGCGATGCACGACACTCCGACTGGAGAGAGGAAAAAGGCTGAATGAATTTCTTCCGTGTTTGGGCAAGTGCATTGGTTCTCATCGGCTTCGGCGCTGGCGCCCAAGTCGCAACAGCGTTGGACGCGCAGCGCCCGCTGCACCATTCCAGGACCACAGAACCCCGTTTGACAGAGCCGCGTCGCACCGCGCACCATGCGGCCGGGACCGCAGCCGCAAGATCCGCGACTGCTCATGCCACCGTCTCCCATCGAGCGTCCGCAAGAGGCCGCGCCTCAGCGCGTCGCGTGTCCTACACTCGCAGTCGGCATCATTACTATGAGCGGTTTACCGCCAGCTCCTTTGCCAAGGGAGACATATTTGCGGGCGACATTACAGCTGGCGAAGATCCGGTAGTCCGTCAAGCTGTCATCGATGCCATGGGCGACATGAACGGCACCGCTGTGGTGATCGACCCTTCCAATGGGCGCATCCTGGCCATGGTTAACCAAAAGCTAGCTCTCTCGCCGGGTGCCGAACCTTGTTCTACCATCAAGATCACCGTGGCGATGGCCGCGCTTTCTGAAGGAATCGTCACCGCCGACACACCGGTCAAACTGGCCGGTTTCCGCATGAACATGACCCAGGCGCTGGCCAAGAGCAACAACCTCTATTTTGAGGAATTAGGACGCGAGCTTGGCTTTGAGCGTGTGCGCCACTACGCCAACCAATTCGGTCTCGGCGAATTGGCCGGGTACAACATCGCAGGCGAACAGTTAGGTGTCTATCCCGATCAGGAACTGCCGGCCTCTCAGGGGGGCGTCGGCCGCATGTGCAGCTTTGGCCAGGGTGTTTCGCTCACTCCGCTGCAGCTGGGTGCCTACGTGGCCGCCCTCGCCAATGGCGGAACCCTTTACTATCTCCAGCACCCCACGACGCCGGAAGAGGCTGCGGCCCTGCAACCAAAGGTAAAGCGGACGCTCGATATTGCTAAGTTCGTTCCAGACATAGAAGACGGCATGGCCGGCGCGGTCGAGTATGGAACCGCCCGCCGCCTGCGCGCCAACTTCCATGAGCTTCCTGTCTTTGGCAAGACAGGAACCTGTTCGGACAGTGGCACGCGCTACGGTTGGTTTGCCGCGTGGTCCGATTCGCCTCAAGGCAGCCTGGTCACGGTTTTCTTCCTCGAAGGCGGCCGTCCCACATTCGGTCCTCGCGCCGCTGAACTGACCGGCGAGTTCTACCAGAATCTTTGGAACCGCAACTGGTTTGCCTCCAAAGGCCCGCAGGATGCAGCAGTCTTTCCGCGCGTCCTACCTCAGCAAAACCTGCCATAGCGCCGCGTCCATTCGAGCTGACGAAATGAGATGAAGAGGCTGCCTCCGGGCAGCCTTTTCTGCGATCGCACAGAAGCAATTTGCGTGAAGCCAATCAGTCTTGAAAATCATCTGATTAAGTGAGACCCCCCACTGTAAGCGTCTGCGTCCGTCTCGCAGCCAAAAGCGGGCCGGCCTGATTCCACCGCAAGCGAAGATTGGGCCCTCTCCTATGGCATTGCCGGAACACATTTTGCTCACGTACGGCTACTTGTTGCTCTTCGCCTGGGTTCTGGTGGAACAGCTTGGGATTCCGTTGCCGGCCACGCCCGTATTGCTTGCCGCGGGCGCGCTCTCCGCTGAAAACGAAATCAGCTTCCCGCTGGCTCTGATGGCTGCCTTGGTCGGCTCGCTCATGGCAGACAGCTCATGGTTCCTCGTTGGCCGCCGCTACGGCCACTATGTGATGCGTTTTCTGTGCAAATTATCGCTGGAACCAACTGCCTGCGTTCGCCGCACCCAGGCCGCGTTCGGCCGCCGTCGCGGCGTGACTCTCTTGTTTGCCAAGTTCGTACCCGGCCTGTCCTTGCTGGCTGCGCCGGTCGCCGGTCAAAACGGAATGAGTTTTGGCAGCTTCCTGTTTTTCGATGTCATTGGCGTCACATTGTGGGTCGGTGCGCTGTTGACCGCGGGTCGTTTCTTTGGCGATCTGCTCCTCCGCAACCAGAATCTACTCGACCTCGCAGGCCGCTTCTCCGGGGCATTGCTGATTCTCGGCATCATCGCCTTTCTTGTGGTGCGCATTGTCCGTCGGCGCATGATTATCAAGAAGCTGGTGGCCGCGCGCCTGGAGCCTGAGGAGTTGAAAAAGCAAATCGATGCCGGTGAGCCAGTCTATATCGTGGACTTGCGCCATCCGCGCGAGCTTTTGTCAGACCCCTTCACATTGGCCGGCGCGCTTCTTTTTTCGCCCGATACGCTCGCCGCGCGTCACCTTGAGATTCCCCGCGACCGCGACGTAGTGCTCTTCTGCAGTTGTCCCAACGAGGCTGCCGCCGCCAAAACCGCCATGACCCTCCACAAGCTGGGCATCGAGCGCGTGCGTCCCTTGCGCGGTGGCTACGATGAGTGGAAGCGCCTGGGATTTCCCTTGGCAGCGGTCGAGGCTGCCTTGCCAGCGCAGTCAGCCAGCACCGTGACCGCATAATTAGGTAGCGACGGGAAGGTAGTGCCAGCATTTGGAATGTAGCTGGCCCTTGGATGTAGTGCCGGCCTCCCGGCCGGCTGTAGTGCGGGCGTCCTCGCCCGCGCCTGTCGGGACCGATTACCGAACTGCGCGGTCACAACACTCGTCATAAACAATGCCCTCAATCCCCTGCGACAAGTTAAGCTAATGAATTGAGCACGGCAGGAGTGGATTCATGGCCTACGACGATCTGCGCGATTGGATCAAAACCCTCGAAAAGCACGGCGAACTGAAGCGCATCAGCGAAGAAGTTTCCCCGGAACTGGAAATCACCGAGATTACTGACCGTGTATCCAAAAGCGGCGGTCCCGCCCTGCTCTTCGAGAACATCAAGGGTCATCCCGGCCACAAGGTCTTCATCAATCAATTTGGCAGCGAGCGGCGCATGGCTCTCGCTCTCGGCGTCGAACGCCTCGACGAGATCGCCGAGCGCATCCACGGCCTGATGAATCTCAAAGCCCCCGAAGGCTTCCTCGACAAGCTCAAAATGTTGCCGCAGTTAGGCGCGCTCTCCAGCGCATTCCCCAAAACCGTCAGCCCCAAAGACGCCCCCTGCAAGGAACGCATTCGCCTCGACAAATTCAACATCAACTACTTTCCCATCCTCAAGTGCTGGCCGCATGACGGCGGCCGCTTCATCACCCTCCCCTGCGTCGTCACCCGCGACCCGCGCACCGGCAAGCGCAACGTTGGCATGTATCGCATGCAGGTCTACGACGGCCAAACCACCGGCATGCACTGGCAGCGCCAAAAGGTTGCCGCCGAGCACTATCGCAACGCCCTTCGCGACGCATCGGCTCTCCAATCGACCGACAGCCCGCTCACCGCCAGCGTCGCAGCTATGGCGGAATCAGCTGGAGGCGCGGTCGCCATCCCAGACGGACCCATCGGCGGCCTTCCGCAGGTCGCGCTCGGCAAACTGAACGGCTCGCGTCTGGAAGTAGCCGTGGCCATCGGCACCGATCCGGCCACCACCTTTGCCGCCATCGTCCCCGCCCCGCCCGAGGTCGAGGAGTATCTCATCGCCGGCTTCCTGCGCGGCAAGCCTGTTGAAATCGTCCAATGCGAAACCGTCGATCTCCAGGTTCCCGCCCACGCGGAAATCGTCCTTGAAGGCTACGTCGAACTCGGCGAACTGCGCAGTGAAGGCCCCTTTGGCGATCACACCGGCTTCTACACGCTCACTGACGACTACCCGGTCTTTCATCTCACCTGCGTCACCCATCGCAAGGAACCCATCTACGCCGCCACCATCGTCGGCAAGCCTCCCATGGAAGACGCATGGATGGGCAAGGCCGTCGAGCGCATCTTCCTGCCCGCCATGCGTATGCAGATTCCAGAACTCGTTGACATTCATCTCCCCGTCGAGGCCGTCTTTCACAACCTGATGCTGGTCTCCATTCGCAAGAGTTATCCCGGCCAGGCGCGCAAGGTGATGAACGCCATCTGGTCGCTCGGCCAGGCCATGTTCACCAAAGTCATCATCGTGGTTGACGAGGACTGCGACGTGCAAAATGTCGCCGAGGTAGTCCTGCGCGTAGCCAACAACATCGACCCCGAGCGCGACATCCAATTCACTCTCGGCCCGGTCGACACGCTCGATCACTCCTCGCGCCTGCCCAACTACGGCTCCAAGATGGGCATTGACGCCACACGCAAATGGAAGGCCGAGGGCTTCGATCGCCCCTGGCCCGCCATGATCGAAATGGACCGCGCCACCAAGGCCAAAATAGACGCCCTCTGGGCCAAGCTGGGACTGTGAGTAAGTGAAAGGTGGCTCGCTTATCAACCCTGAAACTAACCCTGTCAATTAAAAAGCTGTGCCCCGTTCATCGCAGCTTTATCGCGATGAGCGGGCGGGTGGCTTGAGGTCAGCTTATGGCCAAGCTATGATAGAACGATGCCGTACGGTCTGAAACGGTTTCAGAAAGCAGAAGCTCTTCACTTCATTACTTTCAGTTGCTTTCACCGTCTCCCTCTTCTCGATGCGCCGGACCCCAAGAACACAGTTGAGGCCGTACTAGAACTGACTCGCGCACGACACCAGGCTAGGGTCTACGCCTACGTCCTGATGCCCGAGCACGTCCATTTGCTCATCAACGAGCCACCATCGATCCTCGTGGCCCAGTTTCTCAAAGCCGTAAAGCAGATCACTTCGCGTAAACTGAGAGGCCAGCGCGAGAAGTTCTGGCAGGAACGCTACTTTGACCGCAACGTTCGTGGTGAAGCTGGTCGCTCCGAAGTGATCCGCTACATTCACAGAAACCCTGTGAAGCGCGGATTAGTTGCATCTCCCGGCGATTACCCGTGGAGCAGTTTCAACCACTACGCGACCGGCGTTCGAGGAGCGGTTGAAATCGAGTCAGAGTGGACAGCAAGCCACGCGACCCACTCATCGCGATAGGGCCGCGATGAATGGGGCACAACTTTCCATTATGGCTAATGATCGAAGGGAGTTGAATCAATGCCTTGGTCACCCGCCACGTCTTCACCTTTGTAGTGCAACAAACACTTAAGGTTGTACCGCGCTGTATCCTCTCCCTGTTCTGCAGCCTTACGCCACCAAAACACCGCTTGTGCATAATCCTTGGGCACACCCTCGCCTTTGTAATATGACAGTCCGAGGTGGTACTGCGCCTCTGCGTTGCCCTGTTCAGCCGCTTTGCGAAACCACGCTGCCGCTTGAACATAGTCAAGAGGTACACCAGCACCTATACAATAAAAGAAACCTAAGCTATCTTGCGCCTCGGCGTTACCTTGTTCTGCTGCTGTACGCAATCGTGCTGCTTTTATCGTGTTCTGTGCGTCGTTATAATGAGTTTCTATATTCGTTTGAGTGTTTCGCCACAGCCGGTACGCAGCCCATGGGCAGGCGATACAGGCGACAATGTACAACAACCCGAGCCCTTCGATGGTGGCCGATAAATGTCCGTTGACGCGGTATGCAGAAAACAGGCATGGGTCGTCCGGCGTGGCATCTTCGCAATCGTAATAACTGTAGTAGCCAGGAACATATCTCTTCCCTAATTCATTCCGCACGAAATCAAAGCCCCCAAATGACACGAGGGACAAGTAGCAGATTAAGGCAAGCCAAATCACTTTGACATTGCCGCGGTAGGGGAGTTTGCCGACGGAGCGAGCCAGCGTGCCGGTGGCGAGGACCATCGTGGCCAGGAGCAAGAGAAATAGACCGGTGTGCGCTCGGAACGCTTCGCCCGTCCATCGGATCACGTTCAGACCGACCACCAGAGCGACCAGAACCACAACGATCTTAAGCACTACTGCCAACATTGCTCGAGAATTCATTGCGCAACCTTCTCTGCAAGCCTCGTTACTTCAAATTCTCTTGCGGAAGAACCAATATCCTGACCATCCGATTAGGAAAATGCCCAGACACAGATCAATCGGTTGCCAATCCTCCCGGTGCATACGTATCGGCAAGAACGGGTTCAAAAGAAGCGCAACCGCGGCAAATATCCATGTCCAAGCTCGCTGGCCTATTTTGTACATTCTCCACGCCCAATAAACTGCGCCAACCGTGATAACAAGCCGGAGCACCATGTAAAAGCCGTAAGAATACTTGCCGCCAGCAGCAACGAGCAGCAATACTGCGCCGAGCATTGTCAGAACTACTTCCAAGATTCGTTCACGGTTCATGATCGTTCCCCATTTGACCGGGATTTCCATTTTGGCTTCCAAGTCGCAGCAAGTATACGCTCGCACACTGCTCTTAAATTGCCTGCGACACGATAGGGGAATATTTTCCGAGGGCGGACTTCGCCCGTGGAGACGGCTGGCGACAGAATTGAGTAAGACGCGTGTCAGTACTGGATCTTCCTTGTCGCCCCCCAAAATTCCTTTCAAACAGTCCAAATATTTTGCAGTTAATTAAGTAGTAAACGGGCATATAAACTCAACAGAATGAATATGTTCCACGTGGAACAATTTTAGCGAATTCGCGATTGCCCACATCTGACCAACCATAAGTCGGGGTGGCCCGCATCTCGATTTTGATCTGTGAAAACGATGAACTTCACACGCTCACGTTTGGAAAGTTGTACCAGAAATAATCCCAAACATGTGTACTTGTAAGGAGAGTTTTCCGCGCACTCCAAAGCCCGGAAAAGCAAACCGAGTGAACCCCGAGCGCCTCTCTGCGATACCCTGAACTCATGCGGCTCGTCTCTCCCTCGCTCCTTTTTGTGTTGCTCGCGGCCACGCTATCCGCTCCCTTATCCGCCCAGCAAGCCCCCGACAGCTTCCGTTGGATCGATTTCCACTCCGCGAAGGACCAGAGCGTAGTGGCGTGGGTCAGGCGCTCCCTCGACCCGGAAAAATGGACGGCGATTCGCGAGATAGGCGTCGAGTACGATGCGGCTCTTGTCGTCACCACACTGCGCGCCACTCCTCAGTCGCAGCCCTCGGCAGACACATTCACCATATGGAACCTCTCGCTTACCAGCCACGTGGTTGCGCCGCTGCTCAAGGGCGTTAACCTGCGCCTACTTGACTGGATGCTCCTTGCCGATGGCGAACCGCGCGAGCTCGGCGCTCTTTACGACAACTGCAGGGAGTGTGCCGCGTCCACCTTCCTGACCGCCTTCCACTACGATCTGCCGCACCATATGTGGACCGGCCGCTGGATGCGCGGCTCCCAAGCCGTGCCCATCTGGAACACCAATCCTTCCCAGGGCGTTGACCTGACCCAGGTCTACGCAGTCCTCAGCGAGCCCAACGGTCGGCAACTGATCGGCACATGGAACCACTTCGACTACGGCACAGAAAAGAAGCCGGAAGACATCGTCTACCGCTACGATCTTGACCCTTTCAGCGGCCTCGAGCGCACCCAAATTCTCATGGGCAAGGATGCCGAGGCAATGAAGCAGCGACTCTGCGCTGCGCCGAGCGTCGCGCCCGAATTGGCGCGCGGGCAAGACTCAGCGCTTTGCCAGCAGTCCCTCAAGCCGCGCCTCGCACGCAAGCCTGTCACCACCCCGCCGGCCAACAACCACGGACAGTCAGTCCCGCCCGGCGCCCGGCACTGAAGCATTCCCGAGGTGGTCAAAAGTGCACTGTTTCACAAGTTATACTTCGGATAGTGTTTAAGCGAACGGGAGATTGAAACCATGCGTATTCCTGGATTTAGAGGTTTGCCTCTGCTAGCTTTGGCGGTATCGTTCTGTGCCGCTGGATGCCATTCGAATCCTGTCCCTGTCGCGCCAGATAACCAGGCAGGCACACAGGACCAGGCAAACGACCCAGCTGCGTCCAACCTGGCCCCCGTCTCGACAAGTTCCAATACACAAGTTTTGAGCGCCCAAGAAAGCGCTCCAAGCGGCTCCTATTCCCAGGCGTCAGACCAGGATTCGTACGATCCGGGTTACGGTGGGCAGCCGGAATACACTGCTTCTCAGCCGCCGCCGCCTCTGCCGGACTACGACCAGCCGCCCCCTCCAGACGATGGCTATCTCTGGACGCCCGGATATTGGGCCTGGGGTTCTGACGGCTATTATTGGGTGCCGGGCGCGTGGGTGCAGGCCCCGTACGAGGGCGCATTGTGGACCCCAGGCTACTGGGGCTACAGGCATAACCATTATGGCTTTTACCCCGGCTACTGGGGTCAGTACGTCGGCTACTATGGCGGTATTGACTATGGTTTTGGATACGTCGGTTTGGGCTACCAGGGCGGCTATTGGGGCGGAGGTCACTTCAACTACAACCGCTCGGTTAACAACATCAATACTTCAGTGGTGCATAACGTCTACAGCCGGTCGGTCAGCGGGAATAGCCGCGGCGCACGTGTCAGCTTCAATGGCGGATCGGGTGGTGTCCAGGTGCGCGCGCGGCCCGCGGAACTGGCGGCGATGCATCAGGAGCACACCGCACCTATGAGGGCGCAGGTGCAGAATGAGCATGCCGCCGCCACCAACCGCACACAGTTTGCGAGTGTCAACCACGGCCGGCCAGCCAGCCTGGTCGTTGCCAAGCCGCTTGCGGCAGATAGCAACGTGAAGGCCCCGGCGGCGTTACAGAAAACCAATCGGGCCGTAGCGCAGCAGCAACAGCGCCAGGCAACTCCTCAACAGCGCGAAGCTGCGCCGCAGGAACAGCGTCAGGGAGCACCGCAGCAGCACCAAGCTGCAACGCAGCAGCAACGGCAAACTCCACCACAGCAACATCAGGCGGAGCAACAACGCCAAGCTGCGCCGCAACCGCAACGCCAGGCTGCTCCTCAGCGCCAGGCAGCGCCGCAACGGCAGGCCGCTCCACAAATGCGCCAAGCTCCATCGCAACCGCAACGTCAGGCCGCGCCACAGCCACAGCGTCAGGCGGCGCCGCAACGCCAGGCAGCCCCGCAGCCGCAGCGGCAAGCTGCGCCCCAGCCACAGCGTCAGGCTCCACCGCAACCGCAGCGCCAAGCCGCACCTCAGCGCCAAGCTGCGCCGCAGCCACAGCGCCAAGCTGCTCCGCAGCCACAGCGCCAAGCTGCTCCGCAAAAGCAGGAGGCCCATCCCGGGAAGTAGCAATCACAAGCAATTCCTCGCCAGCTTCCTCTGGCATCTTAACGGGCGAGGATTTACTCCGCCGTCAACACCCGGATGGCCACCAAATTTCGTACGCAGCGGGCGAGCGCCTTGTCGCCCGTTGTGACAAGTTGAAGAGGCCCTTTGTCCGCTAGCAGCGGTTTTCCTTCAAGCGCGTCGGCGACGATCACGGTCACATTGTGCAACTCGGGAATGACCTCGGCCAGCGAGTACACCGCTTCATACCCGTCGGAGCCTTGAGCCACCAGGTAGAGCCTCAACTGCGGCCCCATTGGCTTTGCGGGCACTCCGAGTTGTTTAAGCAGGTCGATCAGCGGCACGCCTGAGTATGTCAGGCTCGCCTTGGTGTGGCTGTTGATCACAGTGACGGTCTGGTGCGGCAATGCGGCCAGCGTGGCTGGAGTCCATTCAGACGATTTGTCCCCGTACACAATCTTCAACGGCCCTGCCGGAACCGCAGGCTTGCTCATTTCATGAGCCGGCATCATGCCGTCCATTGAGCCCATGGCCGGCTCCGGCTGGTTCTGAGCCTGCGACATTCCGGTAAGTGTCCAAGCCATCAACGCCATACAGGTCGTAACTTCTAGGATTGCGCTCCAGACCTTCAATCGCATGGTGATTCTCTCCCGACATTCATCGTATACTGACGTCATGTCGATAGTGGGCAACATTACCGCCATTGCCAAGGGCATGAGCATCACCCTGGGGGAGATCTTCGAGCCCACGCAGGTGGAAAACTACCCTGACGGCAAAGGCCCCCTGCGCGGTGCGGTGCTTGAGCAGCGCTACCGCGGAGCCCACGTCCTGCAGCGCGACGAAAACGGCTTGGAAAAATGTGTAGCGTGTTTCCTCTGCGCCGCAGCCTGCCCGGCGAACTGCATTTATATCGAGGCCGATGAAAACACCGAAGAAGTGCGCATCTCCTCCTCGGAGCGCTACGCCAAGGTTTACAACATCGACTACAATCGCTGCATCTTCTGCGGCTACTGTGTCGAAGCCTGCCCCACTGATGCCATTACACATGGCCACGGCTTTGAGCTGGCCACGCTGAACGCCACGAACCTGGTCATGCGCAAGGAAGATATGCTGGTCCCGGTGAGCGCGCTGACGGCGGCAAAATAACACCCCATTCCTTTTCGAGATCGCCTCAACGCAAAAAGTCCAGCTATCCTAGAAGGTTGGCCGCATTCCCCGTTTGTTATGGCGGCCCTGAAGACAGGAGCGAACTTGGTTGATTATTTATCAGAGCTGAAGCGGCGCGTGCTGGTCTACGACGGCGCGATGGGCACCAACGTGCAGAAGCACAACCTCACGCCGGAGGATTTCCAGGGCAAAGAGGGGTGCAACGAACTGCTGGTTCTCTCGCGGCCCGACGTAATCCGTGCCATTCACGCCTCGTTTTTTGAGGCTGGGTGCGACGTAATCGAGACAGACAGCTTCGGTTCGTCGAGTATTGTGTTGGCTGAGTACGATCTCCAGAACCGCACCCGCGAGTTGAATATCGCCGCGGCACGGCTGGCACGCTCGGTGGCCGACGAATTCTCCACACTTGACAAGCCACGCTTCGTCGCCGGCTCCATGGGCCCCACCACCAAGCTGCCCTCGCTGGGCCACATCACCTACGACGCCATGGCCTCCGCTTATCGTGAGCAGGCAGAGGCCCTCATCGAGGGCGGTGTGGACGTGCTACTCGTCGAAACCTGCCAGGATCTTTTGCAGGTAAAGATTGCTCTTGCCGCCTGTCAGGATGCAATTCGTGACGCACGTGAGGGCCGCATTCCTTCCACTGGCCGCAACGTTGCGCTTCAGGCTCAAATTACCCTCGAAGCCACCGGCGCGATGCTTCTCGGCTCGGAGATCGGCGCGGCTCTTGCCGTCCTTGAAAGCCTTCAACCCGATGTGATTGGCCTCAATTGCGCCACCGGCCCCGCGGAGATGAACGACGCGGTTCGCTTTCTTTGCCAGAATTCGACCCTGCCCATCAGCGTGCTGCCCAATGCCGGCCTGCCGCAGAACGAGGGTGGCCGCGCGGTCTACAAACTCACTCCCGCCGAGCTGGCTGCTTATCTGCGCCGGTTTGTCGTCGAATACGGCGTGCAGGTAATTGGCGGCTGTTGCGGCACCACGCCTGAGCATTTGCGCGCCGTGGCCGATGCGGTCAAGGGCGTAACGCCGGCCCCGCGTACAGCGGCCCAGCAATCTGTGGTCGCCAGCGCCTTCAGTGCAGTGCCGCTCGAAGCCGACGCGCAGCCCATCATTATTGCCGAGGAGATGAACACCACCACCCGTCTTGAAACCTTCCGCGACATGGTGCGCGCAGGGGACTACGACGGCATTCTCACCCTGGCCAAGCGGCTCACTGGCGAAGGCTCGCAGATGCTCGATCTCTGCTGCGCCATCGTTGGCGAAGACGAAGTGGGCTACATGAACGCGGTGCTTGAAAAAATCGCCACCCGCGTTCCCGCGCCCATTCTGGTGGATTCAACCGAGGCCGGCGTCATCGAAGAAGCGCTCAAACGCATCCCGGGCAAGCCCGTCATCAACTCCATCAACCTTGAAGACGGCGAGAAGCGCACCAGTCTCGTGCTGCCCATGGCGCGCCGCTACGGGGCCGCGGTTATCGCGCTCACCATCGACGAGCAGGGCATGGCGCTGACCGCAGACCGCAAAGTGGCCATCGCCCACCGCATCCACGATCTCGCTGTCAACAAGTACGGCATGCGCTCCGAGGACCTGATCTTTGACGCGCTTACCCTGCCGATTTCCACCGGCCAGGAAGACTATCGCTCGGCGGCCATCGAGACCCTTGAAGCGGTGCGGCGCATCAAGGTTGAGCTGCCGCGTTCGCGAACGGTCCTTGGCGTCTCGAATATTTCCTTTGGCCTGAATGCCTACGCACGCCGAGTACTCAATTCGGTTTTCCTCAAGGAAGCCGTGGACCGCGGGCTCGATGCGGCCATCGTTAACTATTCCAAAATCTATCCGTTATACAAGATTCCTGAAGTTGAGGTTGAACTGGCTCGCAAGCTCATCTTCCAGGATTGGGGAAGGAACGGCACGAGCGCCGACCCGCTTCAGGCCTACATGGCTCACTTCGCGAGCCTCGGCAAAGGTTCCGTACAGGTCGATGAAGTCCCAATCGAAAATCTCACTACCGACGAAAAACTCAAGCAGATGATTATTCGCGGCGAACGGACGATTGGATTGGGCGAGCTAAAACAAACGCTCAATGAAACTCTGGAAGCCGCGCTCGTAGCTCACTCGCCGCTCGAATTGATTAACACGGTTTTGCTCGACGGCATGAAAACTGTCGGCGATCTCTTCGGCGCGCGCAAGATGCAGTTGCCCTCGGTGCTCGATTCGGCCGCGGTGATGAAAGCCGCGGTTGCATACCTTGAACCGAAGATGGAAAAATCCGAGGGTGGCGGCAAAGGGACCATGGTGCTGGCCACGGTTAAGGGCGACGTGCACGACATCGGCAAGAATCTTGTGGACATCATCCTCTCGAATAACGGCTATCGCGTCGTCAACCTCGGCATCAAGCAACCCTCTGACGCCATCATCGCCGCCACGCAGGAGATTGGAGCCGACGCTATCGGGCTGAGCGGTCTGCTCGTCAAGTCCACGCTCGAAATGAAATACGTTCTTCAAGACTTGGAGCGGCTCGGACTCACCGTGCCCGTCATCTGCGGCGGAGCTGCGCTCACCCGGAAATACGTCGAAGAAGACCTGCGCAAGGAGTACACAGGTCCGGTCTTTTATGCCGAGGACGCTTTCGCCGGACTGCACACCATGGCCGATCTTACGTCAGACGATGTCGCAGTGCGCGAGAGCAGGGAAGCGGAAGGCCGCACGGTAAAGGTCTTTGCCAAAGCCGGCGCGCCTGCGCCCGAGTTGACCCTCGTTGAACTCACTTCCGAGGGCCGTTCGCCTGTCGTGGAGAGGGTCGCCGAGATTCCGAAGCCCAGCTTCTGGGGCGCTCGCGTCTTCAAAAATTACAATCTCGACGAAATCTTTCCCTATCTCAACGAGACCGCGCTCTTCAAGAATCAGTGGCAACTCAAGACCGCCGCGCAGGGCGATTATCTGCGCCTGGTGGAAGAGAAATATCGCCCGATTCTGTTCGACCTGGAAAAGGAAGTGAAAGCCGAGGGCTGGTTTGATCCGAAAGCCGTCATCGGTTTCTATCCCTGCGCCAGCGACCGCGACGACCTGATTATCTTCGATCCCGACGATCCGGCTCACGAACTGGAACGCATCAGCTTCCCGCGCCAGCAACAGGGGCGCCGACTCTCAATTTCTGATTTCTTTGAGCCGCTGAGTTCCGCGCAACGCGATGTTGTGGGCTTCTCCATCGTCACCGTCGGCGACGAGGCCAGCCGTCAGACCGCCAAACTTTTCGAGAGCGGTGACTTTACAAAGTATCTCTATTTGCACGGCCTCTCGGTGGAAACCGCCGAGGCGCTGGCCGAGCTGGCTCACAAACAAGTGCGCGAGTTTCTCGGCATTGCCAGCGACGATTCGCCGCGCGTGGCGGACCTTTTCCATCAGAAATATCGCGGCTCGCGCTATTCGTTCGGCTACCCAGCCTGCCCGAATCTGGAGGATCAGGCGAAGATTTTCCGCCTGCTCAAGCCCGAGGAAAACATAGGCGTGCGGCTCACCGAGATCTTCCACCTGGAGCCCGAACAGAGTACCAATTGCATAGTCGTTCATCATCCTCAGGCAAAGTATTTTGTCGCGTAAAATTTTCTGCCTGCGCCCCACCGGCTTTTGCGTAAAATTATCTGCGCCTGTGCGACAGTGGAAATACGGCTGACAAAGAGAAGTGTGTGGCCTCCTCGAACGGCTGGGGCGCGACCAGCATTGTCCGCGCTCCCGGCCGTTCGTCTTTTCAGCGTTCTGCCTCCCGATATCGGCCCAGTTCCTTCACCATCGCGCAATGGCGCCCCAACGCCTCTACCGCGCGCTCGCCATCCGCGGCCGACTGAATCTGGCAATCCACATAGAAAATGTACTCCCATGGCTTGCCCTGCACCGGACGGGATTCGATTTTTGTCATGTTGGCGCCGATAGCGGACAACTCGGTCAGCGCAGCTACCAGCGATCCCGGGCGATTCTCCACGGAAAACGCCAGGCTGATCTTGTTCGCCTCCGGGTTGATCACGGCTTTCGCAGCTTGCCGTACCAGGAAAAAGCGCGTGAAGTTTTCCGGGTTGTCTTCGATTCCGGCTTCAAGAATCTCCGCGCCGTAAAACCGCGCCGCCGCCTCGCTGGCGATGGCCGCCGCGCGCCGTTCGCGTAACTCCACCAACTGCTTCACGCTCCCTGCGGTGTCATAGGCAGCGAGTGCCGTCATTATCGGGTGCGCTGCCAGGAACCGCCTGCACTGCGCCAGAGCCACAGGATGCGAAAAAACACCTTCAATATCGTTGATTGCTACGCCGGCGAGCGCAATTAGATTGTGCCGAATGCGGAGCAGCGTCTCCCGCTCCACCTGCACGTCGTGAGTCAGCAGCAGGTCAAAGTGCTCCAGGACCGAGCCGGCCAGGCTGTTCTCGATGGGAATAACTGCGGCATCCACGTCTCCGCTGGCCAATGCATCAAAGACATCGGCTGAAAGCGAAAATGGCGCAATCACCCCGTCGGGCACCAGCTTCAACGCTGCTTCGTGACTGAACGAGCCGTACTCTCCCTGAATTGCAATCTTCATCGCTTTCTATTTCTCCGTACCTCTTTAAAGTTCTGTGCGGATGGGCTAACGATGCTGCCCACAAATCAGCGCCGAAGGCAGTTGGTCCCACCGCAGGTGGTTTACCGCAACCACAAATCCCCAGCCACAAAACCGAGAAAAACCATCGCAATCACGCCATTCATCGTGAAGAAGGCGGCATTCAGTTTGCGTAGATCACGCGGTGACACAAGCGAGTGTTCATAAGCCAGCAGCAGCCCCACGGCCGCGATGCCCAGCCAGCCAACTGTCCGAAAATGAAACAGTTCTCCGAACCAGACCAGCAGCACCAGCATCGCCAGGTGCATTGCCCGCGCTGTCCAAAATGCCGTCGCGAGGCCGGCGGCCTGCGGAAGGCTGTGCAGGCCCGCGGCGCGGTCATGCTCGAAATCCTGGCAGGCGTAGAGCACATCAAATCCGCCCGCCCAAAGCGTCACAGCCGCAGTCAGGACCACAATTCGCACATCCAGAGAGCCTCGCACGGCAATCCATGCCGCAGACGGCGCGAGCCCCAGCGCGAGCCCCAGTCCAAGATGCGACCAGCGCGTGATGCGCTTGAGGTAGCTGTATCCCAATAGAACGAGAAGAACCAGCGGCGAAAGGTAAAGCGTAAGCCGGTTAAGCTCAGCGGCAGCCAGCACGAACACTGCAACAGCCAGCAGCGAAAAACCCAACACAAATTGGCGCGTCAGCAGTCCGGCGGGAATGGCGCGTGATTTCGTTCGCGGATTAGCCGCGTCCAGATCCGCGTCAGCCCAGCGGTTGAAGGCCATCGCAGCCGACCGCGCCGAAACCATGGCGACAAGAATCCAACCCAGCGTCGGCCAGCCCGGCAACCCGTTCGCGGCCAGCAACACCGCGGTCAGCGCAAACGGCAAGGCAAAGATCGAGTGCTCCCACTTGATCATCTCCAACGTCGTCCGCGTCTTAGCCCACAAGCTCGGCATCGTCAACTCCAACCCCAGTGTACTTGAGGGGCCAGAGAGACATTTGGTCGCCTAAACTCTAGCTTCCGCCTCTTCCACCGTTTGCGCCAGGGGAATGACCGTGTCCACCTTGGTGAGCTTGAACAATTCCATCACACGGCTATTCATTCCGGCGGCCAAGAGTCGGGCGCCTCCATTTTGGCAGTGGACGTAGTGGTTGATCACCGCGCCCATGCCGGCGGAATCCATGTAGGGCACGCCGCTGAAGTCGAGGATGGTGACGCGCGGCAACTCGCCCGCGCGTAACTGCTCCTGCATGGCGAAAAGATTGCGCAGCGTGAGCGGTCCAGCAAACCGGAAGATCACCGTGCCGTCGTCTTTGCCCTCTGCGCGTTCGATAGAAAGGGGAGCGTCAATGAGCATAGTGGGGCAAGTATAAGGAACAAAACGGCTAGTGTCGATAAAAATCTGTGAAAGTTCCACGGGCCAAAGCCGCGATGGGTGACAATAGGCTCATGGATTCCCTGCGCATCGATAAATGGCTTTGGGCGGCTCGCTTTTTCAAGACGCGTGCGCTGGCTTCGAAGGCCTGTGATCTGGGCCGCATTCTCTCGAACGGCCATGAAGCCAAGCCTGCTCGTGAGGTCCGCGTCGGCGACAAACTTGTAGTGAAAAACGAAGGCGGCGAATTTCAGATCGAAGTCCTCGCATTGAGCCACATGCGCGGCCCAGCGGCAGTGGCGCAGACGCTCTACCGCGAGAGCGAGGCCAGCATTGCGGCGCGAGCCAAGGCGACTGCGGAGCGCAAGGCGATGCAGGAGTTCGCACCTCTGCCGGAGCATCGTCCCTCCAAACGCGACCGCCGTCGAATCATCCAGTTTCGCGGCAGGGCATAACTGCCTTATTGTTCCCAATGCCCGGCCAGCAACAGGCTCGCGGTTCCAGGCGTTTCGGTGATCGAGTTGCTGGCGCTCACGTAGTAGTTGTGCATGATCAGCGTAACCCTGGTTCCTCCCGTAACCGCAATGTGCACGGGCTGCGAAAGCAAGTAATGCGGATTGGGGGTCGCGGAGCCAGCCCTGTTGGCGGCAAAGCCGATCATCGATTCATAGTCTCCAACCACAGTGTCGAGATACCATTCGGCCCCTGCCGGCAACACCTGGTCGTAGTCGGCCTCGGCGAAGAGGTGGTCGATGACGAAAGTCCTGCCCGCAGGAATGGTGATACACAGATAGCCCTTGCTCGCCGGCTGGGGATAGGTGTCGAACTGCTGATACTGCTCGTTGGCGCTGGGGCTGTCGTCCGGCGCGAAACAAGACTGCGCCTGGTCAGCGGGAATCTGCAACTGCGGATCATTGGAAGGCGAATTGGGAAAACGCGAGTGGCGCAGGTGGTGAATCTGCCCGAAGAGCGGCAGCGAACAGAGAATAAGAACGGCAAGAACTGCGCGAGAGAAGCGAAAGTACATTTTTGTCCGACCTGAAAGTGAATTGAGCTGCGAATGCACATACTGGACGCGAATTGAGGCACGTACGCTTGCCATAGTCGGTCAAGTGTAACCCTGGGTTCTATTCCTGGTGCCAGTTCTTCTCACGCTTCATGCGCAGTTGGCACATGCGGCTGCGGCATTAATTCCGTCAGAGCGATTCCCGCCAGAATCATCAGTGCTCCGCTTGCGGGGCGAAGTCCGAGGCGCTCGCCCATCACCAGGAACGAGGTTAGCCAGGCAAAGGCGGGCTCCAGCGTCAGCAATAAAGCCATGTGCGTCGCGGGCAGCACAGACTGCGCCCAGCTCTGAATGGAAAATGCCGCTGCGGTGGCAAGTGCGGCAGTAATCGTCAGCGCCACGGCCAGTCGCGCGGTCCACGCAATGTGCGGATGCTCAATCAGCGGCAGACTCAGGGCCATGAAGAGCGCGCAGAAGCCTACTTGGAGCAGCGCCAGCGGCTGAAAGCCGATGCGCGGGGAGAAGCGGCTCAGCGCCAGGCAGTGAAAGGCAAACGCGACGGCACAACCCAGGGTGAGCAGATCGCCGAGATTGATGGAAGTCATATCGGGCAACAGGCGTGCCGCATGAGTCAGCAGAGAAGCGCGATCTGAAGACTGGCTGGCGGCCGGCGCTGTCAGCAGCACAATGCCGGTAAAGGCCATCACCGCGCCCACAAAGGCGTTCCATCGCGGCGGCTTCGCTCCCGGTGGACGAATGCCGGGAATGATCGAGAACAGCGGCACCAGCACGACCAACAGCCCGGTAATGAAAGCGGATTTAGACGGTGTGGTGAGCGCGAGGCCTGTCGTTTGGAACTGATAGCCGACGGCGAGGCACAGCCCCACAATTGCTCCGGACGCCACCTGCCATCCGCGAATTGCGCGCCAATAACGGTGATACGCCACGCCGAGCACCGCGAAGGCCAGCGTCATGCGCACCAGATTGAAGGCGGCCGGCGTGGCATCAGCCAACGCGTTCTTGACCAGCACAAAGGTCGATCCCCACACGGCAACCACGAACAGCATCAGTAAATAAGCGCGCAGCTTCATCTGTTTGGATTATGTCAGCCGGAGCCGCGCTGCTGACTTGAAGCCAACTAAACAGACAATTTTGGATGTGGATGAGTGTGGCGAAATAGCCTACTGCTCAGCGGCCCACTCGGTCATCGCCAGCGCAAGCAGCAGTATTCGCTTCAGACCAGTTTCGCGGTCTTTGGCGGAGTACCACTCGGCGAGCGTGTGTGCGCCACCGCCCTCACCGCCCGCACCCAATGACAGCGATGGAATTCCCAGGGAAAGCGGGATATTGGCGTCAGTCGAGCCCAAACGTAACTCGGTGCGCAGGCCCAGATGGCGGTCCACGGCACGCAGAGCTTCCAGGAGGGGCGAGTCGGCGGGCAGTTGCGCGGCGGGACGGTCGCCGATCTTGTCGATCTTGAAGGCCAGCAGGCTGCGGCCGCGCGCGGCTGCGGATTTTGCCTGCGCGTTCCAGTGCTCCACGGCGTCTTCTACGGCGCGATGCAGGGCGACCTCGAGCCGCAGAAGCTGGTCAGCGCTGGTGGAACGGAAATCGACAGACGCCTGTGAGTTCTCCGGGATGGAATTCACGCTGGTGCCGCCTTGAATCGTCCCCAGGTTGAGCGTGGTGCGCGGCTCTTCCGGCAGTTGCGTCTCGGCAAGCACAGCCAACGCGGAAACCAGCGCTGTAATTGGGTTAGGCGTGCCCGCATCGGTAAAGCTATGCCCGCCTGGGCCGGTGACGGTCACCCGGTAGCGTCGACTTCCCAAGGCCTGGGTGACAGCCGAGTCCGCTCCCGCGCCATCCAAAACAATGTGGACGGCTATACGGCCAGCCAGCGCGTCCTGCTGGTAGAGGTGGCGCACGCCGCGCAGGTCACCTTCGCCCTCTTCGCCCACATTGCCCAGGAAAAGCAGCGGTACAGGCAATTCGGTTTGAGACCGAACCAGTGCGAGTGCGATAGCCAGCATTCCCGCCACTCCAGCGCAGTTGTCGCAGACTCCGGGGGCTTCAATGCGGTCCCCGTCCACTTTTGGGTTGAGCGGCGCTCCAGCCGGAAAGACCGTGTCCAGATGCGCCGAGAGCACGACCACTGGGCCGGTATTCTCGGGCGGCAATCTAGCCGCGGGAAGCCACGCGAATACGTTGCCTGCTGCGTCTGTTTCAATCCCACTGAGTCCGGCTTCGGTAAAGCGGGCTGCCAGCCAGACGGCTCGGGCCTGTTCACCGAAGGGCGGCGCGGGAATGGCCACAAGTTCCGTCTGCCAATCCTGAATCGTCTTGGGATTGCCGTGCAGCCATGCAAAGGCAGCGTGGACCGTACGCCGGCGGGCAATTGCCGTCACCTGCGAAAAGGCCGAGATGGGGGGAAGGAGCGCCATGCGGCTGGCTTCAGGTTAGCAGGGACGGCTTGGAAGGGGCCGGTGCGCATTCAGCCGGCCGCAATTCAGGCGGCTATCTGTGGTCCGTCCACTTGCTTGTCATACTCCACCGAGACCAAAAACAACCCGCGAGCTGGCGCGGTCGGTCCGGCGGCATCACGACAGCGCGCCGCGAGAATTTCGGGGATTTGCGAGACGTGCAGCTTGCCTCTGCCTACCTCCAGCATGGTTCCTACCAGATTGCGCACCATGTGGTGCAAAAATCCGCTACCTCGGACGCGATAGACCAGCTGCGCCCCGGTTTCTGTCCTGCGCTCTTCCCATTCCGACGAGTAGATTGTCCGGATCGTCATCAGCGGAGTAGGGAGCGCCAACACCTCTGTGTCGCGTTCCAGACTTGCTTCAAGACTTCTCGTTGTCAGATCGGGGTCGGTGGCGGCGAAGCTCAGAAAATCATGCTCGCCTTCAAAGAGCCGTGCTGCCATTTGCAGTAACGCAACGTCCATGGGCCAGGAGCATGCGTAGACATAACGAGCTAAGGTCGGCGGGCAGATCGCTCCCCGGAAAATTCGGTACTCGTAAGTCTTGGCCACTGCCGAGTGACGCGCATGAAATGTGCTCGGTACCGTTCTGGTTTCCAGAATTCGAATCGAGGGAGGAAGGGTCCGGTTAAGGGCTCGTTGCAGGTTTTCAGCCGGAATGGGAGCTGCAAGCTCGAAACTGGCCACCTGGCCGAGCGCATGGACGCCGGCATCGGTGCGTCCCGAGCCCTGCGGCAGTGGCGATTCTCCAGTGACTCGCCCCAGCGCGGCCTGTAATTCCCCCTGAACTGTGCGTTCGCCCGGCTGCACCTGCCAGCCGTGGAATTCGGTGCCGTCATAAGCCAGAGTCAGTTTCCAGTTCTGGAGCGCAGGCGCGGATTGGGCTGATTCGTTCACGGCGAGGGTCTTGACAACAGTGTACTCATCGAGCTGTTCACCTGTTCGAAGAACAGGTCTGATTCCGGATTCTCGCCCTCGGCCCCCTGATTGGGTGAGATATACTCAGCTTTCCGCACTTGATGGCGGATATGCTGCCGGGAACCGGAGAAAATTCTCAGGTGGCTTCCTGGAACGAATTGGGAGCCAGGCGCGTATTGACTGGTAAGCGAAGGTCCGCATGCCGGGCTGCAAGCTAAAATTGTACTGGGAGTACATAAATCTGCGTCCGGAGAGTCGTTTCGGGCGTCTTTGAGAATGGCGTCCCACATGCCTCAGAAATTCCCAAAGAGGAACCATGCAGTGGAGAGGAACCATGCAATTTTTCGCTACAGGTGTGTTTGAGCATCAGGAGGAGAACGTGAGCAATATTTCCAGACACAAAGGTCGTGGCCAGGTCAGCAACCGGCTGCGCGCGCTAGCGGCGGTTATGCTCATGTTGTCGGCGGGTAACCCTGCAGTGATGGCCCAGCAAGTGGCTGGAGCGGGAGCAACGGGTCCAGACAAGGCGGCCTCTGCACTGCCATCGGCTCCTGCTGTTGCAGTGACGGAGCCATTGAACCTGCGTTCATCAGCGCGAGACTTTTCAAGGCCTGCGGGAAGGCTTCTGGGCGATCCCATCAACATGTACCGTCCGACTTCAATTCCCAAGGCCAGTTTTGTGAACTCTGTGCGCCTGGATGACTTGGTGAAGAACGGCAAAATCTATCTCAGCCTCTCCGACGCCATCGCGCTGGCTCTCGAAAACAACTTCGACATTGCCATTGCCCGTTACGATCTGGACATTGCGGATACGGATATCCTGCGGACGCGCACTGGGGCGGCGCCGTTGGGCGCGCCCTCTGCGCTGATTACCGGCACATTGGGCGGTTCCGCCACGATTTTGACCACAGGCGGCGGTCCAGGCGGAACGTCGGTTGGCTCCGGTGGCGCAGGTTCAGGCGTGAACGGATTGACGCTGACTACAGCGGGTGCTGGTCCGACGCCAGAAGCGCTGGAACCATCCGTCACCAGTATGATTCAGTTGGAGAGAGCGGAATCGCCGCAAACCAGCGCATTCGCACCCCGCGCCTTCACCAATACCGACCAATACAATTTCACCTATAACCAGGGCTTTCTCACAGGCACGGCGCTGGCTGTGGCCTTCAATAACTCTCGCATCACCACGAACAGCCCGTTCAGCGTTTACAGCCCCGAGCTCAGCTCGACCTTCAAAGCGACGGTGACTCAACACCTATTGCAGGGAGCTGGCATCTGGGTGAACAAGCGCTTCATCTACCAGGCGCGGAACAATCGCCGGATTACCGATTCGTCGTTCCGCCAGCAGATCCTCTACACAGTCAATCAAGTGGAAACCATCTATTGGGGGCTGGTGCAGGCCTACGAGGACGTGCAAGCCAAGGAGCGGGCCCTCGAGCAGAGTACGAAACTGGAAGGCGATGACCGCAAGCAGTTGGAGATTGGCACGGTGGCCCCGCTTCAAGTGGTTCAAGACCAATCGAGCGTAGCCAGCGACAAACAGGCCCTCATTAGTTCACAGAGCGCCTTGAATTATCAGCAGCAGATCATCAAACAGGCGATTGCGCGCAATCTGAATGACCCAGCTCTCTCGGCCGCTCCTGTGATTCCCACAGACCGCGTGACTGTTGAGGAGATTCCAGAGGAAAAGCAGCCGGTTGAGGAACTGGTGCAGGAGGCTTTTCAACAGAGGCCGGAGTTGGAGCAGGCTGTACTCACACTTCGCAACGATGAAATTACGCTGAAAGGCGCACGCAATGCGCTTTTGCCTGGACTGGATATACTCGGTTTCTATGGAGCGTCTGGCGCGGGCGGTTCACAAAGCCCCAATTGCAGTACTATCACCAGCGCCGGGTTTGGTAATTGTCTGCCTAACACGTTTCCTACCGTGGGCTACGGAACTGTGTTGAACAACTTGGTGAATAGCAGCTCTCCCGACAAGGGCATCGGTTTCAACGTGACCATTCCCATCGGCAACAAATACGCGCAGTCGGTCCAGGCGCGCTCGCTGATGGAGTATCGCCAGGCCGAGTTACGGCTGGAGCAGCTCTATACGCAGATTCGCATGCAGGTGGTAAACGCGCAGTTTGCGCTTATCAACGACCGCGCGCAGGTGCAGGCCTCAATGGCTTCCAGGGACTTTCAACAGCAGAGCGTCGACGCGGAGATCAAGAAGCTGCATCTCGGCGCTTCCACCACGGCCAATGTATTGCTTCAAGAGCGCAACCTGGCTTCGTCAGAGGACACCCTGATCGCAGCTCGCGCCGCCTACGCCAAGGACCGCGCAGGCCTCTACCAGACGTTGGCCACCACGTTGCAGCACTATGGCATCAATCTCAATGAAGCTGCGTCGGGTACGGTGGAAACGGCGCCTGTCATTCCTGGAATCTCGCCTGCCAAGACAGCGCCGGAGGCATCAACGAACCCGCCTGCCGCGCAGTAACGGCGACGTTTAGTTGCAAAAAAGCTCGGCCAGTTTTGCGAAAAACTGGTCGAGCTTTTTTGTTTTGGCAACCAGACTGGTTTCCTACCGCTCCGCCACCAAATCCAGAAGGTTGAAGAACTCCGGAAAGCTGATTGCAGCCGATTCAGCGCCTCGAATCAGCGTCTCTCCTTCAGCGCGCAGCGCTGCCACGCTGAAGGCCATTGCTATACGGTGATCACCGCCCGAATCAATAGCTGCTCCGTGCAGCTTCTGTCCGCCGGGCACATCCAGGCCGTCTTCAAACTCGATAACCTCAGCGCCCATGGCGCGCAGATTCTTTGCCACAAGGGCTATTCGGTCGGATTCTTTCACGCGCAATTCTTTTGCGTCGCGGATGCGAATGCCGCCGCTGGTGAAAGGCGCGATCGCGGCCAGCACTGGCAGTTCATCAATCAGTTGCGCGGCCAGCCCGCCCGAAACCTCTGTTGTCCCAAGCCCTTCGGCTAGTGCCGATATTTGCACAGTGCCCACCAGTTCCGAGTTCTGCTCTTCAAGATTGAGCACACTGATGCGAGCGCCTAAAGCGGTCAGCACGTCAAGCAGCGCGGCCCGCGTGGGGTTCAGGCCCAGCGCGTCCAGCACCAGACTGGAGCCGGGAAACAATGCCGCCGCGCACAGAAAGAACGCTGCCGAGGAAATGTCTCCCGGTACGGCTGCTTCGATGGCGTGAAGAGTCTGTGGCCCCGTAATGGATACCGAATCCAGCGTGCGCGTCAGCTTGGCGCCAAAGGCACGCAATGCCAGTTCGCTGTGATCGCGGGTGCGCACTGCTTCCCGCACCGTAGTCGTTCCAGCAGTCTGCAAACCGGCCAGCAGAATGCATGTCTTCACCTGCGCGCTTGGAACCGGCGTGGTGTAGTCGACGGCCTTTAGTGGCACGCCTTCGATCTGCAGCGGAGCATGGCCTTCGGTGAGCGTGAGCCGTGCGCCCATCGTTGCCAAAGGCTCTCGAATCCGCTCCATCGGTCTGCGTGAAAGCGACTCGTCGCCCACTAACGTAAAGCTGCCTTCCTGAGGCGCCAGCAAACCGGAGATCATGCGCATCGTTGAGCCGGAGTTGCCGCAGTCCAGGGGCGCGCTTGAGGGCGTCACGCGTCCGCTTACGCCAGTGACTTCCACTACGCCGTCATCAAGCCGGTGCACATTCGCGCCCAATGCTTCCATGCACGAAAGCGTTGAGGCACAGTCGGCGCCGGTAGAAAAATTGGCGAATCGTGACGTGCCTTCGGCAAACGCGGCCAACATTCCGTAGCGGTGGCTGATGGATTTATCGCCGGGCAGGCGCAGACTGCCGTAGACATTCTTTGCCGGGCGGATGATTCGTTCTGTATGCAAGGCGGCTCCGGGTGTTAGCTATATCCAAGTTTAGCAATGAGACATGATGGGGTTAGTCTTTCGTTCCTTTTCCCTATTCCCTGTTCTTTCACCGCACCTTCAGAACAATAATCGTCTCATCATCAAAGCGCTCTTGCTCGCCCTGAAAACGGGTGACATCGGCGAGAATAGCTTCGGCAATTTGGTGCGCCGAGTGGTCGCGTTGGCCGCATAATACTCCAGCCAGCCGATCGTTCCCATACATTTCGCCCTGTGTGTCCTCCGCATCCAGAATCCCATCCGACACAAAAACGATGGCGTCGCCCGGCTCTGTAGCCACATTGAGCTCATCGTAGCTCACGTTGGGAAACAGCCCCAACGGAAAGCCTTCAGCTTGCACCGTCGTCGACTGTCCCTGGCGGCAGAGAACCGGTTGCACAGCGCCCGAGTTGGCCACTTGCAAGGTTCGGCTTTCATCGTTCCACAGCGCAAAAAGCATCGTGACATATTGCGATTCCAGCTTTCGCTCCTGCAAAGCGTCGTTCAACAGGGCGAGCATCCTGGCCGGCTCCGGCTGATGTTGCGCCGCCGATCGCATGATGCCGCTCGCCAACGCCGCGTACAGGGCTGCGGGAGCTGCTTTGCCGCTTACGTCGCCCAGCACAATGGCGGTGCGGCCGGGGCCGTAGTCCACAAAGTCATAGAGGTCTCCGCCGATGGTGCGCGCAGGCAGGAAGAGGACCGCCATTTCGCCGTTTTTGATCTTCGGCGCTGACGGCGGCAGAAGCCTCAGTTGCACCTCGCGCGCCATGGAAATGTCGCGCTCCAGTTGCTGCTCCTGCGAACGAACCTCCTGGTAGAGCCGCGCATTCTCGATGGCGATGGCCACCTGAGCTGCCAGCGTGGTCAACATGCGCTCGTGCTCTTCGTTGAAGAACCCCGTGCGTGTGTGTTCCAAATCCAGCACGCCGATGATGTGCCCCTTGTGAAACAAAGGCACAATCAGCTCCGAGCGAGTCTCGGGATTCATGGGCAGGTAGCGTGCATCGTCACGCACGTCGGGCACATTCACAAGCCGCCACTCCCGCACCGCGACGCCCACCAGGCCGCTGGCGACGGGAAGTCTCCGCTCCGGCGCCTGTGCATGGCCGAAACGCCATGCGTAGCGCGTAATCAGCGTCTCACCCTTCTCGTCAAGCAAAAGTACCGTGAACATCTGATAATCGATGAGCCTGCGCAAAAGCTGGCCCACGCGTTCCAGCAGCGGGTCCAGATCTAGAATCGAAGTCAGTTCTGTCGCAATCTCATTCAGCACCGTCAGCGTCTGAGCCTGGCGGGATACACGGGCGTAGAGACGCGCATTTTCAATCGCCTGGGCAATGCGCGAGGCGGTCAAAGTGAGCATGCGCAGGTGCTCGGGGCCAAAGTAACCGGCCTGTTCGCTCTCGATGTCCATCACACCGATCAGCCGGTTCTTAGCAATCAGCGGAACTGCCAGCTCAGAGCGCACATCAGGATTGGCAGGGAGATAGTCTTCTGAAGTGGACACATCGTTCAGCAGCACCGGCTGGCGAGTGAGCGCTACCTGGCCCGCTACGCCCTTGCCCATGGGAATGCGCTGCCGCTCTACCTCCGGGCTGTGGCCGATCTGAAACCGCATACGCAGTTCACGGGTGCGGTCGTTGAGCAGCAAAATGGCGAAGATGCGGTAGGGGATTACCGTGTTCACAAGCTCGGCGGTGCGGCGCAGAAGTGTCTCCAGGTCAAGTGTGGTGTTCAGCGCATCGGCCAACTGCATCAGATAGGCCACGTCCACCGGTTCCACGCGGATATTGGCCGCGTCAAGATGCGCCCCGCCGCGCGCCGGATCTGCCGGACGGTAATCGCCCTCGAACTCGGGTTCTTCATGCCTTGATGGTCGGGTGGAAGCCATTTGTCTTGAAGAAAATCATAGCAGCGCGTGAGCAGCGAACGCGGCATTCTTGGTGTAATTCGCCAGGCTCGGTAAAAGGGGATTCCTGAACACCGCTAACAGCGCAAAAGCTGGATCAGGGAAGGTTTTTCACTCCCTATCCCCAGGTTCTTCCGTTATCATTCAGCTCCCAGTTCCCGCACGATCGCCACCGAAGCAGAAGCGCCTATGCGCGTCGCGCCCGCTTCCAGCAGCGCCTTCACGTTGGCCAGTGTGCGAATTCCGCCGGCAGCCTTTACGCCGCATCGATTACCGGCAACGCCGCGCATCAGGGCCACATCGGCGGGGGTTGCACCGCTGGAGGCAAAGCCCGTCGATGTTTTGATAAAGTCCGCCCCGGCCAGGATAGCCAGTTCGGAACCGCGCAGTTTCTCTTCCACGTTCAAGAGCGCGGTCTCCAGAATCACCTTGACCAGAGCTCCGTGATCATGCACAACGGTGGCCACAGTGTGGATGGTGTTCTGCACGGCCAGATGATTGCCGCTCTTAAGCAGGCCGATGGGAATCACCATGTCGAGTTCACGCGCGCCCAGCCTTAGCAATGCCTCCGATTCCTGACGGAGCGTGGATACCAGCGACGCGCCCAGAGGGAAGCCGATTACCACTCCCACCGGAACGCCTGTACCTGAAAGCACTCCGACCGCCGTGGAAGCCCACACCGGGTTTACCATGGCGCAGGCGAAGCGGTAGCGCATTGCCTCGTCGCAAAGGCTCTCAACCTGGTCGCGTGTGGCGTCGGGTTTCAGCAGAGTGTGGTCGATCACGGCTGCCAGCGAATGCCAATTCGCGAGCGTTGCGGCGGCAAATGCGGCGGAATTGAAGCTTCCATTGTCAAATTCCAAATCCACGTCCTGAACGGGGGTGGGCGTAGTCATAAGGTCCTGCTCCCTGCCGGCGAAATGCCGCTCTTATTGACGGCTCCTCGCGTGCTCGACAGGATTAAGTATAGTGTCTGCCGGTCATTTCGGGATTCTGCACTGTGCATCACTATGAAGGGAGACAATTAAAGTAAAGACGACTTTCAGGTCGGAGAAACAGCAAAGTCGGTTCCGGGCTTCGTTTGGTGATTTGCATCACAGTATACTGGTTGTTTGCACAAGTAAGGTGAGAATCGAATGTACCTTCTTTGGCTACGAGTTGCGTCAATCCTTTACGCAGCGGCCGCTGTGGCCGTCTTTCCAGCCGTGCTCTATGGCATCGTGCGTTGGCGCAAAACTTGCGTTCACCTGGCCGGCCTGGCCTTCTTTTTCCATTTCATCTCTTGCGTCGAAATGCTTGTCCAGGCCCATAGCTGGACGCCGGTGGGTGTGCGCGAAGTTGAGTCGCTACTTGGGTTTGCGGTGGCCGGAGTCTTTTTTCTCGTCTGGTGGCTTTACGACGCGATCTCCCTTGGCATCTTCGTGCTGCCTGTCACGTTTTTTGCGGTTTTCGTTCCTTCCCTGGGACCGGATCGCTACACCTTCCCCTCGGAAGGGGTGCGCATCAGTTGGCTGCTGGCCCACATCTCAGCCTTGTTGGCGGCCTATGTCGCGCTGGGTTTCAGTCTTCTGGCCTCAGTGCTTTACCTCGTCCAGGAGCGCCGTTTGAAGAGCAAGCACAAGCCCGGCGAAGACTCCTGGTGGCTACCGTTGGACTGGCTGCCGCCTCTCGATACGCTGGAGCGCATTGCCCACGCCACTCTTGAATTTGGTTTTCCCTGCATGACAGTAGGTCTGGTCATCGGCTCCGTTCTGGCGCAGGAGACGCCTCTTGGCGCAGCCTATTTCCTCGACCCAAAAGTGATTGCGTCTTTTGCGATGTGGGCTGTTTACGTGGCCCTGCTTTTTGTTCGCCGCACTGCCGGTCTCCGCGGACGCCGGGCTGCGTATCTTTCCGGCGCGGTCTTCCTCATTATGATGGCCGTGATGGCGGCTAATGTATTCAGCCGAATTCACAGGTATGGTCCGTGATAACCCTGTCGCTCATCGGCATCAACCACAAGACCGCGCCTATCGAAGTGCGTGAGCGGATCGCCATCTCTCGCGAGGATTTGCCGGATGCCACTCGCGCGTTGGCTGCCGTGCCTGGCGTGACCGAGTGCATGATTGTCTCCACCTGTAACCGCGTAGAGATTCTGGCTGCAATGGATTCTTCCAATGCCGATCTTCCCGCCGATGGCCTGACAAGCTTTTTGCAACGGCACTTCGGCCTTGATCCTGCGCTTCTGGCTCCGCACCTCTACGAACACCATGACAAGGAGGCCGTGCGGCATCTCTTCCGCGTGGCCGCCAGTCTGGACTCGATGGTGGTGGGCGAGCCGCAGATTCTTGGTCAAGTCAAAGAGGCTTTCGCCGTGGCCCGTGCCTCGGGCACCGTGGGCGGCCATCTCGAACACTTGTTGCAGGGTACATTTGCCGCGGCCAAGAAGGTTCGTTCGGAGACCGAAATCGGCTCAAACTCGGTCTCCATTGCTTCGGTAGCCGTGGAGTTGGCTCGCAAAATCTTTGGATCGCTCCAGGGCCGCACGGTCTTTCTGGTTGGCGCGGGCAAGATGAGCGAGCTTGCAGCGCGGCACCTGGTTCAGCAGGGCGCAGGAACGATTCTGGTGACCAACCGCACCCTCGAACGCGCGCGGCGCATGGCCGAGAGCTTTCGGGGGCAGGTCATTCCTTTTGAGCAACTTTACGATGCCGCCAGCCAGGCCGACATCGTCATCAGCTCGACCGGCGCGCCGCACCCCATCTTCCGGCGCGAGCACGGTCAGGAGTTTCTGCGCCGGCGCCGCAACCGGCCGATGTTTTTCATCGACATTGCCGTGCCCCGCGACGTGGACCCGGAGATGGGCAAGCTCGAGGGCATCTTTGTTTATGACATAGACGACCTGCAGCAGGTGGCCGCCGCACACATGGCAGAGCGAAGCCGCGAGGCCACGGACGCGGAAGCGCTGATTGAGGGCGAAGTTGAACGCTTTCATCAGCGGCTGCTCACCGTCAATGTGGCTCCCGCGATTGTCGCCTTGCAGCGCCAGGCTGAGGAGATTCGCCAGGCTGAGTTGCGTCGCTCGCAGGCTCGACTCGGTTCACTCAGCGCGGAACAGATTGCGGCCGTAGAGGCGCTCACTCGAGGATTGGTCAACAAGTTTCTCCATCCGCCCATGCAGGCGCTCAAGCAGGCTGCCCGCGAGAACGATGCGGCGCGCCTGGAGGCCCTCTGCGAAACCTGGTCGCTGCCTGCGGGCGCTGCCGAGCAGGAAACCTCTGGTTGGGCGAGCCAAGCGGGCGCAACGGAATCGGAAGCTGAAGAAGCACCTGTAAACGAGAAGAGCGAGGCTAGACGTCCATGAATCTGCGCATCGGAAGCCGTGGCTCGCGACTGGCCTTGTGGCAGGCAAAGCACATTGCCGCGCTGCTTCGCGGCCAGGGCCATTCTGTGGAGATTACGATCATCAAAACCACCGGCGATCGCCTGCAAGAGGTCACCTTCGCACAGGTCGGCTCCAAGGGAATGTTTACCAAGGAGATTGAGGAGGCGCTGGCGGCCAAACGCGTGGACCTGGCCGTGCACTCGCTCAAGGACCTGCCGACGGAACTGCCGGAGCCGTTTACGCTGGCTGCGACGCCTCCGCGGGTTGACCCGCGAGATGCGTTCGTCTCGGTGATGTATGGGAATCTTGCCGCGTTGCCAAAGGGCGCACGTGTGGGCACTAGCAGTCAGCGCCGTCGCGCGCAATTGATGGCGCTCCGGTCCGACATCGTGGCCGTAGAGTTTCGCGGCAATGTGGACACGCGGCTGCGCAAGCTGGCAGAAGGGCAAGTGGATGCGATTCTTCTGGCGTCCGCTGGCCTCGACCGGCTGGAAAAAACCGAATGGGTGCGTGAACGGATGGAGCCGCGGGAGTTTTGCCCTGCCGCAGGGCAGGGCGCACTGGGCATTGAGACTCGCAAGGACGACGCGGCAACCATTGCAGCAGTTGCGTTTCTAGACGACCCCGCCACTCGGTTTGCCGTGACCGCAGAGCGGGCTGCGCTGGCTGCTCTTGGCGGAGGCTGCCAGGTTCCCATCGGAATCTATTGCCGCGCAGGTATGGACGAGGGACCCGGCATCGCGCCGGAGCTGTGGGACGAAATCTTTGCCGTCGTCGCCAATCCCGAGACCGGGAAGTCCGTGCGCATACATCATCGAGAGACGCGGCATCGCGCGCCTGATGATGGCGCTGATCCGGCGTCATTGGGCCGTTTGGCGGCGCAGATGCTGATCGATGCGGGAGCAGGACCGCTGCTTGCCGCCGCTACCGCCGGAGGCATGAAGTGACTTTGCCGCCGTTGTTGGGCCGCAGAATTCTGGTAACCCGCGCCGCGCATCAGGCCGGCAAACTGAGCGAAGGATTGCGCGCGCTGGGCGCAGCGCCGGTAGAAGTCCCCGTGCTGGAGATTCACCCGCCGGCAAGTTTTGCGCAGCTCGATGCCGCTCTCCTCCAGTTCGCAAGCTACGATTGGCTCGTCCTCACCAGCGTGAACGCGGTCCACGTGCTCGTCGAGCGCGCGGCGGCGATGGGGATTTCATTGGCGCAGCTTGCCTGGCTGAGAGTAGCTGCGGTGGGCGAATCGACGGCTGCTGAGGCGCGCAAGGCGGGATTCAAAGTCGCTTTTGTCCCGCAAGCATACGTAGCGGAAAGTCTCGTAGAAGGATTGTTACAGACGTTTCAAAGCAAGCCATCCAGTGAGCGAATTCTACTGGCGCGCGCTGCCGTTGCGCGCGACGTAATTCCCGATGCGCTGCGCTCGGCCGGCGCCACTGTCGATGTGGTGGATGCATATCGCAACGTTCTGCCCGCAGCCGCGCCGGAGCAATTACGAAGCGCTGTTCGCGGCGGAATCGAAGCAGTCACGTTTACCAGCAGCTCCAGCGCAACTAATCTAGCAGAAGCTGCGCACGCTGCGAATGTTGCGTGGCCGATTGCGCGGGTTCCGGCTGTTTCCATTGGGCCGGTAACCAGCAAGACGTTGCGCGATCTCGGTTGGCCACCCGCAGCTGAAGCCGATCCATCCGACATTCCGGGACTGATTGCTGCGGTCGTGCGTGTCTTGAAGGGTTAACTTCGCTAACGGTCTAGCTTCGCCAAGTCTTATCCTTCGACGTGCAAAGCTGCTCCAGGTTGCAGCGGTCGCACTTGGGCTTGCGCGCGTCGCAGATCTGGCGGCCATGATGAATGATCTGGTGAGAGAAATCAATCCAGCGGCTTTGCGGCAGAATGCGCATCAACTCTTGCTCGACTTTTTGGGGCGTATCGCCTTTGGCCAGGCCGAGACGGTGCGCGATGCGGAAGACGTGCGTGTCTACAACGACGCCCTCAGCCTTGCCGTATGCCACGCCGAGAACCACATTGGCTGTTTTGCGGGCCGCGCCGGGGATGGTGATTAGCTCGGCAAGAGTTTGCGGAACCTGCCCGTTGAAGTCGGAGACGATTTTCTTTGCTGCGCCTTGAATCGATTTGGCTTTGTTGTGAAAAAATCCCGTCGTGCGAATGAGGGCTTCGAGTTGCGGCAGAGTTGCTTTGGCCATTGTTGCCGGGGAAGGGAAGCGGAGGAATAGTTCAGGAGTCACCATGTTCACGCGCACGTCTGTGCATTGCGCGGAGAGAATTGTGGCGACTAACAACTCCCAGGGCGGGCTATGCGTAAGCGCGCACTCGGCTCTTGGATAAGCTTCGTCGAGAGCTTTGAGGATGGCGGCGATGCGGTCAGGAGCGAGTGGGTTGCGTGGCGCTTTGGGCTTCTTGGTAGGCACGAATACAAGTGTAATTCTTGGGAGGAATCGGTTTGTGAATCTCAATCCTCTAAATCGTCGTTTGAGGTACCAGACATTTCGTGCTAAATTAGTCGGCTATGGCAAACTTTCCAATCTCTAGTCGTCGAGAATACCGGAATCTCGCGGAGAGATTAGTTCGTTTCCTTCGCGAAAGAATAGGGAATACCAACAAGCGAAAGGGTTGGACGAAGCGCAACATTCGATTGTTGCAATTGTTTGCCGACAGAGAAGGTTTTGCCAGTTTTCCGGATAAACGAGGGGCGAAAAACGAGAAACAATTCCTGTGGGATTATGTTGCATATGCCAAATACCGAGGTCTCGTGATTGTGGCAGAATCTGAACACGACAACAGGACTAAGAAAAAGGCAGAATTCAAGCACGACTTCGAGAAGCTCCTGTACGTTCGATCGCCGGTGAAGCTCATGATGTGCTGGGCGAAAAGTAAGAAAAAGGCGGACGAGATTTTGTCCTGGGTAAAAGAGTGCATGGAACCTCAGCGCAAAAAAACCACCTGCACTGAATTCTCGCCCGCCGAGGTTTTCGTCCTGTTCTGCACCTGCTCGGCCAAGCTGGACTTTGTGTATTGGTTACAAATTGGTGGAAAGCCCATGCACCGAGCTATCAAAGATGAAGAATTTACTGTGCTGCCGCGTGAATGAACCTGCATATGAGAGCGAACTACAGCTTTCCACCCACCCAGTCTCCAAGCTTCTCGATCGGCAGCCGCACGCCGATGAAAAACTGGCCGAAGAGAGCATAGACCGCGCTGACTTCGTCGAAGCGCATCTCGTAGATGAGTTTCTTGAAGACCACAGGGTCGTCTGCGAAGAGGTCTACGCCCCACTCCCAGTCATCCATGCCGATGGAGCCGGAGATGATTTGCTTGACCACATCGCCGTAGCGGCGGCCAATGAGGCCGTGCTCGTGCATCATGCGTTGGCGGTCGGCGAAGGGCACGCTGTACCAGTTGACCTGCTCGCCGCGCTTGCGGTCCATGGGATAAAAGGTGAGGTATTTGGCTTCGGGAATGGCGGGGAAGAGGCGGGGGGCCATGGCCTCCGATCCGCGCTGGAGCGAAGCGGCGATTTCCGCGTTCCACGCCGCGGTGTGCGCGTCGAAACCCTTGCTTGATGCCGCTTCATACGTCTTGCGCGAGGACTCGTAGAGGCCGAGTTCGACGACCGATACGTAGGAATGGCGCAGATCGAGAAAATCGTACAAAGCGGTCTGCGCCAGGTCGAGTTCGACCTGATTGAGAGCTTCGAGGGAATCGCGGAAGTGAACGAGAATCAGATCGCCTTTGTGACCTAGCAGCGAGTAGAGCGCCGTCTGAATCCGCGCGTCGGCACTGGCGCGTTCCAAGCGCTTTAGCGCCGCAGTTGCTTCGGCGACAATCTTTTTGCGTTCGCCTTCCGCGCAGGCGCGCCAGGCTTTCCAATCGAAGCGAAAAAACTGATGGAGCAGGAATGAACCTTCAAGCGTTAACGGGACGGGCGGAAAAGCGGGGGAAAGATCGGACAACGGAACCTCCTCAAGCTCGAATCCAGGGAATCTCTGATCAGGCTCTTATAGCGAGTCAGAATTCCATCTCGGGGCCAAGGCCCAAGTTGATTATGAAGCATTTAGCAGGAAGCAATAGCCATGCCCTTTCAAAACTTCGACTTGTCCCGAGGTGTCTCAGTTCGGAGCCCATCCCACATCGTAGCAAAGCCGCTATGCAGACGTGTGCATTCCTCTTTTCAGCCTGTATCGTGACCGGGATGCATCAATCGCCACCATGGGCTTATATACTAGGAACGCAAATGAGCGAAAAAATTATTGCACTCCTGGTGGAATTCGTAACCCATGTGATCGGTGCCGGTGGTTACGCCGGCATTATTGCGCTGATGGGAATCGAATCGGCCTGTATTCCGCTGCCATCGGAAATCATCATGCCATTTGCCGGGTATCTGATTTATCAGGGGCACTTCAGCCTGTTCTGGGTAGCAACGGCCGGAGCGGTGGGCTGCAATCTTGGTTCGGCGGTCGCGTATTGGATTGGCGCCAAGGGCGGGCGCCCGCTGGTGGAGCGCTACGGCAAATGGGTGCTGATGAGCCACCGCGACCTGGATTGGATGACGGCGTTCTTCGCGCGTTACGGGTCGATTACGGTGCTGGTGGCGCGGCTGTTGCCTGTGGTTCGCACTTTCATCGCGTTTCCGGCGGGCATCGCCAAGATGTCGCAAACGCGGTTTCACATTTACACCTTTGTGGGGTCGTGGCCGTGGTGCTTTGCGCTGGCGTATGCTGGCATGAGGCTGGGCGAGGCGTGGCACACAGACCCGCGTTTTTATGCAGCGTTCCACCGCTTCCATCTTGGCGTAGAGTTGGTGCTTGTAGCAGGAATTGTTTGGTTTGTGTGGGCGCATGTGAAGCGCGCCAGGCGCGCTGAATGCGCATAGTGCGCGAGTAGGATCAAGGCGTTCGGTGCTGCAGGCGCGATTGCAGTTGAATGAAGAGAGTTTGAATGGGCGCGGAAATTTCGAGCCACAAAAATGAGGTTAGGAGAAACGATGGGAACTGAAGAGCAAGGAAGCCAGAAGACAGCAGGAAAAGTTGCGCCAGCAACAGGCAAATTAGGAGTGATGGTGATCGGGCTCGGCGCAGTCTCCACCACGATGATCGCTGGAGTCGAGGCTGTTCGCCGCGGACTGGCGAAGCCAATCGGGTCGTTGACGCAGATGGGGACGATTCGCCTGGGCAAGCGCACTGACAATACATCGCCGCTCATCAAGGATTTTGTGCCGCTTGCCGATTTGAAAGACGTTGTTTTCACCGGCTGGGACATCTTCAAGGACAACGTCTACGAGGCTGCCGCGCACGCTCAAGTGTTGGATGAGAAGACACTGGCGCAGTTGAAGCCGTACCTGGAGACGATCAAGCCGCTGCCGGCGGTATTCGACCAGTATTACGTAAAGCGCCTTAACGGCACGCACGTGAAAAAGGGCAAGAACAAGCGCGATTTGGCCGAGCAGGTGAAGGCTGACATTCAAGCCTTCAAGAAGACCGTGGACCGCGTGGTGGTGATCTGGGCGGCATCGACGGAGATTTTCATTGAGCCGACGGCGGTGCATGAGAGCATCGAGGCTTTTGAAAAGGGTCTTGATAACAACGACATCGCCATTGCGCCGTCGCAAATATACGCGTACGCGGCGTTGACCGAAGGCGTACCGTTTGCCAACGGCGCGCCGGGCCTGACAGTGGACTTTCCGGCCATGGTTGAACTGTCGAAGCGCAACGCCGCGCCGATCTGCGGCAAGGACTTCAAAACCGGCCAGACCCTGATGAAGACGGTGCTCGCACCGGCTTTCAAAGCGCGCATGCTGGGCGTATCCGGCTGGTTCTCGACTAACATTCTGGGCAATCGTGACGGCGAAGTGCTGGACGATCCGCAATCATTCAAGACGAAGGAAGAATCGAAGCTCGGCTCGCTGGATTACATCTTTCAGCCGGAGCTTTATCCCGATCTCTACAAGGATCTCTACCACAAGATTCGCATCAACTACTATCCGCCCCGCGGCGACGAGAAAGAAGCCTGGGACAATATTGATATCTTCGGCTGGCTGGGCTACCCGATGCAGATCAAGGTGAACTTCCTCTGCCGCGACTCGATTCTGGCCGCGCCGATTGCGCTTGACCTGGTGCTCTTTCTGGACTTGGCCAAGCGGACGCCTTCGCTGCGCTCCATCGGCATTCAGGAGTGGCTGAGCTTCTATCTGAAGTCGCCGCAATCTGCGCCGGGACTCTATCCGGAGCACGATTTGTTCATTCAGTCGATGAAGCTGAAGAACACGCTGCGCCATATTATGGGAGCGGACCTGATCACGCACCTCGGACTGGAATACTACGACTAAGCCACCTGCGGTGGGGCCAACAGCCTCCCGTTGGTCGCAACCACCTGCGGTGGGGCCAACAGCTCCCGTTGGTCGCAGAAGCAAGAACAAAAGCAAAAGCCTCATCCGAAAGGGTGGGGCTTTTGGCGTAAAGCGGAGGGAATTTGGTTGCTGAGTCGTTGATGCGAAAGGCTCTGATTCAAGCGGAACGTGGTTTTTGATAGGCTTAAAGAGATGAGAAATTTTCCGTTGGCTCGCTTCGCCCAGCCATCGCGAAGTCTGGCGGGCTGATGGGCGAACTCCTTGAGCTGCTTCGCCGGAATCGCAACTATCGCTTCATGTGGGCCGGCCAGATTGTCAGCGAGATCGGCGACAATTTCAACAATATTGCCGTCTTTGCGCTGGCCATGGCGCTTACCCATTCGGGCCTGGTGGTTACCGGTGTTCTGTTGGCGCGCGCCATTCCTGCCATCACAGTTGGGCCGCTCGCTGGTGTGCTGCTCGATCGATTCGACCGCAAGCGGATCATGATTGCAAGCGATCTTGTACGCGCGATGGTCGCTCTCGGATTCATCCTCGCGGTCACGGCGCACCGCATCTGGGTACTGTACGCATTCAGCGCCCTGCTCATGGTTGCCTCGCCGTTCTTTTCCGCGGGACGTTCTGCGATTCTTCCGACCATTGCGAGCCCCGACGAGATTCACATCGCAAATTCGGTTACGCAGACCACGCGGTGGTTGACGCTAACCGTGGGAACCTTTCTCGGCGTCACCGTGATAGCCATCGGGTACAAGTGGGCTTTCGTATTCAACGCGCTTTCATTTGTTTTTTCTGCATGGTGCATCTGGCATCTGCGCGCCCCGGATGCAGGCGGCTTTCGCGCCAAGCGCAAGGTGCTGGCGGAAGGTGACGGAATTCGCCCCTGGCAGGAATATCTCGATGGCCTGCGTTACATGCGCTCGGTTCCTTTGGTGTTTGCGATCGCGCTGCTTTCGGTCGGATGGGCCACTGGCGGAGGAGCGGCGCAGATACTTTTTACGCTATTCGGCGAAGAGGTTTTCAAGCGTGGAGCTTCAGGCATTGGGATAATTTGGGGCTTTGCCGGCCTAGGCCTGCTCTCAGGCGGCGTGTTTGCAAACTGGCTCGGCAAGCAGCTTTCCTTTAAAGCGTACAAAATTACCGTATTGATCGACGTCCTTGTGAATGGCGTGGCCTATGTACTCTTTAGCCGCGAGCCACGGTTTGGCCTGGCGCTGGTATTTATTTTTGTGTCGCGCGTTGGCATGTCCGTCAATTCGGTTCTCAACTACTCTTACCTGCTGCGTACAGTGGCAAACCGCTATAGAGGACGCGTCTTCGCTACGATCGATACTTTTGAATGGACCATGATGATGATATCGATGATGGGCGCCGGCATCGCCTCCACGCGCTACGACCCGCGTGTAATCGGTGTCGTCGCGGGCATCTTAAGTTCAACGACAGCGATTTTCTGGGCTTGGGCAAACTGGACGGGCCGCCTTCCATGCCCTGTTCTTGCGCCTGGACCGAGACCGCTTCCAGACGTTCAGCCGGGTCTCACAGTTTAAGCGGCCTTCACTTGTTCGAGGCGGCGAACAGTGAGAACAGTGATGTCGTCTTCCTGACCGAATTCTTTGGCGGCGTCGGCAATGTAGAACGCGGATTGATTGCTGAGGTTGTAGACCCGGTCGAAGCCGAAGAGTTCGCCTGAGGACTGGCGGGCTTCGACGACTCCATCGGAGATAAGCAAGAGCCGGTCGCCGGGGTGCAGATAAAGCCGGACTTCTTCATAGGTTGCATCAGCGAGAACGCCGAGGGGCAGAGAGCCGTGCAGGGGGATCTCCTGACTGTTGAGATAAGGCGGCAGATGCCCGGCGCTGGAAAGCACCAGCGTGCCGTCGGCGCCAAACCAGATGGCCTGGCATGTGGTATAGCTGTCGCTGCCGACGAGGACGCGGTTGAGGGATTGAAGGATTTTGGCAGGGCTGTGTTCGGGTATACGGCGCAGCGCACCCATGAGCATGGAGACGTTCATGGCCGCCTGCAAGCCCTTGCCTGCAACGTCGCCGATGACTACCAGCATTCCGCCGCCGAGTGCGGGTTGCACGTGGTAAAAGTCTCCGCCGACCTCGTTGGCCGGGTTGTAGACGGCGTCCACTTCAAAGCCTGGAGTTGCAAGCTTTTCCTGGGGAATCATCAACTCCTGCACACTGCGGGCAGCGGCTAATTCGCTGGATGCGTGCTCCTGCTCGCGCTGTACGCGCAGGAAGCGAACGAAGATGATGAGCACGATGGCAAGGATGCCGGCCACATCGGCAAATGAGGCAAGGTGGATGGGGATGGGTCCAGCGTAGAGGGTAAGAGGCACTTGAACCTCGCGGCCTTCCCAATCGTTAATACCGGCAATCATGGGCACGATCCAGCCAGCAAGAGTCAACAGCAACGGAAGGAGCAGCAGGCCGGCCTCAAAGTTGCGCTTGAGCGTGGCTCTGATGAGAGTGGTAAGGACAAACAGGAGCCAGCCCAGAATCCAAAGGAAGCTGATGAGAATGACGGCGACCAGCAACGCCCATATATAGCGGTTGAGACCTATCAGCAATAGCGAGGGCGCCAGGAGAGCCAATACGGGAGCCGAAAAGCGCAGGAGGAGAATGTACCAGCGGTGGCGCAGAGCGAGAAAAGCGATGAGGAACTCGAAATAGAGATAGAGGGAGATAAGCCCCAACTGCACGATGGCGGCCATGTACCAGAGCTGGTCAACGCGTGCAAAACTGCCCGCCAGCTCGACAAACCAGATAGGTGCCAGGAAGAGCTCGTGGAGAGCAAGCCAGAGATACTCGACGTGGCCTTTCTGCGTGAAATAGAGCGCCAGCAAAAAGAGCGCCAGCGCTACGAGCAGAATGGCAGTGACCAGGCGCGGAAGGCGCTCAAAGAGATTGTGAACGGACCAAAGTTCCAGGGAGCGGTCGAGGTCTTCGCGGTGGCCCAGGCGCAATGTACGGCTGGCGAAAAATGTAGTGTAGGCTCCGTAGCCCATGGGAATGTAAATGCTACGCACAACCAGAACGAGAGAGGTTTCAGATGGCTGCAGATTGAGGTTGTAAATGCGGGAGACTTGCTGATAGCGGGCGGGCTCGTCTCCGTGCGGGCCTTCAGGCCGGATATGATGGCCGTTGGAAAAAACATCGAGGTCAAAGGTCTGCGAACTGATGGTTGCGTTCTGGGAGACCGGTAATTCGATAAGCAAGGCAAGCGGTCCGTGATGCGGCGCGAGCTTCAGATGGAGCCGGTACCAGGCGTAACGCTCGCGTGCCTTTCCAGACTCACCAGCATCAGTTCCGGTGGATTGATCCACATCGGGCACATCGGCGAAAGAGGCCTGCGCGTCCCGGATGGCCCAAGCAGAGTCGTCGAACTCAGGAGTTGCAGCAGCCGGATCGGCGGTGATGCCTACCCGCCAGCGCTTGTCGAGAAGCAGGGGTGAACCCAACTCGGTGGCGTCAATGATCGTCTCTGGGATGCCCGGAGCTTGAGCGGGGAGAGCCTTTGCCGGAGCGTGATGCTTTGGTGGAGTTGCCGACGATGGCTGGGAAGGCATTTGTTGGGCAGCCAATTGCATCGCTCCACATACGGCGATGGCTGCGATCCCCAAAATCACTCGGCGCAAGGCTTACCCCCTCGTTTCTCTGTGTTTCTCACTTTAACGCAGAGGGGCGGCTGCTCCAAGAAAAACGAGTAGATCGACGCCTGGATCTGGATCTCCAGCGATTTAGAAAATTAAGCGAAGGATACGTGGCCGGATCGGGGAATCCGGCCACGCCAAGGGGAGGGTCTATCCGTTCAACTGTCGCCGCACCAATCCAGCCAGGGCGATCAGCCCCGAGCCGAGCAGGGTCATGCTCCCAGGCTCCGGAATAGGGTTGGTTGGCGGGGGAGTGGACCCGGAAAGACCGTTGCATCCGGTGGTGATCGTGTTACCACCCAGCGTCACTGCGCCATTCAGAGCCAAGGCGCTGCCGCAGCCAATGTCTGCACCGGTGTCCAGAGTGATGCTGGTAGCAGCGATGATATTTCCTTCGAACGCCGTGGTTGTACCCAGGGTTGCGGAGCTGCCGACCTGCCAAATCACTTCATCATTTGAACCGGGGGCCTCGATGATGACGCTCGAACCGCTTCCCGTTGTCAGTGCGCTGCCTATCTGGAACACAATTGCGGCATTGTTCATGCCCTCGAAATTGAGGGTAAGTGCCTCCCCCGTCGCCAACCCGGCGGCAGAGGAGAAAGAATAGACCCCCGGCGTCAATGTCAGCCCGCCAAGATCGTCACCTGTCAAGTTCTCAGTGGCCGTCAAGGCTGCAGCGGCATTGTATGCAGCGAGCGCATCGGTTTGAGCCGTTGACGAGCCTGCGTTGTTAGGAACGGTGGTGTTCCCGGGATACGTAACCCCGTTGATCGTGATGTTCGCAGTGTTAGTGATCGAAGTTCCTGGATAGAGTCCCAGATCTCCGTTGATAGTTGTCGGGCCAGTATTGGTTACTGCAGAACCGCCCAGGACCCCAAAATTGGCTGCGGATCCGAGCGAAACAGAGTCGGCATAAGCCGGGCGTGCCAGAAGAAGCAGAATCAGGAACCAAAGCCTTTGTAACCGCATGGGTTAGCCTCCTTGAACGCTAAGACACAGAATTGAACATCTGAGAGGGGAATCACAGCAGGCTCGCTCTGTCCAATAAACACACATATCGCGGCCTCCGGTGCTCACAATAATCTATATGCCGGCGATTGTGCGCAGGCATAATGCAATTGTCTGTTCAATTTTGCTCATCTAGCGAGAATCGCTGTCGAGGGCTCCTTGTTCACAGATGCAGAGACTCCGAAGTCTAATTTATCCATCAACTTGGATACGCGTTCGGAGCAGGGAGCCGGCGGTAGGGTCAAAACTCTTTTCTCTGTGGTGCCAAACGTGCGTAAGGTGGTTTCCCATGATGCTGCGAAGCGGGCCCATCACGTCTGGCTATGAGCCTCCGGCATTGCCGAGGCCAAGCTGCGAGAATAGATTTGTGCCAGAGGTGAGGCCGTGAGGGCTGTCAGCATAACTTGCAAAGCGGCGGTGCTCGCAGGGCTGGCGCTGGCCCTCGCCGCGACCGGCTGGGCGCAGTCCGCGCCAGCGGGCACTGTGCCGCCGAGCGAACCGCCGTCAAGCAGCGCGCCCGCGACTACTCCGACAGCGGAGCCGGCTCCGGGAACGACGCCGGTGGGAGACGATATACCCGCTGCTACGCCTTCCGCGAGTAGTACTCCTAAAACCGCCCCCAGAACCGCACCGGCTGGCGGCGACACTCCGGATGTAAACGTCAATCCCGAAAGAGTGATCGAACCGGGCAGCCAGTGGGCCGGCGTGAAGACAGGCTCCATCGACGACGTGGACGCCGTGGGTAATCGCGACATTGGCGGCCGCGGAATGAGTAACTGGTACTCAAACGATACCGAAATCAAAATGGGCAGGATGTATGCCACCGAGATTGAGAAGAGCACCAGGCTCATTACCGATCCCGTAGTAACGGAATACGTGAACCGCATCGGGCAGAATATCGTGCGGAATTCCGATTGTAAGGTGCCTTTCACCATCAAGGTGATCGATTCGGACGAGATCAACGCTTTTGCGCTGCCGGGCGGATTCTTTTTCGTCAACTCCGGCCTGATTGTGAACGCGGACGAAGAGGCAGAGCTGGCCGCTGTGATGGCCCATGAGACCGCGCACGTTTGCGCACATCACGCGGTGCGGCAAATGACGCGCATGAGCTATGCACAGTTTGGCGCGGTTCCGCTGATACTGATAGGAGGCTGGACGGGTTACGGAGTATATGAAGCTGCCGCGCTGAGCGTGCCGGTCGCGTTCATGAAGTTTTCGCGTGAGTTCGAGGCGCAGGCTGACTATCTGGGCGTGCAATACATGTATCGCGCCGGGTACGATCCGCAGGCCTTCATCACATTTTTCGAAAAGATTCAGGCTCTGGAAAAACGCAAGCCTGGGGCGGTTTCCAAGGCTTTTTCCGACCATCCGCAGACTCCCGACCGCATCCTTCGCACGCAGGAAGAGATTGCCCACATTCTGCCCCCCAGGGACGAGTACACGGTGAACACCTCGGAGTTTGATGATGTGAAAGCGAGGCTGGAGCGCATCGAGAGCAAGCGGCGGCTCTTCGACGCGAGGAACAGCAACAAACCGTCTCTGCACAAGGTGGGCAAGGAATCTGGCGATCCGGCCAATGGCTCCAGCGGGGACGACAAACCTACGCTGCACCGGAGCGATGAGCAGAATTAGAGCCTTTTCCGTGTCGCTACTCGGCGGGAATCGTTCTATCTCATCCATTCCGCAAGAGACGCGGAATGGATGGGGCACCCCGGCGATGTGCAGAATCAAGGGACAAACTCCGCGTTGTAGAAATTCTTATCGGAAGGGACGGCCCTTCACGATGCCCTGGCCTTCGCGGATGGTGACCAATTGGCCGGCAGCAAGACCGGGATACTTTTCAACAAGGCCCAGCGGCCAATGAATTTCAATATCCGCTGTCGTTGCCGAGCCGAGCCCGAAGTGCAGGCGCGGATCATTGCAGGAGATGTAGCTGGTTCCGCTCAACACTTCCTGCACCTGTACCTTGCCGCCGTAGCGCGCCAGAACCCGCGAGCCGATGGCGCTGCGATTGCTCTTCGTGCCTTCCAAGCGAATCTTGATCCAGTGGTTGCCGGGCGGCGCGTCGTTGCGCAGCAGCGTAGGCGGCTCATTCACGTTCATGATGAGCACGTCCATGTCGCCGTCGTTGTCAAAGTCGCCAAATGCCGCGCCACGACCGGTGTGGGGCGTGTTGATGGCTGGACCGGCTTCCGCGCCCAACTCGACAAAAGTTCCGTCGCCTCGATTGCGAAACAACAGGAGAGGACTGCGCGCTGGAAAACGCGGTGACACTTTCGCAACTTCCGGGTAGACGCTGCCGGAGGAGAGTAGCAAGTCGGGGTAACCGTCGTTGTCGAAGTCCACAAGTCCCGCTCCAAAGCAGACGAAGCGGGTCTCCCTGTTGAGGCCAGCCTCGATGGTCACGTCTTCAAAATTTCCCTTGCCGTCGTTGCGGTAAAGCCCAGTGGCCTGATTGTAGTAGTGGGTCTTGACCAGATCGGTGTGGCCGTCGAGGTTGTAGTCTCCCACGCAGGCGCCCATGCCGCCCATTTCGCGGCCCTCGCCGCTGAGAGCCAGGCCGCGGAAAAGAGCTTCCTCTCGAAAAGTGCCGTCGTGGTTGTTCATCAGCAGAAAGGACGGAGAGGAATCGCAGGCCACGAAGATATCCGGCCAGCCGTCCTCGTCGGCATCGAAGCTGAGTGCGGTCAGTCCGTACGATCCACGCAACCCGGCCACGCCAGACTCCTGGGAAACATCGGTGAATGTGCCATCGCCATTATTGCGATAAAGATAGTGGTGTGCCTTGGGCAGGCCCAGCGGGCCGCACATCACAGGCACGCCCTCATAGTTGCAGTTGGGCACGGCCATGGAAGGCTTGGGCGCGGTAGCCAGATCGATTTCGAGATAGTTGGAGACAAACAGATCCAGCAGGCCGTCGCGGTTGTAGTCAATAAACGTGCAGCCAGTACTGAAGCGAGTAGTGGGGAAGAGCAAGCCGGCCTTGGCCGTGACATCGGTAAATGTTCCGTCGCCGTTATTGCGATAGAGAATATTTTGCCCGTAATAGGTGAGGAAAAGATCCTCGAAGCCGTCGTTGTTGTAGTCGCCCACGCAGACGCCTTGCGCCCAGCCTGATCCCAGGAGGCCGGCCTTGGCGGTTACGTCAGTGAAGGTGCCGTCTCGGTTGTTTTTGTAGAGGTGGTTGCCGGCCTCGGGCGGAGTGTTTTCCAGGCGCCGGCCACCGGGGATGAAGATGTCCATCCAACCGTCATTGTCGTAATCAAAAAAAGCGCAGCCGGTGGCCATGGATTCGATGATGTAAGTGAAGCTGTCCGGCTCGCCGTAGATCATCGGGGCGGTGAGGCCGGCTGCGCGGGCTACATCGACAAAGCGAGAAAAGGGAGGCGAGGGTTTTGCGGCCGGGAGCGCGGCGCGAAGACTGCCAGGGAGCAACGCGGGAGTGAGAACGGCGGGAATGGTTCCGAGCAGCCGGCGGCGCGTCCAATTCTTATTGATCTTCATGGCTGTGCGCATTCTTCTGGACTTAGTGACGTTGGGTTCGGTCGCGCTGTCGGCTCCAAGGCAAATGGCATTCTAATCTAAACCCATTGCACGCTGAGCGGCTTTCTGGGAGGGACCAGCCTGTATGAATACTTGAGCTCTCCCAGCATCAGGCCTCCGCATACGACATACCCATCAGGAACCGATAACATCTGGCGAAGCGGCGCATGAACGCCAGCTGCGCGGGTCAGATATCCGGCCCAGCAGACACCTAGGCCTCGCGCTTCCGCCGCCAATTCAAGAAAGGTCAGGGCAATGGCGCAATCCTGCTTGCCCCAGCCATAATCTGCCGGTGCGCAGGCCACGACGACTGTCGGAGCGCCGCGCAATATAAAGTCATATCCGTTGTCCCATTGCGCCAACCTTGCTGGACTGATGTCCGAAGTACGGATCCAGTTGATAGCCTCGGCGGATAAAGCGCGCAACTTTGGCCCGCCCTCTACGACAATCCAGTGGAGCTTCTGGGTGTTGGAGGCAGTTGGGGCTCGTCTTGCCACATCCAGCATCGCTTCCAATGTTTCTCTGGCGACAGGTCCGCCCTTGAACTCTCTTACTGATCGCCGGCTCATCAGAAAACTGTCGATCGCTTCCGGATCGGGCAGCTTTCTGGACGCAGGCAAGAAGGGTTCCTGCGGCAGGCCAGTGTGGGTCACAGCATCATGAGGGCACACGGCAGCACAGTGTCCGCAGAGTATGCAAACGCCCTCCGGGTCTTCTTCTGGAATGCCTTTCGCATTAAGAGCCAGCGTCCCGGCTGGACAAACCGCCACGCATGCTCCGTCTCCCTTGCACAAGTTCGCGTCAACAATAATCTGACTCACGATCAGTACTCCCCTTTACGAATCCCGCTGGTCTTTCGTCTGGCTTTCATCGCGAATTCCTTCCGCGGCAATCACGGCCCGCTTCGATTTCCGGTAGACGTTGGCAACCGCCAACGTCCAGAAAGGAACAAGATCGACTCCGGGCACGAGTTTGCCAACGAACGAGGGCAGAAACTCCCAGTGCCAGCCGAGAAGATAAATCAGTATGGCTCCGATGCCTGTATCCAGTATGTCATCAGCAGGCGATTCAGCGCCCACGACGAATAAGGGAAAAACGACAACCTGAAGCAGGTCCGCAATGATCGCCAGGATCATGGCGATTCGAAGGCGCGGACCAGCCGAAATTGTGATGATGCCACGACTCATATCGGCCTCCCGCTTTCCAGTCAGTGCTCGATTTGTTGCTGTTGCTGCGCGGTTGCCAGTTTGCTGTTCAGGTCACGGGCCGCAGCATTGTTCGGCTCCAGCTTGAGAGCGTGGTCCACGGCCTGCCGCGCTTCCGGGAGCTGGGACTCGGTAGCCAGGACGGCGGCAAGCGTTACCCACGCGCGAGCATTATCTGGGGCGCCTTTGATCACCAGCCGAAATTGTTCTTCAGCGGCAGCATTGTTACCGCCCTTGAACTCCATATAGCCAAGATCGTAGTGCGCAAGAACAAAGTTGGGATCGGCCTTGAGCGCCTGATCGAGCGCGGCGCGCTGGCCAGGGAGATCGCCGAGGTCGCCGAGGACGACAGAAAGCCGGTAGGCAAGTCCGGCATCGTCCGGCTCAGCGGCACAAGCCTCGCGATAGAGGTCGGCGGCTTTCTGTTTGTCGCCATTCTTCTGAGCTTCAGCGGCCTGGGTAGCTCTCAGCACGGCCTGGGACTTATCCGCTTCTGCCTTCAACCCTTGTTGGAAGAGCTTGAGTTGCCGTTCAGCTTCTTCGGTATCACCCAGCGTGCGCAGAACCTTGGAGAATTCAAAATGGACTTGCGGTTCAGTTGCGCCAAGCGCGAGTGCCTTTTCCAGTTGCTCTTTAGCGCCGGCGTCATCCTTGAGCTGCGCCAGCACCAGGCCGAGATTGACGCGAGAGTTGTAGTCGTCGGGATTTAGGGCCACCGACTCTTCAAGGTGCTTGCGCGCCGCCGCATAATCTCCCGCCTTGCGTTCGATAAAGCCGTTCAGGTTGAGCAGGTCGGCATCCCTCGGGGCCAGGGCCAGTAGCTTGCGTCCCAGCGTAGCGGCTGCGTCAAGTTCGCCGGTGATGACGAGCGTTCGCAGATAGATGCGCTGCGCCTCCAGATCGGCTGGTTTCCGGCGCGCCAAGTCTTCGGCAAGCGCCTGTGCTGCCGCCAGATGATATTGGTGTACCTGAAGAGAAACCAGAGCTGCTGTTAGACTGTCGGAGTTCGGCCAAACTTTCAATCCGGCGCTCAGCACACGTGCGGACTCATCAAAGTCCTGCGCCTTTCGATAGGCTGCGGCCAGATCGAGCGTGAGATTCTGGTCGCGAGGAGCGGCGTGAAGAAGGTGGATGGCTGCCTGGTAATCCCCGGTCGCGATCAACGCTTTGGCAAGTCCGTCGAGCGCAGCTTTGGAGCCTGGATCAAGGTTGAGCGCGGACTGAAAGGTCTCGATCTCGCAATTCGTCTGGTGGTTTTCATCGAACCAATGAGCCAGACGGAGATAGCTGCTGACAGTGGGGTGAGCCGTCTTGAGCGCCGGCGGTTCGGTGCAGGGGGCCGTGCTTGCCGACTGGGCCGCGCAAAGAAGAGCCGCAAGGACGAACCCTTCCATGGTGTGCGTCAACGGCTTGGCCAGGCTCTTCATCGAACTCCCTGCACCAGTAAAACACAGAGGTGCGACTGCGGGTTGGCTTGCGATTCGGCCGGCAATCGCAAGGCGAGGAATCGAGCACGGCTGTCGGTAGAGCGTGGCCTGTGCCCCGAGCACTTCTTTTGGGCTTGGCTCAGTTTGGCGCACCATCTGCTGTAACAACCCAACCCTTGGGGGATGGGACTGGGGGTGGCCCAAGATACTGCGTTTGGGGCACTCGATTCGGCCTCGGCCCAAAGCAGGACGCGAGGCAGGAAACCGTTAATTTCCTGTAACTTCCTGAAAACCCTTGAAATGCCGGTTGAAACCGCGTTATATACAAGATTACCGGCAGCCATGCCGGAATGTATCGCAGGAAAGCTCTGCCTTTGGGTGACAATCATGCGCAGCGCCGCCGTACGCTCCAATCTGCTGGTCTCTGAGTTGCGCGAGGTGATGGATATCCGCCAGGCCTCGGAGTATCTCGGCATCTCGTCTGACACGCTCTACAAGTACGCCTCTGAGGGCTTCGTGCCCGCCTTCAAGCTCGGCAACCGCTGGCGCTTCAAGCGCTCCCGCATGGACGAGTGGATGGACCGCCAATCGGATCTTCACGCCGCCGACGCCGACGCGGACCCGCGCGAGAAGAAGCCGGTTCGGCCGGCGTTCTAGAAGCTGGGAATAGGGAATAGGGAATAGTGGGAGTTCTTGTGCGAACGCGAATGTTGATGATCGCAGCTCTTCTCATCTCCTTTATGCAAGTCGCGATTGGGCAGCATGAGAAGCGTTCGGTGCTTCTTCCGTCGAGCGAATCGAAGACGGTTTCAGACTATTATTCGAGCGTTCGATCGGAGAAAATCGGGGGAAGCTGGCAACCATCCAAAGCAGACCTCGAGGGCATTGAGGCAAGCCTTTCGCAGATCCCGAACATGAAAATATTTGGATGGGATTCCAAGATCCACATTGACCATCCCGACCAATATTACCGTCAATATATTGCTGTGTTGGTCGATGGCAAGCGGATGATTTTTGTCAACGCATTTCGTCATGCTCAAGAATTCCCAAACTGGCATGATCGCCTGGTAATCGTAACGGATGGAGATATCAATTTCTGGCAGGCGTTATATGACCCATCCACGATGCAGTTTTCAAACCTTAGAATTAACTTTCGCGCATGAGCGACGCATCGCCGCCGGCTTCTGCTTCCTTACTGCTGAACCCCGACCGCTAGCCCCTGATATTCTTACCCCGTGGATCATTCTCGCCGCATTGGACTTTTACGTCGCCGTTTGACTAAGGCAGGGCTTCATGGCCTGCTGGTCACTTATCTTCCCGATCTTCGCTATCTTTCCGGATTCACCGGCTCCAGCGCCGCGCTGGCCGTTACTCGCCGGAGTGCGCGCCTCTTTACCGATGGCCGTTACAAGACACAGGCGGCTGAAGAAGTCTCCGTCGCACAGATAGAGATCGTCGCTAGCTCTCCGTCCGTGGCAGCCGCGCAATGGCTGGCCGCACAGCCTGGTGTCGAGTTTGCCGGATTCGATCCGGCTCAAACCACCGTCGCGAATTTGGATCGCTATCGGGCCGCACTGCCGGCTCGGCTTCGCCGCAGCTTTCTCTCCGCGCTGGCCTCGCCGTTGGTTGAGCCTCTGCGCATGGTCAAGGACGACGATGAACTGGCGCTGATGAAGGAAGCGGCGCTCACGGGCTGCAAACTCTTCGAGCACATGCTGGGCTTCATCCGTCCGGGCTTGGCGGAGTTTGAAGTGGCTGCTGAACTGGAGCATCAGGCCCGTTTGCTGGGCGCGGAGGGAATGTCGTTTGAGACCATCGTCGCCGCCGGTGCCCGCTCAGCCTTGCCGCACGGTCACGCAACCGCGGCGCGGCTGCCACGTAACGGCTTTGTGGTCCTCGACTTCGGTGTTATCCTCAACGGGTACTGCTCGGATATGACCCGAACTGTCCATCTGGGCAGGCCAAAGGCCAACGAACGCAGAGTTTACGAAGCGGTATTGGAGGCCCAGGAGGCCGGAGTAGCAACGGTGGCTGCGGGCATGAGCTGCGCGGAGGTCGACGAGGCAGCCAGAAGCGTGTTGCGTAAAGCAGGATTGGCAGAAGCATTTTCCCACTCCACCGGCCATGGTCTTGGCCTGGAGATTCACGAGCCGCCACGCATTGGCGTCGGAGAGAAAACCAGGCTGCTCCCCGGAATGGTCATTACGATAGAGCCGGGAGTTTATCTGGCTGGTCAGTTCGGCATCCGCATTGAAGACATGGTAGCTGTAACGCAAACCGCAGGCCAGGTGCTCACCCCTGCGCCCAAGGCCCTCATCGAACTCTGACGAAGCACTGAACCACAAGCCATCCCGCCTGCATGGGGGTGTCAAGGAAAGAATGAAACCACAAGACATTGCAGACTTGAAACAACTGGTTGAATTCCTCAAGGAACATCAGATTGCCGAGTTCGATCTGGACCGGGACGACCTGAAGATTCGGCTCAAATTCAACCAGCCAGAGGCTTCATCGCCTGGAATGGCGGAATTGGCGCGCCTGATCGGCTCGGCTCCACATGCGGCGGCCCAGACTGCGGGCACAGCAAGTCATCCTGCAAGCTCAGCGCCTGCTGCTGCGGAGGCTGAGTCCGGCTTGCACCTGGTCAAGTCGCCCATCGTCGGCACGTTCTACGGTTCGCCATCGCCCGGCTCCGCGCAGTTCGTCGCTCCCGGCGACCATGTGACCAAGGGGCAGGTGATTGGCATCGTCGAGGCCATGAAGCTGATGAACGAGATTGAGTCCGATGCCGAGGGCGAGATCGTCAAGTGCCTGGTTGGTAACGGCCAGCCTATCGAGTTTGGGCAGCCCCTCTTTTCCATCCGGCTGGGGTAAGAAAAATAGCGGCGTAAGCGCGGCTAGCGGTGTTAGCGGAGTTAGCACGGCACGCTTGGCTGACTAACCCCGCTAACGACGCTAACTCTGCTCCAAAAGGTCACGAATGCTTCGTAAAGTACTGATAGCCAATCGTGGTGAAATAGCGTTGCGCGTATTGAACGCGTGCCGGGAACTTGGTATTCGCACGGTCGCGGTCTATAGCGAGGCTGACCGTCATTCCTTGCACGTGCGCTTTGCCGACGAGGCCATCTGCATCGGTCCGCCGCGCGCGGCCGATAGCTATCTGAACGTACCGGCGGTCATCTCCGCTGCAGAAATCGCCGATGTGGACGCGATTCATCCCGGCTACGGATTGCTGAGCGAGAACGCCAACTTCGCAGAGGTCTGCCGCGCCTCGAACATCAAATTCATTGGCCCTCCGCCTGAGGTCACGCGGCTGATGGGCGAGAAAGATAAGGCGCGCCAGGCAATGAAGCGGGCCGGGGTACCGATTCTTCCGGGCTCCGACGGCGTAGTGGCCACGATTGAAGAGGCGCAGGAGTGGGCAGCGAAGGTGGGCTTTCCGGTGATCGTCAAGGCCAAGGCGGGCGGCGGCGGGCGTGGTATGAGAATCGTGCGCTCCGCGAGTGAATTGCCGAATTTGTTTCACGCGGCCACGACCGAGGCGGCCAACGCCTTTGGCAACGGTGAGCTTTACATGGAAAAATTCGTCGAGAACCCGCGCCATATCGAGTTCCAGGTGCTGGCCGATGAACACGGCAACGTGGCCACACTATTTGAGCGCGAATGCTCCATTCAGCGACGCCATCAGAAGCTGATCGAAGAAGCGCCCAGCCTGCAGGTGACGCCGAAGATGCGCGAGGAGATCGGTCGCACTCTCTGTCACTGCCTCAAGGAGATCGGCTACCAGAATGCAGGCACGGTGGAGTTCCTGATGGGTGAGGAACGAGAGCTCCACTTCATTGAGATGAACACGCGCATACAGGTGGAACACCCCATCACCGAAGCCATCACCGGCGTGGACCTGGTGAAAGCGCAGTTGCTGATTGCCAGCGGAGAGCGTCTGGACGCGATTTTGCCGGCGAAGCTGGAAATCCGCGGCCATGCGATGGAATGCCGCATCAACGCCGAGCATCCGGTGAAGTTCACGCCGTCGGCGGGCAGGATCACGGCCTTCAACGTGCCCGGCGGGAATGGCGTGCGCGTGGATACGGCTCAGTATGCCGAGAGCGAGGTCCCGCCTTATTACGACTCGCTAATTGCCAAGCTGATTGTGCACGGACACGACCGGGCTGAGGCGATTGCGAAGATGGAGCGCGCGCTGAGTCAGTTCATCGTGCAGGGCATCGAGACTTCGATTCCGCTGCATCAGGCGATCTTCGCTGATCCCGGCTTCCGCGCAGGCCAGTTCGATACCAAGTTCATGGAAGACTTTTTGGCCGCCAAGGCGCGGGAATAAACCGCTCGCCACCTTCCACACTCAGCGCAAAGAAGGTAGAACGCTGGATTCTCCGATGGGAGTCCGGCCTTTCTCTGGGGCACGGCAAGCGCGCATTCGAACTCCTAATTGCACATTAAATCCCGTCCATGGCGTAGATTCCTCTTTACTGGCCTGCATTTCGGCTGTATTGTTGCGGGCAAGAAAGGAGAAAGTTATGGTTCCAACACAACTTCCACAGATTATTACCGCGATCGGTGGATTGGGCACAGCAGCTTTTGGCTTGCTGGAGGCCATCAAGCCTGTGGTTCCCTGGATCAATCGCACGGGGTTCAGTGGGATTCAGAGGACGGCATTAAGCTTGACTCCCGACGAGACTGGAGCCCGCCAGCCCGTGAATGCTCTGCCCCAGAAAAACATCCTTGAATCTCTGCTTGCAAACTGGGTGAATGGCACCGATCTGACCAGCCAGAAGACAATTGCGAAATCCCTGATTAAGCTCCATCTGAGCGCGGGCAATGCGCCGGCATTGGCGGCCACGACAAACGTCGATCCGGTGCAACTGACCGAAGTGGCCAAGAGCATCGTTACCGGAACGGCGCTGACGCAACAACAAGGCGACGCCTATTCGCGCTTCGACCTGATTGTGACGGCGCTGCTCGATGAAGCTTATCAGCACGCAGACCAGGTCTACCGCAACTGGACGCGCGCGATGGCCGCGCTGCTCGCTGTGGCGCTGGCATTCGCCGGGGGATGGAGCCTGGCAGGTTCATGGCAAGATTTTTGGTGGAAACCGGACATGTTTTTGGCGCTTCTCATCGGCTTGCTGGCCACGCCTCTGGCGCCTATCGCCAAGGATCTTTCCACTGCTTTGGCAACGGCTGTGAATACCATGCAGCTGGTGAAGAAGTAGGCCGCCATGACCCAATTCATTGATCTGCGTCTCTCAGCCGTCGGCGGGGAGCTGGTGCGCACTCCCGCCGTCACTCAAGGCACAAATATTGACAACTACACCGGGCTGAACCAGGACGATCTGCTCGACTCAATCAAGGGCCAGCACGTATTGATCGCGACTCATGGCTTCAACGTGAATCGCGCTGACGGGATTGCCTGTCTGTCGAATTGGGAGAGTTTGCTCCAACTGCCGCAGTCCTCCGCGTTTGTAGGCTTGCTTTGGCCGGGAGACTCGGTGTGGGCGCACGGACTCGACTATCCCGACGAGGCTTTGGTAGCCAACGAGGCCGGCAGCTTGGCCGCGGAGTTTATCAACACAAACTTCCGGCAGGCTGCCAGCGTCTCGTTTGCTTCGCACAGCCTGGGTGCGCGCGTAGTGCTGTCGACTATCTCCTACCTGACGTTGCCGGTGCGCCGGCTCCTGCTCATGGCGCCGGCCATCGACGATAACTGCCTGATAACGGAATTTGAAGCCGTAGCGGACAAGATTGGCAACATTTCAGTGCTTGCGTCCAAAAAGGATGAGGTGCTGTCGGCGCTATTTCCGCTGGGAAATTTCTTTGCCGGCATCATTGCCGAAGGCCATCCATGGTGGCATGCGGCCCTGGGCCATTGCGGGCCCGCTTCGCCCTGGCCGTCAAACTTCCAGGCCCCGTTCGAGCTTCCTGACGACTGGGATTTCGGGCACGGAAATTACCTGCAGATCGACTATCCACAGCCTGCGCGGCTGCCGCTTCCGGTCAATGTGCCTCCCCAGGGCTCACCGCCGCCTCCCGGCAATGGCTGGCAGGAGGCCTTTTCGTCGGCTTTTGCTTCCACTCGCTTTCGGTAGGGGGGATAGAACCGGTTTTCCGGGCAAGAAATTTATCGCTTTTTCTTCGCTTTTTGGGCTGGACTCGGGTATGCTGGTTTCGCAACTCGGGAGGTTGCTTTGATGGATTTTCAA
>JBEKQD010000006.1:0-88971 GCA_049520075.1 Occallatibacter sp. | reverse complement strand
TTGAGAATTCCCTTGATGGTTCCTTGCATGGGAATATAGCGATTCACCAGCCATAACAAAACGCCGACTACCAAGAGTGTGATTACAACATTTACGAGGGGCATTCATCGTCTCCGATCATTGTGTGGACTTGATTCACTCTCAAGGAATCTTCGCGCTGATCCATAAGGTCGTGTTAAAGCGGTTGCCTTCGCGCAGGCGCAATTGCGAATGCGCCTTTACAAAGAAGGAGAGCAGGCACCTCCAAAGGGGGGTGATGTCTTGTCTCGCGCGTCCCCGCAATAAGAGGACGCAAATGAGGAACATACGCCCGTTGAGCGTATAAGTTCAGGATCCGGCACGAAGAGAAAAATAGTTACCGTTCCTTATATATTCTTCCAAGGATATGGACGATTTGCTGAGCTAGAATGCACATACGGCTCCGTGTTTCACTTCGTCTTGATGAGGACGGTCAAGCCAGACTATCTGCCGGTTGACGCAGGTGGCGACAGTCGCGGCTGGCTGCGCGGCACCCACGCAAGATCTCCGCTGAGAACGTAAATAGAAATTGCGCCAATCATAAGGAGGGCGCCGACCCAGAAGCGCCAGTCACGGTGCATGCGCGTCCAGTATGGACCTGGGTCAGGCTCTCCGCTGTCACTACTATGCCCTTCAAAGTTATGCTTGTTTCCTGTCATTAGTTCTCCCATGTTGTAAGGCATCGGTTAAAGTGCGCAATCTCTGTGCTATTGCTCTTATCGTCATGCGCTATGGCTGACGAGCGGCGGCCACAGGCACTTGAGCCGGTGGCGCGAGAGTTGTTAGCGAGGAATTAGTTGTCGGGTGCGGTTGTTCACGGGGTGCATCGACTCCTGGCGGGAAGATGAGAATCTGAATCGAACCCCAACCATCATCCGGGTTTGAGCCCGGTTGTTTGCCCAGCCCCAGCGTTTTGAGCTGACTGTCGTCGAAGCCAAAGTTCTCGACCATGTATTCGCGAATCACCATGGCTCTGGCCTGGGTGAGTGCCATATCCTTCTGGGTATCGCCTTCCATTCCGGCAGACACTACGACAACTGCAAGGCCAAATTGGTTCTGCGCAAGAAAACTTCCGGCTGCGTCAAGCGCCTTCTGGTTTCGGAGCCGGGTGGAAACATGACTGTCAAAGAGTTGCTTGACAGGAAATGTAAATGCCTTCAGCGGTTCTCCCTGCGGAAGAGACACAATCCCATTTGCGGTAATATCCCCTGAATCTTCGTAGCCACGCTTCTTGAAATATCCGCTCAACAGAAAGTTATGTTTCAGGGCTTCCATATTCTCCTGAAAGTCGGTAACACCGGCCTGTGCCTGGAGCATTGTCGCGTTCAGCGTGGTTGTCGACTGTTCAAGATTGCTATAGAGCTGTTTATCGTTTACCAGCGCTCCAACCGTGCCCTGGCCGGAATCGATCTTCGCGCTTATAGAGTCCAAGTGGGCCGTCGCCACAGTTGCATTGTTGATGGCTTGCTGGCTGCTGTCTAGGATGCCGCTCGTTTTCTTGAACAGGTCGGACATCTGGAGCGGGGGCTGGCTTTGTATAATCTGGCCATTCTGCACGTCGGCTTGGCCGGACGATCCGAATGAAATCGCCACAAACTGGTTACCCAACACTCCCTCGGTTTCGATAGAAGCTATGGAGTCAGCCTTGATAATTTCGTGCGTGGATTTGTCCAGGCTCATGAGTACCGTGACTTTCTCGCCGGGATTATGTGGCAAAGTGATGCTTTGCACGGTTCCGCTGTGAACTCCTCCTACCTCCACGTCGGCTCCTGAAGAGAGACCTGCAACATTGTCGAATTGCGCTTTAAGTGAATATGTAGAGCTAAATAGATATTCCTTGCTCCCGATGATGAAGACGCCGGCGGCAAGAACTGCCAATGTTACAACGATGAATGCCCCTAACCGCGCCAATCTCGACATAGTTCCTCCTACGACTGTTTCAGGAATTCGTTTACAAATCCGATATTGCTTTGCTGAAGATCTTCGAACTTGCCCTCAATCACCACATTGCCCTGATCGAGGAGAGCGAGGCGGTCAGCAATCGTTCTCGCACTGTGCATATCGTGAGTTACAACAATGGACGCCATTTGGCGTTCGCGCTGGAGTTTGAGGATCAAGTCGTCAATTTCTCCCGAGCTGATGGGATCGAGACCGGCAGTGGGTTCGTCGAGAAGCAGAATCTCAGGCTCAAGCGCGAGCGCACGTGCCAGGCCAACTCGCTTCTGCATCCCGCCCGATATTTCAGAGGGAAGCTTTCTGAAATCGCCCCGCATTCCTACTTCGTCAAGCAACTGCTTCACCCGGTCGTCGCGCTCTGAGCGGGACATGTCTCTTCGGTGGTGTTCGAGTGGGAACGCAACATTCTCTGCGATGGTGAGCGAATCGTAGAGCGCGGCATGTTGAAAGAGGAAGCCAATCTTCTTCCTGATTTTGCCCATCTGGTCGATTGCAAGGCCGGCAATGTTTTGGCCATGAATGGAAACCGACCCTGAATCAGGAGCCTCGATGCCGATGATCAGCCGCAGCAGGACACTTTTTCCGGTGCCGCTGCGTCCAAGCACGGCCAGAGTTTCTCCACGGTTGACGCTCAAATTGATTCCGTCGAGAACCTTGTGGATTCCGAAGGCCTTGCGCAAATTCGTGACGGCGACGACCGGCACACTGCCGTCCTGCTCCGTTCGCTCTTGCATTATCGCAATGTCAAAGGCTGCGGCCATTCTTCTCTCATGAGCGTTGCGTCAACGGTTGAAGGTTAAGGGAAGACAACGAGGATGAACTTCACCAGTACTACGTCGGTCAGAATAAGAAAGAGCGAACCGAGCACAACGGAGTTTGTTGCCGCACGGCCCACGCCCTCAGCTCCGCCGCGTGTGCGCATCCCCTGAAAGCACGCAATAAGCCCGATGACTAAGCCATACGCAGCAGTTTTGAATGTCTGCGGCAAGAAAGCACTAAAGGTTGCGCCTTTGAAACCAGCCTGAATGAACTGGTGAAATGAGAGCGGCTCAACCAGCGTTTGCGCAAACCAACCCGTCAGCATGGCGCATGCGTCGGTTGCAAGGGTTAACAGGGGTAGCATGAGGATGCAGGCCAGGATGCGTGTGGCCGCCAGCAGTCTGTATGGGTTGATGGCGCAGGCCTCGATAGCGTCAATTTGCTCAGTCACTTTCATTGACGCCAGTTCAGCGCCCATGCCTGCGCCCACGCGCCCGCATACCACCAGGCCAGTGATGATTGGGCCCATTATCTGGATCACGGAATAAACGAGAGTAGCCGGAAACATCGATTTGGCGCCAAATCGACTTAGACTGTAGCGTGCCTCCATGGAGATGATCACGCCGATGGCTGCGCCCGCCATGGCCACCAACGGTAGAGATTTCGATCCAACCTCATCAAGTTGTCGAATCAACTCGCTCCACTCGTAGGGCGGCGTCACCGCTGCTTTGAGAACATTCCAAGAAAAGATTCCAAGGCTGCCAAACCACTCAAAAAAGTCCTCAACCGGGCTTATGAGAGAGGCGCCAGACGGCACGGGAATGTTCAGCCGCCGCGGCAGCGATGGGTTGGTGGAAGGAACGGCAATGAATCCACTTTCGCTCAATGATTTGGCCCAGGGTCTGGCGCACCATGCGCATTGTTGAGATGCAACCGTGAAAGCAGGGAGTGTGGCCCACTATAGAAGAACTCCAGGGCGACGTTTTCACCAGCAAATGCGAGCAGACTATAGTTGCCCTCCCGGAACGCATCCTTTGCGCCGTAGCGGCTGGGGTACCAGGCGTAAGTGGCAGTCATGGTGCCCGCATACGGTCCGATGAGCGCAGGGATGGAAAAGACGCGATGACCGTCGTCGCCACGGCGCGCCGTCAAGGTGGAGACTAAGGCATGGCGCATTCGAGGGAATATGCCCTCGCACTCGCACCGGTAATAGAGAGCATCTTCCTTGAAGGCTTCCGAAAACCCATAGCGTGTCGAAGTAGCCACCACTGCAATGCCGTAGTTGGAACCGAATCGCCTGGCGTAACCCTCAACGCCTTGATTCCACTCTGGCGGAGAATTACTAAACTGGTTGATGCCTGCACCGAATGCGGCACCGACAATCGGGTATGGGCCGAACGTGTCGAAAACATAGTTGATGATCTTGGTTTTTTCGGTCGGACGCACATATGTCAGATCAATCGTGCCTGAGGTAGTGTCTGCCATAGCTGCCGAGTCGTCTCCATAAAAAGGCAGCGATTGCGATCTTGTTAGTGTCGGGAAAGCTAGAAGAGCGGCAGTCAGCGACCACTGGAGCAGCGTCCGGCGGACTTTTTGACCGCAAGCCTTCGAGGTAGGCAAGCTACCTCGGCTGCTCGGCAGATCGCCACGGCAAATATGCCTGGGTTCTGATTCCTGCTTCATCGTGAATGACCTCAAAGCTCTGCTCCGGTCCGTTCGCCTTTCCCAAAGACATACAAATCGTCAAAGACACATAGGGCGTTTGACCAGATCTATCGCGATAATGTCAGGGTTGGAAGCTTAATGAATGGTCATATTTGCTCCCCGTCGACAACCACTGTCTCATGCTTCGTTTCCATCGCACCGCAGAGGCGAAGTCCATTTCACTCGCATCTTTCGATTCGACGGCATGAGCAATACAGACCAGACATGAGCGAAAGCCAGGTTTGATGATAGAGATTGTTTGAGTGTCACGGCCTTCAAGCGTGAGGCGATCTGCCCCAGATGTGACGCCGGATTTCCCTGAAGCCACTCGGGACGGCGTTGCCGATGCCAGAACGCAAGTTGATCTCAGATATTGCTACCTGAAGCACTTCGTCTCTGGTCCTTGATGAATTCGCCACAATCACCGGGCATTTCCAATCCAAAATGGCTTGCTCCTTGGCGTTCAGCCACCACAACCGGAAAACCGTTGGAGACGAAAGCAGATATTGATGAGCAAAGACATACAAAATACATTCGATTGCACCGAGTTTCTTGCAAATGCGGGGCTGGGGCGCAGAATTGTTGAACTGGAGCCCAAAGAAACCTTTTTCACACAAGGGGATTTAGCCGACACTGTCTTCTATCTTCAGAGAGGGCGAGCTAAACTCACAGTGGTTTCGCAGGCGGGTAAAGAGGCCACAATCACGCTCATTTCAGTAGGAGATTTTGTCGGAGAGGAATCGCTGGCTTCCATTCCGGCACTGCGTTTGGCGACTGCCTCTGCTGTGAACTCGTGCGTTGCCCTCAAGATTACGAAAGATGAGATGGCTCGCGTTATGCATGACGAGCCGGCATTCGCGGACTTTTTTCTGAAATATATGCTGACCCGCAGCATGCGAACTCAGGCGGATCTTGTCGATCAACTTTTCAATTCTAGCGAAAAACGCTTGGCGCGGATTCTCCTGATCATGGCGGAATTTGGCAAGCCTGGCGAGCGGGACACCTTCATCCCGCCTATCTCACAGGAAACGCTGGCGGAGATGATCGGGACCACGAGGTCCCGCGTGAGCTTCTTCATGAATCGCTTTCGCACGCTCGGCTATATCAATTACAACGGCCGCATTCAAGTGAATCGGGCTTTGCTCAATGTGGTTCTTCTCGACCAGTTTCCAGGGCATAACGCCCAGAAGCCACTCATTCCCAAATTCGAAGCTGACCTGAAGCCGACAGTATAGAACCTTGCACCTGCCCTGCAGCCAGTCATTCCGATAGTCGAAACCATTTTCAATCCCGCCACACTCATTGACGTAGCGGTCAAACGCAAACCTTTGCCTGAAACGGAAAAATGAAAAGCATTGACCTAATCTTATAGACAAACTGTGAGGTTCCTTCGACCTGGAACGAGGCAGCCAATCGATAAAATACTAGGTCAAGTGTTCAACCGCTATTGCCTGTGTGCATGTACGACATATCGTTCTGGAGCTGCGCCAATATAGTGAAATGGATAGCAGGTAACAAGGGTTAGACCGGAGTCGGCTGTAGGAGCCATGATGCCGCCGTCGGCTGGATCGGTAATCCTGATCCAATCTACCTCGTACGTGGAAATCGCGCGCGCTGTCTGGATAATGATCTCGTCATTCTTATGAATGTCTTTCAGACCGCGGAAGTATGTATCGCGATGCCCAGCGATTCCGATGCTGCCGTCCGTTCCAGGAAGAGCAGTACCACCAATATGCCCCACGCCGAGCCTGAGTGTATGAGCTGTTGTGCCCTCGAGAATTGCCACCCGCAGCTTCAGTCTTGGAACCTCGATGCGGCCCAGAACGTCGCCTTCTTTGGCCACAGCCTGAGACGAGCTCGCTTTGTGTTGTTCTTCAGCATATATCTGCTTGTCCAGAGCGTTGCCCGCAGCTTCTTGGTAGTGCTTTGCGTAAAGCAGAGTTAGAGCAACATAAGAGAGCGTCAGTGCGCCGATAATGAATAAGCAGCTTCCCATCCAGCGGACAAAGAGACGAGCTCTGGTCTTGAATCTCTGCTGCTTAGTTATGGGTGTCATGATCAAGCGCCTTTGCTGCCGCTGCCGGCAATGTTAATGGCACAGAGTAACCGGTTCGTGTGCGAACCGACAAGCGTCCACGATCGCGTGCCCTTGCCTTCACTTCGATGGTCCGATATTTCCCATCCTGAGATGCAATTGTCGGGACGTAGGTGAGAGTGTACTGGGTGCGAATATCGCGAGCGATTCCCTCACAAATTGAGGTGATATCTCTCGGCGATTCCGGGAAAAACGCCTCGCCGCCGGTCTCCTTCGCGAATCGCCTTAGCACGCCTGGGTTTTGGTCGCCGTCCTGTTCGTCGAAGATGCCAATCGCATAAATGATTGTGGCGGAATGCTTGGCCATGTCGATGATCTGGGCCAAGCTGTGCTTACTTGCGTTGTCGCCTCCGTCGCTGATCAGGATGAGCACTTTCTTGTCGCGGGTGCCCTGCTTGAGATGTTCGAGAGCGACAGCAAGTCCGTCATATAGGGAAGTCTCGCCGATCGACGTGATTCCAGAGAGCGCCACTTGCAGCTGATCCTGTTTATCTGTAAATGGCATGTTCGCCGGAAGGCCAAAAGATACATGGTCATTGAAATTGACAACAAACATTTGGTCTTCCGGATTGCTGGAGCGCGCAAATGCCATTGCCGCGGCGATCACATCGCGGCGCTTTGGACCCATGCTTCCGCTGTTATCAACTAGGATGCCGACAGTTACCGGAATATCTTCGTGACTGAAGTTTTTGATTTGTTGAAGTGCGCCGTCTTCATAAACTTGGAAATCGCCCTTCTGGAGCCCGGAAACGAGCGCATTGTGCCGGTCAAGAACAGTCGCACTCAGAATGACCATGTTGGCATTCAACTGGAGTGTGTAATTGTCGTCGGAGCCGCTCTGTGATGGTTGTGGAACCTGTGCGCTCGAAACAAATGGCGTAATAATCAAGCCAATCAGAGCAATGAGGCAACGGTACAGCAAGGTGCTGCTCTTTGAGATACTTATGCGAGAGCTGTGGCGTTCTGATGCTTGCCTGTCAGTGTCGTACCATATAGGTCCCGCGAATTCCGCCATTTCATCCATCTTCCCGGTCTTCTAACAAGTGTTGCGGCGGTCAGCCTGGTATCCAGAATAGGTAACGGAACACGCAGAATAAGGCAATACTTGCGTACCGCCTCATCCTGCAAACGGCTCCCAATTAAGAAGAGGAGCCGTGAGATCTGCCCCATTGTTGATTTACGCGTTCCAATTCCTAAAGCCCAAGAGGGCACCTAAGAGGGCAAGGCCGCTGAACAGTGAGAGCATGCCAAACAGCCCAATCAAAGGTAGATAACTGGCAGTCTTAGGCAGAGACGCAACAAGCTCCGGCGCCGGCTTGACAGCAGGCGCTTGTGTTGCGGCAACCACAACGGTAGGAGGAGCCTCTACAACCGTGGCTGTTTCGACAGTCTCTCCGTTCGGGTCGACAGCCTCGACTTGAGCTGTTTTTAACGCTTCGGCGGTCGATGATGCCATCACAACCGGGGTCGACAGCACGGTCTCATTGGTTTCCTTGGCCAGCTGTATAGCTCTGGGCCTTTCATAGACAAAGTGATCACCCCATTCGCGACCTGGATAGAACCACGCCTTTATGGCCTCAGGCTCTCCCGCGGGCCGCTCGCGAAAAGTGATAACTGTTTTGTCAGTAGTCTTCAGACGGTAATTGGGAATGGCAAGAATGGTGGTCAACACCTGGGTCTCATCTTGATTGAAAATCTGGACGATGTGACGGTCCGAAGGTGAATCCAGAAGCTTGAAAACATAGGTGCCGGCCGGAAGAAGATGCTGACCCACGCCTGGAACTTCGACGGGAGCGCTGAAAGTGACAACGGTTTTCTGATTCCAATCGTCCGCCTGGGCTTTAGGGGCGGCGAGAAGACAGAGCACAGTAAGGCATAGTCCTGTTCCTAATCCTTGGAGCAGCTTCATTTGTGTCCCTTAATCTCTCCGACTCACTCGCACGGCGGTTTTGTGCAACCTCTTTATGTTGTCGGATTCAATGGAGGCTGCACGCCGGAAAATCCGGCAGGCTGGGGTCCGTGGTGTGTCATACAAGAGTCAGTGTGACGCATTGACTTTGCGATGTATGGCTAATATTGACCTCCACTGAAGGCGAATCACAGGCGAACCTCACTTTTGCCGCTTGTTAGAGGGTGTGTCAGTACACGTCAGGATAAATCTGAAAGTCGACGACGAGACCAGAAAAACGTCGAAGCGTGCTGCGGGGAGACGCGAACTGAAAACTACAAGCTCACCAGTTCAGATAGGCCGACTCATAGACAACTGGTCGCAGATTCGAGCCGTGCCTAAGAAGACAAATAGGTTAGCAACTTATAGACCCCTTATACTGAGCTTGGACGCGCGTCACCACATTTAGGACAGAAACCTCGTTTCAGCGACTAGTGATTGTTTTTCATTTGTGACCATTTCAAGTCAGGAATTCCACGCAACTTGGCGAGGGTCTATCTTATATATGGGTGGGCGAGGATAGAATTGCGTACAACGGGCCTCATCAAAAGGACGTGCCCGAAGAGCCTGTAAGTAACGCTCACTTTCCGCAATAGTTGGCAGCCGGTCAGCACTAAAGACATGCCTCATTCGAATGAATCAAACGTGACAGTCGCCTTACCGGTAGAGAACCTTCAAACGATAAAAAGCATGACTTTGTCGATGAATAATGATCTAATCGATTCCCGGCTCTCATTTCGTATCTTCTTCATTCGCGTACATGGGCCTAAAAGCAACTTAACGGTGAGAGTGCAGTTGGTCGAGAGCACGAAGGCGCAATTCATTTATGGAGGATTCGGATCGTTGTCGCAATGCGAGATATGGATCGCTCAATTGACAGGCTGCATCATCTCCAGAGATGCGCTGGTTCATCTTCGTAAATGCCTGATACAGGGGCGAATGGCTTCAATAGAAGGAGTGCGGGTTTCTCGACGCAACATCGAGTCAATCGGTTTGCAACGTTCAGATCGTTAGCCCCTCTGATCTCCTAAGCCATCTATTTGCTCCCTGACGGCTGCAGTGACACCCCCGTTTCCGTTGCGTAGTCTGGTTGAATCAAATGTGCAACAACTCTCCGCTTGCCCTGAGCCGTTACGCACTCACTGAAGATGGGATGCGCAGCACGAAGCCAATCGAGGCCCCCGGATTCTTAATGTGACAGTCAACAGTACGGTCTATGTGCCGGGTGTGCCGGCGGTTGCCAGGCACTGGGTTGTTTCATGGGACTAACCCAGCTTAATAGGCCGAGGTTACTTCCGGCGCAAGACCCAGTGCAAAAGAGATGAAGTGAGCGAGTTCCAACCGGATACGAAAAACAATCTCCACCTTTCAATTCGCAATGGAAAAACGAAGCGGTTATGGGTTCCGGTTGCACAAACACCATTCGCGAGTCCGATGTCTGGACTGGTTCTGACGAGTTTGGTCATTCTACAGACGCGGGAAACCACTGCTCGATGCGAAGCTCCTGTTCCTTAGGAGGAGCCAATAAGGGTTTTGCCTCCCATAGCTTTAGCTGAGGAACATCCGTACTCTCCACCATCAGCGCGATGCGATGATGAGCGTGCTCCATCAGGCAAAAGCGCCAACGCTGAGCAGGTTGGTCGCATGCAAGCGGGTCGCATTCCAAGCGAATTTCTTCCTTGCCGCCGAAGAGAAAAGAAAACTGCTTCAACGGTTGAGACAGCCCCATGCCTGTCGCTTTAATGTAAGCCTCCTTCAGAGTCCATAACGACAAGGCACGGTCCAGTTTCTTTTCGCCGCGTAGGGCCTCAAGCTGGACAAGTTCTTGTGGAGAAAATACGGCAGACGCAAGCGTCGCAATCCTTTCAGCGTGTTCGAAGGGTTCCGCATCTGCACCGACCTCAAACCCATTCGCAATCAAACAAACCACCAGGCGGGAAGAATTCGACAAATTGAAGCGTAATCCGCAATCGGGATCAATTCTTGGTTTGCCATGGGTGCTGGTTTGAAATCGCCAGGCCTCCGGGACAATCGGGCGATAGTGGGACAGTGCGGTGCGCACCAGGACGCGAGAGGTCAGATATTCTCGGCGATCTCGATCAAACCGAAATCTCTGCCACCGTTCACGCTCATCTTCACTCAGAAGGGCCATACACGCGTGTGCGGTCGCCTCAGTTAAGACATCCTCTGGGTATGCGAACCACAGGTCGAGAGGTTCTTTGTCAGAGCGAGAAAAGGTTTGGTCAGGCGGCACCAGTTCGCCAACCTCCATAACATCGGTGATAACACCGAGGCGTAAGTAGACGGTGTTTCTTGCTAGGTCTGTCTACCAATTACTCTACTGCCATCCGCCGCCCAGAGCGAGGTAGAGGGTGATGGTATTAGTCATTTCCTCGCGCCGGATCTGCACGAGCAGAATTTGAGCATCTAGTAGTTGTCGTTCGGAATCCAGGTAATCCAGATAACTGGAGAATCCGCCGCGATAGCGGAGATCGGCAAGTTCCACCGCCTGCCGGAGGCTTTTAGTGAGGCTCGCTTGTTGACTTTGCAACTCGGCAAGTTTTCGATCCGCAACCAGAGAATCTGCAACTTCGCGAAAGGCCTCTTGCACAGTCTTTCGATAAAGAATTTCGGATTGCTGTTGCTGGGCGTTGGCGCTCAACACACCAGCACGGATACTGCCCGCGTTGAAGATGGGCATACTCACCGCAGGGCCAACTGCCCATGTGCCGCTGAGGCTGCTGACCAGATTGTGCAAGGCGGAACTTTCAAACCCCGATGACGATGTTAGCGAGATTGTGGGGAAGTACGCAGCCCTGGCCACGGCTACGAGTGCGTGGCTGGCGATAAGTTGCTGCTCTGCCTGAAGGATATCTGGCCGCCGGTCGAGCAGCGTGGATGGCAAGCCCGCCGGGAGCGCACGAAGACGTTGTTTCTCCGACGACAGAAGACTGCGAACGACTGGGCCTGGGTTTCGACCAAGCAGGATGTCGAGTTGGTCCTCGGTTTGCACAATCTGAAGTTCCAGGCCGGTGAGCGCTGTGCGGGCACTTTCCACAAGCACTTCAGCCTGGCGCAGATCCAACTCGGAGGAATAGCCGTTATCCAGGCGAAGCTGAACCAGCGCCAGTGAATCTTCGCGGAGTTTCAGAGCCTGCCCGGTGATTTCGAGTTCCTGATCGAAGTCTTGCAGCAAAAAGTAGTTACTCGCGACGTCGCCCACGAGCGTTTGCAGAACCACGCGCCGCGCTTGCTCGCTTGCAAGCAGTTGGGCTCGGGCAGATGCAGTCATATTCCGGATTTGTCCCCACAAATCGAGCTGCCACCCGGCGTTCACGGACATGCTCGTCTCACTCGTATCAAGGGCCAGGAATCGCGAATTGCTATAGCTTCCTTGCGCGTTGACTAAGGGAAACAGTGCCGAGCGTGTGACAGTAAGTTGAGCGCGAGCTTGCAAAACGCGCGCAGCCGCAATTTGCACGTCGAAGTTATGGGCAAGCGCTTCCTGAATCAGCTTAGACAGTTCCTCGTCGCGGATCAGGTCCTGCCATTGGAGTTCGCCAAGACTGGCTTTGCTCCCGCTCACAGCCGCAGAATCAATTGTTTCTTCGCGGTAACTCGGTGGAACGGGAACATCCGGCCGCCGATAGTGGGCGCCTGCGCAACCGCCAAGCAGCAAAGCGCCGATAGCCAGAGTGACGATCACCGCCTCAGTTTGCGCACCGCGAATGGATGGCCCGCTGGAGAAAGGTCGCGAGAACCGTCTTATGAATGAAGAAGAGGGCATCACTGGTTTACCTGAGCCTTCCTGATAGTCACTTGCTGCCCAGGATGTACCTTTATCATTCCTTCCACGATGACGGTTTCCCCACCATTCAGCCCCTTAACTATGACGCTCTTTCCCTCGTAACTCCCTTCGGTTTCCACGCTGTGGAAGTCTACCTTATTGTCTGGAGTAACTATAGCTGCGGTACTAACGCCATGGAGGTCAAAGACGGCATGTTCGGGAACCAATACAGAGTCGGTATTGGCTCCAACCGGCATCCGAATCTTACCGGACATTCCGGGTACCAGAATGCCCGTGGGATTTGGGAACTGTGCTTCTATTAGAATGGTTCCAGTCTTTGCGTCCATTGCGCGTCCTATGTTTGAATAGCGCCCACGCAAGGCGTAAGTGCTGTTGTCGGCAAGGACAAACTCAAGGTGCGCCATCGCAGTGCGATCGACGGTGGCATACGTGCGTAAGTAAAGCGCTTCGGGAATATTGAAGCCAACATTGATCGGATCCAGCGGGGAAATTGTTGCGAGCTGGCTGGATTCCCCGCGCCCCACATAGTTGCCTACCGAAACTTCCGCTCTTCCGATGAGACCGTCGATTGGCGCACGAATGGAGGTTTCCTCAAAATCCATTTCCGCATTTTGCCTGGCCGCTATCGCAGCAGTCAGGTTGGCGTGCGCCTGCCGAAGTCCGACCCGGTCAGTGACCGCCGTGGTTTGCACAGTGGCTCGCGCGTCCTCGACCGCGGCCCGGGCGGAGGACTGAGTAGCTATGGCTGTGTCCAGGTCTCTCTGCGAAATTGCTTTGCGCGCGGCCAGGGGCTTCATCCTCTCCGCGTCCTGGTCGGCTCTCAGCAGATTGGCTTCTGCCTGGCGTAGCGCGGACTGGGCATTCACCAGATGCTGCTGCTCCTTTGCCAGTTCCAGATCACCCTCCGCTTTTTCAACCGCGGCTTTGGCTAACTGCAAAGCAGCCGCACAGCGGCGCGGATCGATACGAAACAGAACCTGACCCTTCTTGACCAAATTCCCCTCGTGAAAGGACATCTCTGTTAAGCGGCCTTCCACATTGGCGCGGATTTTCACGGTGGCGGATGCCTCGGTCTGCGCCGGCAACTCTATAACGATCGGTACCTGGCGACGCTCCGCGGTTTCAACCATCACCACTGTTCTTCCGTCTCCAGTGAAATAGAAGACGATGAACGCTATCAAACCGAGAGCCGCAACTCCAGCAAGGAGCCATATCTTCGGATTCGCAGATAGCGCTCGAGACCGCGCGGAGATTTCCATTTTCATTTCATTCCTTTTGCGCGCTCAAAAGCCTCGAGCAAATGCGGTCAAGCGAAAATTACTTACGCACGCGCTTCACTGCTTTCTTTGGTACAGGCGGCGCTGCGGGCACTGCGGACAGCTTTCCGTAATCCATCTGAAGCACGCGGTCACCGGCGTGGAAGTAGCGATCGTCATGCGAGACGACCACAACCGTCTTGCCGCTACTCTTCATCTCCGGCAGCAGCGTCTCATAGAAATACCGGCGAAACTCCGGATCCTGATCAGCCGCGACTTCGTCAAAGACGTACACGGCCTTATCTTCCAGATAGGAGACGACCAGGGCCAGACGCTTGCGCTGACCAGTGGAAAGATTGATGTTGCTAAAGCGTCCATTGTTGAATGCGGTCTTATCGGAAATCTTCATCAAGCGCAGTAGAGCGTTGACGCGTTCAGGGTCGATAGTACTCAGTCCATGAAGCTTCTCAAAGAGATAGAAGTCGGAGAAGATAGCCGAAAAAAGGTTACGGTACGATCGAACGTTAGCTGGCCCGATTTCCATCTTATCGACATAGATGATACCTTGCGTTGGCCGGTACAGGGCAGTTAACAGTTTGAGGAAGGTCGTTTTACCGCTGCCATTTCCGCCGATAAGAAGCAGGACTTCACCACGTCGAATCTCGCCGTTGACTGGGCCGACCTGAAAGGTGGCGTTTCCTTCCGGGTCCTTATAGGCAAAGCAGACGCCTTTGAATTGGATCTTTTTGAAGGAACTCAGGTCGACATACGGCGCTGCTTCCTCTTCCATGGAATTAGACAGGCCTTCGTCCAGGGCTGCTTCCAGACGCTGAAGGTTGTCCACCGCGACATTCACTTGGGAAAGCATGGGGATCAACGTGACCACATTAATCAGCGGCCCAAAGAAGAACAGGATTGCGGCTACTATCTTTGTTGCCGATCCCGAAAAGGAAGTTGCGATAACAGGAAGAACGAAGGCCACGGCCCCAAGCAGGAGCACGAAAAACATTTCGATAAAGATAAGATTGTTTGAGAACAGAATATTGACGCGAGTGCGCACGTCGAGTACGCGAGAGGTGTTGGACTCGAATTCCTGAAATACGTCGTCGCTTTTCAGCTTGTTGATGCGGATTTCCTTGAACCCTTTCAGCAATCCATTCAGGGAGTCGAAGAGTTCGTCTTCCTGCTTGGACGCATCGCTCAGGCCTCGGTCGTAAGCGGCGCGATCCCGGAAGTCTTTGCCCGCGCCGGCAGCGATAAGAGCGAGGCAAAGCAGCATGGCGATGGGCGACACGATGGCGATGTAAACCAGCGTGCACAGAATCATGACGACGCCCTGCCCGGCAGCAAAAAGAGGGCGCGCGGCCTGCGCGATGGTCGCCATGTCGCGGCTGATCCGTGCGTGGATGTCGGCCTCGCCGATCGATTCCAGCCCGAGCAGATCAGAACGCCGGATCTTGTCAGCCAAGCGCAATCGCACACTGCATATGGCGGCCTCTGAGATCCTCGTCGATTCATAGAGAATATAGCGCAGCGAATAGACGAAAAGGGAGATCGACAGGCCGAACCACAGAAAAAGCTTCCAGGACGGCCCACCCCCGCGCAGCGCATCAACTGCGGCGTTGATCACCGCAAGATTCATCGCGTTGGCTATGCCGGAAGCTACAGTAAGCACCAGCAGCTTGCGGTTCAAGGCATGGGTCTCCCTTTGCATGAAGCCTACGATGCCGAGTCTCATCAAGCTGATCATGGGTGAGTCATGCAAGCGAGTTATCCAGCCGCGGCGTTGAGACCGTGGCCAGAGACTGCCGTTGAAATATCCCTCCATAGGTCTGGCGCTTCCGCGTCGGGGTATTGAACAATTGCTGCCAGCAGTTCTTGGAAATGCGCTACCATGCGCTCGATGGTTGCGGCGTGGAACAAAGCGGCGTTGAACTCCAAAGCTCCGCAAAGTTCTCCGGCGGTTTCGTTCAGTGCGAGAGTGAGGTCGAAAGTTGCCCCTGCCGAGGGCCGTTCCAGGTCTATCGGGGTTGTCACGAGCCCGCTCAAGACAAGCTGCTGCCGGGGCACGTTCTGCAGCACGAACATCGCCTGGAAGACGGGACTATGGAGAGCATTTCGATCGGGTTGGAGAGCCTCTACAATCCGGTCAAAGGGAGCGTCCGGGTGCGCATATCCGTTTACGGCAGCCTTATGGGCGCAGGCCTGAATCTCGCTGAATGTCGCGCCCCTCCGCCACTGAACGCGAAGCGCAAGTGTGTTCACGAAGACGCCGATGAGCGCCTCGGTTTCCACCGGATACCGGTTGGCCAAGGCTGTTCCAATCACAACGTCTTCCGGGTTGCCGTATCTCGACAGTAGAACCGCGTACGCCGCCAACAGAGTAACGAAGAGTGTGGTTTCCGATTCCCGGCTTAGGCGCTGCAGACGGCTGGTGAGCTCACTATCAATATGCATCCGGACCATGCCCGCATGAAATTCGACATCAGCCTCGCGCGGGCGGTCGAGCGGCAACTTTACCAGTGGCGGCGCGCCGAGCAGGTGACACTGCCAGTAGTCGAGTTGCTTCGCCAATCGCTCCCCACTCAGCCAATGCCTTTGCCAAACGGTGTAGTCGGCGTATTGCACCGGCAGATCAGGTAACAGACTCTTATGACCTGTGAGAGCGCTGCTGTAGATAGCTGAGAGTTCCCGCAACAGAACCTGCACCGACCAGTCATCGCTAATGATGTGGTGCATCGCCAGATGCAAAATGTGTTGGTTTCCAACAAGGCGGATGACGGTCACCCACCACGTTGGACCGTTCGCAAGATCGAAATGCTTGCTGTTGGCCGCGCGGAGGCTGGCATAGAGAGCCGCTTTACGCTGGTTCTCCGGAACATGGCGTAGGTCAACGAATGAGAGCACGCTTCCAGATTCATTCGCTATTCTCTGCATGGGTCTATCACCCAAAATTCGATAGGACGCGCGCAAATTGTCGTGTCGAGAGCACAGTGTCGCGAGCGCTACTTCCAGCGCCGCAGTATCGAGAGAGCCTTCGAGTCGAAAGGCCCGCACCATGTTGAAGGTCTCGCTCGGGCCTTCGATTCCGGCCAGAGTCCACAACCGCTGTTGCACGAAGGATAGTGGGGTCTCCGAACCCAACCGCGCCGGCCGAATCATCTCATCCGGTTCGAGACTGCGCGCACCTTCCACCGCCTCGGCCAATTGCACGAGCGTGGAATGCTCGAACAGGCAGTTGGGCGCCAGAATGACGTGAAAGGCGGCGGCTATGCGAGCCACAACCTGCATTGCAAGCAGAGAATGGCCTCCCAAGTCGAAGAAGTTTTCATGAACGCCGATCTGTTGCATTCCAAAGAGCTCTGACCAGATTTCCTTCAGGCGCTGTTCAACGGCGGTGCGCGGGGCCACTTGAGACGTATCCGGACGCGGTCCGGCAAGACGGGGGTCGGGCAGCGCGCGACGGTCGAGTTTTCCATTCGCTGTTAGTGGCAAGGAGTCCATCAGGACGAAGGTCGCGGGGATCATGTAGTCGGGGAGTGCTGCGGAAACCTGGGCGCGCAAATCATTGATAGAGGGTGGCGCATCGGCATTTGTGGGCACCAGCCAGGCAGCAAGGCTCTGTTCGCCCGTTGCGTCGGTCCAAGCGGTCACGAGAGCATCACTGACCAATCCAGTGCTGGTGAAGAATGCTTCCACTTCGGCGGTCTCAACGCGGTAGCCCCTGATCTTCACTTGGAAATCGGAGCGCCCGAGATGCAACAGACAACCATCGGGCAGCAGACGTCCTTGGTCGCCGGTGCGGAAGATGCGCCGCTCACCCCCATCCGGGTCAGGCACAAATGCTGCTTCGGTTAGTTGGGGATGGCCCCAGTAGCCACGCGAAAGATAACGGCTTCGCACCATAATCTCGCCGGCTGCGCCTGTGGCGGCCGGCTTCCCCGCCGTATCCCATAACAGTAGCTCGACATCATCCACCGCGTACCCTGCAGGCACCGTGCTTCCTCCGATTCGTGTGTCGGAGTAAATGGGAAATTGGCAGACTGGACTGAGTTCCGAGGCACCGAAGCTTACAATCATGCGGGTATCCGCGAAAAAGTGGCGCTGGAAGAGACTGATTTCACCGGCATAAACCGTTTCGCTGCCCAAAAAGACAAGACGCACCGTCGGGAAACGATCCTGCGGAGTGAGCAGGCGACAGAAGTGCCGGAACATGGTGGCCACTGCGAAGAAGACGGTGATCTGTTCGCGCCGCAGCCAGTCCGCAAGTCCAGTGAGCCCCTCCCGCTTCACGTCGAAGTGGAGGAGTGTCGCTCCATTGAGCACCGTGCAATATATGTCGCGCACCGCGCCGGCAAAGTTGGGGGAGTAGAGCAGCACGAGACGGTCTGAAGCCGATATTCGTCCGCCGTTTGTATAGACCATGGTGAGATGCAGAACATAGCGATGGTCCTGCATGACCCCCTTGGGTTTTCCTGTTGAGCCCGAGGTGTAGAGGATGTACGCCAAGTGATCGGCGGTGATTGGCAAGCCCGGATTCTCTTCGGAAAGGCCAGGGCCAAGAGCATTCAAGCTGATCACGGGAAGGCCGGTCGGAGAGCACAGAGCCTCAGCCTGTTCCATTCGTCCGTCATCGGTAATCATCAGAGCCGGCTTGCACTCTTCGAGAATCGCCGCAGCCCTCGCCGTAGGCTGCGACGTGTCCAGGGTGATGTAGAACTTTCCCGCCTTCAGCACTCCCAGCATGGCGGCTACAACGGGGACGCCGTTTCCAACCAGCAACGCCACTGGCTCCGAGCGCGGTCCAAGAGCGGCCAGAACGGCGTGCGCGATGCGGTTGGCTAGAGTGTTCAGTTCACGATAGGTGACGGTGACTTTTCCATCTGCGACACCGATCTGGCTCGGATGCAGATCCACCTGGCGTTCAAACCTCTCCGGTACAGATATCTCCACGTCTTCCCTAGGGAAGGGGACGAAGCAACTCGTAGCGGCGGACGGCTCCACGGCGATGGATATCGCAGAAGATTGCAACGTCTCAGGCATGGCGGAGGGCCTCCTCTATTGGATTGACAATCTTCACTCGGGAAAGAAATGCGGCAACCTCGGGGCTACCTTTGAGTTTGAGGAGGTCGATGGTGAGCGGAAGCTCAGTGCAGCCGGCAAGGACGCAATCATAGTCTTGCTCCGATCGCATGATGGTCTCGAATAACTCGTTGCCAATTTCAACCGCACGGCGCTCGTCCATCGACTTGATGCCTTCAAATACGGTTCTCATCAACAGGTGGTTCAACGCGGGCGACGGCTCGTCGAAGGCTATACCGGAATCACAGCAAGGCGCGGAAAACACCTTGCCGGTTTGGGCGCCTTCAGTAGTTAACAACAGAGCCTTTCTGCAGGACAGAGATCGGAGCGCGTCCACGGAGGACTCGACCAGGGAAATCATCTTCACTTGCTCTGCGAGATTCCCAAGCTCGTTTACCACTAGTTGCCAAAAGTAATGGGCGGAGTTGCAGGCCAGGATGCAACTAGCCGGCTGTCCGGCGGGTGCCGCGAGAGTTAGCGCCAGTCGCACGCCACCGGCCAGCTTGAAAGCTACCTCGTGGCACAAGGCAGTGTCTGGGCTGCCCTCGCCGAGGATGACCGTGGAGCGGTCCGGCATAGAGCACGCCTGAAAGAGCACAATCGAACGCGAATCCTGGAAACGCATGCAAGCCTGGCGAAAAGCCAGAGCGCCAGCCAACGGTCCCATACCGCCAATGATCGCGAGCGGCGCGCGATTTGGCAGATCCGGAAAAAGGCAAAACACCTCGTCTGGCTGGTCCTGGTCGGTAACGGTCAGGCCATTCGACCGTCGCAGAAATGCGTCCGCGCATAACGCGGCCTGATAGCCGGCCATCGTCTGTATCGCTTCCTCGTAGTGCTGAAATCGCTGCACCGGCGCCGCAAAGACTTGAGGTTCAAGCTCGAATTGTGAGGCGGGATTCAAGCGCCGACCCCAACAGACATGGGCTTTGCTGACTGGCCGGCGAACTCGTTTCGCATCATTTCCGTCAATCTCCGCATTACCAGTCCAAGGTTTCGCAGATAGGTGCGGAATATTGAGCCGGCTCGCTCTGGGTCGAAGTGTGTTTTGCCGGCGGCCAAGTAGCGATCAAGGGCCTCCACCACTACAAGAAAATGAGCTGCTTCGACCTCGTCTTCAACGTGCGCAGCGATGTAGGTGATGGCCTTGCGGCGTTCTGGCGCGGTGAGGCTGGTGTGTTGCTCGAAAAAGGAGTCGGCCGCGGGTAGAGCGACGGAATACTCGCCGTGGTTGTAAATCTCAGAAAACATATTGGTCAGCAGTCCATCGGGGATGGCCTCGACCACCATGTTGCGGTAAACCCATTGGCTAAAGCGGTAGGCCTCCGGCAGACGGTATTTCCTCAACTGCCACAGGTCACCACCTGTGAGTGCTTCCGCAAAGTTGTCGTAGAGTTCTGCGTGGGTGCGGCCATCGAAGTCTAGGCCAAGATCCTCGTAACTGGTTGATGCATTTCTCGCCGCAGCAAGATACAGGGTGGAACGCTCTGATTCTCCCGCGCTGTCAGCCAATCTTTGCAGTCGGCACGAGAGCCCATAGATTGCCAGCATCTTCAGGTGGGTTGCCTTCCAGGAACATGCGAACGTTTGCAGTAGACCCTTTGACCATGCCTGCAAGGGAAGCATTCGGAAGAACTCTTCGATCTCTTCCACTGCGGCATGCTCACTGGAGAACGCGTTGCTCAGAGTGTCACGGAGTTCCGAGGAAGGAACCATTGAGATGACAGGGCTGACGACTTTGCTTAGAGAAGTGAAGGTATCCATGATCGGGACTCCTTAGTCGAGGATTTGAACGGTACGAATTGTTGGGGCGACTCCATCAGGGGTTCTTCACGGGAGAAAAGCCTCGCCGCCTCGCGCAGCATCTGTGTCTGCCCGGCTTTTGGAAGCGGCGGCCAAACGAGCCCGGACTGCGTCAGCAGCATTTGGGTGCGTCCGGAGACGATCTCCAGACGGCGCGCTTGCCGCTGCGGCGATACACCTCTGTAGAGGCCGAAGTTTTCTAGAGTTTCGGTTAGAGCAGCATTTGTGTCGGGCTCGTCCACTGCAGCTTGCAGGCGGCCAAGAAATGCGTCGAAACCGCAGGCGCAGATTTCGCCGGTTGCGGAGACGAAGCCGGCCAGTGTATCCCTTCTCGAGTTTTCCAGGTGATGAGTCTCATTGGTCAAGTTGGCTGAACCGGCCAGCAGCGCGATTCCGTGCGCGACCACGTCAACATGGCACAGCCAAAGATGAGAGTCGTCGGGCGCCACGCCCAAGCTCATAAATGCTGCAAGCTGCCTGAAGAAGGCGTTTTCTCTGATGTTCAACTGGAGGGGACCGCCTTCGGCCGCAAACACGAGGTTGCCGACGCGGTGAATGCAGGCGTTGGCGAGACCTTGCCGTGCCGCGACCACCAGCCGCTCGGCCTCTTGTTTGCTTCGGATGTAGTAGTTCTCGTCGGGGTCGTCAGTCACAGAATCGTACTCGGTGAAGAGCTTGAAGCCGCCTTCTGGAGCCTTGCCGCAGACAGATAAAGTGGACACCAGATGAAAATCCGCCGGGTTCGCCGAGCGATGGGCAGCCAGTTTCAGCAGGCTGCTGGTAGCTGCCACGTTGCTCGCATGGAATTCCCGGTAATGGCCGAAGTGCTTCACGTTGGCCGCGCAGTGAAACACCGCTTGCAGGCTACTCGCCAAACGGTCATAATCTTGCCGTGACAAGCCCAGATCGTCCCGGCATAAATCGCCAGCCAGCACAATGAGCCTGGAATTGTTCAGCAATGCTGCACCGTTTGCTGGCCCAAAATAATGGCACAGAACCTCCCCTAATCGAGCGCGTGCGCTGCGGTCATCGTCATCGCGAACTATGACGTTTACCTGACGCTCTGAATCGGCCATTAACTCACGCAGGAGATAACTACCCAAAAAGCCGGTTGCCCCGGTTAGCAGAACTCGCGCATAATTCCGGCGTTCTCCGGGAGTTTGCTGCGCATAGAGCTGGTTCCGCGTTTCATAGTCACGCATTGCGGCTATCAGCACCGTATTCCGCTCGGTTTCATAACCAGCCAGTCCGTTCCGGTACTCACGCCAATGCTGAGCGGCGGATTGGATCACCGCTCGCAAATGCTCGGGACGCTGCCGGCAAATCCCTGCGAAATCCGTCAGACGGGGATGCTCGTAGAGATCGTTGACGGTGCATTCGAGCGTTCGTCGAAGATGATTGATTACGGCAATGGCGCGTAAGCTGTCACCTCCAAGGTCGAAGAAACTGTCCTCGCGGACAATGGTTCCACACTTCAAGTGCTCCGCCCAGATCTGCGCGACGCGCTCTTCCAATCCGTCGCGGGGTCGTGTGCCTCTACGATCTGCGCCGTCCGCGTGAAATTTTCTCCACTCCGAAGCCAATCGCAACAGCGCGGCCCGATCCACCTTGCCGGCAATCGTCACTGGGATGGCTTCAACGCGAATCACTGCGAAGGGCATCATGTACGAAGGCAACTTAACGGATAGGTAATCTTGCCAGGCCGCTTGGGTGGGTTCGGCCGCGTCCGTTTGAAGACAGACAAAAGCCCACAGAGTTCGCTCGCCCCCGGATGTTGCCTCTACAGCGGCCACTGCTTGTCGCACGTCTGGATGCTCGCCGAGCCGATACTCAATCTCACCCATTTCGATCCGCTGTCCGTGCAGCTTGACCTGTCCGTCGACGCGGCCCAGAACCTCCAGTTCGCCAGCGCGAGTCCATCGGCCCTGGTCTCCGGTGCAATAGAGCCGCCCTGCGGAAGTTTCTACGAAGTTCGCGCAGGTGAGATCAGGACGGCGAAGATATCCCGCGGCAAGCTGCATGCCTCCCAGCCAGATCGTTCCAATCGCGCCGGGTGGAACCGGTTCTCCCTCGCTCCCGCGAATATGGACCGAAGTATTTGGCAGCGGCTTGCCCGCAGTGTGGCGCTGCGTTTGAGCCGTTATCCGCCCATAGCTGACGGCGACAGTGTTCTCGGTCGGCCCATAGCCGTTAAGGTAGATCAGCTGCGACCCATAGTGCAGAGCGTCCGCACGATTGGGCGGCTCGCCCGCAGTGACCAGTAGGCGCAGATTGGGAAGTTCAGCCTGTTCAAAGAGGCGGAGATAAGAGGGCGGCATGGTGGCCACGGTGACACCTAGCCGGACGAACTTCGCCCGCACCTCCAAAATGTCATCCATTTCGTTGCGAGAGATGGGAATCACCGCTCCTCCCACTGCCCACGCCATCACCAACTCGGAAATCCAGGCATCGAAGGCAGGCGACGCCATAATTGAAGCCCTGTCGGAGCACTGCATTTCAAGCTCTGTGGCCAGCCCAAGGGCAAGGTTATTCAATCCATGGTGGCGCAGCATCACTCCTTTCGGCTCACCCGCGGAGCCTGAAGTGTAGATGATGTAAGCAAGGTCTGAACCTGTAATGCCGCCCTTGTCAATGTCAACCGGCTTGCTGTGTCTGGAAAAATATGTTTCTGATAGGCTCTCCGGGCGTAAGATCTGGCAGCCCGTCTCCACCAAATCCTCTGGCGGCAAAAGTCCATCCAGAACCACCAAAACCTTGACGCCTGCATCGCGCGCCATGAAGGCAAGACGCTCGGCGGGCAGATCCTTCACCAACGGGAGGTAGCAGCCGCCCGCCTTCCAAATGGCCAGCACCAGTTCCGGCAGCGCGATGGATTGGCCGGTGAATACGCCGACTACTGCTTGCCGTGCAACGCCCAGCTGTTTCAAGGCATGGGCGATAGCGTTGGACCGGGCATCGACCGATGCGTAGCTCTGCGCACCCAATTCGGTCACTACGGCCGGGTTTTCCGGCCGCACTGTAGCCCAATGCTCGAACAACGCGGGAAAGCTGGGCGCAAGATGCGGCAGAGTGGGACCTTGCTCCCAGCCCGCCTGCAATTTCTCCTCTTCAGGCAGCAAGACTGGCAAACGAGTGCCAGGCGGCAGCCTGTCTTCAGCCAGATAACGTGCCCATCCGGCAAGGGATTCGAACCAGGCCTCGGCGGTCTCCCTGTCGTAGATAGCGGCATTTACAAGCCAACGCAGCATTAAACTACCGTCTGACTCAAGCTCGTGCACCAGCACCATATCCTGAGGAGGGCCAGTAACACCCAGTTCATAGCCCGCGGCTTCGCTCATCAGAGAAGTGAGGTTGCTGAAATGAAAATCGTACTCATTGTTGTCAACGTCTCCGTGGACCCCTGGGTTTTCCGTGACAGCAAAATCGAAAAGGGGATAGCGCGCCGGGTGCGCCGGGGCAGAGTGATTCTCGCGAAAGTCCCGGTAGATGCGGGCGAAGGGATACCGCGCATGTTGCAATCCCTCGGCCAGATTTCGCTGCATGGTTCGCAAGGATTCTTCGAATGGCTCGGAGCCGCGCACCCGGCATGGCAGAGGCAGCATATTTACGTAATAGCCAACAATTCGCGCCTCTCTAACTGAATCGCGTGTAGAAGCCGCAGTGCCCAGAAGAAATGCAGACCGGCCGGTGCGGCGGCGCACTTCATGAGCCACGATCGTCAGCATCAAAGTGTGCAGGCTACTTCCGTTTCTTTGGGCAAGATCACGCAGACTTGTTGTGATAGCGGAATCCAGGCTAATGCGGAAACCGTGCGTCCCCTTGGTGTTCCTTGTCGTGCGAACCAATGGCCGAGGAAAATCGAGCTGCCACTCATCAAATGGCTGGGGTGTGTCTTGTGAATCCTGCAAATCATCACACATGCCATCCAGCATTCCCCGCCAATAAGCCGCATCCGCTCGATCTGCCGAGTCCGCCAGATAGCTTTCTTCCTGTCCCGCCGACTGGTCGAAACTGCCTGAGATCGGAGCCAGCTTTTTCCCTTGCAAAAGAGTTGAGAGGTCCTCTTTCAACACGCCCAGCGAGACGCCATCCGCTATCGAATGATGCAGAGAAATCCAGAAAACAGATTCAGATAGGTCTGAACCAGCCAAGTGAGCGAGCCCCGCGCGCCAGAGCGGAGGATCTCCCATTGCAAATGGCTCCGTCTGACGTTCGCGAATAGAGGCTAGCGTGGCGAATATCTCCGGCCAGGTGGAAATCTCAAAATCCGCGTCGGAGGCATGTGAAGCGGAACGGCGCAAAACGCCTTCGGAATCTTCGTAGAATCCAGTTCGCAGCGCGGCATGCCGCTCAACGAGAAGCGCCCATGCATCCCGCCATTGTGCGTCGGACGGAACTCGGCCGCAGACCGTTTGAGTCAACGCAATGTTGAATCCACTCGTATCGAGACCGGCCCGCTCGGCAATCCAGAATTCGCGTTGTCCCTCCGTGGCCTTGTCCGACACGACCAGTGGCGACACAGTCGCGTGGCTCAGCTGGCCCACCCTCCGAGCAAACATTTCGAGGGTCGGTTCGACAAATAGCTCGCGGGCGGGGATAGGATGACCCAGAGTCTCTTCGAGCCTCAGCGCCACGGCGATTGCAAGCAGGCTGTGTCCTCCCAACTCAAAGAAATTGCTGCCGCGATGAATGCTGTCATGACCCAGCAACTCGCTCCACACGCGTGCAATTTCAGCTTCCAGGCCGTCATGCGGCAGAGAGTCTTCGCCATGCGGTGAACGTTGGTCTAGCAGCTTCTTCAGGGCTGCCTTATCCACCTTGCCTGAGTTGGAGATGGGAATGGCGGGAACAGTGATTACCGCGGATGGAATCATCGCTGCCGGTAGCCGGTCAGCCAAATAATCACGCCACATTTCGTTCGTCGGAATTTCAGTTCCCGGAGTGAGGCAAACAAAGGCCCAAAGGCTCTTGCTCTTTTCCGCTCCGCCATCGAGCAGCGCCACCGCCTGAACAACAGAAGGATGACCGCTGAGCGCCGCTTCGATCTCTCCCAACTCGATGCGAATGCCGTTCAGCTTCACCTGGTCGTCGATGCGGCCAAGGATTTCCAGTTCACCGTTCGAATGCCAGCGGCCCAGGTCACCTGAGCGGTAGCGCCGCCCGCGAGCTGTCTTCACGAAAGCTGCTGCGTTCAACTCTGGTCGGCCCACGTAGCCGATCGCCAACCCGGTTCCATTGAGCCAGACTTCCCCAGCCACGCCGGGAGGCACCGCGTTTCCTCGGGTGTCGCAGACCTCGACGCCGGTATTGGGCAGGGGACGGCCGCCTGTGAGAACCTTCCCGTCGTCAGGAGACAGTCTTCCCAGGGTGCTGGTGATGGTGTTTTCGGTAGGACCGTAGGCATTGAAGTATGCGAGGCTGCCGGCATATGCGCGGATATCTTCAGGAAATGGCGCCTCTCCTCCCGTAATGAGGATTCGCAGCGACGGCAAAGCTGTCCCATCGAAAAGCCGCAGATAGGTGGGCGTGATGTCGGCTACGCTGATCCCCATTCTCGCCAGAAAGGCCTTGAAGCGATTTGGCGAACTAAGAACGTCATGCGGAACCGGACACATCGCCGCGCCGAAGGCCAACGGCAGTCCAATATCCGACAGGGAGACATCGAAAGAGGGCGACGCGAACATCAAGCTGCGGTCGTCACGTGTCAGTCCTATGGCTTCGCCAACGCCTAACACAGAGTTCACGTATGCGTCATGGCCAATCAATGTACCCTTCGGCTGCCCGGAGGAACCGGAGGTGTAGATAAGGTAGGCGGCCGCTCGAGCAACTGGTGACGAACGATGTTCGTGAGAACGGCGAAATTTCTCGTCCAGCTCCTCGGGACGAAGAGGCGGAGGCAACTCTCCTGCCAGCGCCAGTGGAACTCGAATCCCGTCCAGCACAATCAACGCAGCAATTCCTGCGTCGCGTGCCATGAAGGCCAAGCGCTCCGCCGGAAGATCCTCGGCCAGCGGAAGGTAGGTGGCGCCGACCTTCCAGATGCCCAGAACCGCAGCGGGCAAATCGGCCGAGCGCCCGGCCAGAACTCCGACGATGGCGCCCTGTGTTGTGCCCCGCATCAGAAGGCTGTGAGCGATTGAATTAGCCGCCCGTTCGAGCGCCCCGTAGCTGAGCGTGCCGGCTAGGCTGATTACGGCGGGACGTTCGCTTTGGCCGGGCGTGTCGAGAACGGTCTCAAACAACTCATGAAAACCCAGCGTCGGGCGGCTCACCGTGGCGCCTTGCTCCCAGGTTTCAAGCAAAGCCACCTCGCGCGACAGCAGCTCCGGCAAAAGATCACTAGCCCGCTCGCGATCCTCGGCCAGCCAAACAGCCCAATCGCACAATGCCTCGAACCAGGACCTTGCTGTCTCCTCTGTATAAATGGCCGCATTGACGTGCCACTGCAGCAACAGGCCGCCGTCAGCCAGGCATTCGTGGATCAAGACAGCATCCTGCCCGGGCGAGGCGCCGGTCAGTTCATAATCTGGAGCGGGAAGCGGAGCGAGGCGAAGTGACGCCGTGGATGAATGAGATTCTGGATTCTCCGTCACCGCCAAATCGAAAAGCGGATAGCGCCCTGGGTAGTGTTGCTGAGGGCGTTTATCCCAGAAATCGTGATACATGCGAGCAAATGGATAGCGCGCGTGCTCTAACCCCGCAGCCAGAGCATGTTGCATCTGGCCGAGCGCGGCACTGAATGTAATTTGCCTCGAGAGGTGGCACGGTAGGGGCAGCATGTTTACGAAATAGCCGACCACCCCTTTTTCAGCTGCCGTCTCTCGTGTTGAGGCTGTGGCTCCAATGACCAGGTCATCGCGCCGCATGCGCCTGCATGCTTCGAGTGCCAGTAGTGTGAGCATCACTGCGTGAAGACTGGCATCATTCTGCCGGGCGAGGGCGCGCAGCCCCTGGGTAACTTCTGCGCCAAGGCGCGTCTCGAAACGGCGGTTTCCGGGCTTCGTGCTCAGCGCTCGCGAAAAATCCAGCGGTCCTTCTGCAAAGGCCTCGTTGGGTTGCCTAAGCAGAAGGTCGCGCCAATAGCTGCCGTCCGCGGCGCAGGCTGGTGAGGCGAGATACTCTTCTTCCCGGTGTGCCGACTGTCCGAAATCAGCGTCAAGCGGCTGCAGTTGCACCTCCCGCAGCAGCGCTCCCAGTTCTTCTGCAATGATCCCTATCGATCGTCCGTCGCCGACGGAGTGGTGCAACGCCATCCAGAATAATTGCTCACCGGAGTCCGCCACTTCAACGAGCCCCGCGCGCCACAGGGGCGGCGTCCCCATATCGAATGGTTCAGCCTGACGCTGCCGGACGAATGCGCGGGCGGCTGGCCGGTTTGGTTGAGTCGTGAATTTGAGCGCCGGCATTTGGCCATGGACCACTGCACGGCGCAGGCGGCCTTCTGCGTCTTCATAAAACGAAGTCCGCATGGCTTCGTGCCGCGCCACCAGAGCTGCCCATGCTTCATTCCATCGGTCGACGGACGGCATTTCGCCTTCAACGATGCGCAGCATGGGAATCGTGAAGGTACGGGTATCAAGTCCGGCCGCCTCTGCCACGCGAAATTCGCGTTGCCCTTCGGTGGCGAGATCGCTGCTTACAGGAGCTGGGACCGGAATATCGCTCAGCTGCCCGATTCTTTCGGCGAAGCCGGCCAGGGTCGGCGCGGCGAAAAGCTCGCGCGCCGGAACTTGCCGATCCAACTCGCGTGACAGCCGATGGGCAATTGTGACGGCCAACAGGCTATTGCCGCCTAGGGCGAAGAAGTTGTCTTCGCGGGAAACGTGCTCGCCCAGCATTTCCTGCCACGCGGCTGCGATCCGCCTTTCCATCTCGCTGACAGGCGGGGTTTTCGCAGCTTCCCGGTTTCGCGCTCTCGGGGCAGCCAACAGAGCATTCCGGTCGATCTTTCCCGAAGCTGTCAGCGGGATTGCGACGACCGGAGTTACCGACGCCGGAATCATGTGCGTGGGCAAACTGTGGGAGAGATATTCGCGGTAGGCTTCCTCTGATATTGTTCCGGCCCCAGGGCGCAAGCGAACGAACGCGCGCAGGACTTTGGTTCCTTCTGCAGCTGCGTCCACGAGTGCAACTGCATCCTCCACGACGGCGTGGGAGCGCAGCGCCTCTTCGATCTCGCCCAATTCCACGCGTTGCCCATGTAACTTGATCTGATCGTCGATGCGGCCGCCTAGCTCCAGCTTGCCGTCTTCAGTCCAACGGCCAAGATCGCCCGAGCGATAGAAGCGCCCGCCTGTCGTATTAACGAATCGCTGCGCGGTGAGATCGGGGTTATTCAGATACCCGCGCGCCAGCCCCACGCCTCCCAGCCAGACCTCTCCGATTTCTCCCGGCGGCAATTGGTCGCCGTTGTTGCTGCGGATTGAGATGCGCGTATTGGCCAAAGGCCTTCCGACCGCAAGCCGGCGATCCGCTTCAGGGTACGCTGAAAGCTGTTCCGCACAGATGAAGATGCAGGTCTCCGTCGGGCCATAAGCATTCCACAAGGCGTGTCGTCCGGCATGGTGCTTTGCGTCGTCGTGGTTCGGCGGCTCGCCTCCAGTAATCAGAACGCGCAGTCCGTCAAAAGGAGTCTGCTGGCTCACGCGAAGGTACGAGGGCGTGTGGAAAGCCACTGTTACACCGTGCGTCGTGTACCACTTTTTCAACGCCCAGGGGTTGTCGCGAAGCGCACGCGGCACTGGCACGATTGCCACGCCATGAAGCAATCCCATGCCAAGTTCCCAAAGTGAAGCGTCAAAGCCGGGTGTCGCAACCAGGGAGACGCGGTCGTCAGGGGTTAATTCAAAAGTTTCCCCGGATATATAGGCCGCGTTGACAAGACTATCGTGCTGGATCAAGACGCCCTTGGGCATCCCTGTCGTTCCAGAGGTGTAAATGATATAAGCCAAATCCTGCGAAGAGCCGGCGGTCAATGGCCGCTCACCATTGCTACCGCAGCCTTCAGGCCGAAGAACTGTCCTGACGGTTTCCGCTAGGGCTGACGGAACGGAATGACCGTTGAGGACAAACGACACTTTGGCGCCCGCATCGCGAGCCATGAAGGCCAAACGTCCCGGCGGCTGTTCGAGAGCCAGCGGCAGATAGGCCGCGCCTGCTTTCCAAATGCCTAATACCGTTGCGGGAAGATCTGCTGAACACTCGGTCAACACAGCAACTGACTCTTCTCGGGCGACTCCATGTTCGAGCAGAGTTTGGGCTATCCGGTTGGCCTTGTGCTCAAGCTCCGCGTAGCTCTCAACGCCGGCTTCCGTCACCACTGCTGGGCGATGCGGATGAGTTTCAGCTATACCCTCAAAGAGTTCATGGAAACGCTTCGACGGCCTCGCGAGCACCGGGCCCCACTCCCATTGCGCCAGACACCGCGCTTCCCCCGGCAACAGCACTGGCGTTTTGCAATCCGCAAAAGTCTCAGAGCCGGCCAGCGGCTGCCACTTATTCACGGAGAGTCGCCGCGCAATTGAGAGAATGCCCATTCTCAAATACTCCAAAAACTCAGTTAGCTTGCGGAACGGAAATCGAATTGCTTTCTCCAAGTACAACCGGCTTGCCACTTCGAAACATGTCGAGGAAGACTCGCTTGTTGTCCACTTCACCGTTTTCGTCGAACTTGTAACGGCCGTTCGCACCTTCCCATGGATCCATGTAGCGAATGGAGTAAGACAGGTCGAGAGGATTGGCGGAGCCTGTTGCCTGAACTGCTTTTGCCAGGATGCGCAACGCGTCGTAGCCCTGCGCGGCCCATGTATCCGGGTCCCTTCCAAACCGCGCTCGGAACTTGCGGACAAAATCCTGGTTTTCCGACGTCGGTGAATTCACGTCGTAGTAGTCCATAAACATGGAACCATCCAATGCCGGACCTGCTCTTTCGCGAAAGTCCGGTGTGTCGGTGAACGCGCCAATGACTCTCGTCTTTAGGCCAACCGTGCGCGCCATTCGCAGAAAGTCTCCCGCCCCGCGTTCCAGTCCGGCAAAGAAAATCAAGTCGGCGTCTGTGCTCTTTAGCTGGTTGACCGGCAGCCGGAAGTCGGCGAGTTCGGGAGTGTAGGACCACTGATAGACGATTTCCGTGTCGTCCAGCGCATTCAGCGCGATCTGATATTGATAGGCAAGATCCTCGCCGTAGGTCCCCTGTTCCCAGATGATCGCAACCTTCTTGTGACCCCGATCGACAGTCAACTTCGCCAACGCGCGGGCGATCTTGTCGCTGGAGACAATGGTGCGCACGACATAATCGAAGCCGTAGGAAGTGATGCCGGTCGCATTGGCTCCAACGACGAGGTGCAACAGCCGGCTCGTCTCGTACATCGTGGAAGCCTTGATGGCGATACTGCTGTTGTAGTAGCCGACGACCGCACTCATTTTCGGGGTGTTGGAGAATTCAATCGCAATGTTCCTCGCCCTGTCCCAATCTCCTTTGTTATCGCGAATAATCAGCCGAATAGGGACGCCATGCGCCAGACCGCCGGCGTTGATTTCCTCTTGAGCCAGCTGAAGACCGTTGATCATTCCGTCCTGACGCTCGGAAAGGGGCCAGCACACCCCTACAAGAATTTCCTTAGGCATCTGGTTGAGAGCCTTGAATCTCCGCTCACCCATGCGATCGAATGACCGCCACTGTGGAGACAGAGCGTAGGCCAGCAGGCCAACCAGGAGCAGTGGGATGAGCAGTCTTTTCATACTCATGGGTTCCCCAGGATGAGCGGCAACCCGCTCCTGCCGGAACCAATGACCACGGTCTTGGCGTTCGGAGATTTGGCCAGATCCTGGGTCGCGACGATACCCTGCCAGGCAAGAATGGAGGGTGTAAGACTGCCGTTGATCGTGTCGTTGTAATCCCTGATGCCTGCCGATTCGATGCGCTTGCGGTCGGCTTCCTTTGTGGCTATATCGAGTCGGTACGCATACTCCTCGTCAAGCTGCTGTTGGGCTAACTTGGTTTCGATTGCTTCGGAGATTCTTACGGGGAGCGTAACGCTCTCAATCGGTACCTCGTCCAGCGACACAAACCGTCCTCCCAGCCGGCCTTTCGAGAGTTCGCTGATGCGCTCCTGGATCGACTTTTGGTTGGTGTAGATTTCCTCGGGCTTGTACTGTCCGAATATGGTGCGTATCACCGATCTAACTTCGGGACGCACCACCACGTTCACATAGTCCGGCCCGACGCGCTGGTGCAGCAGCGGCAGCGTGTCTTTCTCCAGGTAGTAACGCACGGAATACTTGACTCCTACCGTGAGGCCGTCCACCGTCAAGACGTTAATCGAGTCGGTGAATTGTTGCTTGCGGACATTGTAGACATACATCTTGTTCCATGGCAGAATCACGTGCATGCCCTCCCGGTACACTGTGTCAATTTGTGTGCCTCCGCCAAGCATTCTCCACAACACTCCAAGTTCTCCGGGATAAACCATAATCACTATAGATTTGAAGAAGAAGACCAAAATGAAGCACACGAGGAACGAGACGAGGATCAGGTATGGCATCTGGCGCCTCGCAAAAGCCCTAGCGCCTCTCATTTGAATGGCTGCCCATTCCCGAAACGTCCTCATTCCTCGCGCGCCTCGCTTTCTTGGCCAATTGGCGGCATTTTATGCCGCTCCCCAGATCTCCCTGAATCTTCCGCGGTCGACCTATGGCCCCAGGGTGAGAGACCCAAGGGTGAGCGATTGAAGAGCGAGCTTCCAGTCCGAGTCGGGAAATCGCAAGCGGGAAGAATTTGGCCCGGTAGTCGGAGCCGGGCGTCAGGCCTTCCGCATCGTTGCAAAGTAAAGGAACAAGAGGCTGATAAAGGGGGTGAAAATCACGGAGCAGAACAGAAAGCCCCAGAACCCGATCCGCCGGTTGCGTCCCACGATTCCCGCCACAAAGCAAAGCGCCAAGTATCCGAAGATGCAAGGGAGAAGGCCCATGGAGCTAAGCCGTCTCTGGCGTATTGGTCGTCGTGGCAACCGTCTTACCCTCTTCGAATTTCGCCTTGAAGTACTCCTTCACCGCCTCAGGATCGAAATCCAGGAAGGTTCCGCCGGATTCGAAATGCTGAATGAAGACGTTGCCGAGTGCCCACGCATACGCCCCGCAGAACAAGGACATTGAAGTCCCGCCTGCAATGAAACCTATCACTGGAACCGCCTTGAACATCGTGCCGACAAACCCGCATGCCAATGCGTGCGGAAGGACGAAACCGGAAAGAGCGCCGATGGTCGCCTTTACGGCATTCTTCTGGAACCGGACGTCATAGATTTTCGCGAGATCGGCGATCATTTTGAGTTGCACGCCCGAAACGGCAGTCAAATCCACGAAGGGGATTGGAATCATGCCGGCTCCCATTGACCAATACATATACTTCCTTACTGTTTTGAAGGCACGTTCCTGCTGATCTGTCACGATGATTCGCTCCTCTCAAATTCACGCGTCAGTTGGTCGTTCCAGGGGGTAATGGTACCGGATAGCGGGGCGCTATCGGATGCCAGGGTCTCGACCTTTGCCGGATGTTGTCCCGTGGCTGCGGGAGTGCGGTGAATTGCTGAGAGCGTTCAAACGTAAGGTCGGATAGCGCAGAAATCTTTCTCTGCGGAAAACAACACTGCGCGCCTTTCAGAAGGCCTGAGTGAGAAAAAGTATTACCTAGCCCAGACATCTCATGCTGCTCAATATTGCTCAGATGCAGCGGTATTTGTTCTTCGGGAATTCAACCAGACGTTGATGGCGATTCTAGGAGTCTGCTCGGTAATCTTCCGGCAACTTTAATTTTGATAGTTGGTGTTCGGCTAGGGCTGGCTGCTCCCGAAGAGTCTTGGCGATCTGCTAGCTCTGTAGACCATCACTGGTCAGAAAAGCCATGCGGTTGTGCTGCTTTGATGGAGCCTGAGTTGTGCTTCGCATAGCACACCCAACCTCGCACGGGCTGACGGAATAAGCTCCGAGACTCCTTGCCATTGGATCAGGAGTTCGGCTTTAGCGAGACTGCAGACCGATTTCACGCGAGTGACAGGCAGCCAATCTTTGCGAGTACTCAATCTTCTCCGTTGTCGGAGCTCTGAGCCGGAAGAGAGTACTAGCTAGGGCAAAATGCCCTCACTTCGCAAACGAACAGCCAGAGAAGCCTAGGGCTACTTATAAGAAGAAGCATATCGAATGCACATTCCCCCTCGTTTCGGCTGAAGGCGAGTAAAGAGGACATTCGACCTTCAGGGCCCTCAAAGAGATTAACTTCAACATAATGAATAAGATAGTCATGGAAATGGGCAAACTGCTTAAGGGCTGGAGCGGAAGGATCTACAACCAATAACTAAGTTCTGTTGGATCGCAACCTGTCTCGGGAACGTTACAATTGCAAAGATTCGGTGCTGAAAAAGAAGATTCCTGTTTATAATCTTTTCGTCCTCCGGTCATGATTCCTAAAGAACCTTCAAATTCAAAGTGACTGCCACTACTGTCTGAATTACTGGGACGGGAACTCTGACGAGGTGTCGACATGAGCGTGAGGCCGGATAACGAAGCAGAGGAGACTGTGGATCCAAATTACCTTGACGCATTAGTTGAGGCTGCATTCCCCACATCCGTTTGGATAGGCGAGAGAGCGTATAACAGCGAGGGATTGCGCCAGGCTCTGAAAGGAAGCGACTTTAGACAGCAAGTTGCCGCGCAGTATCGATGTGATTCTGAAAAGTCGTCGGATGAAGACCTGGTGAAGAAGGTCTTTCCGGTGAAGGTAAGAATCGGATTCAGGTCTTACGATCGAACCAAGCTGAGCACGGCCCTAGAGAAGGATAGAAACCTTCGTCGTCGCGTCGCGGAGAAGTTTGCAAGCCGTTTGGATAGCAAAGAGTTCGTCGAAAGGGTATTCGCGCAAAAGAGCACATCTGGAGCACCGAGAACGACACTCAAAATAGGCAACAGGTCTTACGACAGTGGTGACCTTTACCCAGCAATGGCAAGGGATCCAACTCTACGCAGGAACGTGGCTGCGTTGATTGCGAGTGAGAGATATTGCTACAGATTGGCTGAGATTGCATTTCCCGCGACCGTATGGATCGAGGGGCTCCCGTACAAAGAGGAGGAGTTACGCAAGGCGCTGGCGAGTGGAGAGTCTAAAGAGCCTGTCATTCGCGCAGTGGCAGTTGCAACGGAATCAACGAGTGGTGGCGATTCCAAAGCTTCGCGGCGTGATTCACGAGAGGCGTGGGATCAGCAGCTTGCAGAGATGTCAAAAGCAGGCTTTGAACAGCGAGTCCGGAGAAAGTACGGGCTCAAGCAGACAAGTACAATAGACAATTTGATTCATAAGATTTTTCCCGGAACGGTAACGATCGACGGGAGCAAATTCGATTCCGTCGCCTTATACAATGCACTGTTAGATAGTCACGAACTCCAGGACACCTTTGCCAGGAAATATCATCTTGCGACGAACGAGTATTACTGGAGCAGGTTGGCCCAAGCAGCGTTTTGCGACAAAGGCAAGGTTGACAGGCAGAGTGTTCGGATTAGCTCGATAATCTACGACAGCGCGGAAGAACTCTATAAGGAGTTGGCTCAAGGGGACTCAGACTTCTGCCGGCAGGTCGAGAACGCTTGCAGGTACACTCGGAGCGAGTGGCTTCGGGATCTATATTGCCAGCGGCTGGTTGAGGAAGTTTTTCCGGAGACGGTGCAGTTACACGGAAGAACTTACAACGAAATGGAATTACGCGCTGCGCTGGAAGGCGACAAGGAACTGCGGGAGGAACTTGCAGAAAGGTACCAGTGGGATGCTCGAACGCGAGAAAATGTTGTTGAAAAACTGATGGACAACATTTTTCCAAAGTCGATCAACATTTGGGATAAAGACCATGCAAAGGGCGATCTAAAAGACAGTCTGTCAGATGATCCGAGGCTTCAACAACATTTAGCCGCAAGAACCAACTATGTACCAAGCAAATGGCTGCTGGAACAAGAAATGCAGGCCAGTGGAGTGTGGAATGGCGATCTGACGGCCGGAGATATTTACAACATCGCGTCGGAAAGACGGCTGACTGGAGTCTGTTTTTCCGGCGGAGGGATTCGGAGTGCAACCTTTAACCTGGGAGTTTTGCAAGGGCTGGCCCAGTTGGACCTGCTGCCGCACATCGACTATCTTTCAACTGTCTCCGGCGGGGGATACATCCATGAATTCTTGATCGGATGGATTCTACGCAACGGCAGCCGGTCCTCCGTAGCCGCTGAATTGATCCCTCAGGCAGAGCCTGGCTGCCTGCCGAGGGCTCCGGAGCCGATTCAGTGGCTGAAGCGCTATTCGAGTTATCTGACGCCTGTTCGCGGAATATTTTCCCCGGACACCTGGACGGCGCTTGCAATCTGGCTGCGAAACACAATCCTCAACCAGATACCCATTCTGGCCGCATTTGCATTTGGACTCTTTCTTCTGCATCTTCTGAGCCCGCGTCCGCTTGAGGGGTGGCAAATAGCTGGCTGGGGTGACACTGCGGGTATGTCTTCCATGTGGCTGTTCACGGGTCTATGCTTTCTGCTTTATGCATTGATCTCAGTCTTCAAGCTCGGTAGAAATCTTATCCGGCAGGAGCGCAGGGCTGCCTCTGGCAGCGTATCAGAGCCCATTCTGCTCACAAACCTGGACGTCGTCGGATGGATAATTGTTCCTTGGCTGGCTTGCTCGGTATGGATCAGTTTTTGGGTGCAAATGCATCCTCGTTCCGTTACGTCCCAACTTTGGTTTGTATTGGCCATACCGTGTCTTCTGGTGCTGGCAATTGTTGAACTTGTGATTTTTGCGGGCGGGGCTCCAAAGGCCTACAAGAGTCTCAACCCGAGTGCGGGTTGGTGGCGAAACAAGTGGGCAATGTTGGGATTCCTGATTGCCGGTGGGTTGGCAGCCACCGTCGCGGTGGCGTTGGGTTGGGCGCTAACCGAAGCGACTCAAGCCGCTTCAGAGACGCTGGCCAAGTGGATTCATGCCTGCCTGGCGGCGGCGAATGCTGTGAATGAGGTAAGGAGTTTCTCCATTGGTCAGGTATCCAGCCAGGCGACTGCGAATTTGACCGTCTCTGTAAGTACGATGAAAGACGGCGTGTCGGGGTTTGCGATCGATTCTTGGCGAATCCGCCTGGCAATACTGCCACCGCTGCTGCTTTCCATTCCATATGCGGCCATCGAATTAACCCTGGGATTGTTGGGCCGGGACTATGGGAATATGCGCCGAGAATGGCTTGCGCGACTACGCGCATGGTCCTTGTTGTATGCACTCCTTTGGACGGGGTTAGTGAGTCTCACTTTCTTGGGACCATATGTGGGCTATTACATTGCTGAGAAAGGAACCGCTTGGATATGGTCGACGGTAGTGCTTTTTTTCACTTCCCATTTGGCAACCATTCTGGCGGGATGGAGCGGAAACGCTGATGGGAAGCCGACGAATAAGGGGATCCTCGGTTTCAAGCCGATGGATTTGCTTGCGCTTGTAGCGGCTCCTGTGGCGATTGCAACTTTATTGCTCGCGCTGTCATTCGGCGCTTCAGTGACGGTGGACAAACTGGCTGAGTGGATGGCGCTATGTCCGGTTGAATTTGTTCAACAATTGGACCCCTATATCTTTGCCGATTTGCTTTGCCTGACTGCGACACTTCTCGTGGCTGTTCTGCTTGGCTTGCGCGTAGATATTAATGCGTTTTCCATGCATAGCTTTTATAGGAATCGGCTGTCTCGCTGTTATTTGGGCGCAACCGTACCGGGGAAACGCATGGCGGATCCGTTCACGGGTTTTGACGATCGCAGTCAGGTGAAGGCCGCGGATGGAAACAAAAGACCGATTCCGCCGCGTGTCTCCGATTTGCTGCCATCTGGATATCGAAAAGCGGCCGGGCAGGAGGGGACATATGACGGGCCTTTCCCAATCTTCTGTACCACGCTGAATCTGACCACCGGCCAGGACCTGGCGACGCAGGAGCGTAAGGGCACAAGCTTTGCGTTTACACCACTCTACTCCGGCTACAGCGTTTCCTGGACTGATGGGGGTCCGAATTCCAGGGTAAGTTACAACGGCTATGTCCCGACCGATAAGTATGCCTATCCGGATGATGGCATCCATCTTGATTCCGCCGTGGCAATTTCGGGAGCAGCGCTAAATCCCAACCAAGGCTACAACAGCAATTCGGCGCTTGCTTTCCTGATGACCTTCTTTAATGTTCGCTTGGGATGGTGGATATCGAATACGCGCAATATGGATGCATGGCCTGCATCAAGTGGCCGCTCCACACCTCTGGTTGCCATATATCACCTATTGAAAGAGTTGTTCGGAACCGTGGGCGATGCAGCCAAGTATGTGAACCTGAGCGATGGCGGGCATTTTGAAAATATGGGGCTTTATGAACTGGTCCGCCGACGGTGCCACTACATCGTTGTTTGCGATGCCGAGGCCGATCCGGAGATGAAGTTCGAAGGGATGGGCGCGGCAATTACCAAGTGCAGGGCCGATTTTGGTGCGGAAATTGACCTGGACTTACGGCCGTTGCAGATCCAGCAGGATACGGGATGCAGCAAGGCACATTGCGTAGTGGGAACTATCCGCTATCCTCCCCCACCAAGACAGAGTACCGCGGCGCAGAAAGCTACGCTGTGTGGATGCTTCGGAGAAAGGAGAAACGATGACTTTACCGGGGTGATAGTGTATATGAAGTCGTCGCTGGTGGGGGATGAACCAGCAGATTTGCTGACACATAAGCTGAAGTGCGCGACCTTTCCTCAAGATCCTACGGCCAACCAGTGGTTTACTGAAACGCTCTTCGAGGCCTATCGAAGACTGGGGCATCACGTTGCAATGACGACAATCCGGCCGGCGCTCCCACCGAAGGAGACACTGATTAAGGGCCGCAAAGATTTGCCCGAACTGTTCGACCGGATGTATTCAATCTGGTATCCGCGGACGCCGGAGATGGAGAAGTATCTCACAGATCATCTGCAACAATATGAGGGCATTTTGAAAGAGCTGCGAGAGCGCAAGGAACTGACGGGACTGGAGAGGGCTCTCAATGGTGCGAAAAAAACAAACCGCGTCCATGATTCGGCTCAGTTCGATTCCAGCTCAAAACCTGCCTCACTTTCGACTGTAAAATGGACTGCGCCAGCTAAGACTCCGGGAAGCGCGATGTACGCGGTGCAGTTTGCTATTTCCCTACTGAATTTCATGTACACGGTTTATACAGATCTTCAATTGGCATTTCCCGACAATCGCGTTTCGCCGCATGCAGAGTGGTGGATCTGCCTATTTAGGCGATGGTGCCGCGTCGATTTAGTCCGAGAGACATGGGATGCGCGTACGCAGATCTTCTCAGAAGAGTTCCGGCTATTTGCGAGGAGAGAATTGAACTTGCCCTAGAGCTTTTCCATTGAGATGTTCACCGTTCTTACTGGTACGCTCCTAGACCGCAAAGAATCAAGGTGGACGTTATTTGGCGACTTGTGAATCAAGGCCGCCATGCTTCCGGAGCAAGGCGGCTAGCTCGGGCTCCCACCGGGCGCAGAGATGGAAGGGCGTCTGCCCATGATTATCGCGAGCATTGATCTCGGCGCCACCTGCCAGCAGGAATGCCACTACATCTTTGTGGCCATTCTGCGCAGCCCAGTGGAGGGCGGTCTGGCCAGAGCTGTTTCTGCGGTCGATCTGGGCACCGTGCGCAACCAGCAGAGCCACGACGCAGTTGTCACCATCTTCCGCGGCGTAGTGCAGCGGGGCCTCTCCAGACCTGGTTGTCGTGTTCGCGTTGGCTCCGTGAGCAAGAAGCAGAGCCGTGACCTCCTTTTGCCCCCACTTTGCGGCGACGTGTAACGGCGCTTCCTGAAGGAGATTTCTCGCTTTAGCGAGATTGGGATCGACATCGAGAAGCGCTTTGACCGATTCGAGGTTGCCCGATCCGACCGCAGCGAAAAACTCGTACAGTTCAGGACGTTGGTCAGAGCAGTTGTGTAGGCGCATTGCTCGCCTCGCTTATGTTGGCTTCAGATACTGTGGCCTCTTGCAATACCGTAGAGGCCCGGTCCGTTCAGCCCGTCAACTACGCTTCTGCTTCGCCGGAAGTCGGGCGGTTGCAAGCGGAGCGCCAGTATCTTGAGGCCAAACTCCCGGCTTATCTTGCACATGTCCCTGGGAGAGCCGGGTCTTTCATTGTCAGCGGCACTCAGGGCGCGACGAACGGACGTCGCGCCGTGAGTGGACAAATGTAAACAAGCAAAGCAACATCATGACTTATGCCATCAAGATGGCGTGCTCGCTAGAACGCCATTACGCCTAACGGACGGGACATGCCGTTGGAAGTGGATGTCGCTGTGCCTGTCGTGAAATTTGCCTGACCAAGTACCAGGCTGGCGTTCTGGTTATTTGTGAATGGAGAAGAGAACTCCAGCGTCCGGTTGTTTTGGTTATCGGTGACCCACAGGTTGCCGCTACCGTCGAATGAAATGCCGAAAGGCTCATCGAACCCGTTCTGCGTTGTGGCCGAAGTGCCTTCCGTAAAACCCGTTTGTCCCAGCACCAGGTTGGCGCTCATGCCTGTGCTGAACGGTGGTTTAAACTCCAGCACTCGATTGTTATAAACGTCTCCGACCCACAGATCGCCTGCGCTATCAAAGGCGATGCCAAACGGATAATCCAACCCGTTGGCGCTGTCGGCACCGACGAAGGCAACAAACCCCGTCTGGCCGATCACCAGGCTGGCAGCCATCCCACTCGTGAACGGTTTCTCGTACTCGAGCACGCGATTGTTGCTGCTGTCTACAACCCACAGGTTGCCGGTCGCATCCATAGCGAGGCTTCTGGGGTGGAGGAGGCCTGCACTGCCTAAATTCCCCCCGTTCGAGGTAAAGTTGGACTGACCCAGGACCATGCTGGCATTCATCCCGGTAGCGAATGGCGGTTGGTATTCGAGAACGCGATTGTTGAATACATCCGCGACCCAGAGATTGCCGCTGCCATCGAAGACCATGCCGCTCGGGTAGCCGAGTCCATTGACAGTAGTATTTGCCTGGCCAGTAGTAAGATTTGGCTGGCCGATTGCCAGGCTGGCGTTCATTCCGGAGGTGAACCGCGGCTTGAACTGCAGCACACGATTGTTGGCGGCGTCGGCTACATACAGATTTCCGGCACTATCGATCGCCGTTGCTAGCGGAGTATCCATGCCGGATGCAGTCAGTCCAGATCCGCCCAGAGTCACGCTCGCGCTCATGCCTGTGGTGAAGGACGAATCGAAAATAAGCACGCGGTTATTGTTTGTGTCGGTGACTGCAACGTAAGTGACCTGCGGAGGTGGGGGATTATTGTTGATGGTGCTCGCGCCTCCTCCTCCGCAACCATTAAGCAAACCTAATCCGAGAACAAGCGGAATGCCGATTGCCAGAACGTTTGAACACAGATAATGAATCCGAATCTTCACATTTCCTCCTTGCGGTTGTAGTGCGCCCGAACCCGTGTGGCGCTGGCGCCACACGCAAGAGGGCCTCGCGCATTGCTAGAACGCGACAATGCCCATGGGGGTCGCTTGGCCTCCAGCAGCGGTTGTCCGTGTATCCGTGGTAAAGTTCTCCTGGCCGAGCACCAAGCTTGCGTTCTCACCAGTGCTGAATGGAGACGCGAATTCCAGCGTCCGGTTGTTGTTTGAGTCTGTTACCCAGAGATTGCCGCTCGAGTCGAATGCAAGACCGGCTGGATTCTGGAGGCTGGATTGGGATGTCACGGCGCTGTTCGTCGTAAATCCATCCTGTCCGATAACCAGGCTGACGCTCATGCCTGTTGAGAATGGGGTCGTGAATTCCAGCACGCGATTGTTTCCCGAGTCCACAACCCAGAGATTGCCATTCGAGTCAAAAGCAATCTCCATTGGACCATCGAGCTCCGCAGCTGTAGTGGAAAATATTTGCGACGTAAAGTTTTGCTGGCCGATGACCAGACTGGCGTTCATGCCCGTGGCGAATGGCGGTTTGAATTCCAGAATGCGGTTGTTGCTCGAATCAGACACCCAGAGATTGCCGGTGGAATCGAAAGCGATGCCCCACGGATTGCTGAGCCCCGAAGCAGTAACGGTAAATGTTTGCGATGTAAAGTTTTGTTGGCCGATGACCAGGCTGGCATTCATGCCGGTGGAGAAAGGCAGCTGGAACTCGAGGATGCGGTGGTTGAAGGTATCCGCCACCCAAAGGTTGCCGGCGGAGTCAAACGCCAGATCAAATGGATCGAGCAAACCAGACTGAGATGTGGAGGAACCGCCGGTCGTGAACCCATTCTGCCCGATGACCAGACTGGCGCTCATCCCACTCGAGAACGGCTTGACGAATTCCAGCACTCGGTTGTTGTACTCATCCGCTACCCAGAAATTGCCCTCGCTGTCTTCCTTGATTGCTCGTGGAGAATACAGTCCCGCCGCGGTAGTGTTCGCGACTCCCGTTGTAAACGTGCTTTGCCCCAAGACCCCGCTGGCGCTCATGCCGGTCGTGAAGGGCGAGTCGTAGAGAAGTACCCGGTTGTTTGCTACATCTGCTATCGCCAGGTACGTCGTGGTAGGCGGGGTGGTAGTTGTAATATCAGCGCTTTTGTCTTTTTTGTGCCCTCCGCAAGCTGTAAGACCGGTTAATGGGAATGCCAATGAAAGCACAATTGACGGAATCATGATACTTTGAAGCCTCATCTTCTCCTCCTTAGATCCGAATGGATTGCGAGGGCTCTCCGTTACGGTGCCTTTTTGCCTTGCGAACGCGCCCCGCACACCGTGACCGTACCGCCGGCGCAGTTCCGGCTCAATGCACTGCGGGTAAACTGGTGGTAAACCGGATATCAACTGAAGAGAAAAACGCCTCAGGCCCTCGTTTGGGACCTTTAGCGGCGTCGGCAACGTGGCCTTTCTCCAGGAGAAAACCATCCCGCATGGGCTTCTAAATGCCGAATATGAAGCGCAACACCGCCGTAAGCAGCGGGGAATCAACCACTTTGAGGCCGTTGAGGCGAACCGGGCAACCGCTTGCAGCATCGCTTGACCCCGGCGATGCGAAGGTTTACGCTGAAGCAAACCTAGAGTCAGTTATTAACTTTGGCTCCCAGGCCGAGGTGTTTCACCCAAACGCGCACAGACCGCGCGTTAGGGGGCCTAGGTTTGAGGCGCGAATCGTGCGGTGTTCTGTTGTCGTTTTTGCCTTGGAATCACCTGCGCCTTTGTCCTCCGCGTCGCCTCTTTCCCACGGACGAAAATGTGTCTATCGGAAAGCAAATGACACGCTCTAGACATCGACACCGGGCGATCGATCATGCCAATACCCGCTGAAGAACGACGGCAGGTGCGGTTTGGGCCCTTCACCGTCGACTTTGCCTCACGAGAGTTGAGTAACGGAGCCGGGAAGATCCGGCTACAGGGCGTGCCGTATCAGATCCTGGAAGTGCTGCTGAAGCGGCCTGGCGAGTGGGTTACACGGGATGAGCTGCGCCAGCAGCTCTGGCCGCCCGATGTTTTTGTAGATTTCGACCACAGCATCAATACCGCGATTGTGAAACTGCGCAAGGCGCTTGGCGACGATGCAGATGAGCCGCACTATATCGAAACACTTCTGCGGCACGGCTACCGATTTATTGCGCAAGTGGAAGAGACGCAGCCGCGCGGAAAAGCCACGGACAGCGAGAAAAAACGCTACGGCAACGTGATTGTGTCCGTAGCGGTTGGGCTGGCAGTCTTGCTCGTTGCCGCCGGATGGCTCAACTATCCCTGGCGCAGGGCCGCGGCTCTGACCAGCAAGGACACAATCGTCGTTACCGACTTCGAGAACAAAACCGGGGAGAGCGTATTCGACGGCACGCTCCGACAGGCGCTGGGCGTGGAGCTGGAACAATCTCCATTTCTGAACGTGCTTTCAGACGAGAAGGTGAATGAGACGCTGAAAAAGATGGGACATCCGTTGAGCGATCGTATTTCTATCCAGATCGGGCGGGAGCTTTGCCTGCGCACAGGCAGCAAGGCGATGCTGACGGGGTCGATCGCAAGGATGGGCAGCCAATACGTCGTGAGCCTGGGTGCCATCGCATGCGGCACGGGCGACAACCTGGCCATGGAAGAGGGCGAGGCCGCCACCAGGGACGATGTTCTGAAAACGCTCAGCCGGGCTTCATCGAGACTGCGAGGCAAGCTGGGCGAATCGCTTCCTTCGGTGCAGAAATTCGATGCTCCGGTAGAAGCGACCACATCCTCCCTTGAGGCTCTCAAGTATTTCAGCGCCGGTCTGGCCATACGGCACAAAGAAGGGGACGCGCCGAGCATTTCATTTCTGAAGAAGGCGATTGAACTCGACCCCGACTTTCCAATGGCCTACTCAGAGCTTGCCCTGGCCTACGACAATCTGCGGGAACCGTCGCGGGCTCTTGAGTATGCAACCAAGGCGTACCAATTACGCGACCGTGCAACCAAAGAGGAGAAGCTGAATATCGCCGCGCTCTATTTCAATGCTACGGGAGATCTTGACAAAGAGATCGAGACCTACCAGCTATGGGCCGCCGACTATCCGAACAGCGCTGTTCCGCATGCCAACCTCGGCGCCGACTTTTCGATGTTGGGGCAAAACGAAAAGGCGCGAATTGAACTCGAGAAAGCGCTGCGGCTTGCGCCCGACGTCGTCAACGTATATACAGGGCTGGCTGCGACTTACTTGTATCTGGGCCGGCTGCGTGACGCCGACGACACGTTCAAAGAAGAGCAGACGCACAACTTGGATGACGGTGGAATGCGCGAGTACATTTACTACCTCGCGTTTCTTGAGGGCGACGTCGCGAACATGGAACAGCAGATTGCGTGGGCCACCGGCAAGCCCGGAGACGAAGACGCCCTGTTGCCGATTCAGTCCGACACTGAGGCCTATTATGGCCGCATGGCCAAGGCACGAGAGCTTTCGCGGCGCGCAGTGAACTCAGCAGTGGATGCAGACTCAAAAGAGACCGCAGCTTTGTGGCAGGTAAACGCAGCATTGCGCGAGGCAGAGATAGGAGAATCTGACGCGGCCCTCTCGGACGTCAATCGAGCACTGGCGCTTTCAGAAGGAAGAGATGTCAAGGAAAGTGCGGCCCTGGCGTTAGCTCGCGCCGGGGATCCGTCTCGTGCCAGGAAGTTGGTCACGGAGCTGGTAAGAGATTACCCGGCCAACACGGTGCTGAAGCTCTACTGGATTCCAACCATCCAGGCGGCTATCCAACTTGACAAAGGCGACGCCTCCGGTGCCATCGCGCAATTGGATGCCGCGATGCCCTACGAACTGGCAGAAGGCCTTAACTTGTACCCGGCCTACTTGCGCGGCCAAGCCTATCTCGCCGAGCACAACGGGCTTGCTGCGGCCGCAGAATTCCAGAAGTTATTGGATCACCCCGGCGTTGTGGCGAACTTCATCACAGGATCGCTTGCTCAATTCCAAATCGCGCGGGCCTATGCGATGGCGGGAAAAACAGACAAGGCGAAGGCTGCATATCAGCGTTTTCTTGATCTCTGGAAAGACGCGGATCCCCGGATTCTGATACTCAAACAGGCAAGAGTTGACGGCGCAAGACTGCGCTAGCGCGCATTTCTCACGGGAATATCCTTAGCTTCCGAGTTCCCCATCACTTGCTTCCGGCCTGGGACTTGGATTGCAAATTCGCAATTTCTGGCCGCTTAAGATCAGGCCATTCGAATGGCTGAAAACCGGATTCGTCATTTCGACACAATCTTCCGCTAACGCCTTAAAGCCCAACAAGGTACGTCGGGCGTTTACATCTTTATTACATTGCAACCAGTGCTGCTTAATCACATCAAACCTGCATGATCTTGATATCGGTCGATTCATTTCTGCTTTTCGCGGAGCTTAAGTGAGTAAATGACGTGTCACCGGACGGTGAGAACTTGACTCGACAACCACAAATGGACCCGGTGATGTCAATTCCAGAATGACTCGAGGCCCTATTTTGCGTTTTAGGCTCCATCAATATGCATCGCGATTCGAGGGAATTGTTTCAGGGTCTCGCCAGGGAACTCAGACAGGTCGTTGTTCTTAATTTGCACTTCGCGATCATATACATGTCCCTTTCGATTGCTTGTGAGGCATCCCCGAAAGACTTCACACCCCATGTGGATTGTCGCGATCTGAACTCAGCGTATCGAGTTGCGAAAGATCATGGCGACCGATTCGAGCCAGTTCCTCCCAAGTTGAGCTTCCTCATCGGACAAAGACTCGATCCACTCCAAGTGCGAGGCACCACAGTTTCTCCCAACCGGAAGAGGCGACGGAGGCAGTGGTGTGCTGCTGATCTCTGTCGTCAGTGGGGGGTGGCCGTTTTCCTCAAGCAACTCAGAGAGATGCAGGCTTCGTTCGGCGATACAGAAATCGAGATTGGTAATCGATTCGCTGACCAAAGCTGACTCGAATAGCGGCTCAGAGGCATTCGCGGCTCGATTGAGGCGAACTGAGTGGTACCAGACCCGCAAGCTGTGCAACTGTGCGAGGTACTCGATATTTCGGCGGCGAATATCGTCGATCTTGTCCGACGCTGGGGGGGCAACTTCGCGGTCGAATGGAACCACAGGGCTAAGAACCATCCTCCGGGCAAGAACGTCCTTACGGACTACTTGCCCTGCAGCTACTACGCTGCCGTAGCCAATCGAGCGAGGTCCAACGACGCCGCCAGCGCCGCCGAGAAAAATCCTCTTGCTCCGAAGGAATGCGCCCGATACCACATCGCCAAAGAGTGAGGGAGTCGCTTTGCCGCCATGAACTCCCCACGGTGTGAAATTGAAATGGATGAAACCACTGCCGACTTCTGAATGGTCCCATCTAGACGTTCCGCCAGCCATCAAGAGATCGCAAAAGTTGATCAAGCTGCCCAGAGTGGTGAAACTCATCAAAATGGTCTGTTTTAGCCCGACAGCGTGTCCAGTCTTCACTTGTTCTTCAAGCAGGCACCCGCCACGAATGTGGCAATTTGCGCCGATGCGCGCATCGGAATGCACAACCGCGTCCTCAAGAAAACCACTCGCAACATGCGTTCCCGATCCGAACGCGGAGTTGATCGCGACCACTGAGCCTTCCCGGCCCAGTACGACGTTCCGTCCTACAAGTGTGCGAGAACCCGACAAACGAACGCCAGGGTAGAGTGTGGCCGTTGGATGAATGCGATCCAATACAACATCATCGCCCACCCACGTTTGTCTAGGATCAATGATCCGGAGGCCCTTCTGGGATAAATGGCGAAGTATCGCTGACTGTCGAGTGCTCATTCCCGATGATAAACAGAGAAGGTGGGCTGCACCCAAATCAAGAACAAATTATAAAATCTACAGCGGCTTTCAAAAATTGTTCAAGACGTATAGTTCGGAATCCCAAAGGGCTAAGACCCGATGTTTTCAGTTCATTTTGGCGCGATTGAGGTCGTGCCTGACACAAATGTTTCTCTGAGACACGCGCTTAGCGAATTCAACTACGATCCTTTGTTCTGCAAGTTTTGTTTCGCTACTCTGCGATATATCACGGTACAATCTTGAATGATTTTGCTGATGGTCGGGTGGACAACCGAACTTTTCGTCACCAAGTTGAGAGGTGCAAGTTGGATCAAGCCAACGTGGTTGCGGTTACAGGCGCCGCTGGTCTCATCGGTTCTTCTGCATTCGCGGCGCTCGTCGCCGCGGGAATACCTGTGCGAATTCTCGCTGGCCCCGCAGCTGAAACTCGCCGCGCAAGCCTTGGCGCGGAGATGTGTATCCATGCCGATATTACTGACATCGCCTCTCTCGAGTCGCTGTTCCAGGGGGTCACCACCGTTGTGCATGCCGCCGGACCACCTTCTGTTACGGAGTCAATGCAGAATCCGATGGAATTTATGCGTGTGCATGCATTGGGAACGACAGCTGTTTTAGAGGCCTGTGTTCGGATGCACGTCCGCCGCATCGTCCACATTTCTTCGGCCGAGGTCTATGGCAATACCTCCTCTCAAGCCGTGCTTGAATCCCAACCACTATTGGCTTCGTCGCCCTACGGTGCGGCCAAGATTGGCGCCGAACAAATGGTTCGCGCATTCGCAATTGCAGGCAGAGTGAGGGCCGTTGTATTGCGCCCGTTTTCCGTTTATGGCCCGGGCATGTCGACTGACGGTGTGGTTGCACAATTTCTTCGCCAAGCCTTCTCGCAATCCGTCATTCACGTTCGTGATCCCCGGCCAGTTCGAGATTTTTGCTTTATCTCCGATATAGCTCAAGCTGTTGTGAGCGCTTGTTCGGTCCCTTTGAAGGGTTTCGAAGTCGCCAATCTGGGGAGTGGTATTGCTACAAGTATTGGAGATCTGGCGCTGCTTGCGGATGAACTGGGTGGGTCATGTGGAACTCAAGAGCGCGGCGAAAAGCGACCGGCTGGCACCGACGTTGTAAGACTGGTCGCAAATACAGACCACGCGCGGGATTTGCTCGGATGGTCCGCAACAATATCCCTGCGCGACGGGCTGAAACGCACAATGGACTGGGTGAAGATGCAATGAAAGGGACTGTACTCGTAACAGGCGCGCAAGGGTTCATTGGACGTTATGTAACCCGCGAACTGCTTCAAGCAGGCTGGAAAACGGTTATTGGCACAGGGCGCTCCCCGCTTCTTCCTGACACATTCACGCACAAGATTACTCACCATTTTGTAGAACGACCGGCCAGATTGACGGCCGAGCTTCAGACTGCCGCAGACGATCCTCGTTACGTGTATAGTCAGGCCGATACCAACGATGGCCCCGTGATGGCCGAAGTCATCAGGAGCTACAAACCTGAAGTAATCGTCCATCTTGCATCCGTTCGCCGGGAAGACTCGGTTGAGAATCTAATCAGCGGCAATGTTCTGGGGATTTGTACTCTTTTGGAGTCGTGCCGGGCTAACAATAACTCTGTCAGGCGAATTGTTGTAGGGTCGAGCGGCGGGGTCTACGGAGTGCCTGCCGAACTGCCACTTCGGGAAACAAGCCCCGCGATCCCTGCCGACCCTTATAGCGCCAGCAAGCTTGGCGCGGAAGTATTTGGGCGGATATTATGTGGTCGTGCTGGAGTTGAGTTTGTCGTCGGTCGGATATTCAACGTGGTGGGACCCGTTCAGGAGGAGCGGCATGTCTGTGGCCGCTTGGCCAGCCAAATTGCTGCAATTGTTCGCGAGGGAACGCCACTCGTAATTACCGCAGGTGACCTCCGGTCGACTCGTGACTATATTGATGTTCGCGATGTTGCATCGGCGCTATCCCTGCTTACATGCAGTGGCAGCCCAGGGGAAATCTACAATATTGCTTCCGGGGTGGAAACCAGCGGAAGAGAGCTATTGGACTGGCTCGCCCACGCGGCCGGCATATCAGACGAAATACAAGTGGCGCCACTCTCTGGATCCAGTGCGGGAATATCACGCCATTACGCCAATATTGAAAAATTGGGCGCAGAAGGCTTTAGAAGGCGTTTTGATCTTCCAAAGAGCCTGGGGGATGTTCTGAACCACTATTTGATGCACCAAGAACCATCATGAAGTGACCTGTGGCACCGGCCAATGCTGCCGAAGGGTATCGAAACGCGGCAAGGTAGGCGAAAATGACCCGAACGACAAAGAGGAGTTGTCGGTTGAGGCGCCCGAGCATGTGCTCCGAGATGGGGAAGATCGCGGCCTTTGGCCCCGAAGGAAGTCGAGCCGAGCACGCGAGGAGCCTTGGGATGGAAACGAATAAAAATCACGATCTTAGGCAAGTAAGGTTAAACTGTTTCACAGCCGAAAGGTAAAACGAAAATTCCCGCTTGACATTCTTGAATCGGATTTGCAACTCTTGGCATCAGAGGTCTCAAAGGATCGAGGTTGTTGGGGCTTCCCCCTTTCAACAACCTAATCGGCGATTTCGTTCTCGCCGCCTAGGGCTCAACCAACATTGAGAAAACTGTTTTGTGAAGTCGTGTGCTTGCATGCAGAGCGCTCGTCTTGCGTCTGTAAGCGCGCAGCCGATGCCTGAAGGGCAGCTACCTTTCACCACGGAAGAGTGTCCAACGAGATCCGCGAGGGAGGGAACTCATCGAAAGCAGAGTATCCGCAGCCAATACGCACGCAGATTAATGCTGGTAAGGTGGTACGCGGCGTGGCTCCGGCAAAGCCGATGGTAATTGGGAAAAGAACAGTCAGATACTCCTGATCGTCATCGTCGCGTGCAAGAGATGAGCCGCTAAGCATCTATATCCGATATCGAAAGTCATTTCGGGTTTACAGCCATTCTTTGATGGGCCCTCTAACTTTGAGTATGAAGTCAGCCAAGAATCATTCTAGGGAGGACGCTGGGATGGAAGCGTTTAGACTTTTGAGTGAAGTTGAGCCGCTTGAGCGCCAGAACGAGCACGGGGGCGAACGACAGATCTACTTTCGGAGACTTTGTTCCGCTCAGGATTATCGGACGCCGATTGATTTTGTGGACTTCACTGTTATTCCGCCCAAGAGTACGATTGGCTGGCATTCTCACCATGGTAACGAGGAAACATATTTCATTGCCTTCGGCTCTCCGCTCGTAAAAGTGGAGGAAGAACAGCGAAGGCTCTCACGAGGTGATATTGCAGTGGTGCGAGAAGGCCAATCGCATCAACTTATAAATGACACCCAAGAAGATGTGGAGATTCTTGTATTCCAGGTTAGGTCGCTGACAGGAGGCAAGAATGAATAACTTTCGGTCGCGCAATGTGGGCGTTGTTGATTTACGTCCCGGGCAATTGCGATTCTGCCTCATCACTCCGGACAATTTGGTCATCGCTTCTCAGAAATTGAGGAAGTTTGTCGGGGATCACCACGATATAGGGAACCTGATGACCCTTGCGTTAGAACTGAGGGAGGAGATCCCAGGCCTCGATACATTGGTTTTGGTGACTCGTGCAGATGAAAAAACGCTGGTCGGAGATCCGGACCAGTATCAGCCGAGATTTCTCAGTGGCTTTCCGTTTCCAGTTTACCAACTAAACCATATTGTTGCTGGCGCCAATTCGGTACCTGCTGACTGGCAAGGCTTTCAGTTAGTGGACACAGATTCCTCCACTTTGTGGCTTTTGAAAAAGCGCAAGGGGCGGTTAGTCGATATGTCATTGGTACCGTTTTCTCGTCTCAGCGGAAAGCTGGCTGATCAAGTGAACCAGTGCGCGCTGTTTGGCTTTGATCATGTCGCTCATCTTGGCGAAAGCGCCAATGCCTCATCGGAGCCACTTCTTCCGAATGAGATAGAACTTTCTAGTCTTGAACTGCTTATCGGAGCAAAACGCGCTTACGAAAGGCACTTGGGTTACGATGGCAGTCGTTTGTGTTTTGACCGCATGGGATGCAGAGAGATCAGCCTGACTATGCGGAAGACAGTTTCCTGCAAGATAACAAGCGTCGACCGGCCAGTATTCTCGACTGACGAGTCCACTCTCTGCAGAATTGCCGACGGCCATAAACTATTGCTCGTCATCGATCACAATGTGAATCGCCTTTATGGTGAGTCGATTGCCAAGTACTCTGAGGCATTTCTCAACATCGGGGGCATATTGATACTCGACACATCGGAGTCGCACAAGAATGCGGAAACGGTAAACCACATTTACGATGCTGCCGTCCGCGTGGACTTCCCAAGAGATGGAATATTTGTCGGCATTGGAGGCGGGATCACTCTCGATCTGGTGGGATTTGCCGCATCCACTTACCGCCGTGGCATTGGGTATTTACGTATTCCCACGACGCTGATTGGATTGATCGACGTCGGCGTTGGAGTGAAGCAAGGGTACAATTCTCATGGCAAAAAGAACCTGATCGGTTCTTTTTATCCTGCGCTAGCAGTAATCAACGACTACACTTTCCTTCGCACACTCTCAATGCCCGAGATTTTGTGTGGCATGGCGGAAATCCTCAAAGTCGCCATGGTGCGAGACAAGACTTTGTTCGAGTTGATGGATGATTGTGGCGAAACGCTTCGAGACTCTCGTTTCCTGGAACCGCGTCAGCACGCTGATCATGTGCTTTTTCGATCCGTAATGGGGATGGCGCAAGAGCTGCAATTAAATCTCTATGAGGACGAATCGCAGAGGCTAATGGATTTTGGCCATACATTCAGCCCGATGATAGAGACGCATAGCGAGTATCGGATTCCACACGGCTATGCGGTTGCAATGGATATCTGTCTTTCCACAGCTGTCGCCGTAGTGCGCGGAATCTGCTTATACGAAGTGTTCATTCGCGTCGCGGGGCTATACCAGAGACTTGGGCTGCCTGCTCTTCCGCCGGAATTCCCGATAGACAAATTGGCAGAGTCCCTTGTTTTAGCGCGCCACCATCGGCGCGGGAATCTGAATCTGGTGGTTCCCTCTGACATAGGGAAGGGAACATTCCTGCAGGAAGTCACGAATGCAGAACTTCGGGAGGCTATTTATCTCCTAAGTGGCAGCCCGGGTCAGAATATGCGAGCTACCTATGCCAGCGCTTGTTTTTGATTTGGGTGGGACATTTCTACGCTGCGCCGTTACGCGTGGGGTCTCGACCCATTGCATTCTGAAGCAGCGTATCGAAACCTTCCTCGACGGGTTGAGCCCGGACGAAGTAGCCTCTCGCATTGCGAACCGGATTAGCGACTATGTCGAGAGCTTTCGAGACAGCGTGAACAAGACAGATCCAATGATAGTTGCCTTTCCAGGGCCTGTAGAGAATGGACGCGTGGCTCTCAGCGCGCCGACATTATATGGAAGGACCAATGGCCATTTGCCAGACCTTGCAGCAAGGTTGCACGATCGAACTGGCCGTCGGGTGCACATGCTCAATGATGTGTCCGCCGCTGCTTGGGGATTGAGCGCACGAACCGAGGCTCAACGGTTTCTGGTAGTTACAGTCAGCAGTGGCATTGGCAGCAAATTATTCGACCGGACGAATCCGCGTGGTGTTTTGGACGATCCGTCCTTTGCAGGCGAAATCGGACATTTTGTGGTTGACCCATCCCCGAACGCCTTGTTGTGCGATTGTGGGGGCCGGGGACATTTGGGTGCTATTGCTTCGGGACGCGGGGTAGAACGAATGGCCCGGCAGATACGGAAGGACGAGAGTCTTACAAACGAGCGACAAATCGTTCCGGCAATTCTTCAAGGCGAAAGCTGGGCCCTGGAGATTCTCGGTTTATCAATGCAGCCCTTGGTGCACACATTACTTGGAGTTACGATGGCCGTCGGTCTCGACAAGGTTTTCATCATCGGAGGATTTGCGCAGAGTGTTGGATTGCTTTACGAGAAGCTGCTGAATGATCTTGTTGTCGCAAATTCGCGCTATGGGGTATTGGAGGAGCGCTTGAACAATTTTGTTGAACTGGTGAGCGCCGACGAAGAACTCTGTTTGAGCGGCGCGGCATATTATGCTGCAGGCCTCGGAATAAGCTAATGAAAGTAACAGTCATTGGAGCCACCAGTCAGAGCACACCGGCGCTGTTCCGCTCACTCGCCGACTCGCCTTGTCTTAGGGATCTGCAATTCACCGTGGTGGCGCGTAATGTTGAGCGATTAGAAGCGATTGCACGTGCAATCGATATGGTCGGCAAAGGGGAATTCAACATTGAGCGCAGTGATTGCTCTCGAATTGGACTAGCCTGCGCTCTCGACCGCGCAGATGTGGTGGTGATTCAGGTTCGCTATGGCGGTCTCGAAGGGCGCGAGTTTGATGAATCGTTCCCGTGTGAATTCGGCGCCTGCGGGGATGAAGGACTTGGTCCTGGCGGCCTTTCCGCAGCATGGCGTGCTTGGCCGCATTTGAATGGCTTGTTAGAGCAAATTCAGCAGTCCTGTCCTGTTGCCAAGGTTTTATTACTGACATCGCCTGCCGGCATTCTCACGCGTCTTGCCAATTTCTGCTGGCCCAATTTGCAGGTCAAGGCATTCTGCGAGCTTCCATGGACAACTTTGCAGAACTTCAATCATCAGCAAGCAGAAGCAAGCTATGACTACCTGGGAATCAATCATCTTGGCTGGATTTACAATTTGGCCGGAAGGGATCCGTTTCCGCTGAAGTATTGGCGGCTCGATACGGAACGAGACCAAGTGATCAGGGAGCAAAGGTGCCGCAACAAGAGCCGCGCAGCTGAGTTGAAGCTACTCACTGAATCAGCGCTGCGGGCCTACGCGTCAGGCTCAATTGCAGAAATTAACGCTGCGATCGATTCCCGCTGCGCGCCTTGGTATTCCCACGCCCTTGCTCCGCTGCTCGAATCGATGATTTCACATCAGTCCAATATCCACTTTTTCTTCTCCGAGCCAAATATGGGCTGGAATCAAAGCTTCGCAGACAATGACGTGTTGGAAATCCCGTCTTATTGGGACCATGGACAGCTCATTCGACGACCCGCCCGGAGTGTGCCGCCTGGGAATTTGGTGAAGACGCTGACGCCATTCGTAGTTTATGAACACATCGCGACGCGAGCTGTTTTAGTGCGGGAAAAGCTGGCGCTAGAAGACGCGTTGGAGCATCATCCGTGGGTGACGAACCGAGCCAATGCAAGGGGCTTGGCCAGCGCAATTGTGGCTGGACATTTGGAATGTGAGGTTTTGCAATGAGCGCAGTAGCTATCGGAATCATCGGATGTGGCCGGATGGGAAGGGAGCGTGCCCGCAGCGCTGCACTCTGTGGAGCGCGAATGACAGCCGTCTACGACGCCGATCAGGAGCGCGCTGAGGCACTCGCGAGTCAACATAACGGCTGTCGCGTCGCAAAGAGTGCGCTCGATGTGGTTCACGGCGCTCCGTCCGCAGTCTTTATCTGTAGCCCTCCTTCATCGCGCGGCCCGATTGAACTGGCTGCCATTGACGCGCAGATCCCATTTCTAGTGGAAAAGCCGGTTGGCGTTTCCGCAGCCCAGGCCACACCCATTCTTGAAAAGCTAAGCGGGTCCAATCTGGTGCATGCTGTCGGTTATCAAAATCGCTGCAGACGTTCGGTGGAGCACGCGAAACAAATTTTGACAGGGCGGACCATCCTGGCAATTAGCGCCTTCTGGGTAGGGAGAAAATATCTGGTTCCATGGTGGCTACGCTCAGAAGATTCTGGCGGTCCGATCAATGAGCAAGCGACTCATTTGATTGACATGAGCCGCCACCTCTGCGGTGAAATTGCAGGCTTTAGCTGCTGTCTGGGCGCGGTTGAGGCTGGAACCAAAGATGTGCTGAGCGCAGCAATTGCACTTCGCTTCAAGAGTGGCGCATTCGGCAGTCTCATTTATAGTTGCGAGGCAAAGGATAAACAAATTGGCATTCGCGTGATTACTGACGATGGCGGTCTAACGCTTTCAGGGTGGGATCTCGTGTTAACCCAAAATGAGATCGACTCGAGTGGACTGGAGACGCAGGTCGACGATGTATTTGTGGTTGATACCAAACGATTTCTCGACGCAGTCGCCGAGAACCGCCCCGAGTCCGTGTCTTGCACGTTCAAGGATGCATGGCAAACGCAGACCGCAGTCGATCAGATCCGTGCTTCGAACGGTATACAGTGGAGGGCATTGTGAGAGTAAATCGGTACAATTACCCCTCTCAATTTCCGAATGGGATCGGAACCCTCATTTCAGATATGGAGCAAATGATCCTCAAAGGGAACTACATTCTCACCGAGGAGGTCGCAGCGTTTGAGAGAGCCTTTGCTCAATACTTGAATACTGCTTTTGCCAAAGGCGTTAACTCGGGAACAGACGCACTGGCCGTCACCTTTGCCGCTTTGGGGCTACAGCCAGGCGAAGAAGTCATCACACAGGCAAATACGTTCAACGGTACAGTCGCCGCGATCCTGATGGTTGGCGCTACACCGGTCCTTGTGGATGCGGACGAGCATTCCTACTTGATGGACGTTGAACAAATCGAGTCGGTGATCACTTCGCGAACCCGGGCCATTGTTCCTGTCCATCTCTACGGAAAGCCCACACCGATGGAGCCTATCCTGAGTATTGCGTCCAAATACGGCCTGTTCGTCGTCGAGGACGCCGCGCAGGCGCATGGGGCCAAGTGGAATGGTCGTGCCGTGGGCAGTTTTGGTGTTGCCGGTTGTTTTAGTTTTCATCCGAGCAAGAACCTTGCTGCAGCCGGAGATGGTGGGATCATCGTTACGAGTGATGAAAAGCTGGCGCGCGCAATCGATGAAGTTCGCTCGTTTGGGCAACGCGGCCAGAACAATCACGTGCGTCCTGGTTTCAACAGTAAACTCGATGCCTTGCAAGCCCGCGTCTTGCAGGAGAAATTGCCACACCTGGACGGCTGGAATCAGGAACGTCGAAGAATCGCCGACGAATACAGAGATCGGCTGGGGGGCCTTCCACTGGTCTTTCAGGTGCAGACGAAAGGCGAAGAGCATGTATACCATTTGTTCCAGATCCGCACTTCGCAGCGGGATGCTCTGCTTCAGCATTTGGTCTCAACGGGAGTCGATGCCGTGATTCGCTATCCGCAGCCCATCCATTTGCAGGCAAGTTTCGCACGGTTTGCCTGGCGGGCCGGTCAATTTCCACAAGCGGAAGCACTATCAAAGGAACTGCTTTGTCTTCCACTTCGCCCGGACCTTACCGAATCGGAAATTTCATACGTTTGCAATAGCGTTCGAGATTTCTTCGCTACTAGCGTTATGAGATACGGACCCGCGGACGTGACGCACTCGATCAATGCCCCCAAGATCGAGTGTGCGATGCCCGAATGTGCCGATGCGCACTTGGATTGAGCACAGATTCGTAACAGTCTTCCAGCGCCTGCGCCATTGTCGCAGTTCGATACCGCTCATGATGTCTTTGACGAGCGCCCTGGCCCATGGCTTTTGCCTTAGCAGGATCTCGCAACAGACGCAGCAAAGCCTGGGCCAACGCCTCAGGATCGTTGATGGGCACAACTAATCCGGTCTTCTCGTTTTCAACGGCTTCCGGAATTCCGCCCACTGCAGTCACCACTGCCGGTTTGCCAAGCGCCATTCCTTCAAGAATGGCATTGGGCAGGGAATCGAATATGGAAGCGTGAACGTGAATATCGATCAGTTGCCAGATATCGCCAATGACGCCAGGATAGCTACAAATGCATACTCGCTCGGCTATGCCAAGTTCAACTGATCTATCTCTCAATCTCTGCAGATACTGCTCCTGACCGCGGGAATACCCAACCATAAGAAAAAATGCATGTGGATCTGAATTCAAAACCGTTCGCGCGGCATCAAGTAAAACCATCTGCCCCTTATACGGAACGATCGCAGAGATTTGTCCAATAATCCGCATCTCGGGTTCGTTCGGGATTCCCAATTCATGTCGTACATCGGGGGAACTTCTGGTTGAAACCGGTATGGCAATTCCGTTGGGAATATTGAAAGTATTGCGGGGACGAATCCAAATCCATCGATTGAGTTCTGCTTGCCTGACGGAAGAGTCTGTGATGACCGCGCGGGTGAGATTGATGGTGACAGCGCGGAACAGCCACCACAACCGGCTCTTTTCCCACGGGACGGAATCGTAAAGGGTTGACACAGAGGGTTTCGCGGCAACTACCGACGCCAAAACCCCCGTGTACATTCCTGCGTTCAGGCGAGCGTCCACTAAGTCGACTTCCAGCTCGTGTATTAAACGAGCTAGCGCCATGACCTTTCGCACCAAACGGACCACTGCGCGGCCTGCCGGAGGAAGCCATTCGGGGGTGGATGGATTTTCCAAATGGAGGACGCGTGCCCCTTCGGCTTCAATCTGTGGTTGCATTGTGCCGAAGAGCGCATCGGCGCCATCATCATGAGGCAGAACGATTACTGTAAACCGAAATTTGTTAGGATCCATCGACCGAAGGATTGCGGCGAGTCGGTACTCGTCACCTCCAAACCCTAAATTTCCCACGACGGACAACACATGATATGGCTGCTTCATGTGGCTGCACCAACCTTCCCCTCCTTTTCAGCTAGTATGCACTCGGCCTTTCTTAAAGCAGGTTCGTCGTTGATGTCGATCCAGAAACACGTGTGCTCAAAGGCTGAGACCTTCAGCCCATTAGCCTTTGCCAATCGAAATAAGTGGGTCACATCAAAACGCTTGCCGGGCTCGATCAGTTCGGATGCGTTTGGACCAATAACGTATGTTCCACTTGAAATAGAAATAGGAAGTAGTGGCTTTTCGAGATAATCCAATACCTCTCCGTTTTCTATTACCAGTTGACCGAATGGAATCTGAAAGGGTTCGTTATGGGATGCAATGGTTAAATCAGATCCCGAGTTGAGATGGAATTCCACGAATCGACGTAGTGGTAGATCGGTCAGATTATCCACGTTGACTACGAGCAGAGCATCGAAGCCCCGAATGGCGATAGCAGCCGCACCAATCGTGCCAAGGGGAATCGACTCCTTCAGAGTAATGAGTTTTGCGTCAGCTGCCTCAGCTATTTCTCGGCCCCGACCTATAAGAAATTGCTCGATTTCGGAATTGTCTGCTGAGATGGACACGACGATATCTTGAAATCCTTCTTGTATTAAGGTTTGCAAGCTCCATTCAATCAATGATTTGCCGCGAACCTGCATGAGGGCCTTATGGACACCCGATGTCGCCCGCATCCTTTCAGAGCGGCCACCAGCCATGACCAACGCTCTGCAAAAGTATGGTTGCTGACCATCACATCCATACCGCGGAAAACTCCTCATCTTGTCGCCCCTATAATCGCCATTTCCTGAATTAAGAACTACCCCAAATGTCGAATATTGGGGTATTCGGTTTTGCTGGAACTACTATATCCGCACGATCGGCCATTGAAACTGATCGATTCAGCAGAATCCTCCTGGCTCTTCAGTTGACGCGGATCGAATCCGTAGCGCCTCAGTCAATCCTCAGCTCCTATTGGATTTGGGTGGAGAGACGAATATGGGCAAGAGCACGGATGCGGCCATGACAACGGCAATCGCGTGGAGACCGCTGACATACGATCCGGTTGCCTGACGCAGATGGGCAATCAGAAGCGGCCCGAATGCGCTGGCACAACCCCATGCAGTGAGCATCAGGCCATAAATAGGTCCGACATTCTTGGCGCCAAAATAGTCAGCGGTAAAGGCAGGCATTGTGCCGAAGCCTCCTCCGTAACACATCAGGATGATAAACGAGACAACTCCAAGAACAGTCGCCGACGTAATGCTCGGAAACATCCAGAAGAGGGCGACTTGCACCAGAAACATAACCACGAAGGTCCATCGGCGTGTGAAGGTATCGGAAATCCATGCCCAGAAGACGCGCCCGACGGCGTTGCCGATGGCCACAATTCCTACCATGCTTCCAGCCACAATCGCGCTGACTTTGGCGATCTCCTGAAACATCGGCGACTCCTGCGAGATGAGTGAAATGCCTGCCGACACGTTGAGAAACAACAGCACCCACAGAGCCCACCATTGCCAGGTCTTCAATGCACCAGCGAGTGTGTAGTCCTTGGCGGCGCGTTGTGCGGCCTGTGTTGCGCTCTGAGCCCAACCCTCAGGCTTCCATCCGTCAGGCGGGTTGCGCATGAAAAAGCCTGTGGCCATAACAACCACCATGTAACCAATTCCAAGCCATGCAAATGTCTGCAAGACGCCGACGGTTTGAATGAGATGGGTCGCGAGGGGGGCAGTAACCAAGGCGCCAGCGCCAAAGCCACCCACAGCAATTCCGGTAATCAAGCCTCTGCGATCAGGAAACCATTTGACGAGTACGGCCACCGGAACAATGTAGCCAAAGCCCAAGCCCGTTCCCCCGATAAGTCCATAACTCAAATACAACCACCATAGCTTGTTCGCGGAGAAGCTTGCCAGAAAGACGCCAAGACCGTATAAGAACCCTCCGGTAAGCGCGACAATTCGCGGGCCTTTCTTATTGAGCCACAGACCACCGAAGAAACATGCAATGCCCAGAACAAAGATGCAGATTGTGAAGGTAAGTGTAACCTGCGAGATGGACCAGTGAAACTGTTTGGAAAGTGGAACCCGAAAGACGCTCCACGCGTAAACCGCGCCGAGCGCCATTTGCATGAGGAAGCCCGCTGCTGCGAGTCCCCAGCGATTAGTGGTCGACATACAATACCTCCAATGCAATGTTCAGGAATAAAGCCCGTTTTAACTGCAGCCGCCTCGCGACTTGAGCTGATTGCCAAGAGTCTCGAGAAATCGATTGATAAGTGCGATGCTTCTGCGTAGTTCTCTCCGGCGGAACTGGCCAAGAAGCGAGAGAAGGCTCGGCGGCTCGATGATTGGCTTTGTGGTGCATCCGAGGGTTTCACCTACCGCAACGGCTACGCCCTGAAGTATGTCCGGATTAATGGAACTGAGCATCTTGCCAACGATGATCGCGTTGCGCATCGCCCGCACGGATTCTTCGGACTTCGCAGCGTCAACTGCGGCTTCCACGAGTTTTTCGCTCGCGCCCAGAGCTCCGTGCAAAAGCTGAAATACGCCGCGGTCGTGCAACTGCTGGAGTACCTCATAAGACTCGAGAAGCGCTTCAGCGTGCTCTATTGGAGCGTCCTCCAGTCGCCTGCGCAACTCCTGCCGAGCATCGCGGGGCGGTCGTTCCAGAGAAATCGGTTGAGCCATCGGAGTTCTCCTATCTCGCTTTCTTAATCTGAACCAATCCATTGCCGGGTTCATGATAATCTTCGCGTTTCCACTTGCGTTCCACTTCTACGCCTTTTTGAGGGGTCGGATGACCGTGGCGCGAATTCGTGCGCGGCAGTGGGTCATCGCCTGTCTCTCCGAGCACTTTGAGCTGAACGGATGTCTCTTTGTACGCGGGTGTGTGCGTAACCTTATCCGTATAACTGCTCGTGAGGCGGTTGACTGGTTCGTCGACCGAATTCATGGGCATATACAGTTCCTTCCCTCGAACTCGCGTCGTGATGACTGCCTGTGCACGCAGCTTTCCGTAGCGGGAGATGAGTTGAACCCAACTGCCAGTCTCGATTCCGCGCTCTGTGGCTAGCTCTGGAGATACTTCTACAAAAGTGCAGGGCGTTTTCTCGCGGATGCCCTCGGTTCGATAGGTCATGTTGCCTTCGTGGAAGTGTTCGAGCAGGCGCCCGTTATTCAAATGCAAATCAAATTCATTATTCTGCTGATCGGAGGGCTCCGTCCACGGAACGGGGAAGAAAGTTGCCTTGCCTCCGGGCAGCTTGAATTGTTCGGTGTAGAGCAACGGTTGGTCGCTGCCGTCTTCCGCAACCGGCCACTGCAGCGACTTATAGCCTTCAAGCCGGTCATAAGTGACACCCGCCATCAGTGGCGTAAGCGGAGCAATCTCGTCGTAGATTTGCGAGGGGTGCTCGTACTTCCATTCGGCGCCCAAACGGTTGGCGATCTCCTGAATTATCTTCCAGTCAGGGCGGCTTTCTCCCAGCGGCTCGAAGACTTGGTAGAGTCGCTGAATGCGCCTCTCCGTGCTGGTGAAGGTTCCTTCCTTCTCCAGGCTCGGGCAGCCCGGCAAAATGACATCCGCAAAGCGGCAGGTCTCGGTAAAGAAGATTTCCTGCATCACAAAAAAGTCCAGCTTCTTGAGCGCCGCAGCCACATAGTTGGCGTTCGAATCCACCATGCTCATCTCTTCGCCGAAGACGTACATTGCCTTGATGCGGCCGTCGTGAATGCCGTCGATCATCAAATGGTTATCAAGTCCGGGCTTCGGCGGCAGGGAGACGTCCCATGCCTTTTCGAATTTGGCCCGGATCGCTGGGTCATCGACCTTCTGATAGCCCGGGAAGTAATTGGGCATGGCGCCATGGTCGCTGGCTCCCTGCACGTTGTTATGGCCGCGCAGAGGGTAGGCGCCCGTTCCTCGCCGCATATAGTTGCCGGTAGCAAGCAGCAGATTTGAGATTGCCGTCGAGGTGTCGGAACCCATGACGTGCTGTGTAACGCCCATGGCCCAGAGAATGCAAACGCTGTCGGCCTCCGCGATCATCCGCGCAACCTTTGTCAGCGTTTCAATGCGCAGTCCGCACCGTTCGCTCGTCGCTTCCAATGTGAATGGCTTGAGGCTTTCCCTGTACGCCTCGGCGTTGTTCACCCACTTGTCGATAAAGGCCTGGTTTGCAAGCCCGTTGTCCAAAATGTAGCGTGTAACTGCCGAGAGCCAAAAAAGGTCAGTCCCCGGACGCGGATGCAAAAAGATATCCGCGCGCCTCGCCATCTCATTCTCGCGAAGATCGGAGACAATCAACTTCTGGCCCCGCAATTTATGTGCTCGCTTGACGCGCGTCGCCAGCACGGGATGGCTCTCGGCGGTATTACTGCCGATGATGACGACCAGCCCTGCCCCCTCGATGTCGGAGATAGATCCGGAGTCGCCGCCATACCCCACAGTGCGAAAGAGCCCGGTGGTGGCTGGCGCCTGGCAGTAGCGGGAGCAGTTATCCATGTTGTTGGTGCCGATCACCGCTCGCGCCAGCTTCTGCATAAGATAGCTTTCTTCGTTGGTGCATTTTGACGAAGAGATGAAGGCCAGCGAATCGGGGCCGGTGGCCGCCTTGATTTCAGCAAACCTGCGTGCCACCAGGCTGAGAGCCTCGTCCCACGAGGCTTCGCGGAAGCCGCTTCCTTCCCGGATAAGCGGAGTGGTAAGCCGGTCAGGGCTGTTCACATAGTCCCAGCCAAACTTACCCTTGATGCACGTGGAAACACCATTGGCCGGGCCGTGTGCCGGTTCCACCTTCAGGATGTGCCTTTCTTTGGTCCAGATGTCAAAGCTGCAACCGACCCCGCAGTATGTGCAGACCGTCTTTGTGCGCTTTATCTGCGGCTCGCGCATGGCCGATTCCACCTCGGAGACCTGAAGAATCGAACCAAATCCAAGTTCCGGCTCAACGCCCTTAACCACGTCGATCATGCCGTCGATTGCGCGCTTGGGCAGTGAGGTGAACAAGCCGGCCTGACCCAGCATCGACTTTTCCATCAGCGCGTTGCAGGGGCAGACTGTCACGCAGTGGCCGCAGGAAACGCAACTCGATTCACCAATCGGCGCGCCGCCATCCCATAACACCCGCGGATGAGCATCCTCCCAGTTGATACTCAACGTTTCATTCACCTGCAGGTTTTGACAGGCCTCCACGCAGCGTCCGCAAAGAATGCATTGGTCCGGATCGTAGCGGTAGAAAGGATTGGACATATCCACTTCATACGGCTTGGGCTTGTAGGGAGTCTCCTGATGCTCGACGTGAAGCAGCTTGGTGGTGTTATGAACCGTGCAGTTGCCGTTACTGTTGTCGCAGACCGTGCAATAGAGCAGGTGGTTGCCGAGAATCCGGTCAAACGCCTCGCGTTGTGCCGCATTCGTGCGGGACGAGGATGTGGCCACCTTCATGGCGTCGGCGGCCAAAGTAGCGCAGGCTCTTTCCAGCTTGCCATCCACCTCGACCATGCAGGTGTCGCAGGTTTGAATTGGTCCCAGCTGGGGGTGATAACAGACTTGGGGAATTTCGACGCCGCAACGGTTGATCACATCGATCAGGCGTTCACCAGGTTGAAACGCCTGCGGCTTTCCGTTGATGATGATTGCCATGGGAGTCTTCCTCCTATGTGCTTGATTTTGGATAGTAGTACGCAAACTATGGATGCGTAAAGTCTTTTTTCTTCTAACTTCAATGCAATTATTAAATGCTTGTTAATCAGGAGACGGAAGGAGGAGGAGAGGCTAGCCGTTTCTCGACTGACTCCTAACTACAATCCTGGACGGGAAGACAGCGAAATTCGCCGGAATAGACGATGAAGCGGCTGCCCCGCAGGAAGCCAACGAGAGTGAGTCCCAGTTCCCTGGCCAGCTTGACGGCGAGGCTGGAGGGCGCCGAAACCGACGCCAAGATCGGGATGCCCATCGCCACGGCTTTTTGAGCAATCTCGAAACCGCCCCTCCCGCTTACCAGCATCACGCGCTGAGAAAGCGGTAGATGGCAGTTCTGGAGCGCCCATCCGGCAATTTTATCCACAGCGTTGTGCCGGCCGATGTCCTCGCGCAGAACAATCAAGCGGCCCGTCTCATCAAAAAGAGCCGCCGCATGCAGGCCGCCGGTTTGGCTGAAAACCGCCTGCTCTGAACGGAGGGCCTCGGGCAGCCGGCAGAGGACCGCCGGATCGAGGCGAAAGTCGGGATCCGGCTGCGGTAAGCCGCGCAACCTGATGGCGTTGATGGAAGCTTTGCCGCAGACGCCGCAGCTCGAAGCAGCAAAGAAATTACGCTGCATTTCTCCGTGATCGAAGGCTGCGTCTTTCAGCTCGACTTCCACACAGTTGCTCTTCACACCGTTTTCCGGTGTCACGGCGCGAAGCCTGGAAACCTGATCCTTGGATTTGATGATCCCTTCGGTCAGCAGGAACCCCGCCGCAAGTTCGAGATCATGTCCTGGGGTCCGCATGGTTACCGCCAAGGGGAGGCCATTGACCCGGATCTCCAACGGCTCTTCGGCGGCGAGAGCATCCTGCACCGAGCGGACTCGTCCGTCCTCCCATTCCGTAACCTGTGTCAGCTCGATGCTTCGCTCTGGCGCTTTCATCCGGGCTCCGATATCAACTGGTTCAAGTCATCCCGCGAATTGACGTTGCGGTAGAATCGCCGCTCATCGTTACTTATGGGATAAATGCAGGCCATCTGCCGCTCCAGCAGATTCGCAATCAGAGACTGCAAAGACAAACGACCAGTTGCAAGATCGCTTTCGGCAATCGATACCGCTGTTGCTGGATAAATTGCAGCCAGCGGCTCAGAATCTCCGCCCCATAGCGGGATTACGCCGACTCCGGGGCGGGCAAGTTGCCTAAGTTCCGACAAATGTCCGGTCGTCATTTCGGGTAAATCAATCGCTAAAGCGAGAAGCTGAGTCGACCGCATCCGTCTTAGCGCGGCTGTGAGTCCACTCAGCGGCCCTTGCGATGGCGGCTCGTCCAGTACAACCTCAATATCGCCGGGAGCCCACGCCGGCCGTACGCGCGCTGAAATCAACAATTCATCGGGACCGAGGTTCCGTAATGTATCCAATTGCCTCAACCACAAAGGCCTTCCGTCGATCACCAATGTGGCCTTGTCCACGCCCATGCGTCGCGATTCCCCGCCCGCTAATAGAACCGCCGTCAACGTTATCGTCATGCTGGACTCACACGAATTCGATCATTAGAGCATTCCCGTGATTGCCGTCACCATATGGATACTTATACCGGTCAAAGTCTGCGATAAAGTTCACAGTCTCACAGTTTCACAGGAAATAAGGGGGGGAGGGGGGGCTTTACCGCTCACTCTGCACCTCATCCGACACATTGGCTGTCTGCGCTATCCGGCCCATCTCGAATCTCCAACTCGCATTATGCGCCGGCGGGGGATAATTTTCCGCAAACCGGGGCGCGGCTTTCGCAACCGCCAGGAAGCCCATTCTATCGGTTGAGGTTCCAGGGCGCGGCAATTCTGCAATCGCCCTTGGTGCAACCTTCATCTCTCCGCATGAAGGATTCCATCGGTGAGAATCCGCGCCCTCAGGCCGCCGCGTCCTTGCAGTAACTTCTCTGCGCCGGGCGCAATTGCAAAATCCATCCAACGACACGGACTGCATTCAGCAACTCCCGCAAAGCGCACACCTTGAATATCGAACTCAATACCCACCAACGAATTCAGCTCCACGTTCGCGGTTATGACATTTCGCCGAGTAACACCGGGAGATTTGCCCGTCGCTCCAAGCTGGCCGCAAACCTCTGCGAAAACCTCGGAAGAAAAAAAGGTGATCTGGCCCTTGTAGTTCTCCTTGAAGTCGAAGAAGCGGTCGCCTTCAATGCCGCGTCCAGCCACACAAGACAGTTCAGTCTTCTCAACCAGCGGATGCTCACCAGGCAGTTGCCCATGGTGGCCCACGAAATTATGTCCCGGCGAAATAAACAGCTGGCAAATCCTCATGTCCGATGCCCACTTGTAGTCAGATCGGCGTGGCGTCTGCGCCCCCGCATGTCAATAATAAATCGCGCCGGATGCGAAGCACCTCCTTCAGGGTAGCTTGCATCTGTTTGCGCAGACCTTCGGTACGAAGTGTCAAGAATGGAGCAAAAGGTACAAATGAATGACAAATCGCTAACAAGCTCCACAAGTGATCTCTCCATACTGGCCTCAATGCGCATTTATGTCTTGGAGGAAACATTTGCGAGACAACCACATCAATGCCGGTTCGCTACGACACCATTTCTCGCTATCGATGATAATCGCGCTTGTCCTGTTTACGAAAGCGTTTGGACAGACCCCCGGGACAGGCGCCATCTCCGGCGTGGTGTATGACCCATCGAACCGAGTTATTGCGGGTGCCGCGATACTGACTGTGAATGAGGCAACCAACATGTCGCGCTCAGCAATCACTACAGCAGAGGGCGTCTTTCGCGTGCCGCTGCTGCCCCCCGGGAGTTACGCGGTAAGCGTGAGGGCAACGGGCTTTTCCGAACACACGTCACAATCGATCGTCGTGACGGCGAGCGAGACGAGTTCGTTGCACGTAACCCTGTCGATAGCGGGAGTGAGTGCAAACATTCAAGTGACGAGCAATGCGGAGATGGCAGAGTTGGAAAGCTCGACACTGGGACGCGCCGTCGAAGAAGAAGCGGTCCAGGCACTACCCTTGTCCAGCCGCAACTTTACGCAGATTCTCGCACTTTCGCCGGGAGTGATTGTAGCGCTCCCGGATGTAAGGACTCTTGGAAGAAACTCTCAGAATGTTACCTCAAATGGCGCCAAGACAACCTCAAACAATGTCCAGTTCAACGGCATCGACGCCAACAACCTCTCTCAAAACTCCGCCAAGAATGATGGAGAAGAGGTGGGTACGGCCATTCCTGCGCCGGACGCTATTCAAGAGTTCAAGGTGCAGACCGCAAATTATGACGCCTCCTACGGAAGGGGCGCGGGAGCAAATGTCGATCTGGTAAGCAAAAGCGGCACAAACAACTTTCACGGAAGCGCGTGGGAGTTTGTGCGCAATACCATCCTTAACGCAAATGACTTCTTTTCCAAACTGGACAACAATCAGCCGCGCCCCACGCTGAAGAAGAATATCTTCGGCGCATCCTTCGGCGGTCCAATCCGGAAGGACAGGAGCTTCCTTTTCGTCGAATATCAGGGAATTAGAGAGGTCAATGGCGGGGCAATGGGATCCGAATCAACGACCGATCTGCCGCAGCTTACCTCCGATCGCTCCGCGCCAACTCTGGGAGCGCAGTTTTGCCCCTCGAACTACGCGAATGCGCCGGGCTATTTGACCAATGCACTTGGAACGCAGGTGGCATGCGACGGCTCCAATATCAATCCCGTTGCGCTGGCCTTGCTCAACTTCAAGCTAAGTAATGGCCAGTTCGCTGTTCCAAGTCCTCAGGTCGATCTGCCCACAACTCCTGGACAGCTTCCCATCGGTCAGTCAACCTTCTCCATTCCCGCTCATTACACCGAAGACCAGTTCAGTGTGAACATCGATCAAGTGATGACGGAGAAGAACACGCTGGCGGGACGGTTCTTCTATATGCACGCTCCAAGCGTCCAGCCCTTTTCGGTGGTCGGTGGTGCCAATCTTCCCGGATGGCCCACCACTGAACTGGACCAGAACACGATGTTCGTTTTGGCGGACACACACATCTTCAATGCCAACCTCATCAACCTGGCGCGCTTCGGCTACATGCGCTTCGACGGTATTGCCGCTGTCGCCAACCCGATTCTAGCCTCGAGCATTGGAATGAGCACGCCGACGGGTACGCCAGGCGTGGCGCCGGGCGTGAGCATCAATGGCCTGTTTACCACTGGAGATGCCGGTACGCCATCGCAGTGGCAGAACACCAATAGCTTCATCTGGCAAGATACCGTCTCTCACACACGCGCTCGCCAGGACATGCGTCTGGGCCTCGAGGCGAAGCGTCATGAAGTGGACGTAAACGCGCCATACAGCACAGATGGACTGCTGCAGATCAACACATTCGCCGACTTTCTGCTGGGGCAAAGCGCAACGCAAAATGGAAGCCCCATCGGTGTGAGCAATGTGACTAACAGTACAGGCAGTTCTGGGCTCTTCCGCAAGAACGAGCGCTACACAGATGTGGCGGCCTTTATTCAGGACGACATCCGACTCACGCAGCGGCTGACCTTGAACGCAGGCGTGCGCTATGAGATCTTCGGTCCACCCGTGGAAATCCACGGCCAACTGCCAAGCTTTGATCCTGCGATTGCGATGGGTCAGGTTCCGGCTGCGGGATCGTTAAGCGGCTATACTTTGTCGGCGAATTACCTCGGTCCGGTCCCTGCAGGCGTGACCAAGACCTCGACTTCGGGTTTGTGGTTTACCGACTATCACGATCTCTCGCCACGGCTTGGCTTCGCACTGCAGTTGACGAATAAACCGACTATCGTGTTGCGAGGCGGATACGGCTTTTACTATGATCGCCCCTCGGGCGGTTTCGCCGAATCCTTGTCGGGACAACAACCGTTTTCACTGCAGCAAATCTCCTACGGCGCGCAAAATGCGGGAGCAACCCTCGAAGATCCTTTCGATCCTTTGTTGCCGCCGATTTCCAGCTTCCCCATTTATCAACCGCGCATAGCCGGTGGGGGGCCATATACCGCGGGCGTGTCGCCTCAAGTCATCGACCCATACACCCAGGAATACAACCTGAACCTGCAGTATGCGATTGCAGCGAATTTTCTTGCTGAAGTGGGCTACGTGGGTGCGCACACTGCACATTCGCCGGGAACCCTTGAATTCAACCAGGCCCTGCTGGCGAGTACGCAGAGCCCGGTGAACGGCACCACAATGAATACGGCCGCAAATGTTATTCAGCGAGTCCCTTTCGAGGGAATCGCTACAGGCTCGCTCTTCTCTAATACGGAGTTCGAAGCAAACTATAACGCGCTCCAGACGAGCATTACTAAGAGGCTGAGCCATGGACTTCAGTTTCTCGGCAGTTACACATGGTCGAAGTCTTTGGACGAGACCAGCGGCTCTGGCGGAGCTGATTTCTTTGAGTTATCGTTGCTGACCAATAACCAGAACAATCCCCGGCAGGCATACGGGTTGTCGGATTTCGATCGCGACCAGAGGGCGGTCGTGAATTTCACCTGGACTTCGCCCAAGCTCGGGCGTACGCCGATGCTGGCGTGGCGTGCGCTCTCCTATTGGGAGCTTTCCGGCATCGCGGTGATCCAGTCAGGCAGCCCCATCACGGTGCTCGACGGCAACGCCGGTGCAGTCTACGGAAATTTTCTAAATAGGGCACAAAGCACGGGACTGAATCCCTCCACGGAGGGGTCGCTCTATTCGCGAATACTCAACGGATATCTCAACCAAAACGCATTTACCATAGCGCCGGAGGCTCCGAACGGGAGCGGGCCGGGAGATACGGATTTTGGCAACAGTGGCGTCGGTATTGTGCGCGGTCCCGGCCAGCACAATATCGACCTGGCCGTCGAGCGCATCTTCCCAGTAACCAAATCGAGCAGCTTTCGCTTCCGGGGCGAGTTTTTCAACCTTACAAATTCGCCGCAATTCGCCAATCCAATTAATAATGTCAACTTCATCCAGAGTCCCACTGGTCCCGCCAACCAGAATCCTTCGTTTGGCATCATCAATGCGACTGCAGCGAATCCCCGGATTATCCAGTTCGCGGCGAAGTTCTTGTTCTGACGACCCGCGGCTCGGTACCTGCAAACTACTCGGAGGGACACTCAATCATGACGGTCGAGGAGATCGAAGCCGCTTGTGATGCATCTCGACCACTCGACTTCTCCAGACATGGAGTGGAGGTCCCTGGGCTTGCGCATGGAGGGATGTTTTATCCTCTCGGGTTTCCCACCGAGTTGAGAACAAACTCACCCGGGATTCTGTCGCAAGCTCGTAAACTGTGGCCCATCGTTGAGAGACGATTCGACACGGATACTATCCGCGTGGACGTTCATGTGGTGGAAAGCGACTCGATAGAGTGTCCTCCAACACCGGTCTGCCGAATCATGTATCCACTAGTGGTGAGCGTCGCGGATCAAAACAACTACAGCATTGTTCATCTTGACCGAAACAGGACGCAGATTACGATTTCGCGGGCCGCCGAGAAGAACAGTATGTATTTGGGGTACTTTTTCCTCGGTGCCTCGCCACTATGTCACATTGCAACCAGATTCACGACAAATGTACATGCGGGATGCGTTGCGCTCAACGGCCGAGGGGTGTTGTTATGCGGCGACTCAGGCGCCGGCAAATCGGCTCTGTCGTATGCGTGCGCGCGCGCAGGATGGACTTATGTCTCGGACGACGTGAGCGCCCTGCTCAACGACGGAAGAGATCGTATGATAATCGGCAATTGCGATCAGGTACGTTTTCGCCCTTCTGCGACGGAACTATTTCCGGAGTTGAACGGGCTCGAGGTTACGCCACGGGCAGCAGGCAAGCCGTCCATCGAACTGCCGACGGAGTCAATACTTGGGCTGAACTGTGCCCCTACCGCGCAGGTGGACTTCCTGGTGTTCCTCAACCGTCGCGTACCGGGCCCTTCGGAATTGGTTCCCTATCGCAAGGACGTGGCGCGGTATTTCATGTGGCAAGATTTGTTCGGGTTGGAAGAGTCGCGTGCAATACAGTGCGCCGTGTTGGAGAGACTGCTGACCGCCGATGTCTTCGAACTTCGTTACAGAGACCTGGACTGGGCAGTGGACAGGTTGGAAACGCTGGTGCGGGAGGGACGCTAGTGGAGCAGTTGCTACACGCTGAGCCCATTGATGCAAGTAACGGGAATGGGGGTTCCAAGTGGAAGTTCCCGGTTGTTTGGCTGCAGAGAAAGCATCTGAGCAAGGACTTCTGGGTGTTCTTTACGCTCGCGTTGTTTTTCGACTTCGGATTTTCGATCTATTTTTTTCTGTTCAATCTCTTCCTGTTGGATTTTCATTTCAATGAGCGAACCATTGGCCTGGTCGTCGGCGCGGCAACATTGGGGTCGATGGCGGGAACGCTGCCTGCTGGTTGGCTTGTCCGCAAAATTGGCTTGCGTCCGATGCTGGCGATTTGCTTGATCGCTGCCCCGCTGCTGGGAGTAGCGCGCGCGACCGTGATGTGGGAGCCGGCGCAGATCGGCTTGGCATTTTTGGCCGGGCTGGCTATGAGTATCTGGGGAGTCTGCTTCCTGCCAGCACTGGCAAGGCTTACGACAGAGGAGAACCGCGCCTCTGCATTCAGTCTTAGTTTCTCGTCGAGCATTGGTACTAGCGCGCTGGGCGGGTTAGTATGCGGCTATCTGCCTCAGTGGCTGAAGATGGTTGGACATGAGATGCAAGCCGTGGACGTGAAGCGGTTGATTCTGATTGCCTCGTGCGGTATTGCAGCTATTGGGCTGATTCCCCTGTTGCGCCTGCGGCTGCCATTGGAGGAAGGCATACCTCAGGCCCAGGACAAGACCGGGAAACGACCCTGGAGGATGAATCCCTTCTTATTGCGGTTCGTACCGGTAATGGCGCTTTGGGCGGCTGTGCTGGCTTCGTTTACGCCGTTTGCAAATGTGTATCTTTTGCAGGACGTCCATATTCCATTCGCGCAGATAGGGCTGGTCTTCTCCGCGGGGCAGGTGCTTCAGTTGTCTGTGGTTCTCCTGACGCCTTTGGTTTTTCGCTGGATGGGTTTGGTAAATGGGATAGTTGCGACACAGGTTGCCACAGCAGTGGCCATGGGCTGCCTGGCGGGAACTCACGACCGAAGGCTTGCGGTTGTGCTTTATCTGAGCTTTTCAGCGACGCAATGGATGAGTTCTCCGGGGTTGTACAACCTTCTAATGAGCAGAACGCCTGACGAGGAGCGCAGTACGGCGGCGGCGATCACTTTGTTCTCCAATGCGCTGTTTCAATCCTGTGCTACAGCGGGCGCCGGAATCCTCTTTGTGCAATTTGGATACCCTCGCGTGCTGGTGGGAATTGCAGCACTAGCGTTGACTGTGGCGTTGCTCTTTTGGTCCCTGGTTGGATCAGATGATCGTTACGGGCCAGTCCAATCGTAAGTATATGTAAAAACAGTTCGCAAGCGAAGGAATCGAGAGCCTGCATCAGCTCTCTGACCAGATCACATAAGCGCTCAAGAGAACTAGAGAGACCTTCACTGGCAAAAATCCTGAAATCTAGGCAACTGGAAAAGGTTGACAATCCTGTCAGCAAATTGTCACTATGTTGTCATTCTCTAAGGCCTTCCGTTTCAGCGAGGTAGAAATGCGCAAGAATGAAGGCATGTTGCAGAGTGAAAATTCAGAGATCGATATTGGTGTAACGGGTTCGCGGATTGTTGCGGCACAAACTCGTATTCTGGTGGTGGAAGACGACCCGCAGATGCAGAAGATTCTGCAAAGAACGTTCCGCGATCAAGGTTATGCTGTGACCGTGTGTAACGATGGTCAGTCAGGGCTGGATGACTTCCGCAGAGGTAGCCCGTCAGTTGTGATATTAGACCTCGTGCTGCCGAACATCTATGGGCGCGATCTTTGCAAAATTATGAAGGCGGAGCGGCCGCGCGTGCCAGTGATTGTGGTGAGCGCGATCAGCGAGGTAGCGGACAAGGTTCTGCTGCTCGAACTGGGCGCGGATGACTATATTACAAAGCCATTCAGCCCGCGCGAATTGCTGGCTCGTGTTCAGGCAGCTTTGCGAAGGCTTCAAATAGCCGCGGTTGAGACCACAATTTACAGCTTTGGCGATTGCGAGATAGATTTTGCCAAGATGACAGCGCGACGCTCTGGTAAGCCGATAATGCTTACGGCCCACGGATTTAAACTGTTGAAGTATTTCGTTCAGAATCCTGAGCGCGTCCTGACCCGCGAAGAACTTCTTATCAAGGTATGGGGATATAACTCGTATCCGACAACGCGCACGGTCGATAATCAGATTCTGAAGCTGCGGCAGATACTGGAGACGGACCTGGCTAATCCGCGTTATCTGCAGACTGTCTATGGCGCCGGATACCGATTTGTCCCGTAGAGGAGTGCATCCGTTGCCTATAGATAAACACAGCCGAGGAATACGGACACGCGCACTCTTACTAACCTCTCTGGTGTTGATCATCGCCGGGACTACTGCTTCCAGCCTGTTTATTATCCGCAATCGGTTGCGTCATCAGGTGCACTCAAATCTTGAGGCTGACCTGGCCCACTCTGTAGAGACTTTTCAGGATCTGGAAACACTACATTTGGCTGCGCTAAAGCGTGAAAATGCTCTGATGGCCGCGTTGCCGAGTCTCAAGGCGCTGATGACGACAAACGACTCGCGGACCGTTGCTGATGATGCGGTCGATTTCTGGAAGACAAGCGGGGCCGACTTGTTTGCTCTGACAGACGGGAGCCGGACGGTACAAGCAGCGTACGCAGAGAGCGCAGAAAATACTGATAGCCTGCGCCGCAGTCTCCAGGCGGCGATTGGCGATCCATCAAAACATTATCTGCTGAACAATGGCCGGCTTTTTGAATACTCCGAGTGTCCAATTTATTTCGGTAGTCCCGCACACGGAACACTTTTGGGGTACGTGATCAGCGGGTTTGCCATTGATCGGGGATTTCTTAGCGAAGTGGGGCGCGGAGCGGGTGCTGATGCAGCCTTTATCGCCAGTCATGCAATTGTGGTAAGTACGCTGCCGACAGAAAAGCAATATGCTCTCGAAAACATGGCCAGTTCTCAGCATAATGGCGACTCATCATCAATTGAACTTGTTGGTCAAGAGCGATACCTGACGGCATCCAAGGATTTGACCAGCGGAGCAGACATACCCCTGCAACTTGTCGTAATGAAATCCTTTGATCAGGCTGACCGTGCGGAACGGGAAATCAACTGGCTGGTCCTCTGGGTAGGCCTATTGGCGATAGTCGCAGGCTCAGTGCTAATGGTATTGCTGGCGCGCGCTGTAACGCGGCCCTTGGAGATACTCGCGGCTGGTGTACAGGCATTCGGCGAGGGCGACCGCCAACATTCTCTGCCCACTACCGGCACTCTTGAAGTGCGATACATCAGCAGGATATTCGCGCAGATGCGTGATGAAATTGAGAAGACGAATCGGGCACTTCTCGAATCCGAGCGGCTCGCGACGATCGGTCGCATGGCGAGCTCAGTTTCGCATGATTTGCGGCATTACCTTTCTGCGGTTTATGCCAATGCTGAGTTTCTGGCATCGCCTACGCTGCCATCGGGCGATAGGGCGGAGTTGTTTGAAGAAATTCGGCTTGCGGTGAACGGGACGACGGATATGTTGGACTCTTTATTGATATTCGGAAGGACAGGTGATGCTTTGCATCGGGTTGCGACAACGATGTCCACGTTGGTGGAACGTGCGATTACGCTGGTGAAGACGCATCCAGATGCAGAGGGGGTCACGGTGTTGCTCGAGAATAGAGTTGCTGACAGCACCGGGGTAGTGGACACGAAGCAAGTGGAGCGAGCCATCTATAATCTCTTGCTGAATGCTTGCCAGTCGGCCCGCGAAAGCACGGGACGGCGCGAGGTGAAAGTGTCGCTCGGTGCAGACAGTAAGTTCGTTAGCGTAGCCATTGTCGATAGCGGACCCGGTGTGCCCGAGGAGATTCGTGATAGCCTGTTCGACCCGTTTGTGAGCCAGGGTAAGCAAAAGGGCACTGGCTTGGGTCTGACTTTGGCTTGGAGCGTCGCGCGCGAGCATGATGGCGACGTGAAGTTGGTGAGTAGCCAGGCGGGCGAGACGATCTTTCGCTTAACGGTGGCGCGGCAGCTGCCTGAGTCTATCAGCGAGACAAATCATCCAGTGAGCAGAGTGGTGATGTCATGAGAGGAAGTTCAATTTACGGTTGCCAATCTCGCTTGATCGGAAGTCGCGGACGGGGGGCGAGTGCCGTTTTCGCCGAGTTGCTTTTGTTCCTCTGTTGTCTTAACGCTTTCGCATGCGCACAGAGCGAACCTCAACAAACCATCACGCAGGAGACGTTAGAGCAGAAGGTTGAGCGTCTGACCGCAGCCATGACCCAGGCTCAAGCACAGATTGACGCGGATCAAAAGCAACTTCTTGAGCTGCGCCAGCAACTTATGGCATTGCAACAGGAAATAGCAGAACAAAAAAAGGCGGCGCCGAATGCAACGCAGGAAGAAACTACGAATTCTTGCGCTGCGAAGCCTTTGTCTTGTGACGCCGCAGCACTGAGCGAGATTAAGGAACAGCAAGCAATTGAGGAGTCACAGGTAGCAACGCTTGATATGACGAAAGTGGAGACGGAATCGAAGTATCCTCTGAAGGTGAGTGGACTGCTTCTCTTCAACGGTTTCGTTAACACAAGGCAGGTTGACATTGCAGCCTCGCCAGCTTACGCAATCGCAGGTTCCGGCAGTACCGGACTTTCGTTTCGGCAGACTGTTCTAGGGCTGGATGCTCGCGGGCCGCACCTGTTTGGTGCGACCAGCCACGCGGATCTCCGTGTCGACTTTTTCGCGTATAGTGCGCAATCAGATTATGTAGCCAGCGGGGTTTTACGGCTGCGAACTGCACATGCAGGGCTGAATTGGCAAAACACAGAGGCATTTGTCGAATTAGATCGCACCATCCTTGAACCCAACGCACCATCATCACTGGTTGCGGTTGGGCAGCCGGAGTTGGCGTGGGCGGGCAACCTGTGGAGTTGGAATCCGCAGATTGGTGTGTCACATCAGTTCGTGCTTTCGGAGGATTCGCGCATCAAAGCGCAGGTAGCCCTGATTGATGCCTCTGACCCGCTGCCACCGGCGTTCAGTTCAAGCCCCGCGCCCGTCACTCAAACAGAGCTGAGTCGTTGGCCGGGAACCGAATCGCGAATTGCATTCCAGCATGGCGAAAACGGCGTTGGACCGGAGATAGGTGCGGGAGGATATTTCAGTCCGCATCGCACAGCGGACGGTGATCGATTCGATGCATGGGCAGGCACACTTGACCTCCGCCTGCCTCTGACACGGCATTTTGAGATTACAGCCAATGCTTATCGTGGGCAGGCTCTGGCCGGACTCGGTGGCGATGGGTATGTGAATAACCTCTATCAATACATTGGCTCGACTGAAATTGTGCGGGCGCTGAACGACGCAGGTGGGTGGGCACAACTAAAGGCCAGGGCGGGTCAAAGAGTTGAAATAAACACGGGCTACGGCACTGACAACCCATTCGCCAAAGAGATTCATGCGGCCGCATTGTCTTATCCAGAATTGGCACGGAATCGTTCCTTTTTCTCGAACGCGATTTTCAGTCCGACTGCCTATCTGCTATTCTCGCTGGAATACAGGCGTCTTTGGAGCAACTTCAACACCGGTCCAACGAACTTCAGCGACGTAATAGGAATTGGCGCGGGGTACAGATTCTGATGCCGCCTGCAAGCTATAAATGGTCGCACTGGCTCGTGCTGCTGGCTGGGTACACTAGTCTCATTAGTGTGCATGCTCCCCCTGGCCAGGCACAAGAAGTTGAAGTAATTGCCAGACTTGCACAAATCAAAAGCGATACAGCGCAAGTGGCGGAGAAGACTCCACCAGCGGTGATTTGGTTGAATCCTCTGCATCTTGATACTGCCGGACACGTAATGCAGCCAGGTAACTTCACCCTTTTGCAGAAGAACAAAATGTTTACACCGCACTTGCTGGTTGTGCCTGTGGGTAGCAGCGTCGCATTTCCAAATGCAGACCCATTTTTCCACAATGTATTTTCACTCTTTAATGGACAGCGCTTCGACCTTGGCTTATATGAGGCGGGCTCGACACGTAGCGTCGTGTTCTCGCGAGAGGGCGTTTCTTACATTTTTTGTAACATTCATTCGCAGATGAGTGCGGTTGTTATCGCCCTGGCGACCCCGTATTCGAGCTTGGCTGACTCGCAAGGAGCATTTCACGTCAAGGAAGTTCCCGATGGCGACTACGACTTGCATGTTTGGGTCGAAGGGCAGAAACAGAGCGTGTTGGACCGACTCACTCGCCGTGTGCACATTGCAGGAAGACCTATAGATCTCGGCGTCATCCGCACCGATATCCCGGAACAGAGACGCCATCTGAATAAGTTTGGGCGGCCGTACGAACCCGATACTCACCCCATCTACTGACATAAGAATTGCTTTGATTCGCGCTAGGGATTGAAAAAGTGGAGTAGCGCTTCCTCCTCGTGCCGGCTAAGCGATGCACGCACACGCATATGGCGCACGATTGTGCCCGATATACGAGGCGAAAAACCCTCAGGCGACGCGTGGCAGCGAGTGCAGTTTTGCTCAAATATGCGCTGGCCTTCATCCGCCTGCCGGAGGAGGCGCTTTGTGGCGACGGGTGTCTTCGTGGTTGAAGCAGTTACCGGCGCGTCGCTCTTTTGCGCCGCAAGAGCGAGCACTGAGACAGAAGCCATAACGAGGACGACAAATAGGAAATACTTCGATGTCATCATTCTCTCCCTTTCCAGGCTGGGAAGAGAAAACGATACACAATTCCTGTCTCCCAGACATTGTGATTTCCAGTGGTGGAGAACTGCCTTGCGTAGCTTGTAAGGATTCTGATATCGTGCGGCAAATTGTAATTGAGGCCAAAGTCGGCTCGCTGCGTATTCGCTGGCGGCAAGCCGTCGCTGGCGATGGTGTTCAGGCGAAAAGTCTGCTGGATGCGGAGGACAGGCTCAAAACGGCCGATTATGCTGTCGAGGCCTCCGAATGCACGTGTCCGGTAGTCGGCCTCAACCCAATAGCCCTGGGCATGCTCACCACGGCCAAACTCTGAGCGCAGCCGGAAAGCTGCATCTTCGGGCTCCCACCAGACGTAGGTGCCATAGAAGTTCTCGTGAGTTCCCTGCAGAATGCGGTCGTACGAGAAACCTGCTTCTAAACGCTGCTCGGGAAGGTACAGGCCAACTCGTCCGCCAGTGCCGCGACTAGAAGAAAACTGCTCATTCCCACTGCGCGTTGAATAGAAATAGTTATAGTTGATCGAGTATCTGCTGCTTGCAATAGCATTCCCGCGGACCATGCCACCGAGGCCGCCACTAGCCAAAAGGCCAAGTGGAAAAATCAAGGGCGCATCTTGAAAATTACCGATCCATATGGGAGTTAGGCGCTCGTTGTAGGTGTTAAACGGAATCAGGAATTCACCGCCTACGACGGTGGCGTGCGGTGTGGCGATGTAATCGCCTTGGAGAAACGTGAGACCAATGAAGTGACTGTGGTCGTAACCGGGCTGCCCCCCGCCTTTGGGCGAGAAGCTTTCCAGTAGAGCAGCACGCGACTCGACGAGAACCTTCTTGCCGAGCTGAGCCGCAAGCAGAGGCTCGATGATGGGATTGTACGTAGTTTTTCCGCCATTGGTCTCAGTGAGTAGGCCCGCGCCCCCAGAGATGAGGGGTGTATCCTGTCCTAACCCGGAATGCGCAGTTGCAAGGACCCCCAGCGCGAAGATGAGACAAAGGATCGATCGTGTCGATGAGTGAAAGCTTGGTTTGGAAATCGTACACGCCATACGCATAACACTAGCGAAGGTTGCCGATAGATTTGTCGCCGGATCGTATGCTGGATGTCAAGAGGTTGTCACTTTCTCAGACAACGATACTTCAACCATGCCACAAGTCAAAACGGCATATCGCGCCTCATTTCCATTGACTCCGAGGCAGCGTCCAAGAAAACGCATCAATCAACAATAAGATGACAATTTCGCTTCCAGTGGATGACAATGCATTTTCGAGTCCAATTAAAGTTGAATAAGTCGCTGTCCTGCCTTCATGCTCTCGCCTCTGGTACGAGACTAACAACTGAATTGAGGATAGCGCCTTAGGTCATATGGCTAACTGCGCGCCATCTCAAACTGTTTGTGAGGTTCTTTTTATGAAGCTGAAAATCGCTTTGCCCGTAGCCCTAGCCGCAGGAATGATTATTGCGCAATCCTTTGTATGCGCAGCTCCCGCTCAGCTTGCTCCGCGCCGCATAGAAGTGACAGCGAAGCGATTTGAATTCATCCCGAGCGAGATCACGTTGAAGAAGGGTGAACCTGTTGTCCTCGTTCTGAAGAGTGCAGATGTGGCGCACGGTCTTCGGTTCAAGGAGTTCCGTATTCAAACCAGGGTGAACAAAGGACAGACCAGCGAACTTGCCTTCACTCCCGATAAAACTGGGAACTTTGTCGGACACTGCGCGGTCTTCTGCGGATCTGGCCACGGGCAGATGACATTGACTCTGCACGTCGTGGAGTGACCTCATGTTGCGGATCATGCTTTCAATTTGTGTACTTGTTGTTGTCAGCGTGCCATTGCTCGCCATCGTGCTCGTCGGATGCAAGGCCGATCCGCCGGGCAAAGTAGAAACGACAATCATGAACTGGGCCAAGCACAAAGTATTGGTGCATAACAAGTCTCAGAAGAATCCGGCCATAGATAACGCCGAAGGGATTGCCGATGGCAAAGTTGCGTTCTCGCACTATTGCGTGGCATGCCACGGATTAGATGGCCAGAACACAGGCGTGCCTTTTGCTGACCGTATGTCACCACCGGTGCCTTCTTTAGCCGGAAAAGAAGTGCAGTCCTATACCGACGGACAGCTGAAATGGATTATCGACTACGGTATCTGGCCGTCGGGAATGCCTGGGTCGAAGAACACGCTCAGCGACGACGAAACCTGGTCGATTGTGCTTTATATTCGTCACCTACCTCAGGCAGGCAGTCTGGGCGAGCCAGAGATGTATGCTCATTAGCGTCTGGCTTCATAAAGCTTGCTTGAGTGAAAAGGCTTCGCGATGCTCAGAATCATACAGGAGGCCAGCCCTTGATCAATGCTTTCACATTTGAAGCCAATAAACCATGGCAGCAGATTCCGCCAGAGTTCGCGTCACTGCTCTTCGCTCTTCAGCTAGGCAATCCCGACACCATGCGCCTTAAAAAACTATCTGATAACGAGTGGACTAACTTGTTGGCTTTTTGCGACGTTGCTCATCTTACATTACAGATTGCACAACTTCCCATTGAGGTATTCCCACTCTGGGTCGTCGAACGTCTCAAGACTAACCTAGCCGACAATGCTCTCCGTTTTGAACGTGTCAAGGCTACTTATCGAGAAGCGGCCAAAGCGCTCGACAGCGCCGGAGTAGAGCACGTCGTCATTAAGGGCTTTACGCAGTCTCCCGATTATGTTGCAGACCCGCGTATGCGATCACAATCAGATATTGATATCTTCTGTCCCGCGGACAGCATCAATGCCGCTAATCGCGCCCTGCAGGCGATCGGCTATTCCCCATTTACAGCGAGAGTCAGCTATGATCGTGCCGACCATTTACCAACTCTTGTTCGGCCAGGCGACTGGAAGTGGAGGGGTAATCTGTTTGATCCTGAAATGCCGCTTTCAATTGAATTGCATTTTTGTCTGTGGAACGATCGTGTCTCACGTATTTGCCTACCAGATGCCGCGCTCTTTTGGGAGCGACGTACTAAGCGAGAAGTCGACGGGCTCTCGTTTCCCTGTTTGAGCTCCGTTGACCACTTGGCTTATTTGACGCTTCACATTCTACGAAATCTCATTGGTGCGGATTGGATCGTCCATCACGTTCGCGAACTAGCCGTCTTCCTCGACTCGCACGCAGAAGATGAGACTTTTTGGCATAACTGGTACAAGGCCCATTCTCCCCTCCTTCGATCCTTCCAGTCAATCGCCATCTACTACGCCCATGCCTGGTTCGATTGCCATCTCCATCCTGTCGCTGCGGCCGAGATCGACAAAATTCCCGTGAGCTGGCAGAGATGGCTCCATTCGTTTGCCGGCTCAGCTCTGGAGTCGATGTTTCATCAGAACAAAGACTGTCTATGGCTGCACCTCAACTTTCTCTCCTCCCACTGGGACAAGTGGAGGATTATCCGGAGAGCGCTAATTCCTTCGTCTATAGGCTCTATCCATTCCCCGGCGCTACTTTCGCGCAATCGGCGGCTTGTTTCTGCTGATGGTCGTCCACTCTGGATGATATACATGGCATACTTATGTTCACGCACAACGACCTGGGTCCGCGGTGATCTAGTGACTCTTTCGCGAGGTCTCCGGTGGCGTGTTTTGCAGCGTTTGTAGTTCTAGCTTGCTGGTATTGCGAAAACTTGAAGAGATGGCCCAGACCAATCTGTGCGACGTAAGTACATATGTTAAATGTCCGATCGCGGAGCTGAAGCTTCATTTTGGGCAGTTTGTACGCCTTCTTAGCTGGCAGTGCTTTGTAGAATCAATGAGTTATAACTTGTCATAGCACTGTCATGGCGAAGGTCGGGTTCGAGCGCTGTCGCCCACGCCGAATTCAAAAGGACTTAGTTTCGATCTGGCTTGAGGCATCAGAATAAAAAACACAACCAGAGAATGCGCGCTTCATCGGGCGAGCAGGACAGCATCTCACAAGACTGGCAGGAGATTCTGGCTTGCGGGACCTCTCGTGTTTTCGGCACTGCATAAGCTGTTGAGTTCGAGTGTCGCATGGCGGACCCTGCGGCGCTAAGATATCTAAAGCCTTTCGCAACTTCACAGAGGTCACAAATTAGCATGGCTCAGGAACTGTAAGCAGGATGGCCGTAGTCTAATGTTCAAACACTATATATCAGATGTCAAAAGGACAGCCTGGACGGCGGCGAGATAGAAGAGCGGTGCTTGACAGTGCAAACGTCTGAGCCTATTATCACTCTGTTCCCTGATCGATTTCCGAAGACCCTCGTGAGGCTTGCAATCAAGCTATGGAGGCGGTCTAAGGACCCTGAGTATCTGGTTCTGAGCTTGCCTCGGTGATTCGGATGAACGCTCTCGCAACGTTCGAGCTCCTCAGGAGCCGTCGATAATTTTCAGTAAGTAAGTAAATGCGAGGAAGGTGAGTCTGATACAGATTGCCTTCCTAAGCAACGACGGCATCATACCGTTTGCAAATCATCGCAGCGCGAGCGAGGCTGTGCGTACCGTCAAGAAACCGGGCATTAAATGCAAGCACCCAACAATCCAATGCGGCAGGCGGGCAGGCTTTTTCTATGAAGGTGGACATTACAACCATCCTGGCGGACGAAACACCGGACGCCGTTGTCGGGACGACACAAGAAGGGGTCGTAGTTTACTGGAACAAAGGTGCAGAATCCATGTTCGGGTACACCGGTGCTGAAGTCGCTGGCCGTTCTTTTCTTGAACTGGTGGTACCTGAAGATTGTATGAAGGATGTTAATCATTTCCGTGAAGAGGCCCTCACTTCAGACGTTGTGATCTACGAGTCAATTCGCCGCAGGCGAGATGGGTCACTGCTCTACGTAGATGTGTCAACGAAAGCGATCCGAGATGCGGAGGGGAGCTTTCAGTGTCTTCTGACGCAGCATAGGGATGTAACTCACCTTAAAGCGCTGCGTCACTCAAGACTTTTTGAGGCGAAGTTTCGCGATCTATTGGAATCAACGCCGGACGCGATAGTCATCGCCAACCTCACCGGCCGCATCGTTCTCGTCAACGGTCAGGCGGAGAAGGTTTTTGGGTATCAGCGCAAGGAACTCATAGGAAAACCCGTAGAGGTATTGCTTCCTGAAAGATTCCGTGCTGGTCACATTGGTTACCGGGCCAACTATTCTTCGCAGCCTCGCACACGCGCTATGGATGCCGGTTTCGATCTTTATGGCCTGCATAAGGACGGTAAAGAATTTCCCGCGGAAATCAGCCTGAGCACGCTGGAGACGGAGGATGGGGCGGTAGTTATCAGCGTTATCCGGGATATCTCGGAACGCAAGCATGCCGAAGAGGAGTTGCGTCTCAAGGAAGAGCGTTTTCGCCTGATGGTGGAGAACGCGACCGATTACGTGATCTATATGCTGGATCCCGGTGGGAATATCTTGAATTGGAACAGCATGGCGGAACGAGTCAAGGGATACAGCGAAAACGAGATCCTCGGACGCAACTTTTCCTGCTTTTATACGACGGAAGACCAGGAATCAGGCAAGCCGCAGCACGAACTGGAAAAAGCGAAGGTCGAAGGGCGCGCGGAGGATGAGGGCTGGAGGGTACGCAAGGATGGTTCCAGATTTTGGGCGAATATCGTGCTCGAACCGATCCGTGATAGTCAAGGGAACCTGCGCGGATTCACGAAGGTAACCCGTGACATGACGGAGCGGAAGCGCGCGGAAGAACAATTTCGCGGTTTGCTGGAGTCTGCGCCCGACCCTATTGTCATCGTCAATCAGCAGGGCCAGATCGTGCTGATAAACGCACAAACAGAACGACTTTTTGGGTATCAGCGCGAAGAACTCGTGGGTCAGATAGTCGAGATTCTTGTTCCGGATCGCTTTCAGACAAAGCACCTAGTTCACCGCGACGGATTCGTCCGTAATCCTCAAGCACGCGCCATGGGCGAGGGATTGGAGCTGTTTGGCAGGCGAAAGGACGGTACGGAGTTCCCTGTAGAGATCAGTCTGAGTACGTTCGAGAGCGATCAAGGCCAGTTGTATTCAAGCTCAATTCGAGACATCACGGAAAGGAAGAGAGTTGAACGCGCATTGCAACTGAAAAATCTTGAATTGGCGAATGCGAACCAGGCGAAGGATCGCTTTTTGGCTACGATGTCGCACGAGTTGCGAACGCCTCTCAATGCCATCATCGGCTTTACTGGGACACTTCTGATGAGATTGCCCGGCCCGCTCACTGCCGACCAGGAGAAACAGCTCCGCACAATCCAAACGAGCTCGCGGCACTTGCTTTTGCTGATCAATGACCTACTCGACCTAGCTAAGATTGAATCCGGCAAGGTGCAATTCACACTCGAGCCAGTGCCTTGTGCATCCGTTCTTGAGGAAGTAGCCACAGCGTTGAGGCCCCAGGCGGACGCAAAAGGGATCTGGCTCGAGTTACAGCTTCCACACGGGGAAGCCTTTGTCATGGCCGACCGCCGCGCGTTTAGCCAGATTCTCCTCAATTTAACGAGCAATGCCGTCAAGTTTACTGAGCATGGCTCAGTCCGCTTGGAAGTTACCGAGAAAGAAGAAAATAATGTACCGCTGATTGAAATTTCAGTGACCGATACAGGAATGGGTATTCGGCCCGACGATCAGGCCAAACTATTCAAGGCATTTTCCAGAGTGGAGAACGAAAAAGGGAAACGCCTCGAAGGCACCGGGTTGGGTCTGCACCTAAGTCAACGCCTCGCCGAGCTTCAGGGCGGGCGGATACTGGTCGAGAGCGAGTATGGCAAGGGAAGCCGGTTTACTTTGGTGCTTGCCAGAACAGTAGGCACTCATGAGTTGCAACATTCTGATCATTGAAGACAACCAAACGAACATGGAACTCATGGTCTACCTTCTGGGCGCCTTTGGGTACGAGGTGTCGACTGCGCCCGACGGGCGAGAGGGAATCGATATAGCGTTGGGCCAGGGTCCGGACTTGATCCTTTGCGACCTGGAAATGCCCAGGATGAATGGATATGAGGTCGCAACGCATCTTCGCGCGCAGTCCACACTTCCTCCTATTCCCATCATTGCGGTAACAGCTCTCGCCATGGTGGGGGATCGCGACAAAGTGTTGGCCAGCGGATTCGATGGTTATATTTCAAAACCAATCTATCCCGAAACATTCGTCGATCAGGTGGAAGTATTCATTCCACACCACAAGCGGCCGCCAAGAGCAAAACTGTCAAGCGAGGTTGTTCCGGCACGCGCACATGATCTCAAATCAACACGGGCTGTCGTATTGCTGGTTGATGACTCTCCCATCAACGTGGAACTGGTTTGCAGCGTGCTTGAGCCTACCGGATACACTGTAATTTCTGCTAACACTGTTGCGGTCGCAATGGAACTGGCGCGGCACAAATCCATCGACCTCATCTTGTCGGATCTGCATATGTCGCCCGAAAGCGGGCTGGCTTTTTTGGAGCACGTCAAGGCGGACGCACGTCTGAAGCCTATACCCTTCATTTTGCTAACCGCATCGATGACTGACCCGCGGGGTGGCGAGGAAGAGAAAGCTCTTCAGCTCGGCGTGGCAAGGTTTCTTTCCCGCCCTATTGCGCCGGAGCAATTGCTCCTTGAAGTCGAAGCTTGTTTGACAAACAATCGAGCCTCGAATCGCTGAATGTGAAAGGATCGTTCGTTTTGGATGGAGGATGTCCGCGAATGACGGAGGTTTTGCGGACAATGCTCGATCAAAAAGATTGCGGCACAGAGAAATCAAAGGTCAGGAGGTCTCCTATGGCAACAATCCTTATCGTTGACGACAACCCTTCAAATCGTGACGTGATCGTCACGCTTCTAAATTACTATGGCCATCGGATGCTGGAGGCTGCGGACGGCCTCGATGGGCTGGATGTGGTTCGCGAAGAGAAACCGGACTTGATCATTGCGGACATCCTGATGCCGACGATGAATGGTTTCGAGTTTGTATCCAAACTGCGCCAGCAGCAGGTCACTGCACAGATTCCAGTGATCTTCTATAGCGCCACCTTCCATGACGCAGAAATGAAGTCCTTGTCGAATGCCTGTGGGGTTTCGCGACTTCTTCCGAAACCCGCAGAGCCTGAGCAGGTGTTGCAATTGGTCAATGAAGCGCTCGCTTCCCCTGATCCGGCAGGGCAGCAAATATCTCCTGCTCTTGCAGGAATTGAAGTTGTGCAGATCCTGAACAATAAGTTATTCGAAAAGAACGGTGAACTACAAGAACTCAATGCCCAATTGGAAAAACGCATCAGCGAGCGCACCGCAGAGTTGAAACACTCGAACCAGATGCTTCAGCAGCAGATTGAAGAACGCGAGCGTACGGAAAGCGAGTTACGGCAGGTACAAAGGCTCGACGCGATAGGCCGGCTTGCGGGCGGACTGGCCCACGATTTCAACAATTTGCTTGCGATTATTCTGGGACAAAATGCAAGGCTTCTTGCGCGTTCAGAGAATTGGGAAAGCACGCGGATGTTGGAGTCAATAAACGCGGCAGTAGAACGGGGCATGAGCCTTACATCTCAGCTGCTCGCGTTTGCAAGACAACAGCCTCTCGAAACCAAGATTCTGAACTTCAATACAGTTGTGGCTTCCGTTGAGAAGCTGTTGCGTGTTTCGTTTGGCGAGAGTATCGAACTGGAGCTTCAAACTGATCCTGGACTCGGCAACATAGCGGCCAACCCAAGCCAGCTCGAGCAAGTAGTTCTGAACCTCGCATTTAACGCAAGAGATGCAATGCCAAACGGCGGTAAGCTAACAATCAGTACATCTAATCTTCAGCTTGAGAAGGCGGACGTGAGGCATTCTGTGGTCGGCAGCCCCGGACCCTATATTTGTGTCGCTGTTACCGACACGGGATGTGGAATGGATGAGGAAACCCAGAGCCGGATTTTCGAGCCGTACTTTACCACCAAAGGACTTGGGAAAGGGACAGGACTCGGGCTTTCCACTGTTTACGGAATTGTTAAACAAAGTGGAGGTCAGATTCTCGTCTATAGCGAGCGGGGTCACGGGACAACTTTCAATATATATTGGCCGCAGGCTGAATCTGTTGCAGAAGGTCCAAGGCTTACTGACGGCGACCAGGACGTAAGTAGTACGAAGACGATCTTGGTCGTTGAGGACGAACCCTCCCAACTTGAAATTACTTGCGAGTTTCTTCAGGAAAACGGATACGTTGTCCTATCAGCAGGATCGGCGGAAGACGCGATTCATTTGGCCTCGACTTACTACAGCACGATCGACTTGCTTATGACAGACGTAATCATGTCCAAAATGAACGGAAAAGAGCTTTCATCGAGACTGTGCAAAGACCGGCCGGAAATGAAGGTTCTTTTCGTTTCCGGCTACTCCAGTGACGTTCTGCGGGAAGGGGTACAGGAGAGCATCCCAGGCGGTTTCGCATTTCTTCAGAAGCCCTTTACTTATCAGATGCTGGCGCAGAAGATCCGCGAGATGTGCGGATCGCAAGCGGTCAAGTCAGTAGGCGGCAAATTCTGAATTGCGATCAATGCGAGACAATACCGGGCCATTATGTGCCGCGATCACTGACGGGCCAAGCTTTCATTTGTTCAGCGGGTAGGGGGCGCAGCAGGTCCCGGGAAGGCCGCGCTGGATCATCGGGGTCGAGCCAGCGGTTGTAGCCCTTCGGCTCGATGATCATCCACGTCAAAGTGCAGCATCTCTTTCCGCTGGACATCAAGAACGCAGCCATACCTCTCATGACTTCCATTGAATACAGTGACCTATCTTCAAATCAGGTATGACTCGCAAGTTTTTCGGCTACTAAAACGATTACATCGGTGCGAGTCCGAACTGGGGCGAATCACGGCAGGAATGGAGTTTGGTGTCAAGAGCCGATAGCAATCGCAAGGCCTTAGACGGTGCCGAACCGGATCGAAAATATCCAAAAAGCCTCACGTCGCCCCCTCCAGCCAGCGTCTGAATCCGTCGATAGGCGGCGTCGAGAGATCACTTCAGAGCCATCTGGCAAATCCCCCAAAAATTTACCTTGACAGCCCCCATTCGACGGGATTCTAATGCCTGCGTCGATCTTTATTCCTGCGTTTTGTCCTGAAGACTATCGATTGTCTAAAGACAATTGAGCGGATATGGAAGAAAAGACAGGGAAACAGACCGGCCGAATCGTTGGATTACGGGAGAAATGGCGTTTTCTTAGACAATCGATTGCACGGAGAAATCGATTGCGCATAGAAAACAGCAATTCAGCACGTTCAGTTCTTTCCGCTGTTGCAGTGGGCGGATTGAGGAGTTGTGATGCAGGTTGATCCTCATCTTGATAAATTCCTGATGTATCTCCAACAGCTTCAATCCACTTCTCCAGATTTTCGCCCAGGGTTCGAAAAGGCCTTGACATTCGTTTTTTGGTAGCGCTAACATTACGGGCCGAGTTACAAAATCGTTTTAGTAAGTGCCCAGCACCGGTCGCGAGCACCAAGGTACTGGCGGTGGGCACTTTCTAGAGGCGGCTTCATTCCAGACCATTGGGGAGCCACATCAGAGCGAAACACCAACATCAACACCTTGAAAAGGAAGGCCACATGAGACAAGCGAGATTCAGGTTCTTTCTGCTGCCGCTAATCGTCCTATTGGCATGCGCAGGAAAACGCGGAACTGACTGGAACCGTCACGGACCCGGCAGGGGCGGTAATTTCCAATGCATCAGTCACCTTAACCAACGTAGCGACAAACGAGGTTCGTGCCGGCAAATCCAACGGCTCGGGCATTTACGATTTCGCAGGCTTGAACCACGGAACCTATACCCTGAAGGTTGAGGCGAAGGGTTTCGAAAAATACGTGAAGACGGGCATCGTGATGAACGTTGCCGCCACCGTGCAGGAGAATGCGGTACTCACCATCGGCACCAGCAACCAGACGGTTACGGTGGAGGCCGACGCGCTGCATCTACAGACGGAAACCAACGAAATCAGCAACCTGATTACCGGCAGTCAGATCACCGAACTGGCCACCAACGGCCGCAGTATCACTTCGCTCGCCACGCTGGGCACCGGCGTCTCGGGGACTCTGCCGGAATTCAATGGCACCTCGGCGCAGGGGAGCAGCGCCACCATCAGCTTTAACGGTATGCGTACCGGCCACAACGACTTTCTGGTCGATGGCGGCGAAATCTATGACCGCGGCAGCGGCGGCAAATTGGGTGTCATGCCCTCGCCAGACGCGATCGCTGAATTCCAGGTTCTGGCCAGCAATTACTCGCCGGATTATGGAATCGCCTCGGGAGGCACGACCACGATCGTGCTGAAATCCGGCACGAAAGACTTCCACGGCGGCGTGTGGGAGTTCAATCGTAACGACGACTTCGATGCTCTCAATTGGTTCACCAAACAGGCGGCCGCGCAGAACCATACCGCCCCCGCCATCCCGGAGCTACGCCTGAATATCTACGGGGGCAACGTGGGCGGCCCGCTGTTCATTCCTGTAATTTATCCGAAGGAAAAGAGCAAAACCTTCTTCTTCTGGACCGAGGAATGGCGCAAAATGATTCAGGGATCTCCTGCCAATTTGACGAATGCGCCGACGGCTGCGGAAATTCCGACCGTCGCGGATGAGACGAGCGCGGGCGGCTTCACATATGTGCCGCCGGTGGGCTTAGCGGAATCGCCGGGCAACAACCCCCTGGGAAACGCTGTCTGCGCTGCCGGCCAGAAAGCGCCGTGCGTGCCATACACGACGGATCCCAAATATGTGGACCCCTTAACTGGCCTGTATAAAATCGATAATCTGACCATCGGCAATTCCTTCCCAGCCTCAACGACCGTTGCGGGTGGTTTCGTGATTCCTGGGAACCTGCTCGACACGAACGCCGTTCTCTTCATGGGGACGGGAGCGATCCCGGCTTCCAATACGACGGCGCCTAATGGTTCTCCGGTGGTGATTGCATCGCCGAAGCAGCCGACGTACGTGCGCGAAGATGTGGTGCGCATCGATCACGATTTCACCAGCAAGATGCACCTGATGGGGCACTGGATCCACGACCAGATGTCGCAGACCTATTTCCCCAACCAGAATTGGGGCGATGGCGACAGCTATACGACCGCGGGCGATACGATGGCCAATCCTAGCTGGGGCTCGGT